>NZ_CP053108.1:0-622082 GCF_013009075.1 Halomonas sp. TA22 | reverse complement strand
AATCAGCAGAGGGGCAACCGACCAGCGCAGGGAGGCTGGCGGTGAGCGATGGAACAACCACTGACCCCCCAGGCTGCCTCCCAGCGCTGGGATCACCAGCATCGCTCCCCAGGTGAGGATGTCGCTCGTCAATGCTCCGACTAGGGCGAAACCGAGCAAGGAACAACTGCTACTGGCCATGAAGAACACGATGGCCGTGGCACGCATGACTGTCGGCGGCAAGGATGTGTTGAGGAGATACAGCATCAGCGGTGGTCCCCCCGCAGAGGCCATGGTCATCGAGAGACCGGAGACGCCCCCCGCCGGGATGGCGTATCTTTCCAGCCGCCCAGGTGTAGCTGGTTCGATTGCCGGCGCCCTAGGCTTGCGTCCGAATAGGATGGACAAACCACCCAGCAGTGACACCACCGCCACCAGTGTGCTGATTCTCTCAGCCGGCAAGTAGGCGACCAGCCAGACGCCGAGCGGTGTTGCGATCAGCATGCCGACGATGAGCCGAGGCGTCATGGCGTGATGCATGCGATGCATAGCTCGGCGCAGCAGTCCCAGGCTGCACACTAGGTCCAGCAGCAGTGCCATCGGGATGGCATGCACCGGCGGCATGAAGAACATCAGCCCCAACGCCACGATCATGGCAAAGCCAAAGCCGCTGTACCCGCGTACCACGCCGGCGAAGAACACGATGAGCATGGCGGGCAGTAAACTCACGTCGTTTCAGTTCCTTGTGGTTGACGTGGCGTTACTCTAGAAAACTGCTCGGGTTGCTCATAGGGCCAGATGAGGCGGTTGCTCGGGACATCTCCGTCCATCGCGTCTGTCCAGGCGGCCGGTCCGTTCTGGCTCTATGGGGGAGGTGAGCGTTTTTCTAGTCTGGTCGTCCATCGTCACCGGCATGACGACGTGGGCCTGTAAACGAATCAGTTGTACGAGGCCCAAACGATGCCGCGTAGAGGCTCGGATTTTTAACCAGATGACGGAAGCAGGCACACATGTCTCATAAAGAATCGAACGAATACGTATACCAACTGGATCGAGAGCACATCTTCCACTCCTGGTCTGTACAGGGCAGCCTCAATCCGCTGGTGATCGCCGGTGCGTCGGGGTGCAAGCTGTGGGACTTCGCCGGCAAGGAGTATCTCGACTTCAGTAGCCAGCTGGTCAATACCAATATCGGCCATCAGCACCCCAAGGTAGTGGCTGCTATCAAGGCGCAGGCCGAGACTCTCGCCACGGTGGCGCCGGCGCACGCCAACCTGGCACGCGGCGAAGCCGCCAAGCGCATCCTGGCCCGCGCCCCCGATAGCTTCAAGAAGGTGTTCTTCACCAACGCCGGTGCCGACGCCAATGAGAACGCGATTCGTATGGCGCGTATCGTCACCGGGCGCGACAAGGTGCTTTCGGCCTATCGCTCCTATCACGGCAATACCGGGTCGGCCATCGCAGCCACGGGTGACTGGCGGCGCGTACCCAACGAATTTGCTCGCGGCCATGCCCACTTTTTCAATCCCTATCTGTACCGCACCGATTTCTGGTCGAGCTCAGAGGAGGAAGAGTGTGAACGTGCCTTGCATCACCTGCGTAGGGTGATCGAGTGCGAAGGCCCCCAAGCCATTGCCGCCATTTTGCTGGAAACCATTCCCGGTACCGCGGGCATCCTCGTGCCACCGAAGGAGTATCTCAAGGGCGTGCGCGCGCTTGCCGACGAGTTTGGCATCATGCTGATTCTCGACGAGGTCATGGCAGGCTTCGGGCGTACCGGGAGCTGGTTCGCCTTCGATCACTTTGCGGTGGAGCCGGATCTGATCGTCTTCGCCAAGGGCGTCAACTCCGGTTATGTCCCCACGGGTGGGGTGATCATCTCCGAGCGGATCAGCCGCTATTTTGATGATCACTTCTTCGTGGGTGGCATGACCTACTCCGGGCATCCGCTTGCCATGGCATCCATCGTCGCTACGCTCGATGCCATGGAAGAAGAGGGCATCATCGAAAATGCCGACCGCGTAGGCAACGGTGTGTTGGCGTCGGGGCTCGATACGCTGGCAGACAAGCACGCCATTATCGGCGAGCGGCGCGGCCTCGGTGTATTCCATGCCCTCGAATTCGTGACTGATCCCGAAACGCGTGAGCCACTTGCAGGCACTGGCATGGCAGAGCTCAAGGGTGCGCTTGCGGCAAAAGGCCTACTCACTTTCATCGTCGAGAACCGCATCCATGTGGTCCCGCCCTGCACGGTGTCTGCACAGGAGGTCGAACAGGGGTTGAGCATTCTCGACGAGGTGTTAAGCGAGCTATCGCCCCGCTTCGTCAAGTAGGTGCGTTTCGTTGAATGCATGAATGAACTCGCCGCCCATCAAGGGCGGCGAGTTCATTTACATGGCATGAAATGCCTTGGCCAGTAGTTGAATGCCTGGAGTGATCCGTTCGGCATCAATGGCGCCGAAGCCAAGGCGGAAATAGTGGCGAGGTGGGGTGCAGTTTGAAAAAGTGCTGAAAGCCCGGTTCGATCAGTACGCCGACCATGAATATAGAAAGCCGTGGCCTCGGGTTCTCCTGCGCCGTCCACAACATTGCCGTGAAAATCACAGGTCAGTAGTTTTGATGCTGTTATCTCCTCAAAGGCCAGGCCGTAAAGGTTCACTAAGAAGAGCTCAGGATAGCCGGGAGCCAGCGCTGAGAAATGATTACAAATACCTTCGCTCATTCCCCTTCTTGCTGCCATACAAATTACTTAAATGTTTTCAGGGCTTGAAGTATAGAATGCTGGCGAGCTGGCTAATGCTTCAGATAAAGCGTAGTAGCTTAGCCATTACCAGCCCCGTCATCCCCTGCATAAGCTACCTATGCCTACATGGCTCTAGCGAGTCAAATCCGACTCATTAGAGTCAGTTGTCAGGCCTTTTTGTGACATCCTGATAACTGGTCTTATGGGCTTTCGGTATCTGCCGCTTGGCTCAAGCTACTCTGTCAAAAGCTTGAGCCAAGCGCGAGATTCCAGAATCGATGCGCTCACAATCGATTGCACCGAATCCCAAGCGTAGGAAATTTCTTGGCGGTGCTTGATTAAAGAAATGCTGAAACCCTGGCTCGATCAGCACGCCAAGCTGAGCAGCTTGCCAAGCCAAATGTTGCGTATCCAGGCTGTTGGGCGCTTCCAGCCAGAAGGCGCTGGCTTGGCTGCCATTGATTCGTCGACAGCCCTCCAGCTCTCTTTCCAACGCCTTACCCAGCCGCTCGCGACGGCGCTGAGTGTCGTCCGTATAGAAGCGTAGATATCGTTCGTAGTGTCCTTGGGAAAAAAACTGTGCCATCTGGTGCTGCAGGCCGGAAGGGGGGTGGCGGTACATCATTCGCCGCAGCGCACGTAATTCTTCGACCAGTTCGGAGTCGGCTACTATATAGCCTAGGCGAAGTCCGGGAGAAAGCGCTTTCGAGAAGCTGCTCATATAGATGACTCGTTGGCCAGCACGGCTAGCCTTTAGTGCGGGCAGTGCGAATTGATCGCCATGCATTTCGGCATCGTAATCATCTTCGATTACGATCTGATCATGAGCCTGTATTTGTGCGATCAACTCCTCGCGGCGGGTGTGGCTCATGGTTATTCCCGTTGGCACCTGATGGCTGGGCATGACATAGAGATAATCACAGGCCTTGGAGTTTTCATTTAACAAAATTCCCTGATTGTCTATGCCGTGCAATTGTAGCTTGGCACCCTGTCGCGCAAATACATTAACTGCCTCTCGATAGCCTGGATTCTCCAACCCGATACGAGTTTCGCTATGGAGGAGCAATTGAGCGATCAAGAACAGTGCATTTTGTGAGCCCATTGTGATCAAGATTTCGTCACTGCGTGCAAAAATACCGCGCTTTGGCAATACTCGCTTGCGTAGTTGCTCGATCAGCAGTGGATCGTCTTGGTCGATGCGATCACCTAACCAGTGCTTGTCGCTTCGGCCGCTGAGCAGCCGACGGTTAACGTCGCGCCATTGCTCCAGAGGAAACAGTTGCGTATCAAGCTGCCCATAGATGAAAGGGTAGTCGTATTCCATCCAATTGCTGGGTTTGAGTACCCCTTGATAATTACTGGGGCGGTGAGTGAAACGCTTGCTCCAAGATGGTGCTTCAAGCTTGGTCTGGTGAGGGATCTCCTCCAGCGCTAAGCCCTCCTGATGGTAGTTTTCATGCAGGTAATAACCACTGCGAGGACGACTTACTAAATAACCGTCCTCGACCAGCCCTTCATAAACGATAGCGACAGTGTTGCGCGAAATTCCTAGCTGTTTCGATAATTTCCGGCATGAGGGTAGTGCTTCATCTGTTGGAATCGCATTGAGCCGGATCGTTTCGAGCAAGGCCACACGAAGCTGCTCCTGCAGACAACTAGTAGCACCATTTTCAAGCGTCAAGCAAAGCATCGTCATGGCAACCCTCGAAACAATTATTTTATCCCTATTGTATCAAAGCAATATGCGTGCCATGAGACAGCTCAAAGGCTGTCCTTCGAATCGCGCGCATCTGGCTCTAATGGATGACGAGGGAAATCTCTAGGGTGAAGGCAAGGCAATGAGGCCGAATTCGGCACTGCCTGTCGAGGCCGCTTCGACCCTGATTTCCAACACACAAAAAGAGGGCTGTAACATGGCGATTTACCACTCCCAATCTACCACCAAGGGTGGCTGGCCCAAGCACAAGGCACTATTCAAGGCGCTTTCGATGAGCCTTGGCGGTATCGCACTGAGCCTTTCTCTGCAGGCCGCTGCTGTCGACCTCCCTGAAATCGAGAGCCGTGGCTACATGAATGTGGCGACCGAGGACAATTATGCCCCCTTCAACTTTATTGCCGACGGTGAACCGGAGGGATTCACGGCGGATATGCTTGAGGAGTTGCGTGAATATGCTGATTTTGAAATCCGCCAAGACATTCTGCCGTGGACTGGCCTATTAGCCTCGGTAGCTACTGGCCAGTACGACGTAGCCACGACGGGCGCCTTGGTTTCCGAGGAGCGCCTGCGTGTCTTCAACTTTGTTCCTCCTTACGCCTCTGCACAGATCTTTTATGTCAAGCGTATCGATGACGATAGTATTAACAGTGTTGAAGATTTGAGCGGCAAACGTGTTGGCGCTCAGGCTGGTAGCGTAGGCCTGAGCCGTTTATCTGAGTTGGCTACAACGCTAGAGGAGCAGGGTGGAAGGCTCGGCGAAGTTGTCGAGTATGAATCCTATCCTGAGGCACACGCTGATCTGGCCAATGGCCGGCTCGACTTTGTTGTGGATGCCGTGGTGCCGCTAAATGATCTGGTAAGCGTGAGAGGAGATACTTTTGCCATGGGGCAGGCCGTATCCGGCCCTGGGTTCGCCTCTTGGCCCGTTCCCAAGAACAGCCCCGAGCTTCTCGAATACCTAACTGATTTTATGACCGAAATGCGCGAAAGCGGCCGTCTGGCTGAGCTTCAGGAAAAGTGGTTCGGTCAATCCTTCGATGATCTGCCTCATGTCCCGATTACTACTGTTGAGGAATATCACGAAATGGCAGGCATGAACTGATCTGAGCCTGGCTGGCCATACGCTGGCACAACGAAGCCCTCACTCGCAATGTCGGCGAGTGAGGGGTAATGAAAGATAGGCTTATCGAGGGGAACATGATGACTAGCGGAGCTTGGGGCTTGTTATTTCAGGGCGCCTGGACCACCGCCTGGATTTCTGGTGTATCGATCGCCATTGGCGTGGTGCTGGGCTTGGTCATTGCACTGCTTCGTACCGCTCGGATTCCCTTCGTGCATCAAGTGCTGGGACTCTATATCAGCATCGCCAGAGCTACCCCACTGGTCACCTTGGTACTGTTCATCTTCATGACGGCACCGACCTTTGGAATCAGCCTCAACCGCAATGTCGCCGGTATTTTGGCTTTGACACTAAATACGGCAGCCTTTAATGCCGAGATTTGGCGCTCGGCATTCAATAATTTCTCCCGCGAGCAGCGTGAGGCGGCGATGGCCATCGGCATGACGCCATACGTCTACTTTCGGCGCATCATGTTGCCGCAAATTACCATTACCAGTCTGCCTGGGCTGGTCAACGAAATGTCGTTTCTGATCAAGGGAAGCCCGGCCATTGCGGTGATCGGCATCGTCGATCTAACGCGAGTCACCAACCGCATTTCGGCGGTGACCTATGAGCCCCTGCCGCCGATCCTGGCTGCGGCGGTTTTGTACATGGCGATCATCAGCCTGCTGGTATGGCTGCAACGTGTCGCTGAGCGAAAGGCCAACCGCCTGGCTGTGTAAGGAGAAGGCATCATGAGCAACTGGGAAATACTCTGGTCGGCGCGAGATGTATTCTGGCGTGGCTTTCTCAGTACCCTGCAAATCTTTGGCTTCTCATCACTATTGGCCTTCTTGCTTGGGTGTCTGGTGGTGTTCCTGTTGGAGGGAGCGAGACCGCGCTTGCGTGTGCCGCTGCGCATATTCATCGATGGCATGCGCATGCTGCCGTTCCTGGTGTTGGCATATCTTCTTTATTATGGACTGCCCAGCCTGGGGATTCGTCTGAATGCTTGGACGGCCGGGATCATTGCGTTAGTTATCTATCACGGAGCGTACTTCGCTGAGATATTTCGTGGAAGTCGTTCGACACTGGCTCAAGGCCAGATTGAGGCGGCAACGGCGCAGGGTTTTTCCATTCCCAATATGTTCCTGCGCATCATCTTGCCACAGCTGATCCTGAGGACGCGCCCTTTGATTGGCAATCAATTGATCATCGGTCTCAAGGACACGGCCTTTCTTGTCATCATCACTGTGCGTGAGTTGACGGCAGCCGCCAACAGCCTGTCGTCAACCTACTTCATCCCGATGGAAGCTTTCATAGTGGTAATCGGTTTCTACTGGGCGATCAGCCTTGGGCTGGATGTCTTCATCAAGCAATTAGGCCGTTTCGGCACGAAGAGAGGATTCGAGAATGGCTGAGACAGCCGCCGTGAGCATTCGCAATTTATCCAAGAGTTTCGACGACGTGGAAGTGTTACGAGACGTTGATCTAGAGGTCAAGCGGGGCGAGGTGGTAAGCATCCTGGGCTCTTCCGGTTCAGGTAAGTCAACCTTGTTGCGCTGCATTAATTGGTTAGAGGTACCCGACCATGGTGAGATTCGTGTCGCTGGCGACCGTATCGGTATCAATGTCAATGGCAAGCCTATGTCTCGCCGCGAGTTGGCGAAGCGTCGCGCACGGCTAGGCATGGTGTTTCAGAGTTTCAACCTGTGGCCGCACCTGAGCGTGCTGCGTAATGTCACCGAAGCGCCTATTCACGTACAGGGCATGGCCAAGGCTGAAGCAGAGCGGCTCGGATTAGAATTGCTTGAAAAGGTAGGAATGACCGAAAAGCGCGATAACTATCCTTACACCCTCTCTGGCGGCCAAAAGCAGCGTGTGGCTATTGCCCGCGCCCTGGCAATGCAGCCTGATGTGATGCTGTTCGACGAGCCGACTTCGGCGCTAGATCCGGAACTCGTCGGCGAGGTGCTCGCGGTCATGAAGCAACTGGCTCGTGAAGGCATGACAATGGTGGTCGTCACCCACGAGATGGAGTTCGCTCGGAATGTTTCTGACCAAGTGGTATTCCTTGAAAAAGGAGTAATCATTGAGAACTCTCCACCAGAGGAGTTCTTCCAGCGACCCAAGACCGATCGTGTACGTAAATTTCTCGAGCTGGAGAGTCCAGAGACTGAGAGCATTACCTAGGTCAGGTAAGTTCGCTAACTATCTTACTATTCTGCATGCGCTATCAGGTGGAGGGTGGAGAGACATGGCGCGTCACCTGGGGTGCTATTGTCTTAGCGTGGCCCTACGCAGCAACGGCTGCGTCAATGTCTGGGCCATCATGACACCGCACAGTGTCAGCCCGCCACCGAGCAGGTGCCAGCTGGCCAGGCGCTCGCCAAGGAAGACCATGGCAATGACCGCACTGAACAGCGGCATCAGGTTGAGAAAAATGCTCGCCTTGCTCGCGCCGATCTGGCGTATCGCGCGCATCCACAGAAAAGTGGTGATGATCGAGGCTGGAATGCCGGCATACAGAATCAGCCACACGTTATGGCCATCTACCGGCGTCATCGGGCCAAGCAGGTAGGGTGGCAGCAGCAGCAGGCTGGCGAACACCGCCTGCACGTAGAGCATCACCCAGGGCGGCAGATCCATCGGCCAGCGCTTGAGCATCACTCCATAGGCGGCGTAGCAGGTGGCGGCGACCACCATCAGCGCATCACCTAGCGCCACGTCGAGCGCCAGCAGCGAGAGCGGGTCACCGCGCCCGAGCAGGATGAAGACACCCACCAGCGCGATGAGTCCACCCGTCACACCGCCCAGGCTTGGCACCTCGCGCAGGATCACGGCGCTGAGCAGCACCGTGAGTAGCGGTACCGTGGCGGCGAGAATACCCATGTTGGTCGCCGAGGTGGTCTCGGCCGCCACGTAGGCGAGCCCCTGCCACATCGCCATGCCGAGCAGTCCAAGAAAGGCGAGCTTGGGCCATGCGCGCTTGAGCGTATGACGGTGGCGCCATACCGAGGGCAACACGAAGGGTGAGAGCACCGCGAGTGCCAATATCCACCGCAGGAAGGCGATGCTGCTGGGGGCAATGGCGCCCACCGTGAGCTGGTTGATGGTCATGTTGCCCGACCAGATCAGTACCGCGCAGAGCGGGGCGAGAAAGTAGAGCAGCGGCATGTCGACCTCATGCAGACGAAGAAGGCCCCGGCGCGGATCGGCGGGGCCTTGCAGGAACTGGCAAGTACAAGGACACACTATACCGCTGTCATGCTCGGCAATCGATGTTCTTGCCTGAGCCGACATGGGCCGATCAGCGCAGCTGGCTGCGTGCCCGCTCAAGGGCGTCCGCGACGTGCTGTCGATCTGCTCCTGCACGGCGCCGTCGCGTGCCCAGCCATGGGCCATGGCGCATCCTCCCTCTATGCGATACCGAGCATGTCCTTGACTTCGTTCAGCGTCTCCTCGGACTGATCGTGCTCGCCTTCGATATGGTACGCCTCGCCCCGCTCGCGCAGCTCGCGGACTTCGGCAAGCTCATCTTCACTGAGCTGGGCGACGATCGCATCGTCCTCCAGCGCCTGGTCGATCTCGCTCATCAGCGCGGGGCAGGTGTGGGCCCAGGCCGCCGACGCGAACAGCATCAGTGCCAGTGTGGCAAACAGTGACTTGATCATTGCTACTCTCCTTGTTGTTCTTGTGTACTGAAATCGGCGAAAGCCGAGCGTCTCCGCTTTCTGAGTGTAGTGCCCAACATCTATCGGTGCCGGGCTAATGCGCGACCGGCTACATTGGATTTCAGCCCTGTCGGGCCAGGACCCGCAGGCGCGACTCGAGCATGTCGCGGTCGAGATAGGTACTTGCAGGTGGCGCCACCCGGTATTGAGATCGAAAGAGACCATCTCGCCGGGAGCCATCGGCGAACTGCGACTCTGGATATCCGGCGGCTGGCGCCAGTTGGGCGGGCCGATGCCGGGACGACACTGGTACAGCCAGCTCCTTGAGCGTTATGTAAGCCGCTCGCGCAGGCTGGGATATCAGCTGCCGTGTTGCACTTGGTCATAGGGAGCGCCTATGGTGTGCGGCACACGCCAACCCTTCCGGCAATCAAGCGTGAGGGTCCAAGCGGTAGGCTTACGAGAATAAAATCTAAGTGGTTTACATTATGACAAGAGGGAGCAGCGTATGAATAGTCCGAGTGACCCGGAGTCGCCCTCCGTCACTAGCGACATGCAGACGGATTACACCGTTGGCCAGGACAATATCGAAGGGCGGCTGGGACCCATCGGTTTCGATATTCACAATCGGGTCTTTGTCGTATCGGCCCTCGCTTCGCTCGTCTTCATCGCACTGACCCTGCTGTTTCCGGAGAGGGCGGGAGGTGTCTTCCAGGCCATTGTCGGCTTCGCTACCGGGACGCTGGATTGGTATTTCATGCTCGTGGTGGATTTCTTCATCCTATTCTGTATCGCGCTCGTCGTCCTGCCCTATGGCTCGGTGAGGCTGGGCGGTCCCGATGCCCGGCCGGATTATGGCTATCTCTCCTGGTTCGCGATGCTATTCGCCGCTGGTATCGGCATCGGGCTGTTGTTCTTCGGGGTGCTCGAGCCGGTCTATCACGCCAACGTCTCCCTGCCATTGGGTATTCCTTCTCCCTTCGGAGCCGATGGCGAACTCGACCCGGAGGCCATTCCCGATGCAATCGCCATGGGTCTTGCCGGTACCTTCCTGCATTGGGGGATACATGGCTGGGCCGTCTATGTGGTGATGGCGTTGGCACTTTCCATCTTCACCTACAACAAGGGATTGCCGTTTTCCATTCGTTCGGCGTTTTTCCCGATTCTCGGTGAGCGTGTCTGGGGCTGGTGGGGCCATGCAATCGACATTCTGGCGGTATTCTCGACCCTGTTCGGATTGGCCACGACGCTTGGGCTCGGGGCACAACAGGCCAATGCGGGGATGAATTTCATCTTTGGCCTGGAGGTCAGCACCACCGCTCAGGTCATCATCATCGTGCTGGTGACGGCGGTGGCACTGGTGTCGGTCTGGCGCGGACTCGAGGACGGTGTGAAGAAGCTCTCCGAGATCAACATGATCATGGCCGTGCTGTTCTTCTTCTTCGTGCTGTTCGCCGGCCCGACCCTGGTGGGCCTGAATGGATTATGGACGGGACTTACGACCTACGTGACGGAGTTCGTGCCGTTGTCGGCACCCTTCGGACGTGACGATGACGCCTATCGTCAGGCATGGACGATCTTCTACTGGGCCTGGTGGGTCAGCTGGGCACCGTTCGTTGGCATGTTCATCGCCCGGGTGTCGCGGGGGCGCACGGTTCGCGAGTTCGTGGTCTGCGTGCTGCTGATTCCCAGCCTGTTCATCTTCATCTGGATGGGCGTATTTGGCGGCATTGCGCTCGACCAGCTCTACGCAAGCCCGGACACCAGCCTGGTCAAGGACTACGTGATCGACAATTACAGCCCTGAGCTTTCGCTGTTCGGCATGCTCAATGAATTGCCGTTGACTGGCCTGATGTCCACCCTTGGCATCGTTCTGGCGCTGATCTTCTTCGTCACCTCGTCGGATTCCGGCTCCCTGGTGATCGACACCATCACCTCCGGGGGCAAGACCGATGCACCCAGGCCGCAGCGGATGTTCTGGGCAACGGTGGAGGGGATGATTGCCATCGTACTGCTTCTCGGTGGGGGGCTGGCGGCGCTTCAGGCGGGCGTTACTGCGACGGCGATTCCGTTCTCCATCGTGATGCTTCTGATGTGCTACAGCATCGTCAAGGCGCTGAATGGCGAACTGCGCCAGCTGCGGCGCAAACGCCCCGCGGCCTGAACGGGGCCGATTGGGACAGCCAAGTCCATGTGAGTAGCTGCTAAGGGAAGCCGGCCGCGACACTGCTTGATGCAGTGCCGCGGCCGGTTTTTTTGCTGGCAGGCCAGGGGCGGCTCAGGCGACGGCGGCGACACCCGCCCTGGCGATCTGCACGTCCTGGTCGGGCTTGACGCCGGAGACGCCCACGGTGCCGGCGACCTGGCCATCGACCAGTACCGGCACACCGCCGGAGAGCAGCCCCTGCAGCGGGGCGGAGAGGAAGGCATTGCGTCCGCCGTTGATCATCTCCTCGAAGGCCTGGGTCTCGCGGGCGCCCAGTGCCGAGCTTCTGGCCTTTTCGGATGCCACGCTTGGCGTCATCGGTGCCGCGCCATCGAGACGCCGCAGGCCGAGCAGATGACCGCCATCGTCGGCCACGGCGATGGTCACTGCCCAGCTGTTGGCTTCGGCTTCCTTCTGGGCCGCATCGAGAATGGCGTTGACGTCGGCAAGGGTCAGGACGGATTTGGTTTTCATGCAGTTCTCCTCATTGATTGGCTGGCGAGAGCGTCATCGACGATCTCGATCCAGTGTCTTACGGGTGTACTGGCTGCTCCGGCGAGATGCGTCTGGCAACCGATATTGGCGGTGACGATGGCATCGGGCTTGCCGGCCTCCAAGGCATCGAGCTTGTTGTCGCGCAGCTGCCGTGAGAGCTCCGGCTGGGTGATCGAGTAGGTGCCTGCCGAGCCACAGCATAGATGCGCATCGCGTACCGGTGTCAACGCAAAACCGAGTTTCGTCAGTACCCCCTCCACGGCGCCGCCAAGTTTCTGGGCATGCTGCAGGGTACAGGGGCAGTGGAAGGCGAGCTTGCGCGTCTCCTCGACGCTGAGTGCCTCGAGATCCTCTGCGCGCAGCACTTCCACCAGATCCTTGGCCAGCGCGCTGATGCGCTCCGCCTTCTCGGCGTACTGCGTGTCGCCCGCAAGCATCTCGCCATACTCCTTGATGAAGGCACCGCAACCGCTGGCGGTCTGGACGATCGCCTCGATGCCGTTCTCCACCTGCGGCCACCAGGCGTCGATATTGGCGCGCATGCGGGCACGGCCCGCCTCTTGGGCGTTGAGGTGGAAGTCGATGGCGCCGCAGCAGCCCGCTTGTGCGATCGGCGTCAGACCGATGCCGAGCCGGTCCAGCACCCGCGCCGTGGCGGCGTTGGTATTGGGCGAGAGCCCCGGTTGAACGCATCCTTCCAGAATCAACATCTGTCGGGTGTGGCGCTTGTGGTCGGGGCGGGTGCCGGCATCCACCGGCTTGCCCGGCATCTTGCTCTTGAGAGCCCCCGGCACCAGCGGCTTGAACGTCTGGCCAAGGCTCAGCAGGGCCTGGAAGCGCTTGGGTTCGACCAGCGCCTTGCGCAGGCCATAGCGCAGCGCGCGATCACGTGCATTGCGCGGCACCCGGCGCTCGATCTCGGCACGGCCGATATCGAGCAGCTTGTGGTACTCGACGCCGGAGGGGCAGGTGGTCTCGCAGTTGCGGCAGGTGAGGCAGCGGTCCAGGTGCAGGCGCGTCTCTTCGGTCACCTGGTCGTCGTCGTCACGGCTCTCGAGCAGCTCCTTCATCAGGTAGATGCGTCCACGCGGCCCATCGCGCTCGTCGCCGAGCAGCTGGTAGGTAGGGCAGGTGGCGTTGCAGAACCCGCAGTGCACGCATGAACGCAGCACTCGGTCCGCTTCGCGGATATGCGGCTTCTGCAGATCGGCGTCGGTAAAATGTGTTTGCATTTCAACTCTCCCCGCTATGTCTCACAATGCCGCGTAGAGCCGGCCAGGGTTGAAGATCCCGTTGGGGTCGAGTTCGGCCTTGAGGTTGCGGTGATACTTGGCAACCACCGGCGCAAGCGGCGTGAACGGCTCGATGGCGTCTGCGTTCCGCTGGCTGCGGTAACAGGTGGCATGGCCGCCGACCTTGGCGGCGGCGTTGCGAATGGTTTCGGCGGTGGCCGCACTTCTCACCCAGCGCTGGGCGCCGGCCCAGTCGTAGAGCACGTCATCTTGCTGCATGTCGGGTAGTGCAATGGTGGCCACGTGATTGGGTAGCGACAGCCGCCATAGCGGGCGGTCATCCTGTGGCGAAAAGAATGCCAGGCGGTGCTCGCGCAGTTCCTCCCAGAAGCGTGCCTCCACTCCCTCGCCGCCCAGTCGCTCGCGGCTTGCCGCCACCGAGCTGTTGCCCCCCTCCAGGCGCAGGTAGAGGGCACCTTCGACATAGGCCACCGCAGAGAGCGGCAGTGGCTGGCGCCCCCATTCGGCAAGGCGGGTAAGAGCACTGTCGAGTGGCATCTCGAGGCGCAGGCTGTGGGTTGCCGCCGGCTTGGGCAGCACCTTGAGCGAGACCTCGGCGATCACGCCAAGCGTGCCCTGGGCGCCGGCCATCAGCCGCGACAAGTCGTAGCCGGCGACGTTTTTCATCACCTCACCGCCGAAGCGTAGCAGCTTGCCCTCATGGGTGATCATCCGCGTGCCGAGCACGAAATCGCGCGCGCTGCCGGCCCACGGACGACGCGGACCGGAGAGTCCGGTGGCGATGGTGCCGCCGACGGTGGCACCTTCGCCGAAGTGGGGTGGCTCGAAGGCCAGCCGCTGGCCCTGGGTGTCGAGCACGGCTTCCAGCTCGGCAAGCGGCGTGCCTGCTCGTGCCGAGACGATCAGCTCCACTGGGTCGTAATGCACGATACCGCGATGCTCACATGTCGAGAGCGCTTCACCCTTCACGGCGCGGCCGTAGAATGCCTTGGTATCGCCGCCGACGATGCGCAGCGGGGTCCGGTCGCCATTGGCCTGACGAACACGCTCACAGAGCGCCTCGGCGCTATCCTGGTCGAGGCTTCCGTCGTGACCCGCACTGCGTTCGGCGTGGGTCGGGTAGTGGTCCTGTTCATGCTGCATGACTGGTTCTCCAACGCGCTCAGAAACGCGGCAACACTCTGCATTAGAAACGCGGCAATTCTGCAAACGGCAGTTCGTTGTTGTGCACGTGCATGGCGCCGAATTCGGCACAGCGCTGCAGGGTCGGGATGTTCTTGCCCGGGTTGAGCAGCCGATGCGGATCGAACGCCGCCTTGACGGCATGGAAGGTGGTGAGCTCGTCGGGCTGGAACTGGGCGCACATCTGGTTGATCTTCTCGCGGCCTACGCCATGCTCGCCGGTGATGCTGCCGCCGGCCTCGACGCACAGCTCGAGTATCTTGCCGCCGACCTCCTCGGCCAACTCCAGCTCACCGGGCTTGTTGGCATCGAACAGGATCAGCGGATGCATGTTGCCATCGCCGGCATGAAAAACATTGGCGACCGGCAGCCCGGACTCCGCTGAAAGTGCGGCGATGCCCTTGAGCACCCGCGGCAGTTCGCGTCGTGGAATGGTGCCATCCATGCAGTAGTAGTCCGGCGACATGCGGCCCACGGCGGGGAAGGCTGCCTTGCGTCCGGCCCAGAACCTGGCGCGCTCGGTATCATCGCGGGCCTGGCTGATCTCGGTGGCGCCGGCATTCTCGAGCACGCGGCGCACCTTGGCGCAATCCTCGACGACGTCGGCCTCGACGCCGTCAAGCTCGCACAGCAGGATCGCCTCGGCCTCCACCGGATAGCCGGCACGCACGAAATCCTCGGCGGCCTTGATGGCCAGCTTGTCCATCATCTCCAGGCCCCCGGGAACGATGCCGGCGGCGATGATGTCGCCCACCGCTCGGCCAGCCTTCTCGACATCGTCGAAGCTCGCCATCAGCACCTTGGCGGACTCCGGCTTGGGCAGCAGCTTGACGGTGATCTCGGTGATCACGCCGAGCATGCCTTCGGAGCCGTTGAACAGTGCCAGCAGGTCGAAGCCGGGGGCATCGAAGGCCTCGCTGCCAAGCGTCATGCGCTCGCCCTCGATGGTCATCACCTCGATCTTGAGCACGTTGTGCACGGTGAGGCCGTACTTCAGGCAGTGCACGCCGCCGGCGTTCTCGGCGACGTTGCCACCGATCGAGCAGGCGATCTGCGATGAGGGATCCGGAGCGTAGTAGAGGCCGTACGGCGCGGCGGCTTCAGAAATCGCCAGGTTGCGCACGCCAGGCTGCACTCGTGCCACGCGCGCGTCAGGGTCCACTTCGATGATTTGCTTGAAGCGTGACATCACCAGCAGTACGCCCTGCTCGAGCGGCAGCGCACCGCCGGAGAGCCCGGTGCCGGCACCGCGGGTAACCACCGGTACGCCGAGTTCGTGGCAGGTTCTGAGCAGCGCCTCGACCTGCTCGAGCTTGTCGGGCAGCGCCACCAGCATGGGCAGCACGCGATAGACCGACAGGCCATCGCACTCGAAGGGGCGCAGGTCCTCCTCGCGGTGCAGCAGGGTCATGTCCGGCACGGCCTGGCTGAGTCTTGCCAGCACGTCGGCCTTGTCGTTGTGCGGCAACTCGCCGTCGAGCGTCGCGTCGTAGAGGATATTCATGCTGACTCCCAAGTATCCGGGCACGGTAGGTCGCAGGGTCCTCATGACGGGACCTTGCTCGCTAATCTGTGAGCTAAGCCGGGCAAAGTCCAGCCTGTGGTGTAGTGGTCTGACCAGACTTTGGTATAAGGTGGCGAAGTGCCTGAACTACGAGGCAACGTCAGCGAAGGAGGGGTCATGTCGGCAGCAGGTCAGGAAGCGGTGGGCGTGCGCATGCCCGACGCAGTGGCGGCAAAGCTCGAACGCCTGATTCTGGATGGCGTGTTTCCACCTGGGCAGCTGCTGCCTTCCGAACGCCGGCTGTGCGAGCGGTTGGGCGTGTCGCGCTCTTCGTTGCGTGAGGGCCTGCGTGTGCTGCGCGGCAGGGGGATTCTCGAGACGCTGCATGGCAAGGGGTCGCGAGTCGCCCAACTGCTGCCGGCCCGCGACGATAGCCCGCTGATGCACCTGTTTCGCGATCACCCGCGCACTCTCTACGATCTGCTCGAGGTGCGTGCCTTGCTGGAGGGAGAGTCCGCGCGGCTGGCGGCGAGCCGCGGCACGCCCGCCGACAGGGTACTGATCACCCGCCGCTTCAAGGAGATGGCCGACTATATCGACAATGCCGAGCCTATCGAGGTCGAGCATCTGGCCAGGCTCGATCACGCCTTCCATCTGGCGATCTGCCAGGCTTCCCATAATCCGGTGCTGGTCCACACCCTGCAGAGTCTCACCGACCTGCTGTTGAGTTCGGTGTTCGCCTCGGTGAAAAATCTCTATCACCGTCCAAAGCCCCGCGACATGATCAACCGCCAACATGCCCGGCTGCACAATGCCGTCGTGCAGGGCAAGCCGGAGCTTGCCAGGCGGGTGGCCCTGGAGCATCTCTCCAGCATCGGCGACAACCTGCGCGAGATCGAAGCCGAGGATCAGCGCCTGGAACGTTCGTCGATGCGGCTGGAGGCTTGGGAGTAGGGCTGACGCGCCAGGAAGGCGGCTAGGAATTGACGGCGTTGGCGGTGCTCTCGTCCATGATGACGCCTGACAGGGAGGCGACCTCGAGCTTGTTGCACAGGTGTTCGCGCAGGATCTGCCCGAGTTGCGCGCCATCCCGGGCCTTGAGAGCGACGATCATCTTCTCATGATCGTTGACTGCCTTGCGCCAGAAACTATCGGTCATCTTCTTTGAGTAACGCACCCGCTTCACCCGCTGGCTGAGATTGTTGTACATCTCCTGGAGCACTTCGTTGTTCGAGGCGGCCAGAATACGCTCGTGAATCTGCTGGTTGACCCTGAAGTAGTCGGAGAGCTGCCTTTGGCGATAATGCTCGAGCATCCTATCGTGCAGATCGCAGATGGCGTTGATTTCGGTATCGCTGATGAACTGGCAGGCGAGCTCTCCCGACAGCCCCTCCAGGGCGCCCATCAGGTCATAGGTATCCTTGACCTGCTTCATGGTCAGCTGCATGACTCGCGCGCCGCGATTGGGCAGCAGCTCCACCAGCCCTTCGGAGGCCAGCACCTTCAAGGCCTCCCTGAGCGGGGTCCGTGAGACACCAAAACTCTCGCATAGCTTCTTTTCCGAGATGCGCTCAGCCGGACGCAACTCGCCACATTCGATCAGGTCTCGGATACGGTCAGCCACTTCCCGATAAAGATTGCGTTGCTGGATCTTGCTCATAGATTGAATCCCGTTACGAGGTATCCCGGCTCGATACCTTATGCATCGCTACCCGAATCCGAATCGCTTGGTCGATTGTTGCCGCATTGGCACCACTGTGTAAAAGTTATTATGAATTCAAAATACGCTCAAGCATGGCTGACCATACCAGCCATGACCGCCGTATGGGCAAGGCAAAACAATGACAATCAGGAGCCGACCATGGGAAAAGTCTACCGTTGTAGCGTTCAGCTGAAGCGTGCACAGGCGCGCAAGATCATCGATGAAGTGTTCAGGACTGCCCGAGAGGCCTCACTGGACCCTCTCACCGCGATAGTGCTGGACGGCGGCGGACACACTATCGCTGCCGAGCGCGAGGATGGCTGCGCGCCACTGCGCTATCCGGTGGCCGAGGGGAAGGCGTTCGCCGCGTTGGGAAATGGCGTGTCGAGCGGTGTCCTCGGCGAGCGAAACGCCGAGCGTCCGGCGTTTCTCGCAAGCGTTGCCGCCGCCTCCGGCGGCCGCTACATTCCCGTGGCCGGTGGGGTGCTCATACTCGATGCCAGCAAGCAGGTGATAGGGGCCGTAGGCATCAGTGGTGCCTCCTCCGCCGAGGATGAAAGTGCTGCCATTGCTGGCATCGAAGCTGCCGGTCTTGGCTGGGGACGCGAACCCATATAGCGAACGTCAGCCAACCTTTCCATCTCGTGCCCGGCCGAATATCGGCCGGGCACGCTGCGCTATCGCTCTCTTTATACCTTAACTCATTGATTCCAAACGCCTGGTGTGATTTGGATAAATCGCCGCGACTAAAGTTGAGTACCTAATTTTGTATTTTGAATTCAAATTGAATTCTAGAGATCTGGCTGGGTGGTGATCATCGCCAATATGCTGCCCTGGGTCTTGCCTGGTAGTCAGCCGTACCTGGCTGCCGTCCACGCTGGAGCATGCCGACGCGGGACGTCCCTCCGGTGACGACACCGAGATAACAACAAACCGATAGTGGAGCGCACGATGAAATTCCTGAGAACAGCTCTCGCCGCAACCGTACTGATGTGTGGAGTGCAGGCGGGCAATGCCACTGCCAACGAGATCGAAGTGAGACTTGGCCATGTGGGCGGGCCAGGCTCGCTGTTTGAGATCAGCGCCAATCGATTCGCCGAGCTCGCCAATGAGCGTCTGGAGGGGGTGGCAGAGGTCAATATCTACGGCAATAGCCAGCTGGGGGGCGACGAGTCGATGATGACACGCCTGCGCTTGGGTAGCCTGGACCTCTCGATTCCTTCCACCATCATGAGTTCCGAGTCGGAAAAATTCGCGCTATTCGAGATGCCCTATCTGATCGCTGATCGAGAGCACATGAAGCGGGTGCGTGACGAAGTGGTTCGCGAAGACCTCTATGAAGCTGCCCAGCAGCGCGGTTTCAGGATCCTCGGCGTTTGGGAGAACGGGTTCCGGCAGATCACCAACAATCGCCGCCCCATCAATACGCCCGAGGATCTTCGCGGGATCAAGTTGCGCACGCCTAGCGGCGTGTGGCGGATCGAGATGTTCCGCAGCTATGGCGCGGCCCCTTCCCCCATGGCGCTATCGGAGGTCTTCGTCGCCCTCCAGACCGGCGCGATGGATGGCCAGGAGAACCCACTCATCCAGACCTTCTCATCACGCTTTCATGAAGTGCAGGAGTATCTGTCGATCTCCAACCACGTCTATACGCCGGCTTACCTGATTGCGGGGGCGAGTTGGAACCGCTTGCCGGAAGAGGTTCGCGAAGTGCTCGAGGAGGTGGCACTTGAGCTTGAGGACTTCGTTCTCGAGCAGGGTCAGCGGCTCGATGAGGAGACTCTCGAGCAGATGCGCGAAGCCGGCATGCAAGTCAACGAGGTGGACTTCGAAGCCTTCTTCGAAGCCTCTACGCCCATTTACGAGAAGTTTTCCAGTGAGGTGGATGGCGGTCAGACGCTGCTCGACGCCGTCATTGCACTCAGAGAGTAAGCCGTACCATCAACGCGACGGTGCACGTCATCGCGATAGCGACGGTGATGTGCTCCCTCACTCTCTCTGGAGGTCTCGATGAGTTCTTATACCAAGTTCAAGAGTGCCTATTTCAAGCTGCTTGAAAGCATTGTTGTCGTCAACATCATCGCCCTGGCCGGTGTGGTCATCGTCGGCTTTTCGTCTCGGCTGATTGGTTCGCCCTTGAGTTGGTACGACGAAGTGGCGGCGGTGCTGCTTGCCTGGCTCACCTATTACGGTGCGGCATTGGCGGCGGCCAAGGGGGCGCATATCACCTGCCCGAGCGTACTCAATATGTGTCCCCCGGCGGTGCGGGTACCGGTCGCCCTGCTGGCCGAAGCGATTACCATCGCTTTCTTCGTGTTCCTGGGCTATGCCAGCTTCCAGGTCATGATGATCCTGCAAGGGGTCAACATGGTCAGCATTCCCGCGATCTCAATGCAGGTGACCCAGTCGGCGATTCCCATCGCTTCCGCCCTGTTCATTCTCGCCGAGTTGCTGCGTATTCCGGATGTGCTGAAAAGCGCGCGCGGTCATGGCTTCATCGATCACGAGCTTGAAGAGGCGGGTATCGATGCGCAAGACATCAAGGAAGCCACTACATCTCAGGCGAGGGGATAGGATCGATGATCATTCTCTACATGTTTCTGGCATTGATCGTGCTGATCCTGATCAATGTTCCCGTCGCCGTGGCCTTGGCCATCGTGGGTACCGTGGCGACCTTCATGTCCTATGGCAGCCTGGCCATGCCCACGGTAGGCATGACCATGTTCGAAGGGGCGACCAACTTCCCGTTGATCGCCATTCCGCTGTTCATCCTGGCCGGCGCCATCATGAATGCTTCCAGCATCTCGCGTCGCCTGATCGATCTGGCCTCGGCGATGCTGGGCTTCATTCGCGGTGGCCTGTCGATGGTCACGATCGGGGCCTCGGTATTCTTTGCCGAGATCTCCGGCTCCTCGGTGGCAGGGGTATCGGCGATTGGTAGCATCATGATCCCGGCCATGCGCAAGAAGGGCTATTCGAAGGAGTTCGCCGCGTCGATCTCCTCTTCCGCGGCGAGCCTTGCGATCATCCTGCCGCCCTCGATTCCGATGATCCTCTATGCGGTGATGTCCGGCGAGTCGGTGGTCAAGATGTTCGTGGCGGGGATCTTCCCAGGGCTGCTCGGTGCGCTGGCTCTAGCCGGCATGTGCTACTACCTGGCAACCAAGTACAACTTCCCCTCGGAGGGCAAGTTCCAGCTGTCGCGGTTGTGGACCGCCTTCAAGGATGCGCTGTGGGCGCTGATGATTCCGGTCATCATCCTTGGCGGTATCTTCGGTGGCGTCGTGACGGCAACGGAAGGCGCCGCCCTTGCAGTGGTGGTCGCGATCTTCATCAGCGCGGTGGTCTATCGCGAGTTCACCATCAAGACCTTTCTCGCCTCCTGCATGAGTGCAGGCGTGCAGACCGCCGTGGTGATGCTGCTGGTGGCGGCCTCGGCGGTGGTCGGCGGTTATCTGACCGAAACTCGGGTGCCCCAGGCGATTGCCATGCAGATCAGTGACATGACTAGCAACAAGTACGTGATCCTGGCGCTGCTCAATATCGTCTTCCTGATCCTGGGCATCTTCCTGCACTCCGCCGCGGCGATCATCCTGGTGGTGCCGATCGTCCTGCCGCTGATCATTGCCGTGGGGATCGATCCGCTGCACTTCGGCCTGATCGTGACGCTCAACCTGGCGATCGGGCAGCAGACACCGCCAGTGGCGAGTGTGCTCATCGCCTCGTGCTCGATAGCCAAGTCGGATATCTGGGCGACCTCGAAAACCAACTTGTGGTTCATCGGGGTACTGTTCGCGATCCTGATGATCAATACCTACATCCCGGCGTTTGCGCTGGCACTGGTCAACTTCGTTTACGGCTAATGGGCAGGAGAGAGAGATGAACACAGAGAGTCTGTCGTTCGAAAAGCGCTCAGGCGTTGCCTGGATCGGCTTCAATCGCCCGGCCAGCCGCAATGCGATGACCTGGGAAATGTATGACGCACTCGAGCGCTGCTGCGATGCGCTCGCCCAGGACGATTCGATCCATGCCGTGGTACTGCACGGGTGCGGCGGCGAGGCATTCGTGGCCGGTACCGACATCACGCAGTTCGCCAACTTCAGCGAGCCGCAAGATGCCATCGACTATGAAAGGCGTATCGACCGGGTGGTGGGCAAGCTCGAGACGCTTGCCAAGCCCACCATTGCCATGCTCGAGGGCTTCTGTATCGGTGGCGGGGCGGCCTTGGCCATGGTCTGCGATTTTCGCTACTGCACTCCGTCGCTTAAGTTCGGCGTACCGATTGCCAAGACCTTGGGCAACTGCCTGTCGATCACCAATGTCTCGCGCCTGATCGATATGGTCGGCCTGGCCCGCACCAAGGAAGTGCTGATGGCGGCCAGGCTGTTCAGCGCCGACGAGGCGCTGCAGGCGGGGCTGGTGAACGGGATATTCGATGCCGACTCGATTGCCGTCGAGGTGGAGGCGCGGGCCCATGAGTTCTCCAAGCGCGCGCCACTGACGATTCAGGCCAGCAAGGCGCTGATCCAGCGCGTGCAGGAGCACCGGCGTGCCGCGCGCGATGCCAGCGACGATTGGGTCACGACCTGCTACATGAGCCGCGACTTCAATGCGGCGGTCGACAAGTTCATCAACAAGACGCCCTTCGAGTGGACGGGTAAGTAAGCAACAGTCGGAGTGCCGAGATGCTACCTCTACAGAATCTGAAAGTGCTGGATGTCTCCCAGATCATGGCCGGGCCTTACTGCACCATGGTGCTTGCCGACATGGGCGCCGAGGTGATCAAGATCGAAAAGATCAAGGGCGGCGATGACAGCCGCCAGATGGGGCCTTACGTCAATGACGAGTCGACCTGCTTTTCGCAGATCAACCGCAACAAGAAGAGCGTGTCGCTCAACCTCAAGGATGAGCGGGCCCGCGAGATCTTCTACCGCCTGGCCAGGGATGCCGATGTCATCGTCGAGAACTACCGACCGGGCGTGACCCAATCGCTCAAGATCGACTACGACACGATCAAGGAGATCAACCCGGGTATCGTCTACTGTTCGATTTCCGGCTATGGCCAGACCGGGCCCTACAGCCATCGGGGCGGTTTCGACCTGGTCGCCCAAGGCATGAGCGGCTTGATGTCGATGACCGGCGAGGCCGGCCGGCGGCCGCTCAAGACCGGCATCGCGGTATATGACATCGGGGCGGGCATCACCGCGGTCTACTCGATCCTGGCGGCGCATATCCACAAGATGAATACCGGTGAAGGCCAGCATATCGACATTGCCATCACTGAATGCGGCCTGCCATGGTTCACTTGGGAGGCGGCGGCTTACTTCGCCGAGGGCAAGGTACCCGAAGCCACCGGCTGGCGGCATCGGGTTTCGGCGCCTTACCAGGCGGTCAAAACGCGCGATGGCTACATCATGCTCGGCTGTGCCAATCAGCGTACCTGGGAGCGCTTCGCCCAGGACGTGCTCGAGCGTGATGATCTGGTCAGCGACGCGCGATTCGTGACCAATCTTGCCCGAGGCCAGCACGTCGATGAGCTGGAGAGCCTGATCGAGGCCATCATGGTCGAGCAGGACATGGCCCATTGGCTCGATCGCTGCGACAAGGCCGGTGTGCCGGCGGGACCAATCAACGACTTCGCCCAGGCCATGGAAGATGAGCACTATCTGGCGCGTGACATGGTGCAGGAGATGGAGCACCCGGTGATCGGCAGAATGAAGACGATCGGTTTTCCCAGCAAGTTTTCCCGTACGCCATCAAAGATTCGCAGCCCGGCGCCACTGTTCGCCCAGCATACCGACGAGGTGCTGTCAGGCATCGGTTTGTCTGCCGAGGCGATACATGAACTGCGCGAGGCAGGCAGCATCAAGTAGCGATTTCATCGTCAAAATTGAATTCATTATCCTAAATTCAATAATTCCAAGGAGTCATCATGTTGAATCTCGATTTTCACCCTTCCGGTCGTCACTTTCTGCAGATTCCCGGCCCCTCACCGGTACCGGATCGCATTCTACGCGCCATGAGTCTGCCCACCATCGATCACCGAGGTCCAGAGTTCGGTGCCCTGGGGCTTGAGCTGCTGGCCAAGACCAAGCGGATATTCAAGACCGAGAATCCGGTCATCATCTATCCCGCCTCGGGAACTGGGGCATGGGAAGCGGCGCTGGCCAATACCCTGTCGCCCGGCGACAAGGTGCTGATGTTCGAAACCGGTCACTTCGCCACCCTGTGGCAGAAAATGGCCCTTCGCCTGGGACTGGAACCTGAGTTCATCGGCCTGCCGGGGAATGAAGGGTGGCGGCGGGGGGTGCAGGCGGAGATGATCGAAGCGCGCCTGAAAGAGGATGTCGACCACACCATCAAGGCCGTGTGCGTGGTGCATAACGAGACCTCCACCGGGGTCACCAGCGATATCGCGGCGGTTCGCCGCGCCATCGATGCCACAGGCCATCCGGCGCTGTTCATGGTCGATACCATTTCGGGGCTTGCCAGTGCCGATTACCGGCATGACGAGTGGGGTGTCGATGTGACGATCTCCGGCTCCCAGAAGGGGCTCATGCTGCCCCCCGGGATCAGCTTCAATGCGATTTCCGACAAGGCCCTCCAGGTCAGCGCCACTGCTCGGCTGCCCAGAAGCTTCTGGGCCTGGGACGAGATTCTGGAAGCCAACAAGACCGGCTATTTCCCCTACACGCCGAGCACCAATCTTCTCTATGGCCTGAACGAGGCGCTCGACATGCTGCTCGATGAGGGGCTCGACCATGTCCTGGAGCGCCACCAGCGCTGGGCCGCGGGGGTGCGTGCCGCCATCCAGGCGTGGGGGCTTGAGATCCAGTGCCAGGACCCGGCCGTCTACTCGCCGGTGCTGACTGGCGTGATGATGCCGGAGGGGGTGGATGCCGATGCGATCCGCAAGGTGATCTACGAGCGCTTCGACCTGTCGTTGGGAATGGGGCTGGGCAAGGTCAAGGGCAAGATGTTCCGGATCGGACATCTGGGCGATTGCAACGATCTGACGCTGATTGCCACCCTGGGAGGGTGCGAGGCGGGCCTCAAGCTGGCGGGTGTCGAGCTCAAGTCGAGTGGCGTAACGGCGGCATTGGAGTATTTCGTTCAAAACCCGCTGAGCCCAGTCGCTCGCTAGTGGCGCGATCACAGGTGTAATGCAGGAGTGAACGATGACGTCCTTGAATCAGAACAATACGCGATCACCTGACGCACGCATCAAGCCGATTTCCGAGCTTGCCACGCGACTGGCAAGCGAGGTCGCCGGTGAGGTGCTTTTCGATCATGCCTCGCGGGGGCGCTACGCGACCGATGCCTCGATCTATCAGGTCATGCCGATCGGGGTCGTGGTTCCGCGCCATCAGCAGGACCTGAAGGTGGCGCTGGATATCGCCCTCGATGCCGGCGTGCCGGTGCTGCCGAGGGGGGGCGGTACCAGCCAGTGCGGCCAGACCGTGGGGGAGGCGTTGGTACTGGACACGTCGCGCTGGCTGAATCAGATCGTCGAGTTCGATGAGCAGGCGCGCACCGTGGTGGTGGAGCCGGGTATCGTGCTCGATCACCTCAATGCCTGGCTCAAGACGTACGGGTTGTGGTATCCGGTGGATGTATCGACAAGCGCGCAGTGCACGATCGGCGGCATGGCCGGCAACAACTCCTGCGGTTCGCGATCGATCTACTACGGTAACATGGTGCACAACGTGCTCGGGGTCGAGGCGCTGCTGGCCGATGGCAGCGAGGCCACGTTCGGCTTTGTCGATGAGCTTCCGGAGGCCGGCCGGGTGCGCTTGATTGCCGACAGGGTCAAGCAGATCGCCGAGCGTGTCGATCCGCAGATTCGCGAGAATTTTCCCAAGGTACTGAGGCGGGTCGGGGGCTATAACCTCGATCTCTTCAACTGCCAGAACCCCAAGCCCTACGATCCTGACGGACGCGTCAACCTGGCGCATCTGCTGGTTGGCTCGGAAGGGACCTTGGGGCTGACCCGACGGGTCAAGTTACGACTCTCGCCACTGCCCACCCACAAGGTGCTGGGGGTGGTGAATTTCCCCACCTTCTACCAGGCGATGGATGCTGCCCAATATATCGATAAATTGGGGCCCACGGCAGTCGAGCTCGTCGACCGCACCATGATCGATCTCTCCATCGAGAACCCCGCGTTCCGCCCGGTGATCGAGAAGGCGCTGATCGGCAAGCCTGACGCCATTCTGCTGGTCGAGTTCGCCGGGCACGACAGGCAGGCGCTGCTCGATACGCTGCGCAAGCTCAACGAGCTGATGGGCGACCTCGGCTTGCCGGAGAGTGTGGTCGACATGCCCGGCGGTGATGAGCAGAAGGCGCTATGGAACGTGCGCAAGGCTGGCCTCAATATCATGATGAGCATGAAGGGCGATGGCAAACCGGTGTCGTTCATCGAGGATTGCGCGGTACCGCTTGAGCACCTCGCGGAGTACACCGACAAGCTGACCCAGGTCTTCAACCAGCACGGTACCGAAGGTACCTGGTACGCCCACGCAAGCGTCGGCACGCTACATGTGCGTCCGATACTGGACATGCGTCGTGATGGTGGCGCGAAGATGCGCGAGATCGCCGAACAGGCCTCCGCCCTGGTGCGCGAATACAAGGGGGCCTACTCCGGTGAGCATGGCGACGGGATCTGCCGCGGCGAGTGGGTGGCCTGGCAGTTCGGCGAGACGCTCAATGACGCCTTCAAGGAGATCAAGCAGCTATTCGATCCGAAGGGGGTATTCAACCCGGGCAAGATCGTCGATACGCCTCGGATGAACGACGAGCGCTATTTCCGCTTTCCTAAGCACTATCAGGCGATACCCGTGACCCCGGTATTCGACTGGTCGGCCTGGAACGTCAAGCGCGACCCGCTCACTGGCGAGGAGAGCGAACCCGGCAGTGCCGGCGACCCTACTCATGGCCTCGCCATGGCGGTGGAGATGTGCAACAACAACGGCCACTGTCGCAAGTTCGATGCGGGCACCATGTGTCCCAGCTATCGCATCACTAGAGACGAACAGCACCTCACTCGGGGGCGGGCCAACACCCTGCGCCTGGTGCTCTCCGGCCAGCTGGGCGAGGAGGGATTGGCGGGCGATGACGTGAAGGCGGCGCTGGATCTGTGCGTTTCGTGCAAGGGCTGTCGGCGCGACTGCCCGACCGGGGTGGACATGGCCAAGTTCAAGATCGAGGCGCGAGCGGCACGTGCCACAGCCAAGGGACTCTCGCTGCGCGAGCGCATGGTTGGCGAAATGCCCAGATATGCCCCCTACGCCAGCCGCTTGTCAGGGCTACTGCGTACGGCCGAGCGCGTGCCGTTCATCTCGCGCACGATCAAGCAGATGCTTGGGCTGGCACCTCAGCGTGACCTGCCGGCCTTTGATGGCAATTTCCTGGCTGGCGCGGCAGGCGTCACTGTCCCGGCGGCCGGTGTTCGCGAAGTACTGCTGTTCATCGATACCTTCAACAACTATATGGAGGGCGAGAACGCCGTCGCGGCCAAGCGCGTGCTGGAAGCAGCCGGATACCATGTGCACCTGAACGCTCGCCAGAACGAGCGACCGCTCTGCTGCGGTCGCACCTATCTCTCGTCAGGCCAGGTAGACAAGGCGAAGGCGGAGGCCAAGCGAACGCTCGAGCATCTCCTGCCCTATGTTCGCCGCGGCGTATCGATCGTGGGGCTCGAGCCTTCGTGCCTGCTGACCATGCGCGACGAGTTCCTGCAGTACGGTTATGGCGAGGAAGCCAGGGCGCTTGCCGACTCGGCCTACCTGTTCGAAGAATTCCTGGTCAAGGAGCACGAGGCGGGAGCGCTGACCCTCGAACTCAAGCCGATAGGCGTCTCACGAGCGCTGCTGCATGGCCATTGCCATCAGAAAGCCTTCGATGCGGTGCGTCCGATCGAACAGGTGCTCAGGTGGATTCCTGGCCTCGAGATGGAAACCATCGAGTCCTCCTGTTGCGGCATGGCCGGTAGCTTTGGCTATGAAGCAGAGCATTACGATGCTTCACTGAAGATGGCCGAACTATCCTTGTTGCCGGCGATTCGTGCCAAGGGGGAGGATGCCGTGCTGATCGCCGATGGCACCAGCTGTCGTCATCAGATCAAGGACGGGGCCGCCCGGGAAGCGATGCATGTGGCGCGTCTATTGGCGCAGGCACTTGGCCATGCCGAGCCTAGAGCATCGATCTAGAGAATGGAACTAGAGAGCGGATCCAGGCAACAGACCCAAGAGACAAAAAAGGAGAGCACATGGCTATTTACCGCTATGGAGAACAGGCGCCGCAGATCGCTGACGATGTCTTCGTTGCCGAGACGGCGGATGTGATGGGACAGGTGGTGCTGAAGCGTAATGCCAGCGTCTGGTATCAGGCGGTCCTCAGAGGCGATACCGAATGGTTGACCATCGATGAAGGAAGCAATATTCAGGATGGTGCCATTCTGCATGCCGACCCGGGCTTCCCTTTGTCGGTGGGCAAGAACGTGACGGTCGGGCACCAGGCCATGTTGCATGGCTGCACGATCGGCGATGGGAGCCTTGTCGGCATCCAGGCGGTGGTGCTCAACGGCGCGGTGATCGGAAAGAATTGCCTGGTGGCGGCGGGTGCGGTCGTCAAGGAGGGGGCATCATTCCCCGACAATACCCTGATCGTGGGGGCACCTGCGAAAGTGGTCAGGGAGCTCTCTGCCGAAGCCTTGGAAGGCTTGAAGAAGAATTCGGCGAGCTACGTTGAGCGAGGCCGGCT
The DNA here is from genome assembly GCF_013009075.1 of Halomonas sp. TA22. Lineage (NCBI taxonomy): Bacteria > Pseudomonadati > Pseudomonadota > Gammaproteobacteria > Oceanospirillales > Halomonadaceae > Halomonas > Halomonas sp. TA22. The sequence goes on along the minus strand of NZ_CP053108.1, from coordinate 593,767 downwards.
GCATGCGCAGGGTATCGAGCGCATCGGCTAAAAAAGCCACTAGCGAGAAAAGATAAAGCCACCACGACCGGGAGGTCGTGGTGGCTTTAATTATATGCCACGCGTGGCGTCAGACGATCAACTTCCCATCAGCGGGTCCGTTACGCCGATCACGTAGAAGGCGATCAGCGCGATGATGCCGGTGAAGATCAAGTAGTAGATCGTTGGCAGAATGGTCTTGCGCAACGTCTCACCCTCACGTCCCAGCAGACCAACGGTGGCCGAGGCCGCGACCACGTTGTGGATGGCGATCATGTTCCCCGCGGCGGCACCGACGGCCTGCAAAGCGACCATCATCGCGGTAGAGAGGCCAAGCTGCTGAGCCACGTTGAACTGGAAGTCCGCCAGCATCAGGTTGGCTGCGGTGTTGGAGCCGGCGATGAAGGCGCCCAGGCCGCCGACTGCCGGTGCGAAGAACGGATAGACACCACCCACGCTGTCGGCCACGAACTGGGCCATGGCGACCGGCATCGAGACCAGATCCGACCCGTTGACGCCCGAGTTGATCAGGATGCGCACCATCGGGATGGTGAAGATCAGCACGAAACCGGCGCCCAGAATGGTGCGGGTCGATTCGTTGAAGGCCGCCTTCACCTCATTGCCGCGCATGCGGTGCATGAAGATGGTGATCAGGACGACGAAGACCAGAATGCCGCCAGGCAGGTAGAGCGGGGCCAGCGTCCCGGAGACACCCGCTTCACCGAGAATGTTGCTCCAGCCGAACACGACCGAGTTGAGCGCTTCGCGAACCGGTGCAACGGTGCGCGAGATGACCAGGAACACGGCCAGCAGCACATAAGGCACCCAGCCCATGAAGGTGGAGATCGGCGTCTTGCCGGCGATATCGTCGAGCTTGATCTCCAGCTTGCCGATCCACTCGTCCGGCCAGGACTTGGCGTCGGGAAAATCCCAGATGTCCTTGGGAATCAAGAATCCCTTGCGTGCTGCCGGTACCACGATGGCTAGGCCGACCATGGCGCCGATCATCGACGGGAACTCTGGCCCCAGCAGTACCCCGGCCAGCATGTAGGGCACCACGAAGCAGATACCGGCAAAGATGGCGAAGGGGGTGATCGAGAGGCCTTCCGACCAGGAGCGATTGGCGCCGAAGAAGCGCACCATGATCACCACCAGGATCAGCGGCATCAAGATACCGACGATGCCGTGAGTGATGGCGACTTCGGCGGTGATAAGACGGAAGTACTCTTCCCAGTTGGAACCCTGTTCGATCAGGCCTGCGCTTATCTCGGCCTGATTGATGCCGCCGGTGACGCCCACCACGATCGGGGTACCCACGGCACCGAAGGAGACCGGCGTGGACTGAATCATCATGCCAACCACGACGGCTGCCAGCGCCGGGAAACCCAGTGCCACCATCAGTGGTGCGGCCACGGCCGCCGGAGTGCCGAAGCCCGAGGCGCCCTCGATGAAGCAGCCAAACAGCCAGGCGACGATGATGGCTTGTACGCGGCGGTCGGGGCTGATCCCCGAGAAGCCGTTACGAATCGCCGCGATACCGCCTGAGTGTTTCAGGGTATTGAGCAGCAGGATGGCACCAAAGATGATCCACAGGATCGAGGCGGTGAGGATCAGGCCCTGTAGCGACGATGCGACGACCCGAGTGAAGGTCATGTCCCAGGCGAAGAGCGCGATCAGCGCGGCGACGATGAAGACGATCGGCATGGCAACCTTGGCGGCCATGCGAAAGCCTATCAACAGTACACCGGCCAGCAGCAATGGCGCGAAGGCAAGTAGCGCGAGTATTGTCTGATTCATGAGGGAGTCTTCCTCTTGGCTTTATTCGGCATGTCGTTCTGCTCAAGTGGTCCGGGTAGTAGTGGTAGCCGGCTTTGCTGTCATGTTTTTTGGCAAGTGAAACCCTGCGGTGACAAGGGCAAGATAAGCGGATAGAGGGGGCTTTGACTACACTTGGATAATTGGTATTACCAGCGCAGTGTAGTCATATGTGAATAACAATAATTATTTGTTTTTAAATAATTTATGCAGGTTTGTATGGCGGATTTGTAGGCTTTTTTTGCTCTATTTCCCGCTTTTCGTTCGACTAATGGACAACAAGGAGTAGGCTGGCAACATAGCCTTTAAACACCGCCAAGTGGCAATGATGAAAAGTGGCGTGATGTAATAAATACGCTTTGAGAAAAGGAAAAGAATATGTCCCGTTTGCTATACGACCTTAGTGGTGTCGATGATGGGTTGCGGTTTTCTCCGTACTGCTGGCGGGTGAAGTTCGCGCTTGCTCACAAAGGGCTCGATTACCAGACCCGTCCTTGGCGCTTTAGTGAAAAGCAGGCTCTCGAATTCTCAGGGCAGAGTACCGTGCCCGTAATGGTCGATGGCGAGGAGGTGGTGTCCGACAGCTACGAGATCCTGCGCTACCTGGATCGTAACTATCCCGACAAGCCGCTGCTGGGCGGTGTCGACGCCGAAGCCCGGGCCCGCTTCTTCAAGTTCTATGCTGAACGCTCGCTCGCCCCGGCGATCATGCGCACCATCGTCATGGATCTGTTGAATGCCATTGCCCCGGAGGATCGCGACTACTTCCGTGAGAGCCGGGAGAAGCGCTTCGGGCGCAGCCTTGAGGACCTGCACTCGCCGAGCAAGGGGTTGTCGATGCTCGATCAGGCGCTGGAGCCAATGCGTGGCCGACTTGCCGAATCCGACTTTCTCGATGGCGATGCCCCGGCGGCGGCCGACTACCTGGTCGTTGGCAGCTTCATGTGGGCTCGTGTGGTGTCGACGGCGGATCTCGTCTCGAACGCCGATCCGGTCTATGCCTGGCTCGAGAGAATGCTCGATCTCCATGGCGGCCTGGGCCGGGAGGCGATGCGTATCACCGATGTGAAGGGTGCCTATCGCTGAGTCACTCAAACGGTGGCGATGTGCCATGATGAGGTGCATAGGGCGAGAGGTATCAATGACGAGCAACAGGAGGTTCGCATGATCGATCTTTACTATTGGACGACGCCCAACGGTCACAAGGTCACGATCTTCCTCGAGGAGGCGGGCCTTGAGTATCGCCTCAAGCCGATCAATATCGGGCGGGGAGAGCAGTTTGCAGCCGAGTTTCTGGAGATAGCCCCCAACAACCGGATTCCTGCCATTGTCGATAAGAAACCGCTGGATGGGGGACAGCCGTTACCCCTGTTCGAATCCGGGGCGATACTTGAATACCTGGCCGACAAGAGTGGCAAGTTTCTGCCAAGGGAGGGGCGCGAGCGCTATGTGATCCTGCAGTGGCTCTACTGGCAGATGGGCGGACTTGGCCCCATGGCTGGCCAGAATCATCACTTTCGCAATTACGCGCCGCAGAAAATCGAGTATGCCATCGAGCGTTACATCAACGAGACTGCGCGCCTATACGCCGTGCTCGACAAGCGCCTCGACGAGAATGCGTTCGTGGGCGGCGAGGAGTATTCGATAGCCGACATGGCGATCTGGCCCTGGATCAAGCCCTATGAAAACCAGGGTCAGGATATCGAGGACTTCCCCAACGTGCTGCGCTGGTTTCGCACGATCGAGGCGCGTCCCGCCGTCAAGCGCGCCTATGCGCTGGTGGACGACATCAATCCTGACAACAACGTGAAGATGGACGATGAGGCGCGTCGCCATCTGTTTGGGCAGCGCTAGGCGACTCCCCTGTAAGTTGCTGCCTTTGCATGACTCTGCCCAGCGATGCTGGGCAGAGTCATTTCACTTGGACTGGCTGGCAAGCCACCCTCTCCACCCGCCATATTGAGTGACCTCCTGGGCATCTCCACCTTCATGCAGTGCGCCTTCGGCGCAGATGAAACCGGTTTTCCACTCGCCGCCGGCCAGTTCCACCTGCCCTAGGCCGAGCGGGGCTGGAATCCCGGAGAGCAAGCTACCGAGCGTCTCGATGGGCAGTCGCCACACCTCTACCTCAATGGCGGCGCCCTTGTATTCGTCTCGCACCATCGCCGGCCGTGCAGGCGGGCCGCCGGCGAGGGCGTAGAGGCGGTAGCGCGGCGCACTTGCGGCTACCTCGACCAGTACGCCGCCACGCTGGGTGAGTTGATGGTTGAGCGGAAGGCCATCAAGATGCGCACCACATACCGCCAGTTCCAGCGTGCCATCCTGGGCCGGTGCGAGATCGTCCAAGGCGGTACGCGCAAGCGTGGTCGCGCCCAGCGGCAGCATCAACCGGGCCTCCAGGGCGCGGCCGAGCGAGAGCAGCTTGAGATCGTCGAATGCCGCACCGAACAGCGTCACGCCGAAGGGCAGGCCGGACTCGGTGAACCCGGTGGGTACGGCAAGGGCGCTGTAATCGAGCAGGTTCATGAAGTTGGTCCAGGTGCCGAGTCGCGAGTTCACGCCGATCGGATTATCCGCCACTTCCAGCTTGGTGGGGTGGGTCACGGTGGTGGGCGAGAGCATCACATCCACCTCGGCCAGCAGGGCGTCGGCCTGACGCTTGTACTCGGCGAGCTGGTAGCGGGCGTCGAAGGCATCCACGGCGAGCGGCGTGGCGCCGCCTTCGGTGATCTGGTGGGTTACCGGATGCACGGCGTTGGGATTACTTGCGAGCAGGTCACGAATGGCGTGATAGCGCTCGGCGACCCAAGGGCCCTCGTAGAGCAGCCGGGCGGCGGCGAGCAGCGAGGAGCAGTCGAGCTCGACTTTTTCGCCGCCCAGGGCCTCGAATTCGGCGATCGCTGCGTGCATGCCGGTCGTGTACGCCTCGTCGGTATGCCACTGCGCTTCGGGCGGCACGCCGAAGCGAAAACGCGAGGGCGTCTGACCGTAGCGCTTGCAGTGCACGGCGAAATCGTGTCGCCTCGACCAGGCGCACTCGGGGTCGAAGGCACTGGCCACCCTGAATACGGCCTGGGCATCGTCGGCACTCAGCGCAAACAGGCTGATGGTGTCGAGCGTGGCACAGGCCGGCACCACGCCGCGGGTGCTGAGAAGCCCCAGACTGGGCTTGACGCCGAACAGGTTATGGAAGCAGGCCGGAACGCGCCCCGAGCCGGCAGTGTCGGTCCCCAGCGCGAAGCTCACCTGGGCGGCGGCGGTCACCACCGCAGAGCCGCTGCTCGAGCCGCCGGGAATGTAGTCGGCATCGAAGGCGTTGCCCGGTACGCCATAGACGTCGAGCGCTCGCTCGCCGACCAGGCCGGTGGCGAACTGATCTAGGTTGGTCTTGCCCAGCGGAATGGCGCCGGCATCGATCAACTGCTTCACCACGAAGGCATGCTCATCCGGGGTATAGGCAAAGGCGGGGCAGCCGGCGGTGGTCGGCACGCCCGCCAGGTCGATATTGTCCTTGATCGCAAAAGGGATGCCGTAAAGCGGCAGAGTGTCCGGCGATTCGCTCTCCAGGCGGGCGAGATAGGGTGCGACCTGCTCGCGGGACAGGCGGGTGATCCAGGCCGGGTCGTGTCCTCGCTCGTCAGCCTCGGTGAGCAAGGTGTCGATGAGTGACTTCGGGGTGAATTCGCCGCGACGATAGGCAGCGTGCAGGGAGTTGATATCCAGGCGTTGAGCGCTCATGAGGCATGTCCTTCGGTCAAAACGGAGTGGCGACAAGTCAATTCTTCCCGCCAGGGATGAGTCGAGAGCGTCACGCGCCAGCCGTCGGTCTCTCGGCACAGGTAGTCCAAACGCAGGCTTGCGCGCCAACGCAGGGTGTCGTCATCGAGGCGTTCTGGTGGCGTGAACAGAGCCTCGACACCCGGGCCAGACGGTCGGTGCACGATGGCGATGGCATGATCGCCGAGCTGCATCCAGGTCGGCAGACCCCTGTCATTGAGGATCAGATGCTCTTCGCCGGTGCTTGCTAATCGTTCCCAGTGCTCCAGATAGTGGCCGTACGGATGGCGCTCCTCCAGTGCGTTGGTGTCGAGAAAGCGCATCGCGCCGACGTCGCGCTCAAGGCTCGGAGCGAGGTCGGCCAGGCGATGCCAGCTGCAAAGCTCGCCCTCCACCTGGGTCAGCCCGGCGAAGGCCGTTAGGCTGGCGAGCCAGATAAGCTGCTCGCGTGAGCAGCCGGCGAGGCCGCTGACGCCGGTGAAGTCGGGGCGCTCGGCGGGCAGGCGCAGGTCGGCATGCCAGCTCGACGTCTGCAGCCAGATCACCTGGGTGGTGGTGTCGAGCTGGGTATGAGGCGGCGCGCTGGGCTCGGCATACAGGGTACGCTTCCACACGCCGCGATAAGCCGTCGGGAGGTTGGGCCAGGCGACACTCATGTGTCTGCCTCCTGATGGCGACCGTGCTGGCCGAGAGTGCCCACATTTCGTGCGCCTTCGGGCAGGTCGATCTCACCGCGCGCCAGGCGCTGTTGCAGGTAGCGGAAGGTCTGGATGGTTTGGGCATAGAGATGATCGCCGGCCTTGAGTGGAGCGTAGCGGGGCTCGCCGCCGTGTCGTGCCACCAGTTCGGGCAACGGTGCCACCACGGTGTGGTAGTCGCAGGCGAAGAACAGCGGAAACGAATAGCGCTCCTCCTTCACCTTGCGTACCCGGTGCGAGGTGGCGACGAACTCACCGTTGGTCCAGATCTCCAGCATGTCGCCAATATTGATCACCAAGGCGTCATCGCGGTAGGGCACCTCGATCCATTCGCCGGCACCGTTCATCACCTCGAGCCCGGGTGCGGTGGGCAGCAGCAGAGTGAAGCACTCGTAGTCGGTGTGCGCGCCGATGCCCTGAACATCCTCGGCATGGGGGTCGAAGGGGTAGTGGATCAAGCGCAGCTGACTGGGTGGCTTGTTGACGTAACGCAGAAAGTGCTCTTCTGGCAGGCCGAGCGTCAGCGCGAAGCCGCGCATCAACGCCCGCCCGACCTGGTAGGTGGCCTGATAATACGCTTCGACGGGCTCGCGGAAGCCGTCAAGATCCGGCCAGGGGTTGGGGCCGAGCAGCGGGGTGCCGGCGCGCACGCCCGGGTCGTCGGCGGGCAGTTCGAAGGCCAGGTCGAAGGCTTCCTTGAGGTCGCGCTTGTTGGGGTCGGGTGCCTCCTCCCCTTGGGGTACATAGCCGCGGTGATGATCGTAATTACCGATGTAGCGCATCATCTTGGCGTCGAGCGGCTGGGCAAAAAATGCCTTGGCTTGCTCGATCAGGTTTTTCCGCATTGCTCGGGAAATGCCGTGGCCGACAATCTGGAAGAAACCGACCTCGCGAGCGGCACGGCCGAGCTCGCTGGCGACTGCCTGGCGGGCCTCGATGTCATCGCCGAGCAGCGCCTGGATATCGATCACCGGGATGGATTGGAACTCCTCCAGGCGGGTATCGGGTTGCGGTGCGCTCATGCCATGCCCTCCTCAAGTGCGGTCAGAATTACCAGTGGCTGGCCCGGGGCCACGGCCGCTCCCTCGTGTATCGGTAGCCGCGCCACGCGGCCCGCCTGAAAGGCGGTGACCTCGACCTCCATCTTCATCGATTCGACCAGGGCGATGACCTGGCCGGCTTCGACCGAGTCGCCCTCGCTGATCAGAAGCTTCCACAGGCTGCCGGTCACGGGGCTGTCGATGCCGCTCTCTCCCGCACCAAGCTCGGCGGCCTCAAGGGTCACGGGGGCCTGGTCTTCGAAGGTGAGCTGGCCGCTGGCGCGCCAGTTGGCCATCTCCTGCTGGAAGGCGGTCTCGCGGCGTTCCCGGAACACGGCAATCTTCTCGGCGCGGGCGTCGATATCGGCCTGGTAGTCGGCGAGTTTGAAGTGCGTGGTCTCGATCTCGAGCGGATAGCGCCCATGGGGGAAGTCACGGCGAATCTGCGTGAGCTCCTCGTGGCTGACCTCGAAGAAGCACAGCTGATCGAAGAAGCGCAGCAGCCAGGGACTCTCGAAATATTCGGTCTGGCGGTAACGGTTCCACATCTGCAGGGTGCGGCCGACGAACTGATAGCCGCCGGGCCCTTCCATGCCGTAGACGCACAGATAGGCGCCGCCGATGCCCACCGAGTTCTCGGCGGTCCAGGTGCGTGCCGGGTTGTACTTGGTGGTGACCAGTCGCTGGGAGGGGTCGAGCGGCGTGGCCACCGGTGCACCGAGGTAGACGTCGCCCAGGCCCATCACCAGGTAGCGGGCATTGAAAACGATGTCGCGCACCTGCTCGATGGCATCCAGCCCATTGATACGACGAATGAACTCCAGGTTGCTTGGGCACCAGGGCGCATCCGGGCGCACGCTTCTCTGATACTTGTCGATGGCTTCCTGGCAGGCCGGATCGTCCCAGGAGAGCGGCAGGTGCACGGTACGCGCCTCGACCTCGAGTGCTTCGACGTCGCGCAGCTCGCGCTCGGCGCGTTCCAGGTGGGCAAGCAACTTGTCGAGCGCGAGTTCGCTGGGTTCGTAGTGGACCTGCAGCGAGCGAATGCCGGGCGTCAGCTCACGCAGGCCCGGTAGCGCGTTTTTCTGAAGCCATAGCATCCAGGCATGGGCACGAAAGCGCAGCGCAATGTCCAGCTCCATGGCACCGAACTCGACCAGCAAGAAGTCGTCGCCGGCACGGCGGTAGACGATGCGCTCGCCGGCAGTCTCGGCCGGCACGTCGCGCAGAATGGGGCTGCCGCGACGTTCTTCGACAGCGATGGCCGGCTGCTCGCTAAGGGAAGCGAGCTGGGCTTGCTGGCGCGCTTCCAACTGGCGGGCGATGGCCAGATCCACTGGCACGAAGCGAATGCGGTCGCCGGCGGTGAGCTGGCCGAGTTTCCAGCGCTCGGCGCGCACCACCGTGGCGGGGCAGACGAAGCCGCCCAGCGAGGGGCCATCGGGACCGAGGATCACCGGCATGTCGCCGGTGAAGTCGATGGTACCGAAGGCGTAGGCATTATCGTGAATGTTCGAGGGGTGCAGGCCGGCCTCGCCGCCGTCAGCACGTGCCCATTCGGGACGCGGACCGATCAGGCGCACGCCGGTGCGGCTGGAGTTGTAGTGCACTTCCCAGGCATGGGCGAAGAAAGTGTCGATGTCGGCTTCTGTGAAGAAGTCCGGCGCGCCATGCGGGCCGTATAGCACGGCGATCTCCCAGTCATGGCTCGCCTCCTTGCCGCCGATTGGGGGTTTGAGCGCCTCGGGCAGAGCACGCGGCGGCGCAGCGTCCAGCTCGGGCAGGTCGAGCATGTCGCCGCTGCGCAGGGCGCGCCCAGCGTGGCCGCCGAACTGGCCGAGGGTGAAGGTGGCTTTCGAACCGAGGTAGGCAGGGCAATCGATGCCGCCGCGTACCAGTAGATAGGCACGCGCACCGGCGCTGGCCTTGCCCAGCGCGAGGGTCGCTCCGGCGGGCACGTCGAGCACCTGCCAGAACGCCACGGGGTCGCCATCGAGGGTGGTGGGCAGTTCTGCTCCGGCAAGCGCGATCTGGGTGGCGCGATGAAAGCGCAGCGTGGGGCCGGTCAGGGTGATCTCGAGCCCGGCGGCGTCAGCCGGGTTGTCGAGCAGGCGGTTGCCGAGGCGGAACGACCAGTCGTCGAAGGGGCCGGAGGGCGGCACGCCCACGTCCCAATGCCCCTGGCGCCCGGGATAGTCCTGGATCGTGGTCATGGTGCCGGCGCTGAGCACCTCGATGGCCGGTGGCGCCCAGTCGAGTTCGCCCAGCCAACGGGTGTGCACCTCAGCCGTCCGGAAGCGGGCATTACGCAGCACATGCGAGAGCCAGCGGCGGTTGGTGGCGATGCCATAGACGCTGGACTGCTCAAGCACGTCGGCCAGGCGCTCGATGGCGTTATCGCGATCTTTGGCATGCACGATTATCTTGGCGAGCATCGGATCGAACAGCGCCGAGACCTCAAGCCCCGCCTCAATGGCATGATCGACGCGCAGGCCTGGCGTCTTGGGGAATGCCACTTCGGTGAGCAGCCCAGCGCTGGGGCGGAAATCGTGGCTCGGGTCCTCGGCGTAGAGACGCGCCTGGATGGCGTGGCCTTGCGGGGCGAGGTCTCGGGTCAATATGTCGAGATCGGGAAGTTCGTCGGCGCCGAGACGCACCATCCATTCAACGAGATCCACGCCATACACCTCCTCGGTAACACCATGCTCGACCTGCAGCCGAGTGTTGACCTCGAGAAAGTAGAATGTCTTGCGCTCGGCATCGTAAATGAACTCCACGGTCCCGGCATTGCGGTAATTGACTGCCTCGCCCAGGCGCACGGCGGTGGCGTGCAGCTCGCTGCGCACGCGCTCGGGCAAGTTGGGAGCCGGGCACTCCTCGAGCACCTTCTGGTGACGGCGCTGGGTGGAGCAGTCACGTTCGCCGAGTGCCACGACCTTACCCCGGCCATCGCCGAACAGTTGCACTTCGAGATGACGCGCACGGGCGATATAGGCTTCAAGGAAGACGCTGCCATCGCCGAAGTTGCGCTCGCCCAGGCCGCGTACCGAGTCGAAGGCGCGCTCGAGGGCCGGTGCATCCTCGCAGACCTGCATGCCGATGCCGCCGCCGCCGGCGGTGGACTTGAGCATCACCGGATAGCCGATGCGTGCAGCCTCGGTAACGGCCTCTTCGACGCTGGCGAGAAGGCCGGAGCCCGGCACCAACGGTACGCCGGCACGCTCGGCCAAGGCACGTGCCTCGTGTTTTAAGCCAAAATCGCGGATCTGATCGGCAGTGGGGCCAAGAAACGCCAGCCCGGCCGCCTCGCAGGCGGCGATGAAGCGGGTGTTCTCGGAGAGAAAGCCGTAGCCGGGATGCACCGCCTCGGCGCCGCTCTGCCTGGCGATGTCGATCAGCTTGCCGATATCCAGGTAGGTGTCGGCGGCACCGCCTTCACCCAGCGACCACGCCTCGTCGGCCTGATGGACGTAGGGGGCGTCTCGATCGGCCTCGGCATACACGACGACCGAACCGGTGCCCAGCTGTTTGAGGGTACGTAGAATTCTGGCGGCGATGGCGCCGCGATTGGCGATCAGGACCTTGGAGAACATCGTGCTTCGTCCCTAATGATGGTGCGGGTCGTCCCGCGTCCTTGTCGGGCTCCGTGGGTCGTCCCAGGAGCCAGCGCCTCATTATTTCCAGATCAGCAGTTCGATGGGCGTCGGGTTGTAGCCGTTGCAAGGGTTGTTGAGCTGGGGGCAGTTGGAGACCAGCACCACCACATCCATCTCGGCAACCATCTCCACGTACTTGCCGGGTGCCGAGATACCATCCTCGAAGGTCAGGCCGCCCTCGGCGGTGACCGGCACGTTCATGAAGAAGTTGATGTTGTGGGTGATGTCGCGCTTGGTGATGCCATACTCGGGATGATTGGCGATTGCCAGCATCCAGTTGTCCCGGCAGGAGTGCATGTGGCGCTTCTCCAAGTCGTAGCGCACGGTGTTGCTTTCGCTGGCACAGGCGCCACCCAGGGTGTCGTGACGCCCGCAGGTATCGGCGGTGATGGTCAGCATCGGGTTGCCGTCGTTGGAGAGCAGGCGCGAGCCGGCGGTGAGATAGACAGCGCCCTGCTCGCGAACCGTGTCCATGGCGCTGTAGCGCTCGGCGCTGTCATGGGCATTGAAGAACAGGGTGTCGGCGGCCTGATTGCCCTCCAGGTCGAGGATACGTAGGGTCTGGCCGGCCTTGACGATGCCGATGAAGTGATCGCCGGCGTCGACGGTAGTGCGACTGAGCGCATTCTCGGGACGTAGGGTGCTTGCGATGATCATGGTGTTCTCCCTTACAGACCGAGGTGGTAGAGGCGATTGTTTTCGAAGCCGCGAGCGTTCTCCGGTCGCGAGCGGTAGCAGATATCCTCCTCGGTGGGGGGCTGCGCAGTGCCCAGTGCGATCTCCACGCCGCGGCGCGGATATTCGAGACTTGGATCCAGCGGATGTGGGCAGGTGTGCAATAGCACCAGAGTGTCCATCTCGAAACGTAGCGTGACGCTTGCACCGGGCTGGCAGTGACCAGGCACGTAGCGCAGTCTGCCCCCGTCATCGCTCTCGACGCGCGAAAAGAGGTTGAGGTTGGCCGCGAGATCGCGACGGCTAAGGCCATACTTGGCCAGCTCGACCAGGAAGGCGTCATGGCCGGTACGTGTCCACTCGTTGTGGCCCTGCTGGTAGCTGACCGACTGCCAGCCCTTGGCGACCAGGTGGCGAGGCATCAAGTTGCCACTGACGCTGTCGTGCCAGCCTAGGTCATCCTCGACGATCGAGGCGAAGATACGCCCCATGTCGGAATAGAGGCAGTGGCCCCGGGTCAGCTTGAAAGTGTGCTGGCATTTCAGCGTATCGGGCAGGTTCAAACGCTCAAGCAGATTTTCGGGGTTATAGCAGAGCAGTCCGACATTGGTGTCCGCCTCATGGGCGGTCAAGGTCAACGTGGTGCCGCGACGTAGCCGAAGCGACCAGTGATGACCGCCCGGCAGATGGGTGATGTAGTGCACATCCGATGGCGTGCTCATAGCAGCGTCTCCTGTGACAGCGTCTTGATGCCGCGCTCGGCAAGCTGCGCCGGAAGGTCTTCCGGTAGCTGGCGCTGGTCGATCGGCAGGTCGTAGGTGATGGTGGAGCCAAAGGCCTCGGGAGCCTGGGGATCGTGGCGTGTCTTGTCGAACACCCACAGCCGTGTGCCTAGCGTGAAGGCCTCCTTGAGGTCATGGGTGATCATGAAGATGGTCAATTGCTGCTCCTCCCACAGGCGGGTGATCAGGCTGTGCATGTCCTGGCGGATACCCGGATCGAGAGCACCGAAAGGCTCGTCGAGCAGTAGGATACGGGGGCGCATCATCAGTGCCTGGGCGATCGCCAGACGCTGCTGCATGCCGCCGGAAAGCTCATGCGGATACTTGTCCAACGCATGGTCGAGCCCGACTTCCCGGATTCGCTCCATGGCCTTGTCTCGGGCGCGGCGGCGTGCGGCTCCAACACACTTCCCGAGCAGCTTCGATTGACGTAGTTCCTCGGCGATCATCACGTTGCCGAGTACGGTGAGATGCGGGAACACCGAGTACTTCTGGAACACCACGCCACGATCAGGGCCCGGCTCGTCGGGAATCGGCCGGCCGTCAAGGGTCAGCGAGCCGCGCGAGATACGCTCGGTACCCAGCAGCATCTTCAGGAAGGTGGTTTTGCCGCAACCCGAGGCACCCACCAAGGTGACGAACTCGCCGGCTTCGACGTGAAAATTGAGCCCTTCGAGCACGATATGATTGCCGTAGCGCTTCTCCAGGCGCTTCGCTTCGAGCAGACTCATCTTGAGTTCCTCATTTTTGATCCCCCTCACCGGCGTGATACCAGGGGAATGCCAGGCGCGAGGTCCAGGCAAGCGCCTGGTCGAGCAGGAACGCGAGCAGGGTGATCCAGGCGACATAGGGTAGGATCACGTCCATCGACAGGTAGCGGCGTACCAGGAAGATGCGATAGCCAAGCCCCTCCTGGGAGGCGATGGCTTCTGCAGCGATCAGGAACAGCCAGGCGCTGCCCAGCGCCAGGCGAGTGGCGTTGAGCAGGCGAGGCGTCAATTGTGGCAGCAGTACGCGGATCAGCACCTGCCACGAGCTGGCGCCCAGCGTCTGGGCCTTGATTAGTTGCTCGTCGGGCAGGCGCAGCGCATGTCCCTGCAGGTCTCGAATCAGGAAAGGCGCCACCCCGATCACGATCAGTCCGATCTTGGCCATCTCGCCGGTGCCGAAAGCGATGAATAGTATCGGCAGAATTGCCATCGGCGGGATCAGTGAGGCCACTGTGACCAGGGGGGAGAGCTTGGCGCGGATTAATGGCAGGCCGCCACTGACGATGCCTACAACCAGGCCGATCAGCGCACTGATCGCCACCCCGAGCAATAGCCGTTCGAGGCTGGCCAGGGTATCGGCCCAGAGAGTGATCTGACCGGTACGCACGTTTTCCGCCGTGGCCAGGTTGTAGAAGGTCTGGGCCATGGTGGTGGGCGCAGGAAGCAGTCGATCGCCTGGGTTCTCGGCGAGTCGGGCATTGGACAGGCTGAGATACACCATCGCCAGCAGCACAAAGGGTGCCAGGCCAAGTAACCAGCGACCGCCGTAGGAGGGCGTAAGATTGATCAGGCGTTTCATGGCGAACTCCGCATCGGGACAAGTGACCGGTGGGCGGCCTGGCCGACAGGGCAGGCCGCCCACTCGCATTTACTGGCGGGAGTCGATATAGGCTTGGGTATAGCTGGGATCGAAGCGCAGCATGATATTGCTTTCATCGCCGTAAACGCCGCTGGGCGTCTCGACGCCGACCACGCCAGGATCGGGCGCCATGTCGCCGAGTAAGCCATGCTCGAAACTGAATTCGGCGACGCGCTGCATAGTCTCGAGCAGCTCATCACCCTCCATTAGTGCTATGGCTTCGGTGGGATCGGTATAGAGGTAGGTGGCATCGAGCTGGGCAAGATACCCCTCGAGATCGGTGCCGGCCGCATCGGCCATGATCGAGAGGGCCTGTTCATCCCTAGCCTCGACCAGCGCCATGACTTCGTACCAGGCGCCGACCAGGGCATGGCCGAAGTCAGGATTGGCGGCCAGGGTGTCGGTGTTGACTACCATCATGTCGAGAATCTCGCCGGGAATCTCGGCGGAGGTATAGACGACATTGCTGTCCGGCATGTCGGCAATGGCACTGAGCTGGGGATTCCAGGCCGCCACAGCTTCGGTGCTGGCGCTGCTGAATAGCCCGACGATGTCGGCGTCCGAGGTATTGACCGTTTCGATATCACGCTCGGTCAGGCCGACGCTCTCCAGGGCCCGAGCCAGGAAGTAGTGCGAGACGCTGAATTGTACCAAGTTGACCCGACGCCCCTCGATGTCGGCCAGATCGTCGCTGTTCTTGAGCACGATACCGTCGTTGCCATCGGAGTAGTCGTTGATGATCAAGGCAGTGGAGTCGACGCCGCTGGCTGCGGGAATGGTCAGGGCATCCATGTTGGTCATGGCGCAGCCATCGACATTACCGGAAGTGAACTGGTTGATCGATTCCACATAGTCGTTGACCTGGATGACATCAATGCTGATGCCATATTCGTCGGCCCACTTGTCGACGATGCCTTCTATGTCTGCATAGGCCCAGGGCATCCATCCGGCATAGATCGACCAGCAGACGCTGAACTGATCGCGCTCCTGGGCCTGAGTCATCGGTGCACTTAGGGCCGTGGCGAGTAGAGTGGTGGATAGCGTCGCTGCAAGGATAGAGCGATTGGGCAGAGTGCGGGGCATAACGGCCTCCAATTGACGTTGGGTAACTCGAGGGCATCGGCGCAGTCATCTGCACCTTATCCTCCCGGGCTTTTCCCCCGCCGTGTAACCTTGCGCCTGATAGGCGCCGGGTCGATGGCTCTCGGACCAGTCATCGCATCTGGGGTGAATATTGATGCGATCGGAACCCTAGCCATCCATTGGAAAGCAAATTGTCTGGCAGCTGTGCTGCCGATACCCCATGGACTCCATTTATCCCTACAAGAAGTCTGCCAGTCGCGCTAAAAAGCCGATTTACCAGTCGGTTAAGAGATCGAGAGCCTTTAATACCGGCCCAGGTTGCGGATAAAGATGCATGGATTGAGTGCAAAGATAGAGCGTTGCACGAAGTTGGTGCGGATCAATGTTCCAAAAGGTGGGTATTGCTCTGGGCAAGCATCTCGCTGTACTCGACGCGCCACGCATCGGGTATCGACTGGCGCAGATGCTTGAGCAGGGTGGAGACCTTGCAGGGTTGCCTGCCGAAGGCGTAGAGCAGTGTGACGGGTAGTGGCGCTGGATGCCATGCCTCCAGGCAGCGCGTCAGCGTGTCGGGGTGATGCTTCAAGCGCTGCTGGGCCATCCAGTGCGGCATGATGCCAATCCCCTTGCCGCGTGCGATAGCGTCGATATGCAGTGCATGCTGGTCGACGCTCAGCCATGTACGGGGAGGGATAAGGTGGTACTCGCCCTCATCGGCATGCTGCAGGAACACGCCGTCTTCCCCCTCTCTTATCAGGTCGACCCAGGCATGGTCGGCCAGTTGGCGGGGGTGGGTAGGGGTGCCGTAACGCGCCAGGTAGGCGGGGTGGGCATAGAGTCCACGTCTCATGATGCCCAGGTTCTCCTGGCGCAGCCCGCATTCGGGAGGCGGTCCCAGCCAGAGGCACAGAGGTGCATCCTCCGGGCGCTGGGGAGGCGACAACTGGGTGCGCAGCGTCAGGCGTATGCCCGGATAACGCTCGGCAAAGGCTTCCATCTGGCTGGCGAGCCACCCTCTGGCAAAGCCCTCGTGGGTATATACGATCAGTTCACCACTGACCTCCTCCCGCAACGCTTCAAGTGCCTGCTGCGCCTGCTCCGCCAGACGTAGAATCTGCTGGCTGTAGGCGTGAAACAGAGTGCCCGCTTCGGTGGGGATGAGCCGGTTGGCCTGACGGCGCAACAACGGCTGCGACAACCGGCTCTCGAGCTGATTGATGCGCCGGCTCAAGGTGGATTTCGCGACGCCTAGCGTACGAGCACTCTGGGTCAGGCTGCCAGATTCCATTACCGCTACGAAAGCAGCTAATTCGTCGAGATCGTGCATGGAGGCTCTCTAAGCGAGTGACCGTGGTAGAGGACAGTCTCGCACAGCAGAATAGTCTTGAAAATCATTCACGAATGCAATTGAATGCTAAATCTATGCCTGTGTTGCATAATGAGGAACGCGCTGTTGCGGCTTTGAAACATGCAGCCGATTTTGATAGTGATTATCATTCTGCGCCACACGTCTCTCAGGAATGTACTCCATGCCGACCCGTCTATACGGAATTCATCAACGTACGCTTCGTCTCAGCTGCCTGTGGGGCGCTGCGTTGCTCATGGTTGCCCTGAGCATTGCCCCGGCAATGGCCAGAATGCTGGAAACCGCTTACGGTAACGTTGAGATCGAGGGCCAGCCGGAGCGGGTGGTCACGCTCTACGAGGGTGCGCTGGATGCCTCCATCGCCCTGGGTGTCACCCCGCTGGGCGCGGTGGCGACTCGTGGCGGTGAGCATGTCGCCACCTATATCGCCGATGAGGTATCGGATATCTCCATCGTCGGCACCGCCCGGGAAACCAACCTGGAAGCGGTGGTCGCCCTGCAGCCGGACATGATCCTCGCCTCGCCGCTGCTGCCCCAGGAGCAGTACCAGCTACTTTCGCGGATCGCGCCGGTCGTGGTGCCGCCCAGCGGCGGCTTCACCGCCGATAGCTGGCGCGAGGAACTGCGCGTCTTCACCCAGGCGCTGGGCCGGGACGAGGCGGAAGCGGAAGCTCTGATTGAGCACGTGGACCAGCGCGCCGCCGAGCTCGCCGCGCGCCTTGGCGACGAGCCGCCCACTGCCGCCCTGGTACGCTGGATGCCGCAGGGTCCGATGGTGATGAACGAAGACCTGTTCGGCACCGGCTTCATTGCCGCTGCCGGCTTCGAGGTGACCGATGCCGGCCTGGTGCGTAAGGGCGTGCCGCACAGCGATCCGCTGAGTCTGGAGAACCTCTCCCGGATCGATCAGGACTGGATGTTCCTCGCCACTCTGAATCAGGAGGGCGAGGAGGCTCTGGAGGCGGCACGCACCTCGCCGGCCTTCCAGCGCCTCTCGGTGGTCGGGAACGACCGGGTGGTGCCGGTGGACGGGCAGCTCTTCTCCAGCGCCATGGGGCCGCTGGCGGCACAGGCCATTCTCGATGTGCTGGAAGGCGTGATCGACACGATAGAAGAACGGGATGCCGTGAATTGATATGCAGGTCAAACTAGCCGCGGCAGGGGCCCCGCCGCGCTTGATGCAGACATGGCTGATGCTGGCCGGGCTACTGATACTGGTATGCCTGGCCAGCTTGCTATTCGGCGCCGGGGAGGTGGGGCCGCTGCGCGGCCTCCACACGCTGCTGGGGGAGGGCGATGAAGAGGCGCGCTTCGTGCTCTCGTCGCTGCGCGGACCGCGGGCGTTGATCGGACTGGCCGTAGGCATGGCGCTGGGTGTGGCGGGGGCCTTGTTGCAGGCGGTGGCGCGCAATCCTCTGGCGGAACCGGGCCTGCTCGGTGTCAGTGCCGGGGCGGCCTTCGCCGTGGCGCTGGTGCTGGTGCTGGGTGCCAGCGCTACCACCCTGCGGGTGGGGGTGGCCCAGCTCGGCGCCCTGGTGGGCTGTCTCTGCGTGCTGGGCGTGGCCCGGTTGCGCGGAGTGGGCGGCGACCCGGTGCGCTTGGTGCTGGCCGGGGCGGCCTTTTCCGGGCTGCTCGGTGCCCTGACCTCGCTGCTGCTGCTCTACGATCAGCGCGCCGCCGACGAGATTCGCTTCTGGGTGGTGGGCAGCCTCTCCGGGAGGCGCCTGGAGGATCTGGTCGTCGTCGCGCCCAGTCTGATCGTCGCGGGGGCGATCACGCTGCTGATCGCCCGGCCGCTGGCGTCGCTGGCGCTGGGCGAACGGGTCGCCACCGGGCTGGGGCACCGTCCCTGGCTGGTGCGCCTGCTGGTGATCGTCGCGGTGGCCCTGATGGTGGGGGCGGCCACCGCCCTGGCCGGCCCCATCGCCTTCGTCGGCCTGGTGGTGCCCTACGCCGCGCGGGCGCTGGCGGGGCCGGACATTCGCCGCACCCTGTGGTTCTGCCTGCCGCTGGGACCGCTGATGGTGATCCTTGCCGATATCGTCTCGCGACTGCTCGTCGCCCCCTCGGAGCTGCCGCTGGGCGTGCTCACCGCCATGTGCGGCGCTCCGGTGCTGGTGGCCGTAGTGCGTGCACGCCGCCTGCCGACACTGTAGGGTACGCCATGACTTCGATGTTTCCACCATCCGGCCAGCCCATGACGCTTTCGACTCCCGCCCCCGAGGAGGTGCGGGCACCCAACGGTACCTGGCGCATCGCCTGGGACCATGACAACAGTCTGCTGATCGACCGCCGTGCCTTCACCGCCAACGCGTTGCTGCTCGCGGCGTTGTTGCTGGCCTCCCTGGCCTACCTGAGCCTGGGCAGCATGCGCTTGTCGCCTGCGGAACTCTGGGCCGTACTGGCCGGACGCGGAGACATGATGGCCTCGTTCATGGTGCTCGACCTGCGCCTGCCGCGGCTGGCGGTGGCCTGCATGACCGGCGCCGCTTTCGCACTGGCGGGGTGCCTGATGCAGACGCTGGCCCGCAATCGCCTGGCCACGCCCGGCATCATCGGTATCGACAACGGCGCCACGGCGTTCGCCGTGGCCTCGGTGGTGGGGATCGGCGTGAGCATAGCGCCGCCGGCCATGGCGCTGGCCGGGGCGGTCACCGCCACGGCGCTCACCTTCGGCCTGGTCGGCGGCGGCGGGGTACGCGGCTATCGCTTCATCGTCGCCGGTATCGGCGTCGGGGCGGTATTCGGCGCCTTGACGCAACTGTTGCTGGCGCGGGTCTCCATCGACGTGGCCAATGCCGCCTATCCCTGGACGGTGGGCACCCTCAATGCACGCCCGCAAAGCGCGGTGACGACGCTGGCCGTGGGGCTCCCGCTCGGGCTCATGGCCGCCCTGTGGCTGGCCCGCGCTCTCTCGGTGATGCGCTTCTCCGAATCGGTGGCCCAGGGCTTGGGGCAGCCGGTCAACCGGCGCCGCCATCAGGCGCTGATCCTGTCGGTCGTGTTGACGGCCCTGGCGGTGGCGGTGGCCGGCCCGGTCGGCATGGTCGGGCTGATTGGCCCGGAGATCGCCCGCTACCTCTCGTCCACGCGCGGTGTGCCGATCGTCGCCTCGGCGCTGGCCGGGGCGCTGGTCATGGTGCTTTCCGATCTCGTCGGGCGCACCCTGTTCGCGCCCATCGAGATCCCGGTGGGCATCGTCACGGCGGTAGTCGGCGGGCCTTACCTGCTATGGATTCTGTTACGCACGAGGAGCCTCGCATGAGCGCATCGTCCGGCCTCGAAGCCCGTGAATTGGGACTGGCCTATGGCCGCCTCTCGGTGATCGAGTCGTTGAGCCTCTCCCTGCCCCAGGGCAAGGTGACCGCGATCGTCGGGCCCAACGGCTGCGGCAAGTCCACGCTGCTGGCCGGCCTGGCGCGCCTGCATGCCCCGAGCCGCGGCAGCGTACTGCTCGACGGCCAGGACATCCAGCGTCTGCCGTCGCGCAAGCTGGCCACCCGTCTGGCGCTGCTCCCGCAAGAAACCCATGCTCCCGAAGGCTTGACCGTCAGCGAGCTGATCCGCTTCGGGCGCCAGCCCCATCAGGGTTGGTTGCGTCAGTGGTCGATGGAGGACCAGCAGGTGGTGACCGAGGCGCTGGCCGCCGCCGATCTCGACGAACTCGCCGAGCGCAACCTGGATGCGCTCTCCGGCGGGCAGCGTCAGCGCGCCTGGATCGCCATGACCATCGCCCAGCAGACCCCGCTACTGCTGCTCGACGAGCCCACCTCGGCGCTGGATCTGGGCCACCAGATCGAAGTCTTCGAATTGATTCGCCGCCTGGCGTCCGCCGGACGCACGATAGTCATGGTCGTCCATGACCTGGCAAGTGCCTGCCGTTACGCCGACAACTTGGTGGCCATGCTCGACGGAGCCATCATTGCCGAAGGCCCGCCGCGTGACATCGTGACTCCTGAGCTGGTACGCCGCCTCTACGGCATCGAGTGCACCTTGATCCCCGACCCGGAGACGGGCAACCCGCTACTTGCCGGAATTCGGCGCTCGCCTCCTGCCTGATCGTTCCCCAATACGCAACACGCTGGTAGCACGACACGAATGAACGATTCATGCACAATTCAAATGATAACGATTGCTATTGGCTGTTGGTAACGATATCCCTTCCGTTCTCGTTGGTGTTCAAGGAGAGCTCATTAGTGTCACGTTTCCGTCCTACCACTCTGGCTGCAGCCATCGCGGCACTTGCTAGTATTCAAGCAAATGCCCAGAACCATCTGGAACTCGACAATGTGGTCGTCACCGCTGCAGGGTACGCCCAGAGCGTCCAGGACGCTCCCGCCTCGATCAGCGTGATTACTCGAGAAGAGTTGCAGACGGGAGCCTATCGCGATATCACCGATGCGCTGCGTAGTGTGCCGGGGGTGATCGTCACCGGTGGCGGCGCTGGCGATAACGGGGTCGATGTCAGCATGCGCGGCATGCCGGCGCAGTATACCTTGCTGCTGGTCGATGGCCGCCGCCAGGGCTCGCGGGAGTCACGGCCCAATGGTAGTGCAGGCTTCGAACAGGACTGGTTGCCACCATTGATGGCCATCGAGCGCATCGAGGTGATCCGTGGGCCGATGTCGACACTCTATGGCTCCGACGCCATCGGTGGGGTCATCAACATCATTACCCGCAAGGTCGCCGAGGAGTGGCACGGTAACGTGCGTCTGGAGAGCACCATCCAGGAGAGCAGTGATTCGGGCAATGCTCACCAGAGCCAGATCTACGTCGCCGGCCCGCTGGTGCCGAACCTCCTGGGTCTGCATGTCTATGGTCAGTACAACACCCGTCAGGAGGATGACATCATCAACGGCTACGAGAGCCGTGATTTCGAGAACCTGACGGCACGCCTCACACTGACCCCGCTCGACAACCATGATTTTGCCT
This sequence comes from Halomonas sp. TA22, assembly GCF_013009075.1. Taxonomy (NCBI): domain Bacteria; kingdom Pseudomonadati; phylum Pseudomonadota; class Gammaproteobacteria; order Oceanospirillales; family Halomonadaceae; genus Halomonas; species Halomonas sp. TA22. The sequence continues at coordinate 572,296 of NZ_CP053108.1, read as the reverse complement.
TTGAGGCGGGGCACCAGAACACTCAGCGCGAATCCCATGCAGGTCGCTCGGCCGATGAGTACTCCTTCAATGAGCATGAACGCGAATATGCCGCGCTGACCCATAACGGCCGCTGGGGAGTGGCAACCTCCACCAGCTACGTACAGCGTGAGTCGACCATCAACAAGGAGCGCGATATCGAGATCACCAACACGGTGGCCAACACCAATTGGGTGGTACCGCTTGGCAACCATATCGTCACTGCTGGCGCTAACTACATCTATGAAGAGCTCGATGACTCGACCACGAACCGAATCTCCGATCGCACCTACGTCGACCACAGCCAGTACTCGCTGTTTGCCGAGAATGAATGGCTGATGACGGATGCCTTTGCGCTGACGGCGGGGTTGCGCCTGGACGATGACGACAACTACGGCAGCCACCTCAGTCCGCGCCTTTATGGCGTCTGGAACGTGGCGCCGATGTGGACCCTCAAGGGGGGCGTTTCAACCGGCTATCGCTCGCCGAGCCTGCGCGAAATCACTGCCGACTGGGGGGCGACGAGCCGCGGCGGCAATATCTATGGCAACCCCGATCTCGAGCCCGAGACCTCGGTCAACAAGGAGTTGGCGCTGCTCTATCATGCCCCGCGAGGCATCGATGCCAGCCTGACCGTGTTCCACAACGACTTCAAGGACAAGATCACCCGCGTGGCGTGTCCCATCGACATCTGTACCGCTGGTCCCAACCAGTTCGGTTCCGATCCCACCTACCGCATCAACGTCGACGAAGCGGTGACCCAGGGGGCGGAAGTGAGCCTAACCGCACCGTTGACCAATACCCTGACCTTTACCTCCAGCTACACCTATACCGACTCCGAGCAGAAGTCGGGCGAGTACGCCGGCCGGCCGCTGACCCAACTGCCCAAGCACCAGGTCGTCGGCAAGTTCGACTGGCGTCCCAATACGCGGCTCAATGCCTGGACGAGCGTGACTTACCGCGGCGAGGAGAGTCAGCCGATCACCGCGCCATCCTCCAGTACCCTGGTTGCGCCTTCCTATACCATCGTCGATTCCGGTGGCGCCTGGCGCCTGACCGATTCCACCCAGCTATTGTTCGGGGTCTACAACCTGCTCGACGAAGACGTGAACTACGACGAGTACGGCTACGTCGAAGATGGTCGCCGTTACTGGGTGGGACTGAATATCGACTTTTAAGTGATAGTTGCGTTGTTCAAAATTCGTCCAGTCGATGTTGCAATGCAGCAAAGGCTTTGCTATGTTGCAATGCAACGAAGGACATCAAGCCTTCGATCTTGAACCAACGGAGGTGCTCCATGAGCAACGCAACAGATCAGGCAACCAAGCAATTCGAATCCATGTTCTTCGGCCCGGCACGTGCCTATGCCGCCCTGAGCCTGGACTACACCGAAAAGCTGATGGCCACCCAGTACGAGGCCTTCAAGGCTTACACCGATGTCAGCATGGGCCAGGCCCGCGCGATGCTCGACATCAAGGATGCCGAAGGCCTGCGCACTTACGTCGAAGGCCAGCAGAAAGTCGCCAAGGACCTGAGCGAGCGCGTCAAGGGCGATGCCGAGAAAGTGGTGGCGATCAACCAGGATTTCGTTCAGAAGGGTCAGAAGCTGGCCGAAGAGAACATGAAGTCCGCATCGGTTACCGCCACCAAGGCAGCCAAGTAAGCCATGGCCTGCTGCGGCGTGAATGGCAGGACATGAGTGACTGAAAGGCCGCTATTGCGAAAGCGCCGCCACCCTAGGGTGGCGGCGCTTTTTTGTGGATATGTCATTTGTTTATTTGACTGCCGTTACTACCAGTTCCAGAAGCACATTATCACCGAGATCAGCCACTCCCAGGGTAGCCCGGGCCGGCAAGTGCTCGGGGGCAAACCAGGCCGTCCATACCTCGTTCATGCCTTGCTTGAGGTTCAGGTCCGAGACGTATGCCGTGGCTGAAACGATACGCGTCTTGTCGGTTCCGGACTCGGCGAGATAACCCTCTAGCTTTTCCAGGACCTGGCGCGTCTGGCCGGCCATGTCCAGCGTGCAATCATCGGCGATTATGCCGCCGAAGAAGACGAAGCCGTTGGCCTCGACGGCACGATGCATGATGGGGGTACGGATATGTCGTTGAATCATTGGTTACTCCTGTGAAGCCTGTATCAGGCATGGGTGAAGCCTGTTCCCGAATCATGGGGAAGCGGCGGGTTCTGCTTGGTGAAGCGTTCGATGGAGAGGGCCTCGATGGGTAGCGTCGGCTCTCGTTCCATGACGAGATCGGTTGCGATCTCCCCCGTAATGGGGCCGAGCTGGAAGCCATGGGCAGAAAAGCCGAAGGCGTGGATAACGGTGCCATGGATAGCGCTGCGGCCAAGTACAGGGATCTGGTCGGGCATGACGGCTTCTACACCGGCCCAGGTACGCACGATGCGGGCCCGTTCGATGAACGGGAACAAGCTGGCCGCGGTATCGGCATTCTCGGCCAGGCCGCCCAGGCGCGTTTCGGCGACTTGTCGGTCGCTTTCGACGCTGCCGCGTACGCCACCGCCAATCAGCACGGTGCCGTTCTCGAACTGTTTGAATGAGAGCGGTCGTGAGGTGGCGCCAACGACTGGCACGAGAAAGGGAGCGATACGTTCGGTGATCATCAGCATCGGTGCTTCGGCCCGCAGTGGTACCGGTTCGCCGAGCCACTCGCATAGCTTCCCCGCCCAGGCGCCGGCACAGTTGACCAGGATATCGGCGGTGAAACGCCTCTCGCCGGCCACCACCTCCCAGCCGTTGCCAGGCGTCAGGCTTGTGACTTCCAGGCCCTCATGAAAGCGAGCGCCGCAACGCTCGGCCTGGCGGCGCCAAGCGGTAACCGTACGGTAGGGGTTGGCGTAGCCATCGCCGTCGCAGGCAAGCCCCCCTGGACAATGCTGGGCAAGGGCCGGCAGAGCCTGGCGAAGCGCATCGCGGCCGATCAGGCGTTCATGCCTGTAGCCCAGTGCACGCATCTGGCGCTCGCGCTCGGCGAGAACCGCCAGGTCGGCATCGTTCTCGGCGACCTTGATCTGGCCCACGGGGCGAAATCCACAGTCATCGCCGACCAGGCGTGCCATGTTTTGCCAGCGCTCCCAAGCCGCCATCGACAGAGGAATTTCCGCTGGGTGCCGGCCCAGGCGTCGTACGCCGCCGGCATTGACTCCCGAGGCGTGGCGTCCGGCGTAGGTCTTGTCGATCACCGTCACCTGGTAGCCACGGGAGCTGAGATACAGGGCGGCGCTGCAGCCATGCAGCCCAGCGCCGATGATCACGATTCGCGCTGGCATTCATCCTTCCTCACTGCCCCGGCCAACTGTCCCAAGGTGATCGGCTTGAAAGGTGGACGCAGGCGATAGTAGCCGGTTTCCTCGACGCTCTGGCCGTTGGCATCGGCGAGCAGCTCACTGACGGTCAGACCGCACATGCGTCCTTGGCAGGGGCCCATGCCGCAGCGAGTGAAAGATTTGGTCTGGTTGGGGCCACGACAGCCAAGCTCGGCCATGTGACGAATCTCACCTGCGTTGACTTCCTCGCAGCGACACACCAGGGTATCGTCAGCCGGTAGCCGCCATTGGGATGTCGGTTGGTAGAGCGTATCGAGAAAGGGCCGAATGGCAGTTTCCCGTGCCAGGCGACGACGCAGCCTGTTCGCTTCCGATACCATCTGATCGGGCTGGATGCACCCCAGTGAGAGTACAGCTCCGAGGGCCGCCAGCCGACCCTGTAGCTCGGCGGCCCGAGCCCCGACGATGCCGCCGCCATCACCGGCCACGGCAATGCCTTCGACATCGGTGCGCAGCCACTCATCGAGCCGGGGACGCCAGGCAAGTTGCTGCGTGTCCCACTCATGAACGCAGTCGAGCGCCCGGGTGATTTGCGTATTGGGTACCACGCCCTGGTGCAGCAGCAAGGTAGACGCCTCCAGTGTCTCCCCTTTTCCTTGGCCATGGCACTGCCAAGTGACGGACTGAAGCTTTCCCTCGCCCTCGGCACGTAGCGCAGTGACATGCTTGACGTGGCGCACGCCGGCTCGGCGCAATTCACGTAGCAGGCCCAACCCCTTGACCAGGGTTCTTGAGTTACGCAGCGCCCCGGGGAAGTGCGGCAGTGCTTGGCGATAACGGCCTGGAGGCGTCGTGTCCAGGAGCGCGGCTATGGGTACGCCAACGCGCAGGAACTGGGCGGCAAGCAGCAGCAGCAGGGAACCCGTTCCGGCGAGCACCAGTGGCGCTTGGGGTGCCACGCCCGAACTCTTGAGCAGTATCTGCCCGCTGCCTGCCGTCATTACACCTGGTAGCGTCCAGCCGGGGATCGGGAAGGGGCGCTCCATGGCGCCGGTGGCCAGAATCACGTAGCGTGCCTGCAGCATGTCGGCATGTTCGTTCTGCAGGAGGCCAAGCTCGCGCTGGCGCGTCAATTGCCAGACGCTGGTCGCGGGTCGGTAATCGATGCGTGTGTCTTTCAGCCCCTTCACCAGTGCTTCGCCGTACCAGTAATCCAGGCCGAGAAGTGAACGCTCGCGCAGCGGCGTGCGTTCGATGGCACGGTAGATCTGGCCACCGGGGGTGGGCTGCTCGTCGATGACCAGCGGCGTGATGCCGTAGTCCGCAGCGGTGACTGCAGCAGCCATGCCGGCGGGACCACTGCCCAAGATCACTACATCACGGATTTCCATTATGCCAACCTCCGCGCGCCCTGCTGGGCGCGTATCTGCATACCATTACGCACTTGAACCTGGCAGGCCTGCATGTTGGGAACGCCATCGATTTCCACCAGACACTCGAAGCACACTCCCATCATGCAGTAGGGTGCGCGGGGTGAATCGCTGATCGGCGTGGTCCGACATGTCAGCACGCCGGAAGCCAGTAGGGCGGCTGCCACGGTATCGCCCTGGCGTGCCTGCAGCGGGCGGCCCTCGAAGCTGAAAGCGATCTCGTCTGAAGTCGTCGAATCAGGCAGGGATAGACGTTGGAACATCGAATCTCTCCGCAGTGAAAGGGGCAATCTCATCAGGGGGTTCGGCACCGGCGATCCAGGGCGCCAGGCGTTGGGCATGGGCGGCAGCCAGTGTCACGCCACTGTGGCAGCAGGCGAGAAAGGCGCCGGGATGGGTTTGCGAGGCTTGGTAGAGGGGGTAGCCGTCCGGTGTCATCACACGCAGCGCCCCCCAGGTACGTACCACCCGCGTTCCCTTCAGGGCTGGCAGGGCACTTACCGCACGTTGGGCGATCATGGCCAGTACCGGCGTCTTGGTGCCGTCGTTGAAACCGACATCCTCATGGGAATCTCCCATCAGGATCGAACCCTCGCCGGTCTGGCGCAGATAGGTAGTGGGCAGCTTGAGCAGCGGCCGTACGCGCTCGGTCACCAATATCTCTCCCCTGTTCGGTACTAGGGGGGCGCATAGTCCCACCTGGGGAGCCAGGTCACGGTTGCCGAGCCCGGCTGCGAGCACCACGCGAGAGGCGTGGATCCGCTCGTGTGGGCGTTCGATGACGAAGCTTTGTCCTTCGCGGCGGATCTGCTGAACCTTGCCTCCGGGCACGAAACGTCCTCCATGGTGACGAATGCCGGCATGCAATCCACGTAGCAAATAGAGCGGGTTGGCGTGGCCATCCCAGCGCGACCAAGAGGCGCCAGTGACCTGTTCGCCGATCTCGGGAATCAAGTCGCGCAGCTGCTCATGATCGAGCATGGCGAACTCGAAACGCCCCTGGGTAGCGTGTGAGAGGCCTTCGAGTTCGGCTTGGCGTACCCGCAGCGCCTCCTCGCTATAGCACAGGTGCACCCCTCCGGGATTATGGTGCTGTACGCTCACGCCGCTGATGCCGAGGAGCTCCTCGGCAAGCGTCGCCCAGTGCGAGGCCGAGCTCATGCTCCAGTTCGAATAGAGCGGTATTTCCTGCCCCTTGCCTTGTACCCACACCAGGCCGAAGTTGCCGCGCGAGGCGCGATAGGCGATGTCGCCCTCGTCCAGCACCGTCACTCGGTGACCGCTCTTGGCCAGACCATAGGCAATGGCGCTTCCGACCAGGCCGCCGCCGACGATGGCAAAATCACATTGCAGCATAGAGGCTCCTTAGCCTTTACCGATCAGAACTTTATCGAGCCCGTAAAGCCGATCGAGAAGGACCATCAACAGTACCGTCATCACGATCAGTACCGTGGAAACCGAAGCGATCAGAGGATCGACGGTATGGGCGATATGGTTATACATCTGCACGGGCAGGGTGGTGGTGGAGGGTGAAGCCACGAAGATGGTCATCGACAACTCGTCGAAACTAGTGGTGAAGGCCAGAATCCAGCCACCGGCGACGCCGGGCATGATGATGGGCAGGGTGACGCGGCGGAACATCGTCCATTGCGAGGCGCCTAGCGACAGAGCTGCCATTTCCGCGGTGCGGTCCATGCCGAACACCGAAGCCATGACCAGACGCATGGTATAGGGCATGACGATAATCACGTGAGCGGCGACCAGGGCCCAGAAGCTGCCGTAGATGCCGATACGCGAGAAGAAACTCAGGAAGGCCACGCCCAATACCACATGAGGAATCATCAAGGGCGACAGAAATAGCCCAACCAAGGCATCGCGCCCGCGAAACTGATAGCGCACGATGGCCAACGCCGCGGGTACCGCTAGCAATGCCGAGACGCTCGCCGCGCCAATGCCGAGATAAAGGCTATTCCAGAACGCGCGAATGAAGTCACGATTGTCGAGAATCGCCCAGAACCAGCGCAGTGAGAGACCGTCCGTGGGATATGAGAGGTAGCCATTCGGGGTGAAGGACACCAGCATTACCACCACAAGAGGTGCGACCAGAAACAGCACGAACAGGGTGTGAAACGCCAAGGCAGACTTACCGTTGCGTTGCATGATGCCTCCTATCCCAAGGTGCGGCGGAAACGCCGCTCCATCAGACGGTTGTAGGTCATTACCACGGCCACGTTGACGACTAGCAGCACGATCGCGATGGCAGCACCTAACGGCCAGTTCATGGTGCTGAGGTACTCGTCATAGGCGGCCGTGGCGGCCACCTTGAGGCGACGCCCGCCGATGATCGCCGGCGTGGCGAAGGCGCTGGCCGCCAGGGCGAAGACGATCAGGCTCCCGGAAAGGATCCCGGGCAGGATCTGGGGAATCACCACGCGGCGAAACACGGTGAAGTGGCTGGCATTCAGCGACAGGCCTGCATGTTCGACGGCGGGGTCGAGCTTCTGCAGTGCCGCCCATACTGAGAGCACCATGAAGGGCACCAGGACATGCACCAGCGCCATGATGATTCCGGCATGGGTGTACATCAGGTTGCCGGCGCTTGCTTCGGCGATGCCAAGGGCAGCAAGCGTCTTGCCCAGCAGGCCATTGCCACCGATCAGCAACACCCAGCCGAGAGTGCGCACCACGACCGAGATCAGCAGCGGAGCCAGAGTCACGACAAGGAACAGCGAACGCCATGGGTTGCGCATGCGTGACAGGATGTAGGCCTCGGGCACGCCAATGACGATGCATAGGATCACGACTGCCAAGCTGATGCCGTAAGTGCGCAGAAAGATCTCATGGAAGTAGTCGTCCCTGATCACCTCGAGGTAGTTGTCGGGACTGAAGGTGGCCATGATGCCGCCGGCATAGTCGAAGCTGTTGAAGCTCAGTATCAGCGTCATCAACAGCGGCATACCCAACAGCGCAAGGAAGAAAAAGGTGCCTGGAGCGCTCAATAGCCAGGGGGTAGGATTGAGGCGCTGCGTTCTTGGCAGGCTGGGGCGCAGCGTCGAAGCGAGTTCAGCCATGGGGACGATCCTCCAGCACTCGCATCGCGCCGGGTTGCCAGCGTACGCCGACGTCATCGCCGACCGCCACCTCCATGGGGCCGAGGTTGGGCTGGGTGATGAGCAACTCACCGGCGCTGCTGTCGACCTGATAAAGCCAATGATTACCGAGGAACAGGCGTGTACGAACACGCCCTTGCAACAGGCCGGATTCGTGGTCGGTCAGTTCGAGCCTCTCAGGGCGAATCGATAGCTGTATGTCGCCGTCACCGAGCCCGGGAGGAACCGGCAGGTCGATACGCTGCTCACCCAGGCGAATAGCGGGGGGTTCCTCACCATGCCGGTCGAGGCGCCCTGCCAGCAGGTTGGTCTTGCCAACAAATGACGATACGAAGGCATTGTTGGGGCGTTCGTAGGCGGCAAAGGGATCGTCTACCTGGACGACGCGTCCCTGGTTCATGACGACGACCCTGTCACTGAGCGAAAGCGCCTCGGACTGATCGTGGGTCACCATCAGCGTGGTGGTCCCGACCTGTTGCTGGATGGCGCGCAGTTCTATTTGCATGCTCTCGCGCAATTTGGCGTCGAGGTTGGAGAGAGGCTCGTCGAGCAGCAGCAGCGGGGGCTTGATGACCAAGGCGCGGGCCAGGGCCACGCGCTGGCGCTGGCCGCCCGAGAGTTCGCGCGGGTAGCGGTTCTCCAGGTGTTCGAGGCGTACCAGCTCAAGTGCCTCACCGACGAGCCGTAGGCTCTCTTCGGCGGGCACACGGCGCATCTCCAAGCCGAAGCGCACATTCTCGGCTACCGTCATGTGTGGAAACAGGGCATAGCTCTGAAAAACGATGCCGATGCCGCGTTGATTCGGCTTGCGGTCGGTAAGGTCTTCACCGTTCATCAGGATACGACCGCGTGTCGGCTCGACGAACCCGGCGATCATCTGCAGGGTCGTGGTCTTGCCGCAGCCCGAGGGCCCCAGCAGCGAGACGAACTCGCCCTTGGCGACATCCAGGGTGATGTCTTCGACGGCATTGCTCGAGCCGTAGCGCTTGGTCAGCGACTCAAGGCGAAGGAAACTCATAGGCGGATCTCCCGCGCTCTCCACGAAGGAGAGCGCATCACGATGAATGGAGGGGTGGGAATCGGGGCGACGGCTAGCGCTCGACTTGGCGATTCCAACGATTTGTCCACTCGAGGCGATTGGGGTTGATCACATCCCAGTCCACCGCCACCAACTGGTCGACTCTTTCACCGTAAGGGAGCTTCTCTGCCAACGCTTCGGGCAGCTCGGTGGCGCGCTGTGCGGGCCCCCAACCTTGGGTTTCCGCCAGTAGACGCTGGGATTCCGGCGAGAGCAGATGGGTAATGAACGCTTGGGCAAGCTCGGGATTTTCGCTGCCTTCAATGGCGCAGGCGGCGACCATCAGCGCTACGGCTCCCTCTTCCGGGTAGGCGAAAGCCCCGGGGAAGCCGGTATCGGCCAGTGCCTGCAGGCGGCCGCTGCCCCATACCGAAAGAGCGATCTCTTCGTTCTGGAACATTTCCGACATCTTGCCGGCCGAAGGCTCGAAGGAGAGGATATTGGGCGCGGCCTGTTGCTGCATGAACTCGAAGCCCGGATCGATGTCGGTCTCGCTGCCGCCATTGAGGCGTGCGGTCATGACCAGGGCATGAACGCCATAAGTGTTACTGATGGAGGGCACCACGAGCTTGCCGGCATATTTCTCATCGGCCAGATCACCCCAGGAAGTGGGTGGCGCCCAGCCGTTGCGCTCGAAGAGCTCGGCATTATAGGCGAAGCCGGAGGCGACCAGGCCGATGCCGACTGCCTTGTCGTCAGGAAAACGTGCAATGTCGTAGACCTCATCAAGCCCTTCCATGCCATTCAAGGAGGCACAGAAGCCAAGGTTGATCCCCTGGTACATGGGACCGTCGTCCATCAGTACTACGTCGAGTTCTTGATTGCCGCGCTGGGCCTGCAGCTTGGCCAGCGTATCGGTGGAATTGCCCGCTACGTAAACGATCTCTGCCTCATGCTGTTCGAGAAAGGCAGGGATGATGATGTCTCTCATGGCTTGTTCGGTGGAGCCGCCATAGGAGCCGATATAGAGAGGGGCGGACAGGGCCGGGGTGATGCCAAGACCTACTAGGCCCGCCAGTGTCACGGTGTGGCACGTCAGTCGCTTCATCAGTCTTTCACCTGTTTTGTTGTTGTGGCTAGAACCGCATACCGTAGTTCCAACACCTTGCAGAAGAAGGGTATGCGACCTTTGTTGAAGCTAGCATTCGTGCAGGTATGAAAACTAATGCCTTTTGTTGGGTGACCTATCCGTGAATGTTATGGGGTTGTGGCGACAAGCGTTTCTCTAGGTCGAGCCTTACCTCTTCCAGGAACTCCAGTGCAAGCCGTGAGGGGGGGCGAAAGGCGGGCAGTACAGCGCTGTAATGAAAAGGAATTTCTGGTGTGAAGGGTCGTGATACAAGACCACGGCGGCTATAGCAGTCGGCAGTTACCGGGTCGATGAGTGATACGCCGGCACCCGACAGTACCAGTTCACAGGCCACGCTGGAGAGCTGCGTTTCGATACGCATGCGGCGCTTGATGCCGGAGTCACGAAAGACCTCATCAATGATCGGGCGCACGTCCTGTGCCTGGCCCAGCGACACGAAGGACTCCGCTTCGAGATCCTGGATAGTAACTGTCTCCTTCCGGGCCAGACGATGGCCAGGAAGCATTACTAGGCGCAGCGTTCCGCAAGCGATTGGCTCGATGGTCACCGATGGGTCCTCCAGCCTCATTCCGATCAGCCCGGCATCACACTGCTGGGTGGCGACCCACTCGAGAACACGTTGTGAGCTGTGTGCCTGCAGCGAAATGGTGACGCCGGGATGACGCACCGAGAATTTCTCAACCACCGAGGGCAATGCACCCAAGGCCAACGCCGGCATGCAGCTCAGCAACAGCCGGCCGGTACGGAACTCTCTGATCTCCCGCGCGGTGTCGGTGATCTTGTCCAGCCCGACGAAGGCGCGGTCGACATCCTCAAAGAGGGCCTGGGCCTCGGGGGTGGGTATGAGCCGCCCCTTATGGCGCTTGAAGAGCGCGAAGCCGACGTAATACTCGAGATCCGAAATCAGTCGGCTGACGGCAGGTTGCGAGACATGTAGCGTTTGGGCGGCACGCGTCACGGTCTTGTGGATCATGACAGCACGAAACGCTTCGATCTGGCGAAGGTTAATCATTTGTGACCCGTCTGGTCGACTGAAGTAACCCGTGCCAAGCACCGGCGGAAGGTGGCGATGAAGTCCTGGGTGAGCCGTGAGAGTGGTTGGTCGCGGGGCGTCAGGAGCGCGAATTCTTCCCCCAGATTGGGTTCGAATGGGCGTAGCGTGAGTGAGCCTCCACCGAAGGCCTTTGCGCTGATGGGGTCGAGAATGGCAATGCCTAGCCCTTGGGTAACCATGCGTGTGGCTTGAAGCGCCAGCGATACCTCGAGGTGCCGACGTGGCTGCACATCTTGCTCCTTCAGTAGCCTATCGAGCTCCATGCGTAGCGGGTCCTGCGGTTCGAAGCAGATCAAGCTCTGGTCATGCAGATCCGTCAGGCAGATACGTTCGCATGCCGCCAGGGGGTGGCAGTTGGGCAGTACGCAGAGGCTGTCGAGGCGGAAACGGGTAGTGTCCACGCGCTCATCGTTTTCGGCAACGATAGCGAATCCCAGGTCGCTGCGTTGGGTGATGATCTCCTCGATCACCTGGGCGGAACGAAAGGTGACTAGCTCAATGCGTGCATCCGGATGGGCCGGAGCAAATTCTGCCAGCACGTCAGGCAGGAAGGTCATGCCCAGCAACGGCATGGCACTGATTCTCAATCCACCCACTTCCCTTTCGCGAATGCGCCTTGCGGTATCGCGTAGCTGATCGAGGCCGCCCCATACCCGCAACACTTCCCGATAGAAGAGACGTGCTTCGGGCGTCGGCACCAGGCGACCGCGTACCCGTTCGAACAGGGGGAAGCCGACATCGTGCTCGAGCTGCCTGAGCAACCGGGTAACGCCGGGCTGCGCAACTAGCATCCGCCTGGCGGCGCCGGAAACCGTGCCGCAATCCATGACGTGCTTGAAGGCAAGCACCTGCTTGTCGCGAAGATGGGGTGTGGACATAACGTTTACGCATCGATCGGATGATCATTGGTATTGGATCGTATACCTGTTGCGTCGTTATCGTCGAGGCAAGCCCATCAAGAAGCGAATGGCATGCAGCGGGATTTCCTGATCATCGGTGGAGGCGTCGTCGGCATGGCAGTGGCCTATGGGCTGCTGCGCGCCGGGCAGCGCGTGACGCTCCTCGATGGGAGTGACGATGCCCTGCGGGCCTCGCGTGGCAACGCTGGCTTGACTTGGGTACAGGGCAAGGGCACCGGAATGCCTCGCTATGCCGAGCTTAGCTTTGACGCAAGCCTGGCCTGGCCAGCTTTTGCCCGGGAGTTGAGGGAGCGCACCGGCATCGACCTCGAATATGAATGCCGGGGGGGCGTCGACCTCTGCTTCGACGCGGATGAGGCCAAGGCGCGAAAGCGCGACTATGCCCTTGTTCAGCAAGCCTCCCCCTATCTTGCTCGTCGCTTTCAGTGGGAGTATCTAGACCGCCATGCCTTGGCGCCGTTTCTGCCTGGGCTTGGGGAAAGGGTGCATGGCGGAACCTGGTCCCCCCACGATGGCCACTGCAATCCTCTCTACCTGTTGCGTGCACTCTTCACGGCCACCCATCGACTTGGGCTCGACTACCGACCTGGCTCCGAAGTACAGCGGCTCGTCCCTCTCGCGAATGGCTTTCGCGCCGAGACGACCAAAGGTGCCTTCGAGGCTGAAAGAGTTGTTGTTGCCGCTGGCCTCGGCAGTGCATCGCTGGCGCCGATGGTCGGTCTCAGTGGAGCTGTTCGTCCAGTACGTGGCCAAGTCCTGATCACCGAGCGTATGCCAAGGCGGGAACTGCTCCCCACGCCACAGATTCGACAGACGGCAAGTGGCGGTTACCTGATCGGCGACACCCAGGAAGAAGTTGGATGTGATAGGGGCGTGACGAACGATGTGATGCTGCGTCTGGCCGAGCGCGCGGTGCGTATCTTCCCTTTTCTCGCCCAAGCCCAGGTGGTGCGCGCCTGGGGGGCGCTACGCGTCATGACGACCGATGGCAACCCGCTTTACGAAGCCGCGCAGGTGTGTCCTGGGGCGTATGGGGTCAGTAGCCATAGCGGTATCAGCTTGGCGGCCCTTCATGCCGGCCCCTTGGCCGACTCGATCCTGAACGACCGGCTCGGCGAGGAGTTCGGTGAGTTTTCCAGGCGAGATTATCTCGCTCCTCCCTAAAACAACGCGACCCCAAACACGCACGCTCACAAACACAATAACCAGCGAGGACAATATTATGAGAATTCAGACATCTACCGCCTTGTTTCTATCCGCTGCGCTGCTCGGGGGCATAGCGAACGCCGATGAAAGGCCGCTGCGTATCGGTGTAGATGTTCCCTACGAGCCGTATCAGTACAAATTGCCTGACGGCACCATGGCCGGCTTCGAGGTCGAGCTCGTCAACCACGCTTGCGAGCGCATGCAGCGTGAGTGTGAATGGGTTGAACAGCCTTGGGATGGCATCATCCCGGGGCTGCAGGCACGCAAATACGATTTCATCGCCTCGGCAATGAACATTACCGAGGAGCGGTCGCGCCAGGTCCTTTTCTCCGAACCTTATTACCAGGTGCCATCGGTTTGGGTAGGCAAGGCCGGGGCCGAGCATGATTTGGAGGGCACGCTCGAGAGTAAGGCCATCGGCGTGCAACAGGGGACCATACAGGATGAATACGTGACCCAGTTCTATCCCCAGGCCGAGATCAAGCGCTATGGCGATTCGGGTTCGGTGGTTGTCGACATGCATGCCGGACGCCTCGATCTGGTCTTCACCGCATTTCCCCTGGCTCAGGAAACCATGCTCAGTGATGATCGTTTTGCCCGTCAGGGGGAGCTGGTGACCGGTCCTGAGTCGATCTATGGGCCCGGCATCGGTGCCGCATTCCGCCAGCGCGACACGGACTTGGTGGAGGCATTCAACAGCGCCATGGCCGAGCTCAAGGAAGACGGCACCTTCGATGCTCTCTACTCAAGCTATTTTGCAGATTGAATACTGCATGTGCAGCCACCACCCTAGGGTGGCGGCGCTTTTGTCACGTAGCCGTAATCGAGCAGTGGGTCGAACAGGGTGTCGGCGATGGCCATGGAGGCAACGCCGGCCAAGACGTCCATCCGGCCAGGCGGAATCATACTCCAGTGACTGGGCGTTGTTCATGGGCTTTCTGAGGTGCGCTTTTGCCATTGCTCCTCTTCGCTGTTAGCGTGGGCCATTAAAAGAACCAATAACAGGAGCGAAAATATGGATTCAGCCGTCAACACCATCGTGGGGCAGGCCCTGGTCATGCAGCAGGCCCAGGCCGCGCAGCAGGTGCAGCTCGAAGTCTACAAGGAAGCGCTGGACATGCAGAAGGATCAGGTTGCCGCGCTGATGGCCTCGGCTTCGCTGCAGCCGCAGTTGGCCAATGACGGGATGGTGGGCACCCAGATCAACACTTACGCCTGACCTCCTCCCTCAATTCCTGAGCGCCCACTTAATCGCCTCTTCGGCATGAATGGCCGTGGTGTCGTAGAACGGCACCGCGGTGTGGCTCTGCTGCACCAGCAGGGCGATTTCGGTACAGCCGAGGATTATTGCCTCAGCTCCCGTTGCGTAACGAGGCGATGATCTTCAGGAGCGCTGGCGCGATCTCCTCGCGCACGAAGTAAGACACTAATACATGGGGCTACCTCGTTCGTTAATGGATGCGCCGCGTGGCTAATACCATTGTTCTTGCCTACTGCGGGCAGATTGCCGCCTTGCGCTCCGCCCTGCGCGTCGCCAACGCCTGTTCGGCGTCCTCCTTCAGCGGCAGCCGCGAGGCCCACAGGATGTCATCGCGGCAATGGCCCATGTCGTCGAGCTTGTGGTCGTCGTGGACCAGCAGCGGGAGGAAACGCCGGCGAAATTGCCGGCGGCGCCGATACTCCCACCATTTGGTCTCGAGCCAATGAATCAGCCCCAGCGGAGGCATGGCCGGCATGAAGAAGTCCGGTCGGGGCGGTGGAGTGGGGCGTTTGTCGTCCGCTGGGGTGGGCGGGCGTAGCGGTTCGTGCTGGCACATCAGGCATCTCCCGAGAATCAGGCGCGCAAACGGTCGCGCCCTCTTGTCCAAGAGCTTGGCCTGGCCTAATGGATCAATCCAACGAAAAGATCTACATTATCTATTAAGATAAATTGAAGAGTAGATCGATGAACCAGCCTGTCTTCTCGAATGCTGTCACGCCGCTGCTCGATACCGATGTGCTGCGCACCTTCGTTGCCATTGCCGAGTGCGGCAGTTTTACTCGGGCCGCTCGCCAGGTGTTCCGCACGCCCTCGGCGCTCAGCATGCAGATCAAACGATTGGAAGAAACGCTCGGCCAGGCGTTGTTCGTGCGTGAAGCCCGCCAAGTACGGCTTACCCCAGAAGGCGAGGTGCTGCTTGGTTATGGGCGGCGCCTGCTCAAGCTCAACGAGGAGGCGGTGGCACAGTTCCTGGCGCCCAGCGTAGCGGGGCGGTTGGGCTTCGGTACTACCGATGACGTGGGGACACGTATCCTGCCTGGCGTGCTGGCGCAGTTTGCCCGCTCCCACCCGGCGGTTCAGGTCGATGTGGTGGTGGGCAGCAGCCGAGAGATGCTCGCCCGCCTGGACGCTGGCGAGCTCGACCTGGTGTTGGTTACCGCCGGCAATCCGGGGCAGGAAGTACGCGGCGAGATCGTGCACAGCGAGCCGCTGGTATGGGCTGGGCGGGAGGGGGGCGTAGCCGCACAGCGTTCACCCTTGCCGGTGGCCCTGGCTCAGCAAGGCTGTGCCTGGCGGGGAATGGCTCTCGACGCGCTGGACCATGCCGGGATGAGCTATCGCATCGCTTATACCTGCGAGCATTGTGCCGGTCATGAGGCAGCCATGCTCGCCGACTTGGCGGTGGCGCCCTTTCCGCTGAGCCTGGTACGCCCACCGCTGCGGCGTATCGACTCGAGCCTGCTTCCACCGCTTGGTGACTACCAATTGGAGCTGGTCAAGCGGCCCGGTGCCAGCCAGGCCTGCGAGACGCTGGTAGGGCATGTGATGGAAGCCTTCCGCAAGTTCTGAGCCTGGCGCGCGATTTCCTTGGCCGCCTCGTAGACTTCGCCTTCCACCACCTCGTCTGGCCGACCGTCGCACCACCATGAGAACTGGCAGGGGGGCTGCTCGGAGCCCTGCTTCACGGCATCGCAAATGGTATTGGGGAAACGCTCGTCGGCGAGCCGGTTCATCACCACATTGGCCACCGACTCCATGTCGTGGCCCGGCACACCTTTCGCTTCCCAGTAGATGGAGCGTGCAAGACAAGTGAGCGGTTCTTCCAAGGGATCGCTGCCCTGCGGATCGACCGACTGTGCCTCCTGCTCATCGATCGGCTCTGCCGCTTCGGTGACCTCGATATCGGGAGCCATGACCTGCTCCAGCACTTCGGCCTTTCGCACCGCTTCCTCCACTTGGGAAGAAGCGCCAGCCGCTGCGACGGGTAGCGCGAGGGACAACCAGCCCACTAGCCAGAAAACGCGCATGTAATTGCCTGTGTTGTTCGAGTTATGCCCCGAAGGGGAGCTGCGCCGGCTTGGCGAAAACCGACCTATGCCACTGGCGCAGCCGAGACTAACACGCTCAAGGGCTCTTAGCCGGTAATCGAAAGCCGTCGACTAGAAAAGGCACGGCTCGCGCTCTCGCCTGGCTTGCCGGTCCGTTTAAGTGATTCCGCTTTTGATGAATGATGGTTGCGCTCATACCGTCGTGCTCATTTATATCCTGCCAGCTTTAATGCCATAAATTTTTCACCCCTTCGGCCCGTATGGTGGCGCCTTTTAGAAACCAATGCGGCAGGCAGCTTGGTAAGCAGACGGGTAGGTAGCGATCGGGAGAGAAGAAAATGGAAGGCAGCTTTCGGCCAGAAGCGGAGCCTGGCGAATATCCGCCTCGGCCGAAAGCAGCTTCGCGTTAGTCTCACTTGTCAGTCGTTGACGCATCTATGAGGCAGCGGTACTAGGCTGTTGGAACGGTTCCTCCATCGATGACAAATTCGGCCCCGGTGATGGATGCGGCGCGAGGCGAAGCCAGGAAGGCAATGAGATTGGCAACCTCGGACGGTGCGGAGGGGCGGCCAAGCGGAATACCTCCGATTGAATCCATGATTATCTGTTTACCCCCTTCGTAATCCGTACCCGCCTCCTTCGCCAGTCGCTCGGCCAGCGCCACGGATGATTCGGTTTCGACCCACCCCGGCGCAACCCGCACGACTCGAACACCTTTTGGCGAAACCTCTTTCGACAGACTTTTGCTGTAGGTCGAGAGCGCTGCTTTGGCAGCGGCGTAAGCCGTCGTTGCTTCAGGCAGGGGCAGCTTGCTCTGGATGGAGGTCACATGGATGATGACACCTTCGTTTCGCTCCAACATAGCCGGGAGCAAGGCCCGATCCAGACGCACGGCAGGGAACAGATTCAAGTTGAGTTCGCTCTGCCACTGCTTGTCGCTCAGCGCAGCGAACCCGCCGCCGGGGGCCGACGAACCACCCAACACATGCACGATTATGTCCAACGTGCCTAGGAGACGTTTTGCCTCGGTCGCCAGGGTGTCACAACCTTCTTGGGTCGAGAGATCCGCCGTAACGAATACCCCCTCCGTCATGTCGACGGTCGTCTGCCGGGCAGAGGTAACCACCTTCGCTCCCTGAGCAAGGAACAGGTCGACTACGGCTCGTCCGACACCTTTAGTACCACCGGTAACCAATACTCGCTTGTTCGCCAGTTCGAGATCCATCATGGTGCAATCTCCAGCGAGCGTATCAAATCATGCTCAATCAAGAACACGTGGTCCAGCTCAACTGGACTACCTGGGAAGTTACCCACCACACGCGCCTTGACGTTTAACTTGCCGTTTTCTTGCGACGTGTTCAGAGGCTCGACACGGTAGGTAAATGCTTGCTTAGCCTTCCGTTGCCAGATTTCGATGGCGTCGATCCCCTGGTGTGTCTGGTTCTCGTCGATCACCGTGGCATCTATACAAAAACAGTCCACAACACACGAGTTGTCGCCGCCATTGCTGATTCTAAAGTACGTTTCGACGACTTCAGGTAGTTGAAGGTTCATCTCCGGATCTCCTGTCTGAGGGTGGCTGGGTTAAACATGCAACCTTGCAGATAAGATAAGTGCGGCCGATAATTGTCTCAATCGGTACAGAGGTTGATAAAGTATCCCGTAAAACAGGATAATTGAATGCCAGAACATCGCCTTGGTCTCAATGAGTTCGGAGCAGCAATGGCCGTGGCACGCAGGGCCTCGTTTCGACAGGCAGCTATCGAACTCGGCGTTTCAACCACCGCTTTGAGTAATACCATTGCCAAACTGGAAACAAATCTCGGCACGCGGCTTTTCAATCGCACGACACGCAGCGTGTCTCTGACCGAAGCAGGCAGAATGTTCGTGGACCGGGTAGGCCCGGCCTTGCAGGAGTTACGCGGTGCACTCGAAGCGGTGCGATCCCACAGCGCCGGACCTTCGGGCGTGTTGCGTATCAATACTTTTGCCAGCGCCGCCCGCGAAGCGCTTCTGCCGCTGGTATTGGAGTTTCTGAAACGTCATCCGCTGGTACATATCGAACTCGTTACTGAAGGTCGCCTGGTAGACATTGTCGCTGAGGGGTTCGATCTCGGTGTACGGTCAGCGAACCTTGTCCCTAGTGACATGATCGGGATTTCACTCGGACGGCCGCAGCGCTATGCAGTAGTCGGTTCGCCTGCATATTTGGACAAGCACGGTCGGCCTACCACGCCTGCTGATCTATTCCAGTGCCATTGCATACGTATCCGCCTACCCAATGGCGCTATCTATCCATGGCAATTTGAACGTAATGGAGAGGTGATCAGGATCGATGTCAACGGCCAACTCACGCTTGATGAGACCAGCCTGGCAAAAGCGGCTGTGCAGGAGGGGGTGGGGCTCGGCTTTTTTATGGAGCGCGACGTGCTGCGAGAGATCGAGACCGGACAGTTCGAACAAGTACTGAAAGAATGGACACCTCCCAAAGATCCGCTCTGCCTTTACTATCCGAACCGACGCAACCCTTCTGCCGCGCTCAAGGCCTTCACCGATTTGGCTCGCTCCCACCTCGGAGAGTCAAACAGAGCTGCTTCAATCCCCGCGAACCAAAGCCCGTAATAGGGACGGCGAATGCTGGCAACACACCCACTCGCAGGCTCGGCAGAAGCCCGCCTTATTAGAGATCTGTGGTTACCCCTACTACAGTCAGTAACGACGCCAGATACTGTCGTGCTGTTGTGAAGTACATCGGCAGATGCTCAGCAACGGTCGCAGCCGCTCGTGGCGACTCAAGGAGGCTTTCTCAACTAACGAGTTATTTCTTACCGAGCGAGAATGTCAGATTCTTCGGCACATAGTCAGGATGCGAGCAACAAAGAAACAGCACTAGTTAGAAGGCACGTATAGATAAGGCTGTTACCGGCCAGAAGCGGACGGCGAATATCACTTCTGCATCATGCAATGAGTCCTTAACTCCAAACTCTCTAGGATTCCATTCCCATCATCATCTTGTAGTGGCCATGATTATCAGTGTACTTAAAAATCTTTTCGAATACATCGATATACTTCTCTGCGGAATCCCCTGGAGCCTGCACGTATAGGTCATCAGGGATAGTATGCGAGCCATCATTGATCCAGCTAATCAATGATCGACATATTTGCTGATCCTCCAGAGTTTCAAACCTCTCAACAAGGCCATCATCAGTGTACTTCCCCAAAATCTTGAAGTAATTTCAACAATTCGGCGCATTGTATTTTGCAAGGTAATTCCAGAGTTATGCTGCCATTCTTTTATTTCACGCCACAACAATTCATAGGAAGATTCAATCGGATTTTCTTGCCCATAAGGCTTAATGGAAGTGATATTTCGACTTTTTCTCAGCATCCAGAAATGAGTATCTCGGCAACCATTTGATCGACTACCTTGAAAAGATGCTTCTTTATGGAAATACACATTATGCGTCAGTAATATAAGTTGTTTTATATTGCCTGCAGAATCCTCTTTTATATCTCTAACCAGACTTTTTACAATGGTGCTGACCATATAGAGTACATTGCTATCTAAGCTGGAAATAGGATCGTCGATCACCAAATACCGGTCATCTGTCACGGAGTCTTGATCAAGAGCCCCCTTGGCAAGCTGAACAAAGTAAAGGAAGTTATAAAAGTAACTTCACCTTCGCTGAGAGTCTCATGAGCGTGCTCGCCGTTTTCTCGCTTAATCGAATAATGATTTTCAAGAGTAAGTGAGCGCACGATTTCGAAATTAGTAAAACCGTATGACCGAAGTGTTCGATTTATTTCATCGACAGCTGGTTGTACGCTAGTGACATTCTTACTGAGTCCTACAATCTCATTTTCGAGTGTGCGAACAGACTGCGTCCTAATCTCAATTTGGTTAGCGATGTTATCAATGCCCCGCTGCAAACCATCCCTCAAATTCTCATATTTTGTGATGGTATCACTGAGCTCTTCTACAAGGAATCGCCATATAGAATGTTTGAGGCTGGCAACCTCTTGATCATAATTTGCCACCAACTTATTATGCTCATTTATTATATGTTGGCATTTCCGATAAGTCTCAATAGAGCATCCAGTTCTGATCTGGTATCTGTTAATTCAATTATCTGCCCTGTTTTTTCTAGCTTTTCTTTGATCAGAATACTATTTTTTGAAATCTGGCTATGAAGAGCCTTTAAATGGGCTGAAAAATTATCAATATCCAGCTTGCGCTCTAAATTCGCTTTTTCTTATTCCTCTATCTGATAAAGAGAGGTTAAAAGCTTATTGCTAAGAGTTGAATATTTGTCCTTATGGGACTGAATCTTCTCTCTGTTATTCTCAAAGCTCTCATCGAAGTAATCTTCAATCTGGGCTCTAAAGTTATTATCAATTGTGCTTTGTTGGCAAAACGGACAGGTTTCGTCACCATCCAAATATTTCCTGCCTTGATTTACCCAGTCACTATTATTCAGTTTGGCAATCAAGCTTGCAATATCCACGTCAGCCTTCCCAACAATAATGTCCCCCCATATGCCATCCTTCTCAATGCTCGAAATATCTTCATAAATATCTATTGTTGGGATAACATCTATTCGATCGGGCTTTCTCCTCAACAAGGTATTCGCTTTATCTTTTAGCTCTTCTAATGAAAGCAAATCAGATGTATTGCTCGCCCTTTCTTTAAGTATTTTATCCTTGAATATCATCTTGGAACTAATTGATCCACGAAGAGCATCTTTGAAATCTCTCTCATACCGCTTATAAATCACCCAGCAGTCGCTTGTAAATTTTTCGCCATGCTCTTGAAGTTTGTTTCTTTGGTTGTTTAAAGCAATCTTCTGCTGATCTTGAGAGCCTTCAAGTCCTGAAAGCTCACTCCTTTTATATTGAATATTACCAAGATCTTCCTTAGTAGCTTTGCCTAAGGTGAAAACACCAGCAATATTTCCAGCGCTAAAGTTATTCTCGCGGAACTTTGTTATAAACCAAAGATTTTATTGGGCGGTCACCAAGCCAGCGTACTGAGCAATTCTCAAACCGTACATCACCGGAATTTGCTAGAAAGTTTGAAATTGTCGTCTTTCCACAGCCGTTAGCACCATAGAAAAAATTAACTTTTTTTAAATCAGATATCTCAACACCATCATCATCGTAGCTCGCAACACCTGAAATATTTATACTGCTTATCATGACTGCTCCACTCAAGAATTTGTTTTTATAAAGCACTTCCTTTAAGCGCTAATATTTTTAATGACCAAGTGCGATCTATGATTTTCTCGACCGAAATTGCCAGCATGTCTGTTTTGGGTCGTAAGGAGTCAATATGATCTTGCCCAGCAGCAGTGGACACCCCGTTAAGGCAGTACACTGAACGAGGTGACCCATGGCAAGGCAAGCAACGTCGATGAAGAAGACCCGTACCCGTTACTCCCAGGCCTACAAGGACGAGGCCCTGGCACTCGCTGACCGTGTTGGTGCCAGTGCCGCCGCGCGTGAGCTGGGTCTTCAGCCCAGCCAACTCTATCAATGGCGAGCCAAGGCTCAGCAGCAGCAGAGTGCCTCGGCTCGTGAGCACGCCTTGGCTGAAGAGAACGCGAGGCTCAAGCGACAGCTGGCTGAGAAGTCGGAAGAGCTTGAAATCGCAAAAAAAGCTGCGGTGTACTTCGCCAAGAGCCTGAAGTGAAGTACGCCTTCATTGAGCAGCATCGTCAGGCCTTCAGCATTCAACGGATGTGCGCGTTTCTCGGCGTCGCCCGCAGCGGCTACTACGCCTGGCGAAAGCGCGATGGCGCGCCGTCATCCAGGCGCCGTCAGCAGGCGGTTCTCGACCAGCGTGTGGCCGAGGCTTATCACCTTCGGAAGGGGCGCTCAGGCGCCCCCAGATTGGCGCTGGACCTACGTGACGAGGGCCTGCCAGTAGACCGCAAGACCGTCGCCGCCAGCCTCCAGCGCCAAGGCCTACGTGCCAAGGCAGCCCGCAAGTTCAAGGCCACGACGAACTCTCAGCACACGCTGCCAGTGGCACCGAACTTGCTGGTGCAGGACTTCACCGCGACGGCGCCGAACCAGAAGTGGGTCGGCGACATTACGTACCTGGCAACCGGCGAGGGGTGGCTCTATCTGGCGGTATTGATCGACCTGTACTCACGCAAGGTGGTTGGCTGGGCGATGAGTGAGTGGATGACCGCCGACCTGGTCGGCGATGCCCTGACGATGGCCCTGTGGCGCCGTAAGATGCCCAAGGGGGTGGTCGTGCATAGTGACCGTGGCAGCCAATATTGCTCGACGTTGTACCAGTCACTGCTGACCCGGCACCATCTCCGGTGCAGCATGAGTGCCAAAGGCAACTGCTACGACAATGCCTGTGCCGAGAGCTTCTTCCACAGCCTCAAGGTGGAGGCGATCCATGGTGAGCGATACGAGACTCGGGATGCCATGCGGAGGCAAGTGTTCGAGTACATAGAGATGGATTACAACCGGCAACGCCGGCACAGTGCGATTGGGATGATCAGCCCGGAGGCCTTCGAGGCCCGAATGATCGCTTAGATCGGTGTCCACCAATGCTGGGTAAGATCAATATCCCCAAACTGGTCCACTACATCCCACCAGATCCATTAGGTATGCGTGCTAAGGACGTCACATGGTGCTAATAGAACCTAGTAGTGAGGTGTTACCAGTATGGAGATAGGCTCCCTCTATTTTTACAAAACGTAATCCATGTGTATCGAGAAAGCGACAGCAATAAGCTAGGAATGACTTAATGCTTGATGATTACGTCTTGGCTTACGCGGTAGGTGGGGAATGGCTTACGACCTTGGTGCAAGCGTGGCCTTCGGTGCTGGAGTGGCACACCGCGACTGTTGCCAGCGGCGATGTGCTTAGGTTGAGTCGTTGCGAAAAAGCGGGACGCTCTCGTCGGCGGTAAAGCATTGATATCCGGATAGAGGTAATTCGCAAGCGCCCCGGGTTAGGTGTTCTTCCTTTTCGGGCCCCACTGCCATGGGTCTATCCGGCCTTCATACATCGGCAGCTCAAGCATCGGGTCGTCATCCCGACACTGGGACCACATCCGATTCAAGCCGGCGGTACCGAAGGTGCGCACACGCTCCACTTCATCCAGGTTCAGCACGTCGGTAAGAATGCCCGAGGTCGCCCCGGGCATGCGCGTGCGCACGTGGCCTTCGGGGTCGACGATCAGGCTCTGGCCCTCGCCGGTGGGTGTGGCCGCGTTGGCGCTCACCATGAAGACTTGATTGAAAATGGCGTTGGCCTGCACCAGCACCTGCTCCTGGGCGCGGTCGCAGGTCGAGGTGGCGGCCTGGTTGATGATCACTTCCGCTCCCATCCAGGCCAGTTGCCGTACCACTTCGGGAAACCAGATGTCGTAGCAGATCGCCAGGCCCAGCCGGCCCACGCCGGGAATATCGAACACCTCGAAGCGATTGCCTGGCCGAAACGGTTCATAGGGGCGCCAGGGGAAGCACTTGCGGTAGGCGGCCACGCGCTCGCCTTCGGGTGAGTAGACCGGGGCGGTGTTGTACAGGCGGCCATCCCCGCCGCGTTCGCAGACCGTGCCCGGCATCAGCCAGATACCCAGGTTGCGGGCGATGCGTGACAGGTGCCGGTCGCGGGGGCCGTCGATCGGCTCGGCGGCAGCCTCGAGTTGCGCAGTGCGCTGCTCCGGTGTGCCGTTGGCCCCGCAGAGATAAAACTCCGGGTAGATCACCATTCGGGATTGCTCGAACCCGGCGGCGAAGTCGCTCAGGTGAACCGCCAGTTCGGTTTCGAAGGCACGCAGCTCGGCATCCGTGCCGGGCTCTCGAGAGGCTTCCTGAACGACCAGGATGGGCAAGTATCTGGGCATGGTGTCTCCGTTACAGGCTGGCTTTTGCCGGGGCTGGCGCTGGCTCAGGCTCCGATTCGTCGAAGTCCACTTCCGGCGGGTCGCGGCGGAAGAAACGGGTCAGGTAGATCAGCTGTGCCAACCCGATCGCAAGCCAGATCGAACCCAGTATCACGGCGTTGATATCGAGCTTGCTCATCAGCCAGAGGTTGATCAGGGCACCGATCAGTGGCGCCACCATGCCCCTGAGTACACCATAACGGCGTCTGGCGTCGGCGTCCTTGTTGACCAGGAAGATGACCGGGAGGTTGACCATGGTGAAGGCGATGAATACCCCGAAGTTGATGAACGAGGCGGCGGACAGCACATCCAGAAACAGGGCGATGATGCCGATGGCGCCGGTCAGCACGATACTGAAGACAGGCGTGCGGAAATGCGGATGCAGCGCCCCGAACAGCTTGCGCGGCAGTACCGCATCGCGGCCCATGGCGAACAGCAGGCGCGAGGCACTGGCCTGGGCGGCGATGCCGGAGGTGAACTGCGCCAGTATCATGCCGGCCAGGAAGATGGCGCCGAACAGGTCCGCACCGATCATCCTGGCGATCTCGAAGGCGGCGGAATCGGCGTCGATGAAATCGCTGCCCGGGTGTGCCAGTTGGGTGGTGTAGCCCACCAGCACGTAGATACCGCCGCCGATCAGGGCGGTGAGCATGATCGCCTGGGGAATGTTGCGCTTAGGATCGATGGTCTCTTCGGTCAGCGTGGTATGACCTTGCGGGTGTGAATCGGTGACACACAGTAATCGCGACGAGCTTCTTGCCAATACCATCAAGGCTCTGGCAACGCCCGACTTTCCCCGCCGGTTATCGACGCTGGTAAGGGGGCTGGCTGCCTTCGATAACCTGATCGTCATCGCCTACCATGGCGAACAGCGCCCGGCGGTGCTCTACCGGGAGTACACCGATCCGGTGGTCTACCTGCCGATGGATGGTCAATACCTGGGAGGGGCCTATCTGCTCGATCCGTTCTACCGCGAACACCTCAAGGGCGGTGTCGTGGGTGTGCGCCGGCTGATGGAAGTGGCGCCGGACCACTTCCGTCGAACGCATTACTACAACAACTATTACAAGCAGACCACGCTGCTCGATGAGGTGGCGGTGTTTGCCAGCCTCGGCGATGACATGATGCTGACGGCCTGCTTGGGCAGGGACCGCTCCAGCGGCAAGCCTTTCGGCAAGCGCGAGATCCAGGTGCTGCGTCACAACGAGGGAGTGCTGAGTGCCCTGATGCAAGCCCATTGGCGGCACTATCGTCCCGAGAGCGATACCCAGACCGCACTGGCGCCACTGGGAGAGCGTCTGCGCGGGGCCCTGGAGCAGGAGCATGGCATCAAGCTGAGTCCGCGACAGGCGGAAGTCGCGCTGTACCTCCTGCGCGGCCACTCATCCCTGTCCATCAGCTTGCACTTGGCAGTCAGCCTGCAGACGGTGAAGGTCTTTCGCCGTCAGCTCTATGCCAAGTGCAATATCTCCTCCCAGGCGGAGCTGTTTGCGCTGCTCATGCCGCTATTCGCACGCTTGACTGAGCATGGCTAAGTCGCCTGGTGTCCGTTATTGGCCTGCTTTCTCTCAAGGTTCAGTCAATAATGCAGGCTATCGTTCCAGTATTAAGGACTTCCCATGAGCGGCACTCTCTATCGTCTTGCGGCCTTCACCGATGACCCGAACGGCGGCAACCCCGCCGGGGTGTGGCTGGGCGAAGCGCTGCCCGAGCCGGCGGAGATGCAGCGTATCGCCGTCGAGGTGGGCTATTCCGAAACCGCCTTCATTGTCCCGACCGAGGGCGAGCGGCGCACGGTGCGCTACTACAGCCCCGAGGCGGAGGTGAGCTTTTGCGGCCACGCCACGGTGGCCGGCGGCGTGCAGATGGGTCGGCTGAGTGGTGCGGGCAGCTATCTGCTGGATACGGCAGTGGGTGAGGTGATGGTCACCGTCAAGCAGGTGGAAGGGGAGTGGCAGGCCTCGCTGGTGTCGATCTCGCCGCAGTTTCGCCCCGCCGAGCCCGAGCTGGTGGAAGAAGCCCTTGCACTGCTTGGTTGGCTGGACGAGGAACTCGATCTCGAAATTCCGCCCGCGCGGGCCTACGCCGGTGCCTGGCATCTGGTGTTGACATGCAAGACGAAGGCGCGCCTTGAGCGGCTAGAGTATGACTTCGAACGGCTCAAGGCGTTGATGCTGCGCGAGGGGCTGACCACACTGCAACTGGTGTGGCGCGAGGCTGAAAACCGCTTCCACGCCCGCGATCCGTTCCCGGTGGGAGGCGTGGTGGAGGACCCCGCCACCGGTGCGGCGGCCGCGGCGCTGGGCGGCTATCTGCGCGATGCCGGCCTGCTCCAGGCGCCTGCGCAGCTGACGTTCCTGCAGGGCGAGGCGATGGGCCGGCCTAGTCGCCTGCAGGTGGACATTCCGCTTTCAGGCGGCATCGTGGTGACCGGGCAGGCGGTCTCGCTGGACGCTTGAGCTCGTTTACGCGGGCTGGTAGCTCCCCGCGTCAGCAGCGAAGCTGATCACCAGGCGATTCCAGGCGTTATTCCCCGCACAGATGCTGAGCTTACGCGGGGCGAACCTCGAAGACTCCTTCTACCTCGACGGCCAGGTCATACGGCAACGCGCTGACGCCCACCGCCAGGCGCGTGTGGCGCCCCTTGTCGCCGAACGCTTCGAGGAAAAGATCGGATGCCCCGTTCATGACCTGGGATTGTCCGTGAAAATCGGGCATAGAATTGACATAACCCGCCAGTCGGACTGTGCTGACCAGGCGCTTCAAATCGCCGTCGAGAGCGGCGTTGAGCTGGGCGATCAGATTCAGGCCGCACAAGCGGGCGGCTTGCTGACCCTGTTCGAGACCGTAGGCGTCGCCAAGCTTGCCGGGAAAGCGCCGCTCCCCGTTCCACTGGCATAGCTGACCGGTCACGAAAAGGAGGTTTCCCGTCAGGTGGTAGGGGACATAGCTGGCTCCCGGCATGCTCGGTGCCGGCAGCTCAATGCCCAGGGTTTTCATTCTGGCTTCGATAGTTTCAGACACTGCGCTCTCCAGTCATTTCTTGGTGTTGTTTTGGCCATCTTCCTTGAGGAGACGGCCCTGTTAATATTCGAGGGCCAGCCGCAGCCTGTCCTTGTGCTGAATGCCGTTCTCAAAGATTGGTTCGTCGTGGTAGGTAAGGAAATGACCCCTCTCCACGGCAACGACCCGAAATCCCGCGCGCAATGACTCATGGCCGCTCGGCACTCGTGCGCAGCAGGAGCATGCCCGCCACAACCAGCAGCAGGCCGGTCGCCCGGTTTTGCCAGGCCTGAAGGTGCGGCTTGCCGAGGCCGGGGAGAAACCGGTTAAGCAGGCTCACAAGCCCCAGCCAGAAGAGCACGCCGACGCCAATATCGATCACGCCGAGCAACAGAATCTGCGGGCCGGCGGGTAGTGTGTTGTCGATGAACTGCGGCAGTACGCTCATGAAGAACAGCGCGGCCTTGGGGTTGAGGACGTTAGTGAGCAGACCTGTCCGAAAGGCGTATCCCTTCCCGCCATTGGCTTGGTGCGTTTCAGGCGCGTCGGCGCAGGTCCTGCTGGGCCGATCACGCCCACCAAAACTGGACAGGAGGATTCTCCCGCCCAGCAAGATGAGGTAAGCGGCACCGGCGAGCTTGATGAGGGAAAAGATGGCCGTCGAATGGGCGGCAATGGCCGAGAGACCGAAAACCGCAACCAGCATGTGGAAGCATAGGCCGGTCTGAGCCCCAAGGGCCGCGGCATGGCCAAGGGCGCGCTGGCGAGCGGCAAAGCGGGTGACGATCAGAAAATCCGGCCCTGGCACCAGATAGGCCACCGTGACGACGACCAGGAAGCCGATCAGATCAAGATTCATGGCAGCCACCCGCTTCTTGCAGCCTCATCATGTGGTTGCTTTCTACTGGGTATAGGCCTGCCATGTAATCATCGGAAAGCCTTGTCAGTCTTGAAGCAATTCGCATCTATATTCCTCATCACAGGAATGCGAGAGCGTGTGATCAGCCGCCCAGCGACCGGTCCGTGCTTTCATCCCTATGAAGCTTGGTCATGGCGGTTGCGGCTGTCGGCGGGCGCCTGTTCGCGCTCGTGCATGCCGTAGTCGCGCAGCACCCCGGCCACGCGCAGGCGGTAATCTTCAAAGACCACGTCTCGGCCCTGGGCCTGAGCGGTGCGGTGGCGTTCGAGCCTGCACATAGAACTCGATGCCACGCTCGAGATCGTCCACGTCCAGGTTGACGAGAAAATTCATGCTGCCTCCTTGTTACTGCAAGACCAGCTCGACCCGACGGTTCTGCGCGCGGCCCGCTTCACTGGCATTGCTGGCGATCGGGGCAAGCGATGCCACGCCGCGGGCATCCAGCTGGACGGCGTCGATGCCGTCGAGAGCGCCCAGAGCTTCGACGACGGCATTGGCGCGCCGTTGCGAGAGCGCGAGGTTGTGGTCGAGGCTGCCCTGGTTGTCGGTATGGCCGACGATATAGACGGCGAGTTCCGGTGTGTTGCGCAAAAGCTCGGCCATCTGTTCGAGGGCTGCGGCCGACTCCGCCTCGACGGTGGCGCTGTCGGTGGCGAAGAAGATGCCATCGACGATCACGCTGCCGTCGGTATCGAGTGCCGCCTGCAGGGCGCCGGCATCCTTGACGCTGACCTGGCCGAGCTGCAGCGGTTCGCTCTCGACCACCAACTGGCGGACTAGTGTCCGGTTGTTCGACCTGTCCTC
This sequence comes from Halomonas sp. TA22, assembly GCF_013009075.1. NCBI lineage: Bacteria > Pseudomonadati > Pseudomonadota > Gammaproteobacteria > Oceanospirillales > Halomonadaceae > Halomonas > Halomonas sp. TA22. Next base: position 543,155 of record NZ_CP053108.1, on the reverse strand, counting down.
CATGATGTAGAGGAAGACATGGGCCGTGCCTTGTTCGTCGGCGCGTGTTGCCAGAAGCGCACGGGAGCTGTCGTTGAACGCGGCGCGGTCGAAGGCCGAGGGAAAGACCACCCCTTCGTTGAGCACGTAGCGGTTGAATCCCGCCCCGCACTGGGCGGCCCCGGCGCAGCTGAAGAGGAACTCGAAATCCCCTTCGGTCAGGGCGGCTTCATAGTTTCGGGCGACTTCCAGCGCGGTATGCTCGACGGGAAGTCGGTAGCCGATGCGGGTCACGCGACCCTCGAGCTCGAGTCGATTGTCGACGGCCCTGGCGTCCGCGATCGGTCCGCTGGGTAGCGTTGCGGCATCGTAGTTGGAGGCTTGATAGGCACTGATGGTGGCATCGCCGAAGCGGCCGAGCAGGGAGTGGTCGGCGGAGCCTTCGATATCGGCCAGTGCCAGTGCCATTGCCGCTGAGCCTGCGGCCAGTAGCACAAGGGCCACTCTGATGGAATGAGAAACCTTCATCTTCCCGCCTATATTGTTGTCATTGGAGCTGTGATCGATGTCCCGAAAGAAGCCACTATATACAGCATAAAGCTCGGCGAGATCGATAATTGGGGCTTGAGATGAGGAATCGGAACTAATTTACTAGTTTAGGTTAATTCTTTGTTTTGTCAGAGAATGGTATGTTTTGCATTCTAGGGGTGAAAAAAATAACCATAGAGTGAATGACTTCACTAATGAATGCCATGGAGCAAGAGCGCCTGTTCGCGCTACGTCAGCTCAATCTGCTGGATACGGCGCCCAGTGAAAGTTTCGATCGCATCACGCGGATGGCGAGCCAGCTGTTCGGGATGCCGATCGCCGCGGTGTCGCTCACCGACGAGAACCGCCAGTGGTTCAAGTCGAGAGTGGGGGTCGATCACTGGGAGATTCCCCGTGAAACGGCGCCCTGTGCCGATGTCTGCGACTCCTCGCAAATGCTGGTCATCCCCGATCTCCTCGCTTCGAACTGCTACCGCAACAGCTACCTGGCGAAATCGGGCATTCGTTTCTATGCCGGCGCACCGTTGATGACTCGGGAAGGTCATACTCTGGGCGCGATGTGCGTACTGGACACCCAGCCTCGGGAAGTGAGCGAACAGGAGCAGGCGACGCTGCGTGATCTCGCCGCCATGGTCATGGCGCAGATAGAGCTCCAGCATGCCTTCGGGCGCATCGACCCGCTGACCGGACTTCCCAATCGCAACCAGTTCGATGAGGACTTGCAGGACCTGGAGCGTGATGCTCCCGGGGAGAGCCGGGTCGCCATGTTTACCGAGATAATCGATGCCCGGGAGCTAAGCCTCCTGCAGCGCACCATGGGGCCCGGCTTCCTGGATGATCTGGCGCGAGTCGCGGCCCGTTGCCTGCAGCAGGCCATCGGTTCGCAGGGGCTCTACTATCTGGGAAGTTGTCAGTTCATTCACCTGGCCTCGCCAATCGATGGCGATGGACTGATGAAGGAGGCATTGCGCTTGCGCCAGGCGCTGCTGGATCTCGAAAGCGCCCGGGCGGTGTCGGTGCATGTGCGCCCGACGCTGGGGCTTGCGCCCTTCCGGCTTGGTGAGGCGTCAGCGGCCGACCTGCTGCGCAGCGCCTACGCCGCCTGCCTGGATGCTCGCCAGATCGAGCAAGGGGTGGGAATGTTCTCACCAGAGATGGATGCCCTCTTTCGGCGTCGATTCACCCTGCTGGGTGATATTGGCCGGGCGCTTGAGAGTGCCGAGGAGCTCCATCTGGTCTTCCAGCCGCGTGTCGCTCAGGCAAGTGGCGAGTGCCTGGGGGCGGAAGCCCTGCTGCGCTGGCGCCACCCCATCCTGGGCGAGGTCTCGCCGGGGGAATTCATTCCCCTGATCGAGAATACGCCGATGGCCAAGCCGCTGACGCAGTGGGTGATGCGACAGGCGATACGCCAAGCGGCCCATTGGTATCATCAGGGGCATGTGCTGCGTATCTCGATCAACGTCTCGGCGACCAACCTCGAGGAGGGGGATTTCGCCGAACGTTTTCTACAGGAGATGTCACACGCCCGCCTGCCGTGCGATGCAATAGAAATGGAGCTTACCGAAAGCGCGCTGATCGGGACGGGCAAGGCTGCTGCCGCCCAGCTCGACGCCCTGGTCGCGGCGGGACTGCGCATTGCCATCGACGACTTCGGTACCGGCTACAGCAGTCTCTCCTACCTGCATGAAATTCCCGCCCATACCGTGAAGATCGATCGTCGCTTCATTACCCACCTGGACCAGGAGGCGCGCACCGAGACGCTGGTCAAGGCAATGATCTCGATGGCCCATGACCTGGGCTACAGCGTGGTGGCCGAAGGGGTGGAGAACGAAGCCTCCTTGCGACGACTTGGCGAGCTCGGCTGCGACGAGATTCAGGGATATTTCATCTCCAGACCGCTGCTGCCCGAGGCCTTCGAGTCCTGGCTGAAGCGCTGAGCACAACGCCGTCCGCAACGTTCTCCTCAGGCGCATCAGGCGTGCTTCTCCTCGCTCTGCTTGCGCAGCCAGTCGATCTCCTCCGACCAGATGTCGGGGTCGATGGTCTCAAGGATCATCGGAATGCCATCGGTACGCGGATCGCGCATGAGGGTGGTGAACCCCTCCAGGCCGATATTGCCCTGCCCCAGGCTGTGGTGTCGATCGACGCGGCTGCCAAGCGTGCTCTTGGCATCGTTGAGATGCATGCCGCGCAGGTACTTCATGCCTACCACCGCATCGAGTTCGTCGAGCGTGGCGGTGCAGGCCTTGGCCGTACGCAGGTCGTATCCGGCAGCGAAGGCGTGGCAGGTATCGATGCACACCCCGACCCGCGACTTGTCCTCCACCTGCTCGATGATCTCGGCCAGATGCTCGAAGCGCCAGCCCAGGTTGGAACCCTGCCCGGCGGTGTTCTCGATCACTGCCGTCACGCCCCGTGTCCGGGCCAGCGCCTCGTTGATCGAGTCGGCGATGCGCTTGAGGCATTCGCTTTCGTCGATCTTGTTGAGATGGCTGCCCGGGTGGAAGTTGAGCAGGCTAAGACCCAGCTGCTCGCAGCGCTGGAGCTCATCGATAAAGGCGTCGCGGGACTTCTTGAGCCCTTCGGCCTCCGGATGCCCGAGATTGATCAGATAGCTGTCGTGGGGAAGGATCTGCTCGGAGGCGAACCCGTGCGTCTTGCATGCCTTCCTGAACGCCTCGATGGCATCATCGGTGAGCGGCTTGGCCTTCCATTGGCGCTGGTTCTTGGTGAATAGCGCGAAGGCGTTGGCGCCGATCTCGCAGGCGCGCAGCACCGCCTGGTCCGGGCCGCCCGCTGCACTGACATGGGCTCCGAGGTATTTCATGGGGCGTTTCCTTCCATCGCGTTATGGTCAGGCGATAACCATAGCACCAAGGGGACCCCCAATGCCTCACCGAGGCAGGGCCTCGTCGGCGAGCGCCTCGGGGGAGAGCATCGAGCAGTTCAGCGCACAACGTCGCCACGGCATTCCGGCCCAACGCTTCGGCACGGCCGACGAGTTCGGTGCCCTATGCGCCTTTCTTTGCAGCGTGCATGCCGGTTACCTGACGGGTCAGAACGTGCTGCTGGATGGGGGAAGCTATCCCGGGACGTTCTGAGTGCGAGCTAGCAGGCATCGTCAGGTTGAGGATGTTCGTCTTCTACCACTCCCTCAGCAGGGCGCGGATATTGTTGTTGAGCGGTAGCTTGATGTTGGCGGTGCCCAGCACCATGGCGTCGCCGGTGCGTACCACCCGAACGCTGATATAGACATGGGTTTCACCCTGGGCGTAGGTGCCCATCAGGATCGAGCGGGCATTGTGGGTCATGCTCAGGCGCTGCACTTCACGGGATAGAATCAGCTCGCCAATTGACTCCTCGAGATAGAGGCTGTTGCGCATCTTGACCTCCACCACCTGCATGCCCTGCCGAGACAGCGCCGAAGCGAACAGCTCCGAGGCCATGCGTCCAAGGGTCGAGGATTGGTTGAGGTTGTCGATACTGACGAAGGTTGCGGCGATCATCGGGTTGTAGCGGGCAAGTTCCGGCGAGGCGACGAACATGCGCTGTGCGGCTTCCTCGACCAGTACGGCCAGGTCGGTTTCCTCCTTCACCGGAGCCCGGCTCTGGGCGTTGCTGGCACAGCCGGCGAGCAGCAGCGCCACGATGAATACGGTGAACAGTAGCAGCAGACGCAGTATGGCGCGCATGTGCACGACATTGATGGACATGGCGATCACCACTCGTTGCTCAAGGAGATGCTGGGCGGGGCAGGCGGTGCGGGCGGCACCATGTAGTGGCCGATATCGCCAGCGTTGATGTAATAAATGTGCGATGACGAGTAGAGAATCTGCTGGTTGTTGATCACCTGAGTGGTGATGACGACCTCTTCATTGCCGGTATGGGTCCAGCCGCCACTGAAGACATCCGCCGCGACGGCCAGTGGCAGTAGCGTCAGGGTCGGGTCGCTCCACTGCTCAAGAGTAAAGGCCGCCACGCGCACGCCGGCGGCAAGCGTGGTTATCGAGCCATGCCGAGGACGCACGAAGCCGCGATCGCGATGGCGTATCACATTGACATCGACATGCACTTCGCCGCCCAGGCCGGGTACGGTCGCCACCTGGGCGCCCCGCGACACCAGGTGGCTGGTCAGCAGGGTACGGTAATTGCGCTGGAACTCTCGCGAGTCGTTGTCGCCCACCACATATAGCGGAAGGTTGCGCAGGCGCTCGCGCCGCATCATGCGCTCGACTTCATACTGCGCCAGCACTTCCCAGTGGTGTGCCGCCTGCATGCGCTGCTGTTCACTGTAGGGGTAGGTCGTGGCGACGGGAGCCTGGCTTGCATTGTAGGTGCAGCCGCCAAGCAGCGCGGCGACAATCAAGCTGCAGGCGCTCAGGCGGGCCGGGGAGGCGAGTCGAAATCGTGACACCTTGGGTTCCTTACTGGCGGCCGTCGATCGGCGACAGCGGTTTATTCCATGTAAGCGGACTATCGGCCAGGCGAACGACAACTTGAGAGGTGGGCGCTCCTGCCGAGGCGGCGATCAGCGCTCCCTTTCGGCGTACTCCTCGCGCACGGTGGTGTTGATGAAGGTATTGAGCCCTTGTCCCTTCCGGGCCAGGGTCTTCATTCGCTCGATGTTGTCCATGCCGGCACTGGCGTAGCTGTAGCGATAAACGGAGCCATCCCCAAATCGGATGCGAATCGTGTCACCGCCGATCTCGTAGCCTTGGATACCGGAGCTTCCCGAGGGATTGGCATAGCGCTGCATCTCTTCTCCTCGATCACGATCTGATGAAGCGCTCGTTGAAGCGTTCCACTACGTCACCCAGTGGCGCATCGAGCCGGGCCAGCGTCTGCTGGGCAAGGGCACCGGGCAGGCCGTGGAACGCTTCGGCGATAGCCCCGGCCATGCAAGCCATGGTGTCGGCATCGCCACCCAGCGAGATGGCGTTGCGAATCGCCTCTTCGACACTGTCGGCTTCGAGAAAGGCGATGATCGAGGGCGGCACCGAGCCCTGGCATGAATCATCGAAGCGATAAGCGGGGCGGATCTCATCGAGCCGCTGATCCAGGCAGTAGCCCAGGCGAGTTTCGATCTGCGCCTTGATCTCGCCTTTGTCGGCACCATGCCTGGCGAGAAAGACGGCAGCGGCAATCGCCTGCGCACCGCGGATGCCTTCGGGATGATCGTGGGTGACCTCGGCGCTGCGCCTGGCCTCGGAAAGCGCCTCTTCGAGCGACTGCGCAGCGAAACCCACCGGTGCCGCGCGCATCGCCGAGCCGTTGCCCCAGCTGTAGTAGGGGTCGCGCTCGCGACGCTTGGCCCAGCGTGCAAAGCCGCCGCCAAAGCCGGCATGCGGGTAGCGATGGTAGTAGTCGTGAAAGCGCTCCACGTAGTCGCCACCGTCAAGCAGCACCTCGGCCACCGCGATGCTCAGCACGCTGTCGTCGGTGAAGGTGCTGTGCGGCGTGAACAGGTCGAAATCGCGGTGCTTGGTGGCGGTGCCCTCGTGCACTGAACCGATGATATCGCCGGCAATCGCGCCGAGCATGTCGTGACCCTTCTCGATGAATGATGGAGTGAATTCTAGCCCCTCTCGCCATCAAATGTAGAGCGGGTTGGTCGACCACGAGGACTCCGGATGAAAGGAAGAATTGGCAAGCAGCATGATGTATAACAATGGATCGGCTTTGCCAAGGCTAGACACTTGATTGACAATCATTACTCCCGCTGGAACTGCCTGTCGGCCGGGCTATTTTTTGTCGTGCCAACCATTTCTACACTACCAGGAGTCGAGATGTTCAAGTTGCTGCGAGGGGTGTTGCTGACCATGCTTTGTCTACCCACCTTTGCCCATGCTGGCGTACCCACCGTCGCGGCGGCATCCGACCTGCAGTTCGCGCTGAGCGAGCTGGCCGAGCGCTTCCAGGCTGAACAGGGCCTGGAGGTGCGCCTCAATTTCGGTTCATCGGGCAACTTTCGCCGTCAGATCGCCCAGGGTGCCCCCTTCGAGCTCTATCTCTCCGCCGACGAGGCCTATGTCGAGGCACTGCACCAGGAGGGGCGCACCGAGGATGCCGGGGTGCGCTATGCGATCGGCCGACTGGTATGGCTGCAGCGCACCGGGCGTGGCGATCTGCCAACGGAGGATGACCCGATGGCGGGGTTAGAGGAAGCGCTTGCCGCCCTGCGTGACGGACGCGGACGACTGCGCATCGCGCTGGCCAATCCCGAACACGCTCCCTACGGCGTGGCAGCGCAGCAGGCGCTGGAACATGCCGGACTGTGGGACGAGATGCAACCGCTCAAGATCCTTGGCGAAAATGTCTCCCAGGCGGCGCAGTTCGCACTCTCTGCCGATGCGCGGGGCGGGCTGGTTGCCTACTCTCTGGCGCTTGCCGGACCCTTGCAGGAACGCGGCGAGCATTTGCTGATTCCCGACTCGTGGCACGCTCCGCTCTATCAGCGCATGGCCTTGATCCGCGGCGCGAGCGAGACGGCCCGTGCCTTCTATGCCTATCTCCAGGATGACGAAGCGCGCGAGATCCTGGCGCGTTACGGCTTCGCCCTGCCGGATGCTTCTTCGGCAGAGGAGCCTTGATGGATTGGAGTGCCCTGGCGGTCTCGCTGCAATTGGCGACGCTCACCTGCCTGCTGCTGCTGCCGGTGGGACTGTGGCTGGGACGGGCGCTTGCCGTGGCGCGCTTTCGCGGCCGCGCGTTGTGCGAGGCGCTGGTGGCGCTGCCGCTGGTGATGCCCCCTACCGTGCTGGGTTTCTATCTGATGCTGTCGTTCGGCATCGACGCACCGTTCGGCGCGCTATGGCAGCGTTTCACCGGGAGCGGGCTCAACTTTACCTTCACCGGCATCCTGCTAGCCTCGCTGGTGGTCAACCTGCCCTTCGCCGTGCAGCCGATCCAGCGCGCCTTCGAGAACGTACCCGCCAATCTGCGCGAGGCGGCCTGGTGCAGCGGCATGTCGCCATGGCGCACCTTGCTGCGCATCGAGTTGCCGCTAGTGTGGCCGGGGCTAGTCTCGGCTATGGCGCTGACCTTCGCCCACACCTTGGGTGAATTCGGTGTGATTTTGATGGTGGGCGGCTCCATCGAGGGCGAGACACGCACCCTGGCGATCAGCATCTACGATCGCGTCCAGGCCTTCGACGAGCGCGGTGCGAGTACCATGTCGGCGATGCTGCTGCTGATCTCGCTGGTGACCATCGGCGTGGTCTATGGGATGGCGCGTCGCGGGAGGGGGCTGCGTGTCTGATCTCGAGGTGGAAGTACATCAGCCGGGACCGATTCCGTTGGCCGCGACGTTCTCCTGCGCCTCGGGCGAGCTGTTGGCGTTGGTTGGCCCCTCGGGGGGAGGAAAGACCACGCTGCTACGCGCCATCGCCGGGCTCTATCGCCCCGCATGGGGACGCATCACCTGCGCCGGGAGGACCTGGCTGGACACCGAGTCGGGCCGTTATCTCACGCCGCAGCAGCGACATATCGGCTTCGTGTTTCAGGACTATGCGCTGTTTCCACACCTTACCGCGCTTGAGAACGTCACGGCGGGGATGGAGCATCTCCCTCCACAGCGGCGCCTGGCCCGTGCACAAGAGTGGCTTGCTCGGGTGCGTCTCGAAGGGCTGGAGCGACGCTATCCTGGCGAGCTTTCGGGGGGACAGCGCCAGCGTGTGGCGGTGGCCCGGGCCCTGGCTCGAGAACCACGGGTGCTGCTGCTCGACGAGCCTTTCTCCGCCGTCGACCAGGTCACCCGGCGGCGTCTGCAGCGCGAGCTGGCGCTACTGCGTCGCGAGATCGATATCCCCATGCTATTGGTGACCCACGACCTGGAGGAAGCGAGCGCCCTGGCCGATCGGCTGTGCGTGTTGCAGGCGGGGAGGACGCTTCAGGCCGGGCCGCCGGAGACGCTCTTCCGCCGCCCTGCGTCGCCCGAGGTGGCGAGGCTGCTCGATCGCAACAATGTGTTTCGCGGCAGACTGATCGCTACGCCTCATGGTCCCCGGCTCGAGTGGGGGGACCACTGCCTGGAGCTGCGCGAAGCGGTGGCCGTGCCACCGGCCGGCGCGGAGGTGCACTGGTACGTGCCTCCCGCGGATGTAGTGCTGCATCGACGTGGTCGCCCGTCGCGCGGCGAGCGCGAGAATCCTATCGAGGGAGAGATCCGCGAGATAGTGGTTCTCGGCGGAATCACCCACATCACGCTTGCCTTCGTGCATACCGAGGAGACGCTGCGTTTCGAGGTTGCCACCCACGCCGCGCGCCGTAACGGTTTGAGGGAGGGCGAAGCAGTAGGCGTCTCGCTACTCGCCGAAGGGCTGCATGTCATGACGCACTGAGTCGGCTCACACGGAAGTGACAGCCGCCTCGACACCCGCCAGGTGTACGCAACGATTGCGTCCGTCGGCCTTGGCCTGGTAGAGCGCCTTGTCGGCACGTCCCAGCAGCTCCTTGGATGACATGTTGTCATCGGCAAGCGCGGTTGCGATGCCGATGCTGATGGTGACGCTCAATGTCTCGTCATTGCCGATACTATGCGGCTGTCGGGCAGCCGCACGCCTGAGCTCCTCGGCGACCGCCCAGGCGTCGTCAACCGTCATGCCAGGCAAGATGGCAGCAAACTCCTCTCCTCCCAGACGTCCTAGCACGCCCTGCCTGTCGATGTGCCGTTTCATCAGCTCGGCGATGCCCTGCAGCACGGCATCACCGGCCTGGTGGCCGTGTGTGTCGTTGACCTGCTTGAAGTGGTCGATATCGATTGCCAGCGCGGTGCAGGCTTCCCCCTCCCGGGCCGCTCGCCGAAACAGCGTGATGCTCTGTCGCAGGAAGCTGCGGCGATTGTTCAGGTTGGTGAGGGGGTCGGTGGCCGCGAGTCGCTTGAGCTCACCCTCCATCTGCTTGCGCTCGCTGATGTCGAGACTCCAGATCAGTACCACCTGCCGATCTTCGATGCTCAGCTCACGCGTCGAGAGCAGCGCCCAGTAGGGGGCGCCCGGTCCCAGGCGCGCTTCCCAATTGTCCAGCCGGGGTTGGGCTTTCAGGCGTTGTTGAAAGGCGTCGTACTGCTGCTCGTCGACGAACAGCTCGCGTAGCGAAAAGTGTCTGCTACCTCTCTGTCGGTACTCGGTGAGAAGCCTCTCGCTGACGTAGTGAATGCGTCCGTCTATGACATCCATCAGGACGATATCGCTGGGACTGGAGTCAAGGATGGTGCGCAGCAGGATTTCCCGCTCGTAGAGGCGGCGGGTGCGATCCACGACACGTTGCTCGAGCGAGGCATTGAGCGAGCTGAGCTCGAGCGCCAGGCGTCGGGTATTGCGATGATCGCGAATCAGTTTCAGTGTGAGCAGGATGCAGCTCAGTCCCAATGCCAATAGCGTCCAGGCGAGATACTGGAAAGTAGCCCGAAGTTTCTGCCGTTCGCTGTCGAACTGATTGGCAACCGCGATATTGGTGGCGACCACCACTTCATGGGTATCGGCAAGGAGGGGCGGCAGCGCCGTTACGATCTCGGCGGCAAGCTGCGCTGCCTTGTCGGTCTCGTGCCAGGAAATTTGTGCTTGCCACTCTTCGTTCACCGTCTGAAGGCGTCGAAGCGTGTCATTCACCTCCGGACGTAGCCCGCTGAGATGGGAAAAGATCTTGGTCGACTCAAGTGTACTGATACTGCTTTGCATCACCTCGAGTTGCTTGATCAAGTCGTAGGGGGTTGAGCGACCCTCCAGCACGTCCTGTGAGGTATCGATCAACTCACGCACCGAGGAGTGCAGCAGATAGCTGCGCCACACATCGCTGTATTGGCCGGGAGAGGAGTACTTGGCGTACATGGTGTTCACCAGCCACAAGCCTGCCAGGATGGCGATGATCATGCTCACCATCACCCCCATCAGCATGAAAATGAAGGTGGGACGCCGCGTGATACGCCGTGTGACCTCGGTGGGCGTCACTTCAGGTACAGCTCATTGAGTTGCCAGACGGTGCGACTGTGATACTGGCTCACGGAGAGTTCGGGATGGTCGCCATAGGGGTACATGATGACCAGCGGTCCAAGTTCGCTGATCGAGAGGTACTCTCCCTTACGTTGATAGGCGACGATCGGATCATAGTCATCGATATCCTGAACGGGAATGATATCGCTGTAACCGTTTAGCGCACTGGCCTTGAAGCGGCTGGGAAGGGGCAAGTCGTAATGTGCAAGCAGTACGCGCAACGATACCCCCTGCCATAGGGCGGTAGTATCGCTGACATTGGGGAGTCGGCCTTCCACCGTCCTGAGCGGCAGCACTTCCAGCATGTCCAGGCTAAGGTGATGACGAGCCCCTTCGGCGCTCACCAGAGTCAATATCGGCATGTCGCGCGGATAGGGGGTGTCGGCCAAACCGTGGCTGGAAAGTGGTACTGCCACAAGTAACATTAAAAACGCAAAGATACACTCTAGTCGATAATGCATGCACAAAGCTCCATTTCGTTAACGCATTGACACGTTATCGGCCAGCGTCAAAAAAACTGCAGGTCGGTGACAACATCGTGACGACTGCGGTGAAATATTCCGGGTAGGATATCGCTTTCCTATCGATTGGCGGAGTTTCATGCATGTCCCTGACTCGTCGAGAAGTACTGGCCGCCATGGCCGCTACCCTGGTTATGCCCAAGACGCTGCTGGCTGCGGGGAGCAACACGGGAGAGATGACCTGGGAGCGTGCGGTCCTGGCGATTCACAGCAATCAAGGCCCGCATCGTCTCGAGGTCGAAGTGGCGAAGAGCTTTGCCCAGCGTGGCCGGGGCTTGATGGACCGTGACGCACTCGATCCCGATAGCGGGATGCTGTTTCTCTATCGTCGGCCGCAGCCTCCCCGCATGGGGTTCTGGATGTTCCGCACTCGTATTCCGCTGGATATCGCCTTTATCGGCGAGGATGGCAGCATCCTCAATATCGCTACCATGGCCCCCTGCGCTTCAAGCGATCCCAACCACTGCCCGGTGACCCACGCAGGCGTCACCTATATCGCGGCGCTAGAAGTCAACGCGGGTTACTTCGCCGAACACGGCATAGCGGTGGGCGACTGCGTCGTGCTGCCGGGGCGAGAAGGAATGTGTCAGTTTTAAGGCACCCTGGCGCGCCCGAAGCGCAAGATGATCAGCGCGATACCAGCAACCACCAGCCCGCCGCCCGCAAGCTTGTGGAAACCGAGGCTATCGCCCAGCAGGAGTGTCCCGAGCAGTACGGCCAGTACCGGTACCAGTAGCGTCATCGGCACCACGCGATTGACCGGATGGCGGCGCAGCAGGGCATACCAGATACCGTAGCCGACGATCGATGACATCACGGCGGTATAGACCACCGCTCCCCAGCCGGCCCAGCCGGCATGCGTCAATGCCTCGAGATGGTCGGATTCGAACAGCCAGGAACCCAGCGCTACCTGGGGTACGGCGAACAGTGCGACCCAGCCGGCCAGGGCGAGTGGCGCTATGTTCGGCCCACGCTTGATCAACAACTGCGAGACGGCCCAGCCCAGCGCACTGAGCAGTAGAATGGTCAACGGCAGCGGTGAGGGCAGGGTGGGGCCGCCGGCCAGCACCAGCACGCCGGCAAAGGAGAGCAACAGGCCGATCAGCCGCTTGGGGCCGAGCCGCTCCTTGAGAAAGATCACGGCCAGCAGCGTGGCGAAAGGCGTACCCATCTGGACCAGCAGGGCCCCGGTGCCTGCTTCGGCCTGCTCGAGGCCAATGAATAGAAGGGCGAAGTGCAGCGTGCCGAACGTCACCGACAGCATGAGCAGGAACGGCAGCTGATGACGTGGCACCGGATAGAAGGGCACCAGCAGCAAGGCGACCAGAATGAAGCGTAGGGTGGTCAGCAAGAGCGGCGGGATTTCCGCCACGCCGAGCTTGATGACAATGATGTTCAGCGCCCAGATGGCAATGACGCCCAGGCCCAGCAGCAGATCGCGAAGTGGCACAAGATATCCTTGATCATGATTCTTCCTGCCAGCATACCAGCTGCTACGAAAGTATGGCTGTACCAAGTGTCAAGTTTATCGATGCAAATGTGGACCAACTCAAAGATGGGCTTTGAAATGACATGCCTAGCTGTAGGTGCAAACACGCCACTCAAAATGCGTAAAAGAAGCATTCCGGTGGTAGGTGTGCCACCGGAATGTTGTGGTTATTAGCCAAACAACCAGCTGTCCAGAATGCCTGAGGGATAGGTCAGGCTCATGAAGTGGGCCATGGTGAGCAAGAAAATACAGACGCCTGACGCAAGTCCCAATGCCAACCAGGGCTTTATTTTGGCGAAAAAAAGGAGAAATGCGAGGCTAAATAGCGTTGCGCTAGAAATAAAGCCGATAGTGAGGACAAGGCCAACCAGAGAGAAAAACCCGCCGAGCCAAACTATCTCCTCGCGCATGGGCTGTGTTTCCCATTTTACGCTGCGAATGCACATTCTGAGTATTTCAGCGCCACCCGCCACCAAGATGATGCCAATTGCCAGTACTGGAAATACGCGACCGAGCAGTGTCATTTCGCGCGTATCAAACCAAGCGAAAATTACGATGAGTAACAAGCCAGAAAAGATAAGAAGATCAATAGCACCAAGTGTAGGCAAGGAGCTCTTGGAGCGTGTCACTGCAGCACCCAAATCACTAGTCTGACTTTGTCGACGGGATTGCAAGAGCCCTTTGATCCAGGGAAGCAAGAACGCTGCCAGTATCATGAGACCAATGATGGCAACTCCTGGACGCGCAAAAGCGCCGACGCCCTGAAACTGATAGGCCTGATAGAAATAGGTTTCAGCCCCTGCTGCTAGCACGAAACCAATCAGGAATGCAGGTCGTGACCAGCCCGCTCGTTTGAAAAGAACACCCAGGGTACCTACCAGGCCCAAGGCCAAGAGATCACCAGCAGAGCGTGTTGCCTGGAAAGCCGCGAACAAAATTAGCACAGTGATCAAAGGTGCCAGAATGGCGAAGCGTATCCGGGTCAGGCTGGCCACTGGGCCGGCCAGGCCTAGGCATAAAACGGCACCGAGAATATTGGCAAGTGCCAGCGACCAGATAATGGTATAGGTCAGATCGAGGTGGGTTTCGATCATGCCGATACCGGGTTGTAGACCTAAAAGCATGAGGCCGCCAAGAAATACCGCTGCGGTACCCGAGCCAGGGATGCCAAACAATAGTGTGGGCACCATGGCGCCACAGGCCGTGGCGTTGTTAGCCGCCTCAGGGGCTATCACGCCACGAATATCCCCCTTGCCGAATTGGGACCTATCCTTGGCGCTCTGCACGGCATGGCCGTAGGTGAGCCAGTCGACTACCGAGCCGGCGAGTCCCGGCACAGTACCCACGAGACTGCCGATAGCCGCGCAGCGTGCCAACAAACCGCGCTGCTGTTTGACATCACGTATCCCTTGCTTCCAGCCTTTTCCCAATTCACAGGGGTGATTTGCAATAGAGCCACGTTTAGCGAGCAGATCTATTATTTCTGGTAGGGCAAAGATCCCTAGGCCAATAACGACCAGAGGGATGCCATCATAGAGGTAGTCGATGCCCAGGTTGAGTCGGAACTCTCCGGTAGCGGGCGCCATCCCGATACCACCTACCAAGAGACCTAGTCCACAAGCCGCTATCCCCTTGAACATGTCGCCGCTGGAAAGCACCGCCACCATTGATAGGCCGAGTAACGTGAGCATGAATAATTCGGAAGATGAGAAAGACAGTACCAAGGGTCTTGCTATCAAGATGAAGGCGGTCAATATCACGGCACCGATTAGACCGCCGATCATTGATGCAAGAAAGGCACTGGATAAAGCACGTGCTGCCTGGCCGCGCTTGGCTAGTGCGAAGCCATCCAGGACAGTCGCTTGAGATGCACTAGAGCCAGGGATGCCGAGCAAGACGGAAGCGAAGGTATCGCCAGTGGGGATTACCGCCACTAACCCCATCAACATGCCTAGCGCTATGGTAGTGTCCATGCCGTACAGAAAAGGCAACAGCAGAGACATGCCGGCGATACCACCGAGGCCAGGAATGATTCCTACGATCAGGCCAATAACGACGCCAAGCATCATGTAGAGTAAGTGCGGTAGGGTAAAGACTTGTCCGAGACTTGAGAGCAGAATATCGATCATTGGCATGACTCTTGGTTAGTCTTTAGACCAAGCGGAGGCAGCATTGGGTGAGAATACTGCCTCCCGTAAAGGGCGCTAGAGGCTGACGCCATACTGGCGGTCTAGCCATTCAGCCAGCCAGTCTCGCGTGGCATCCTCCAAGGTCATGACATTCGCCAAGTGTCGTTCCACCACATTCCCGATAACGGGCTCATAGGGACCTAGTTGTGCGTCGGATTCATCAGTGAAGCGTGGGTTGCTAATGAACTCACTTGCTGCATTCCGGTAAGCCTCGATAATTTCAGTCGGGGTATCGTTGGGCAACATGATCAGCTTCTGTAGTGCATAACCGGAAGCGAAGAACTGGCGAAAGGCATCGTAGCCGGGACCCGTGGGAGCTTCTCCATGCACCCGTTCATAAACTTCATTGAACGTGGGTAGATCAGGAAAGGCTGGGTCGCGTACCAATTCGCCATCTTCGTTCAACATGCCGAGAGAGAAGAGAGGAATCGCCTGGCCTGCTTCAACCATCGGCACCACACTATTTAAATATGCCGATGTCGTTTGAAAGTCGATCTCAGCTTCACCACGTTCGAAAGCAAGTCGTCCTTCACCACGGCTCCGCATGCCAAAGACAGGGGTGACCTCCGTGCCGAGTAGATCAAGTGCGATCAGAACCGGCATCTCAAGGCCTGTAGGAGTCTGTGCAGCGAACTGGACTGGAGTTTCAAGCAGCGTCTCCAGGGCACTCTCTTGATTCTCGCCCATCCCTCCGCTGACATAGACAACGCCGCCGGTGGGTGAGGCCAGGATGGGAGTCCAGTCGGCATAATCGTATCGAACGCGAGAATCATCCAGCATGGCAGGAAACTGAGTGGATGCTGATGTTGCCAATATAGCGCTACCGTCGCTGCGGGCTCGTGTGGCGAATAGATTGGCCCCATTGATCGATCCGCCGCCAGGAACGTTGTCGATCATGATGGTGGGTTCACCAGGTAGATGCTCGCTGAACCATGGTACAAAGAATCTTGCCCAGACGTCTGTGCCGCCACCTACTCCAAAGGGTACGGTGAATGTGATGTTCCCTGGCAGCGTCGTTTCATCAGCTTGGGCGGAACCGACTAGCCCATTAAGCATTAATGCAGATGCGATAAGGCCGAAAGCGAAAAATCTTTTTGGCAGTACGCAGTTCTTGGGATGATCATGTGTCATGGCGTGACTCCTCGATTGTTGTGTTGTTTGTATTGCGTTTTCAGCTGCTCGTGGATTGTTTTCCTGTACTGCCGGTTAGAGAGGTGCTGTGCTCTTTGGCTTTATAGAAAATCGTGCCTCTCATGATCTTACGTGCGGTCCGTATCAGTGATACACGCGATATATCGTGAGCATTTCCTTCACGATGCTCGACCTCGAGATCGATAACGCCAGAGGGGTGTTCGAATCGTACGCGCGCTAGAAGAGTGCAGTCATCGAAGCGGTGGCTGGCAACAGCAAGTTGGTTTGCCGTGGTGCCAGGTACGCTGACTGCCGAGGCAAGTGCAATCGCGCCGGTAACGGCGATGGACTTGTGGCAACGCTGCGGAACGAAGTAACGGGCTCGAAGCGTACAAGAGGGATCATCGGATACGGATAGCAGAAGGGGCTTGGGCAGAACGCTTTGGCTGACATCTCCCATGCCCATGCGTAGCCCAGCCTCGCGCCGGATCAACTCCAGGCGAGTCAACATTGCTTGATTATTATCAAGCTCCGCAGCCGACTCATTGCCGCTTATGCCCAGATCTTTTGCCGCCAGCATGACTGTCGGGGTCGCAGCATCCAGGCAGGTGACCGAAATGCCATCGATCTCCTCGTAGGCGTGCCCAGTAGGGAGTAGCTGCCCCGTTTTTGCACCGACTACATCGAGAAAACTCAGACGAATACCTGCTGCGCTGCCAGGGACACCGCTGATATGGGTTTCGCCTTCGTAGCTAACCTGTCTGTGCGGGGTGGGGACCTGACATTCGATTAGGCGTTGCGTATTAAGATTGCGAACGCGGACCTGGGTGATGCCGTCGCAAGCTTCGACTAGTCCAGTTTCGATGGCATATGGCCCTACCGCAGATAACATATTGCCACAATTTGGGTTGTAGTCGACGCGTCGTTCAAGCACGTCGACCTGAGCAAACAGGTAGTCCACATCAACGTTGGGGATTGTAGAGCGTTCTACAATAGCAACCTTGCTGGTTAGTGGGTTGCCTCCACCGATGCCGTCGATTTGAAGCGCGTGCCCTGATCCCATCAGATTCAGCAGTAGTTCGGTACGTGCTGCCTCGTCATCAGGCAGATCGCTCATATGGAGAAAAGGCCCTCGGGATGTGCCTCCTCTCATGATCATGCAAGGTATGCTGTTGGACATGTGCAGGTTTCCACGTTTTGACGTGAAAGAAGCTTGTCACTGCATGTTTGATGTCTCAAATGCAAATATTTTCGATCGATGATATAATTTGCGAATTAATGCGTGTGGCAAATTATCGGTATGCATATGATGCAAGAGACCTCCATGCTTCATCGTGTTGAATTTCTCGATTTGCAGGCATTTATCCATGTGGCCGAACTAGGCAGTTTCCACCAGGCAGCAAAGCGCTTGCACATGTCGCAGCCAGCTCTGTCTAGGCGAATTCAGAAGCTAGAAGAAGCCTTGGAAGTCAGTCTGTTAGAACGTACGACACGACGTACACGGCTAACTAATATCGGTCTTGAGTTTTTGCCGCGGGCAAGGCGCATGGTCGAGGAATATGATTCCTCGATCCTGGGTATCCGGGAGCTCGCCACACACCAGAAAGGCACCGTGACCATTGCCTGTCTGCCAACGGCGGCATTCTACTTTTTGCCTAGTGTGATTCGGGGTTTCAGTGAGGCCTGGCCAGGGATTCGCATCCGAATTTTGGACGTCAGTGCCGCAGAAGGCTTGGAGCGCGTGATCAATGGTGATGCTGACTTCGGCATCAACATGATTAGTGCTCAAAGCTCAGAGGTCTCTTTTACCCCGCTTTTGAAAGATCCTTTTGTACTCGCGCTGCGCTCGGATCACCCATTGGCCAGCAAGCCCGAGATTCATTGGCGCGATCTACAGGATGTGCGCTTGATTACCGTCAGCCGTGACAGCGGTAATCGTATCCTGCTTGATAATACGCTTTCTGCTGAGGGCATCCGCCTTAATAGCTTTTATGAAGTGCAGCATTTGTCGACATCGTTAGGTCTGGTCGAATCCGGGCTGGGTGTGGCGATTCTGCCGAGGATGACCATGCCAGGGAACGATCACGACATTCTCTGCTCTCGTGAGCTGCCGGAACCCCATATTCAGCGCACCATTGGGTTGGTCACCAGTAACAACCACACACTATCAGGCACGGCTCAGCTATTTATCGATATGTTGCTGGAGCGGTGGGGGGCCAAGCGGCCTAGCCCTTAGCGATTCATTCATTACATGATGCCTTCAAGGTGATTGATTCTTTGGTACTATCGTGCACCATCGGGAGCTTCCGCGCATATTGGGCTACAAACGTCTAGGTATCGCAGAACATGTCGGCAAAATTAACGGTCACTAAACGTTCTACACGCCTAGAATGAAAAGGCAGTGGATGACATCGGCCCGTTCACTCCTTGCTACCTGCTTTTTTCAGGAAATTTCGCTAAAGTAGCTGCCTGTTGCCGGTCAGCCGACCGCCACGATGCCAACAACACAAGAGGTGTATTCATGAAACGCCACGCCTTCACCGCTGCAGCCTTCTCGGGTGCGCTTCTCGGCGCTGCAGTCTTCGCCGCTCCGGCGGTTGCGCAGGAACGCTACATCACCATTGGAACCGGCGGTCAGACCGGTGTTTATTATGTCGTCGGCCAGTCGGTCTGCCGGATGGTCAACCGCGGTTCCAGCGAGCACAACATCCGTTGTAACGCACCCTCCACCGGCGGCTCGGTAGCCAACGTCAACGGCATGAAGAGCGGCGAGCTCGACATGGGCGTCGTGCAGTCCGACGTGCAGTACCGCGCCTATCATGGCGAAGCCAACTTCGAAGGCGATGGCGCCTGGGAGGACATGCGTGCCGTCTTCACCATGCACGGCGAGCCGCTGACCGTAGTCGCCCGCGCCAATGCCGGTATCGAGACGTTCGATGACCTGGCCGGCCAGCGCGTCAACATCGGCAACCCTGGCTCCGGCCAGCGCAACACCATGGATGTGGTGATGAACGTCAAGGGTTGGGACACCGGCACTTTCTCGCTGGCGTCCGAGCTGGATGCCGCTGAACAGGCCGCGGCACTCTCCGACAACAACGTCGATGCCATGGTCTACGTCGTCGGCCACCCCAACGGGTCGATTCAGGAAGCCACCACCACCATCGACGCCCGTCTCATTCCGGTGACTGGCCCCGAGATCGACGAGCTGGTCGAGGAGTATCCCTACTATACCCGCGCCACTATTCCTGGCGGCCTGTATCGTGGCAACGACGAAGATGTCGAGACCTTCGGGGTAGCGGCGACCTTTGTCAGCTCCGCTGATGTAGACGAAGAGATCGTCTATGAAACCGTCAAGGCAGTCTTCGAGAACTTCGATCGCTTCAAGCGTCTGCACCCGGCGTTCGAGAACCTCAACGAGGAGGACATGATCTCCGACGGCCTGACCGCACCGCTGCATGATGGCGCCAAGCGCTACTATGTCGAGCGCGGCTGGATCGACGAGTGATCCAGGTGTAAGCGGAGCTAGCGACGCTACACAACGATGCGCGGCCTCCTGTTCGGGGGCCGCGCATCATAGTTTTGTATGTATCCGAGTGGGTAACGAGCACAATCGAGACTCGAGATGGCGAAGGTCGGAATCCCAATGGGGGCGATGATGGCAAGCAGGCGAACCTATGACTAATGACAAGCAGACATCTCCAGCGAGCGAAGTGGATCTGGATGAGATGGTCGCCGCCAGCGACTCGGGAGCACGAAAACCGCTTGGCATGCCTGGCAAGTTGCTGGTGAGCATTGCCGCGGCCTGGTCGTTGTTCCAGCTGTGGATCGCCTCGCCACTACCCTATGTGTTTCGCTTCGGGGTATTCAATGCCACCGAGGCGCGCTCGATCCACCTGGCCTTTGCGCTGTTCCTGGCATTCATGGCCTACCCGGCACTGAAGCGTTCACCGCGTGACCGCATTCCTCTCCAGGACTGGGTTCTTGCGGCAGTGGCGGCGTTCTGTGGCGCCTACATGTTCATGTTCTATGCCGAGCTTTCCCAGCGACCCGGACGGCCTTTGACCCAGGACGTCGTGGTCGGGGTCGTGGGTATCGTCATGCTGCTCGAGGCCGCCCGGCGTGCGCTGGGGCCGCCACTGATGATCGTTGCGGCAGTGTTCATCCTCTATTCGCTGTTCGGCCCCTATATGCCGGGCATCCTTGCCCACCGCGGCGTGAGTCTAAACGGCCTGGTCAACCATCAGTGGCTGACCACACAAGGGGTATTCGGTATCGCCCTTGGGGTTTCGACCAGCTTCGTGTTCCTGTTCGTGCTGTTTGGCGCACTGCTCGACAAGGCCGGCGCGGGCAACTATTTCATCAAGGTGGCCTTCTCGATGCTCGGCCACTACCGGGGCGGACCGGCCAAGGCGGCGGTTGTGGCCTCGGGCATGACCGGTCTGATCTCGGGATCTTCCATCGCCAATGTGGTGACCACCGGGACCTTTACCATTCCTATGATGAAGCGCGTGGGTTTCTCCTCGGAGAAGGCCGGCGCCGTGGAGGTGGCATCATCGGTCAATGGCCAGATCATGCCGCCGGTCATGGGTGCTGCGGCTTTCCTGATGGTCGAGTACGTCGGTATTCCCTACGTTGAGGTCATCCGTCACGCTTTCCTGCCGGCGTTGATCTCCTATATCGCGCTGATCTATATCGTCCATCTGGAGGCCCTCAAGGCCAACATGACCGGTCTGCCCTCGAGCAACCCGGTGCGTCCGCTGCTCAACAAGGCGATTGGCTTTCTGACTGGCCTGCTGCTGTTGATGGCGTTGTCCTTCGCTGTCTACTACGGACTTGGCTGGCTCAAGCCGGTGCTTGGCGACTCCACCCCCTGGGTGGTGGCGGTGGCGCTGGTGGTGATCTATGTGGCGCTGCTCAAGCTGGGCTCCAACTATCCGGAACTCGAGCTCGACGACCCCCAATCCAAGGTAGTCAAGCTGCCTCAGACCAAGCCCACCGTGATGGTCGGACTGCACTATATCCTGCCGGTGGTCGTGCTGGTGTGGTGCCTGATGGTCGAGCGACTTTCGCCGGGGCTGTCGGCGTTCTGGGCCACGGTATTCATGATCTTCATCATCCTGACGCAGCGCCCGATCATGGCGCTCTTCCGCCAGCGCAGCAATCTGGGGGCCGACATCAAGGAGGGGGTACTGGACCTGTGGGACGGCCTAGTCACCGGCGCTCGCAACATGATCGGCATCG
This sequence comes from Halomonas sp. TA22, assembly GCF_013009075.1. Taxonomy (NCBI): domain Bacteria; kingdom Pseudomonadati; phylum Pseudomonadota; class Gammaproteobacteria; order Oceanospirillales; family Halomonadaceae; genus Halomonas; species Halomonas sp. TA22. The sequence continues at coordinate 522,067 of NZ_CP053108.1, read as the reverse complement.
GTATCGCCACGGCAACGGCGGGAATCATCGTCGGCGCAGTCTCCCAGACCGGTGTGGGCCTGGTACTGGCCGACGTGGTCGAGTTCCTCTCGATGGGCAATCTGATGCTGATCCTGCTGCTCACTGCGGTGCTCAGCCTGATTCTCGGCATGGGGCTGCCGACCACTGCCAACTACATCGTGGTCTCGGCGCTGCTGGCGCCGGTGATCGTGGCGCTGGGTCAGCAGAACGGCCTGATCGTGCCATTGATCGCGGTACACCTGTTCGTCTTCTACTTCGGCATCATGGCCGATGTCACGCCACCGGTGGGGCTTGCCTCGTTCGCAGCGGCGGCTGTCTCCGGAGGCGATCCGATCCGTACCGGTTTCCAGGCGTTCTACTACAGCCTGCGCACCGCGGCATTGCCGTTTTTGTTCATCTTCAATACCGACCTGCTGCTGATCGATGTCTCCTTCCTGCAGGGGATCGTGATCTTCATCGCCTCGACCATCGCGATGCTGATCTTCGCTGCCGGTACCCAGGGCTACATGATCGTGCGCAACCGTTGGTACGAGAGCCTGCTGCTGCTGCTGGTGGCGTTCACGCTGTTCCGTCCTGGCTACTGGATGGATCAGATTCACGACCCCTACGAGTCGATTCCTCCGGCACAGCTCGAGCAGGCACTGGACGGTATCGAGGATGGCAGTAACATACGGGTGCAGATCGCCGGTGAGGATGCCTTTGGCGACCCGATGACCACCTACCTGCTGGTGCCGGTGCCGCGCGGTGAGACGGGCGCGGAGCGTCTCGAGAACCTGGGGCTCGAGCTCTTTGTGGATGGCGACCAGGCGATTGTCGACTTCGTGCAGTTCGGCAGTCTGGCCGAGCAGGTCGGCTTCGACTTCGACCAGGAGATCATCGAGATCTTGGCACCGGTGGATCGCTGGGCCAAGGAGTGGATGTGGATCCCCGGCTTCCTGCTGTTCGGGCTGGTCGTCATGCTTCAGCGTGGTCGGCGCGAAACGCCGGCGCCTACGTCCACCGCTTCGGCCTAGGGAGGAGAGCGTCATGTACGACAAGATACTGTTGCCAATCGATCTCAACGAGGAGACGTCGTGGGCCAAGGCGCTACCCACGGCGCTGACGCTATGCCGTACCTTCGATGCCGCGCTGCAGATCGTCACGGTACTGCCGGATTATCGCATGCCGATGGTGGGCTCCTTCTTTCCCAAGGATTTCGCCACCAAGGCGCATCGGGCGCTGGCCGAGACGCTGCGCGAGTTCGTCGCCAGGGAGGTGCCGGACGATGTCAAGGTGAAGCAGGCGATCATCGATGGCTCGCCGTGGGAGGCGATTATCAAGGCGGCCAAGAAGATCGATGCGGATCTGATCGTCATGGCCTCGCACAACAAGCGCAAGTTCGCCGACTACGTGCTGGGCCCCAACGCCGAGCATGTGGTGCACCACTCGAAAATCTCCGTGATGATCGTGCGTTAGTCCTGATAGCCTCGCGCCAGTCGCCGCCCGGCGGCTGGCCTTCTGTTTCCCCTCATCTTTTAGTCGCTCATGGCCCTCAATGCGACGGGAGTGCTTACCTCCAGCCTCTCTCTCGTCTACATTGAAAGAGCGTTATCGGTAAGACAAAAACAAGCATCTTGTCCTGCGTTGGAGCTCTAATCGCGAGGCTCGGCTTAAGCCTCCCGTTGGAGAATGGTAAGTCGTCATGACTGACGCAAGGGGAAAAGGGGTATGCCATGAACGCCGTTGAAACGAACCATCGTAACGATCCGATCTACAAGATCATCATCAACCCCGTGGGTATGGACCGGCCGCGTGCCTGGCTGCTGTCAGGTTTCAAGGATTTTCGTGAGGCTACGGCGGTCAGCCTGGCTTACGGCATGTTCTGGGTAGGTCTGAGTATTGCCGTCACCGCCGGTGCCATGACGTTGGGCTTCTGGCACTGGCTCTTGCCATTGATTGCTGGCTTCATGTTCCTCGGGCCGCTGGTGGCCGTGGGCTCCTACGGCATCAGCCGCCGCCTCGAAGAGGGGAGGGCGCCCAATTTGGGCGACGCCTTCGGTGCCTGGACGCCGCATGCCGGGCAACTGGCGATGATGGGCGTGATGATGATGATCTTCTTTCTTGCCTGGATTCGCCTGGCCACACTGCTCTTCGCGCTATTCTTCGGTCACGACATCCCAAGTCCCGATACGCTCTATACCGCACTCGTCACCACTCCCGAGGGGCTCGGGATGCTGGCGGTAGGTGCCGTGGCAGGGGCGGGACTGGCCTTCGGGGCGTTCGCGATCAGTGTGGTGGCCGTCCCCACGCTCATGGATCAGGATCTCACCTTCATGGAGGGGATCGAGGCCAGTGTACGATCGGTGGCACGCAACTTCCGGCCGATGCTGTTATGGGCGGCCATTCTGACGGGGTGCGTGGTAGTTGGCGTCTTGACCTTCTATATCGGCCTGGCCATTATCCTTCCCGTACTTGGCCATGCCAGTTGGCACGCCTACGAGGATCTGGTGAGGTTCGAGGACATGCCGAAAACCTGAGCCAGCGACAAAGTCGATGACATATCGGGGCGCATGCGCCCCGATATGCTGCTGCAAGGATCTCCCATGAATCAGTCGCTGCGCCTCTCTGCGCTCTACCGCTACCCGATCAAGTCCACCGCGGGTGAGGCACTGACCGAGGCCGTGGCCGGCGAGGAGGGGTTGGAGGGGGATCGGCGCTACATGGTGACTCGCCCGGACGGCAGCTTCGTCACGGCGCGCACCCATCCGCATCTTCAGCGCGTGAGCACCACCTTGCGAACCGGTGGCGTGACGCTGCATCACCCAGCGTTGCCGGATCTCTCGCTCACTCACGAGGAATTTTCCGCGCTACCGTCGCCCGCCCAGGTGTGGTCGGACAGCTTTGTGGGGCTTGCCACCACTCGTGAAGCCGACGAGTGGTGCAGCCAGGCGTTGGGTGAGTCGGTGAAGTTGCTATGGCTGGGGGAACGCTCGCCACGCTACCGCCAGGCGATCGGCAAGCGTGTCAGCTTTGCCGATGGCTATCCGCTGCTGCTGATTGGACAGGCCTCGCTCGATGAGTTGAATACGCGATTGCGACAGCCGCACCGCATGGCGCAGTTCCGTCCTAACCTGGTGGTCACCGGTAGCCTGCCTTATGCCGAGGATGAGTGGCATGTGCTGCGTATCGGCGAGGTCGAACTGATCGTCGACGCACCCTGTTCGCGCTGCGCAATGATCACCGTGGACCCCGACACGGGGCGCTTCATGGCCGACAAGGGTGAGCCGCTGCGCACCCTTGCCGGCTATCGGCGCGGGGTCGATGGCAAGGTCTACTTCGGCCAGAACCTGATCGTCGCCAAGGGTGGGACCCTTCAGGTCGGTGCCCCTGTCGAGATCATCGGCTGAAGGCATAACTCGCTCACGATGATCGGCATCAGATTGTTCAAAGCATACAAAGGCCAGCGCAAAATCCTTCAACGGCTGGGTCAAGAAGGTCTCTTATGGGCTAGTCGTCTTGAACGTGATCAAAAGCGCGACGCCTAGCAGGAGTGACAATGCACAACGCTGCGCTGGATCAATCACTCACCCATATTGATCGTGTAAAGATAGTCACAACATGACTGACCCGAGGAGAAAGATGACGTATCGTGTAAGTAATCTCTTACATGGAATACTGGCATGGTTACGTATCTTCGTCAGGTGGGCCTCATGATGCTGAGTGTGGCACTGACCTTGGAGTCGAGAACGGCTCTGGCCTTGCCACAGCCGGAAGGTGACGTCATTCTCACCGTGACCGGCGCTATCGAGCGCACCAACGTCAATGGAGAGGCGCAGTTCGACCATGCCATGCTGATGGAGTTGAATCCTCACGTGGTCGAGACCCACACTCCCTGGCTGGACGGCCTGAGGCGATACGAAGGGCCACTCGGGCGTACGCTGCTCGATACCCTGGAAGCGCAGGGGGAGACCTTGACGATACAGGCCTTGGATGGCTTCAGTGCCGAGGTGCCGGTGTCCGACTTTTACGATTACGATGTGATCCTGGCCCTCACGTTGGATGGCGAGCCGATGCCAATACGCGATAGCGGACCAATCTTCATCCTCTACCCCTTCGACGAGCACCCTGAGCTGCTCAACATGACGATTCGCTTCCGGTCTGTCTGGCAGGTGGCGAATATCCATGTGAATTAGCCTGCCGGAGACTTCGCGAACGATGTTTCGCTACCCGCTGCGCCTCAAGTTCGGCACCTTCACGGCGCTGTTCTTCTTCATCGCTGCCATCGTCGTGGTTGGCCTGGCCCTGTGGCGTCAGGACAGTCTGGCCCAGAGTGTGGGAGGCGATGCGCAGTGGGCAGCTTACAAGGTCGATCGCGAGACGGTGCAGCTGCGCACCCAGCTGATGCGTGCCGATGAGTCACCGGAAGCGCTGGGACAGTTTCGGCTGCGCTTCGAGTTGCTCTTCAGCCGCGTGAATCTGCTGCGTCGCGGCGAGCTTGCCGAGCTGGTGCAGTCGATTCCGCGTGCCCAGGCCGTCATTGCCGAGCTCGTGCCGCGCCTCGAGGCGCTGGATGAGCAACTTTACCGACTCGAATCGCTCTCGCCGGAACAGCGTCAGCGGCTGTTCGATGAGTTCGAGCCGCTGACCACCTACAGCGAACAGCTGGTCGTGGCGATCAACACCCACCTGGGGGAGACCGCGACGCGCGAAAGGGCCATGCTGCAGAGCTTCTATCGGCTGTTGCTGGCATTGATTCTGGCCATGAGCCTGGCCGGCACGCTGGTGGTCATCTTCCTGTTTCGTGAGGCGCGGGAGAGCGCCGAGACGCGTCGGCATATGGAGACCTTGGGGCGCAGGCTGGAAGTGACGGCACAGCGAGCCGAAATGGCCAATCAAGCCAAGAGTGAGTTCATCGCTACCGTCAGTCATGAGATCCGCACGCCACTCAATGGTGTCATCGGCATGAGCGAGCTGTTGCGGGGGCGGCCGCTGGACCAGACCACACGCCGCTATACGCAGATCATCCATGACAGTGCCGGGGTGCTGCTCAGTCTGATCAACGATCTGCTCGACTTCTCCAAGATCGAGGCCGGAAAGCTCGAGCTGGAGCGGCTACCGTTTGCCCTGTGCGCGCTATTGGAGCGTACCGTGGCGCTCTTCGGTGCACGAGCTGCCGACAAGCGGCTCGAGTTGACGGTACATGTCGATGCCAGGCTTCCCGATTCGCTTGTCGGCGACCCTGAGCGCTTTCAACAGGTGGTACTCAATCTGCTCTCCAACGCGATCAAGTTCTCCGAGCGGGGCGAGATCGTGTTGGCTGCCTCCCCGCTGACGGATGAGCGGCTGCTGATCGAGGTGATCGACCCGGGCTGCGGGATACCCCTTGAGCAGCAGGGGCATCTGTTCGAACCGTTCCGGCAGGGCGATGCATCGACAGCGAGACGTTACGGCGGCACTGGCCTGGGCCTGGCCATCTGCAGGCGGCTGGTCATGGCCATGGGCGGCGAAATCGGCTTCGAAAGCGAGGTTGGCAAGGGTAGCCGCTTCTGGTTCAGTCTGCCGTTGGAGGAGGCCGAGAAGAGTGACGAGCGCGATGTGATTCAGGCTGGGCGGCTGTCGCGCCTGCCCCTGGCAAGCCGCGAGCATGCCTGCCTGCTACTGGTTGAAGACAATGCCATCAACCAGCAGGTAGCGACAGCCATGCTCGAGCGTCTGGGGTGTCATGTCGAAATTGCGGCGAGTGGCCGCGAGGCGCTAGAGAAAGCGAAGGCGCGTCACTACGACCTGATCTTCATGGATGTGGAGATGCCGGACATGGATGGCCTGGAGGTGACCCGGCGCATGCGCGAACGCTCCGGCTGGATGCGCGAGGTGCCCATCGTGGCGATGACCGCCGGCGCGCTTGGTGGCGACGAGGAGCGCTGCCGGGCGGCAGGCATGAACGACTATCTCGCCAAGCCGCTCTACCATGAGGCGCTCTCGACCATGCTCGACCGCTACCTTCTTCGCGATGTGCCATCGCTCGACGTGTCGGCCTCTACCCCCGAATCGCCGAGGCTAGAAGATGAAGCGGAGGGCTCTTTCCGGAGCAATGCTTGCGAGAGCGAGTGCGAAAGCGCCTTCCAGTGCATGCCCACCGAGGCGGCACCCTGGCTGGATGAGACGACCTTCGCGGAGCTTCACCAGGCGCTGGGTCATCAGGGCATGCAGCTGCTGCAAAAGCTGTTCATGGCCAGTCTCGAGGAGCGGCTGACGGTGATCGAAGAGGCCATCGCCGCCTGTGAGCATGGACGGATTCGCCAGCTTGCGCACTTGTTCAAGGGCGAGGCGGGCAGCCTCGGACTCAGGCGGATGATGCGGCTGGCGCACGCGCTGGAGCAGGCGGCCCAGGCGGCCGATGTGGCGCGCCAGCAGGCGCTCTTCCCGCTGTTGCGTGAAAGCCTCAGCCCCTCGCTCGAGGCCTTCAACGACAGGCTCGCTGGCCTGCTCGATACTCCCGCCTAGCACCAACCTCCTGATGACGATATCGCGCTGCCATTCAGGCCATCTGCAGGTTCGAGGGCAGTCGATGACGAAGGCGGCGCTCGATCACGTCCTGCCCCGGCGTGTAGTCGCCTTGGCAGGCAGCCAGGGCGCGCTCAAGGGTGCGTTCGGCGATACGGACATGGTCCTGGGGCAGCGAGTTGACCGCGACAGGCAGGAAATCGAGCAACCTGTCGTCACCGAAGGTCGCCAGGCGCAGCAGCTCGGGCAGGGCGCCATACTCCATCAGTACATCCAATACCCCATCAAGCAGCGTGTAGGAGGCTGTCACCAGAGCATCGGGGAGCCTTTCGCAGGCGAGCAGTTCGCGCATCAAGCGTGCCCCCTCGGCACGATCGTAACGCTGTGCGCTGTGGGTAGAGAACAATACATCGGTACTCTCCACCGCATCTAGAAACCCGGCACGCCGCTCGACGCTGACCGACAGATGTGGCACCGCGTCGAACCAGGCGATGCGCGCGACCTCGGGGGAGAGGGCCGACTGGGTCAGGGCACAGGCCGCGGCACGGTTGTTGCTGACCACGCTGACGAAGCGTCGCGGGTCGAGGCTGCGATCGATACCGATCACCGGCACCCCCTCCGCCATGATCTCTGCATAGAAAGGGGCGTCCATGCCCAGGCAACTGGCCACGATCAATGCCTCGCAGCGCTGCGCCCGCAGCGAGTGGGCGAGCCCTCGCTCGCTTGCCGGCTCGTCGTCCGAGCCCACGATCAGCATTTGATAACCGTGCTCCCGGGCGCCACGCTCCAGCAATTTGGCCAGTCGCGCATAGCTGGCGTTTTCCAGGTCGGGAATGATCAGTCCAAGTGTCCGACTGGTGCCACGCCGCAGCGCCGCCGCCTGGGCATCGACCCGATAGTGATGCTGTTCGACCACTGCCATGACCCGCTCGACGGTCGCCTGACGGATGCGCTGCTCGCGCGCCCGACCATTGATCACGTAACTGGCGGTGGTACGGGAGACTCCGGCGAGCCGGGCGATTTCCGCTAATGTCATGACCGGTTTCCTCGCTTTCGGCATTCGCGCTCCATTCTACGTCAGGCTGTCGCCCGCTGTGTTGCGGTGAAGCCTGCGTGACTTCTCTTCTGCGAAAGTCGTATCCGCCACTGGCGAGTATCGCTTGATAAAACCAGACATTGACTCCAGCATACCTTAGCCAAGGTGACACGATTCAGCTAGAAAACTATCATGGCTCACATGGACCCCAATCTACGCCCGACCATCACGCGTCGGAGCTACAGGAGGCATGATGCTGACACTAGGCCAACAGGACGTACTGCTCGGGTGTCACGCCGCGAGCTGGCACGAGGCCCTCGATGAAGCGGCCATGGCGCTGGTCGATGCCGGCCTGACCCACGCCGGCTACCGCGAGGGGCTGCTGGCCCGCGAGACGCAATCCTCCACCTACCTTGGCAATGCCATCGCCATTCCCCATGGCACGCCCGAGAGCCGCGAACATGTCGTGCGCACCGGCGTGCGGGTGCTGCAGTTCCCCGACGGGGTAGAGTGGCATGACGGCAATCGCGTCTACGTGCTAGTGACTATCGCTGCCCAGAGCGACGAACATCTCGATATCCTGCGTCAACTGACGCATGTCCTCGACCATGAGGGCGTCGCCGAACGCCTGGCTGGCGCCACTTCGCCGGAGCACGTGGCAAGCTTGCTCTCCAAAGCGGTGGTCGAGGCGCGTCTCGACGCCGAGACGCTGTGTCTGCGCTTTCCCGCACGCGACCGCCACGAGCTGGCCTTGGCCGCCGCCGCCAGGCTACGCCAGTCCGGTTGCGTGGAGAGCGATTTCATCGCCGCCGTGGCCGGTCAGACGCCGGTCGCGTTGGGCCAAGGGCTGTGGCTGGTCTCGAGCGAGCGTGGGGTGATTACGCCGGCACTCGCCTTGGCCACCCCAGAGGCCAGGCTTAGCGATGCCGGCGATACGCTGGGTGGCGTATTCTGTCTGGCGGCGCAGGGCGATGCCCATCGTGGTCTGCTGGAGCGGCTTGTCGGACTGCTTGAGAGTGGCGCGGGAACGAGCCTGCCGACACTCGATGCCGCCGGTGTGCTGGCCCGCCTCGCCGGTGAATCCGCCAGTGCCGAGACGGCCCAGGCGCGGGTGCTCAATGCCCATGGCCTGCATGCGCGTCCGGCCAAACAGCTGGTACAGATAGCACGTGGCCAGCCGGTGCCGATCAAGGTGCGCCTGCTCGAAGGTAGTGGCGAGGCGGTCTCCGCCGCCAGCCTGACCAAGGTGATCGGGCTCGGTGCGCGACGCGGCCAGCGTCTGCTCTTCTCCGCCGAGGGGGAGGGAGCGCGGCAGGCCCTCGAGGCATTATGCGACGCCGTTCGAGGCGGCTTGGGCGAGCGCGTCGTACCCTTCGAGGCGCCCTTCGAAGATAGTCGCGAGGAGGTGGCTAGCGATACGCCCCCGGCGCTTGAGCCGCTGGCAGCCGATACCCCGCACCCGGCCGTGGCGGCCTCCCCGGGATTGGCCATTGCTCCGGTCTTCGTGATGCGCTCCCCGCGCTTCGATTACCCCGAGCGCAGCGAGGATGCCGCCAGTGAAAAACAGCGTCTCTCCGCGGCGATCGAGGAGGGGCGCGAGCAGCTCAAGGAGCTGGTGCGCCGTGCGCCGGGCGGCGAAGTCGCCGAGATTCTCTCGATGCATGAGGAGATGCTCGAGGATCCTGAGCTCAAGCAGGCTGCCTGGGAGGGGATCGACGAGGGATTCTCCGCCGAGGCTGCCTGGTGGGGTGCCATCGAGACGGCCGCCCGCGCCCAGGAGATGCTTGCCGACCGCCTGCTCGCCGAGCGCGCCGCCGACCTGCGCGATATCGGGCGTCGGGTGCTGGGGTTACTGTGCAATATCGAGCTGCCCAGCGCGCCGGATCACCCCTATATCCTGGTGATGGATGACGTTGGTCCCTCCGACGTGGCACGCCTGGACACTACCCGGGTGCGCGGTCTGCTCACCGCGCGTGGTGGTGCCACCGCGCACAGTGCCATTTTGGCCCGGGCGCTGGGCATTCCCGCCGTGGTCGGTGCCGGCCCTCGCGTCATGACACTCGAGAACGGTGTCGAGATGATCCTCGACGGCGAGCGTGGTCGGGTGGTGCCGACTCCCTCCCTGGAGCGGCGTAATCGCACCGAACTGAGTCTCAAGGAGCGTGAGCAGCTCGAGCGTGCGGCCTGGGCGGCACGCTTCGAGGAAGCGCGCACCCGTGACGGCCATCGTGTCGAAGTCGCCGCCAACCTGGGCAATACCGCCAATACCGCCGATGCGGTGGAGCGCGGTGCCGAAGGCGTTGGCTTGCTGCGCACCGAATTCATCTTCATGGCCCACGCCAGTGCGCCGGATCTCGATACCCAGATCCGCGAGTATCGCCAGGCCATCGATGCCCTCGACGGTCGCCCCCTGGTGGCGCGCACCCTGGATGTGGGGGGCGACAAGCCGCTTCCCTACTGGCCGGTGCCCCAGGAGGACAACCCCTTCCTCGGCCTGCGTGGCATTCGCCTGGCGCTGACCCAGCCGGAGCTCCTCGAGACCCAACTGCGTGCGCTGCTGATCGCTGGCTGTGGCCAACCGCTGCGCATCATGCTGCCGATGATCAAGGACATTGCCGAGTTCCGGGCCGTCAAGGCGATCTACTCGCGCCTGCTCGATAGCATTCCCGCCGCCGAGCGGACCACCAACGTGCAACTTGGGGTGATGATCGAGATCCCCTCCAGCGCGCTGCTTGCGCCGAGCCTGGCCGCCGAGGTCGACTTCTTCTCGGTGGGCACCAACGACCTGACGCAGTACACCCTGGCCATCGACCGCGGCCACCCGGAACTCTCGGCCCAGGCCGATGGCTTGCATCCGGCGGTGCTGCGGCTGATCCAGATGACCGTGCAAGCCGCCCATGCCCAGGGCAAGTGGGTTGGAGTGTGCGGTGAGCTGGCCAGCGACGCCCAGGCGGTGCCGGTGCTGGTGGGGCTTGGGGTCGACGAGCTGTCGGTCAGCGCCCGCCAGGTACCCATGGTCAAGGCACGGCTGCGGGAATTCGATCTCGCCGAGGCGCGGGCCCAGGCCGAGCTGGCACTGGCCCAGGCCACCGGCGAAGCGGTGCGCGAAGCGCTGGAGGCTCGCTGATGGCCAAGATTCTGTGCCTCACGCTCAATCCGGCGCTCGACCTGTCGATCCGCCTGACGTCGCTTGCACCAGGCGAGGTCAACCGCGCCGAGTCGACCCAGCTCGCGGCCGCCGGCAAGGGCGTCAACGTGGCACGGGTATTGGTGGCGCTTGGCCACCAGGTGCGCGTCTCCGGCTTCCTCGGTGCCGACAACGATGCCCCGTTTCGGCACGCCTTCGCCGAGATGGGGGTTGATGATGAATTCATCCGCCTGCCCGGCGAGACGCGCATCAACGCCAAGCTTGCCGAGCGGGCGGGGCGGGTGACGGACATCAACGGCCCGGGGCTCGCCATCGGCCGGGAGGCCTTCGCGGCCCTGATCGAGTGCCTGGAGGCAGTGATCGATGCGCCGGCCACCCGCCCCGATGCCGTGGTGATCGCCGGCAGCCTGCCGCCTGGCGTGACGCCTGGCGATCTGGCGGCACTGGTGCGTCAGCTGCGCGGTCAGGGACTGCCAGTGTGGGTCGACACCAGCGGCGAGGCGCTGAGCGCAGCCATCGGTGCCTGCCCGACGGCGGTCAAGCCCAACGAGCACGAACTGGCCGAGTGGGCGGGGCAGGCCCTTGTCAGTGTTGCCGAACGGCTCGCCGCGGCGAGCCGCCTGCATGCTAGCGGCATCGAGGAGGCGCTCGTCTCCTCCGGGGCCGATGGTGTGCTGTGGGTCGGGCCACGCGGCAGCTGGCTGGCCACGCCCCCCCGCATGACAGTGGCCAGTACCGTAGGCGCTGGCGACACCCTGGTGGCGGCCATGCTGCATGGCCTGCTCGAGGGATATGATGCCGAGCAGGCGCTGGGATTTGCTGCCGCACTCTCCGCCGAGTCGGTGCGCCATATCGGGGTGGGCGATCCCCATGCCGAAGATTTCGATCAACTCAAGCAACAGACCCGTGTGCGTCGACTCGATGACGCTGATGTCGCGGAAGAGGGAGCGCCCCAATGAAGATTGTCGTGATCACCGCCTGCCCAAGCGGCATGGCCACCACCTTTCTCGCCGCACGGCGCATGGAGCAGGCCGCGACGCGTCGTCAATGGCAGGCAAGTGTGGAGATGCATGGCGAGCTCGAGCCGTTCACGCCGGTCAGTGCCGAGACGATCGCGGCTGCCGAGCTGATCGTGGTTGCCGCAGAGCAGGTTCCCGAGCCGCAGCGTTTCGACGGCAAGCGCCTCTTCCAGGCGCCGATAGACCAGGCGCTGCCCGACCCGGCGGCCTTTCTCGAGCGCGCCGAGCGCGAGGCCAAACCCTTCGATGCGCAGGCCGTCCAGCCCCCGGCCGGCGATGGCGTCCACGTACCGGCACCTGGCGCAACGCCGGCAACTAGCGGTCAACGCATCGTCGCCGTGACCGCTTGCCCGACCGGCGTGGCGCATACCTTCATGGCGGCCGAGGCCTTGGCGGAGGCGGGCAAGGCGATGGGCCACAAGATTCGCGTCGAGACCCAAGGCTCGGTGGGCGCTCAGGACAAACTCACCGACGAGGAGATCGAGGCCACCGACCTGGTGGTGCTGGCCTGCGACATCGAGGTCGATTCCACCCGTTTCGCGGGCAAGCGCATCTACCGCACCTCGACCGGCAGTGCGCTGAAGAAACCGCGTCCGACCCTCGAGGCGGCACTTGCCGAGGCCGAGGTGGAGAGCGACGCCAGTGCCGGCACCGGCGAGCGCCGCAAGGGCGCCAAGGAGAAGGGCGTCTACCAGCACCTGTTGACGGGCGTCTCCTTCATGCTACCGATGGTGGTGGCGGGGGGGCTTCTGATCGCGCTGTCGTTCGCTTTCGGCATCGAAGCCTTCGAGGAGGAGGGGACGCTCGCCGCGGCGCTGATGCAGATCGGTGGCGGTACCGCCTTCGCGCTGATGATTCCGGTGCTCGCCGGCTACATTGCCTACTCGATTGCCGACCGGCCGGGCATCGCGCCGGGCATGATCGGCGGTATGCTGGCTTCGACCATCGAAGCCGGCTTCATCGGTGGCATTCTGGCCGGTTTCCTGGCCGGCTATGCGGCCCTGGCGGTAACCCGCTACGTCAAGCTGCCCTCGAGCATCGAGTCGCTCAAGCCGATCCTGATCATCCCGCTGCTGGCGAGTCTCGTCACCGGCCTGGTAATGATCTACGTGATCGGCGAGCCGGTGGCGGCGTTGCTTGCAGGCTTGACCAGCTTCCTTGCCGGAATGGACGCCACCAATGCCGTGCTGCTCGGAATTCTGCTTGGCGCCATGATGTGCTTCGACCTGGGCGGACCGGTCAACAAGGCCGCCTACGCCTTTGGCGTGGGTCTGCTGGCTTCCGGTACCTATGCGCCGATGGCGGCGATCATGGCCGCCGGCATGGTGCCGGCACTGGGCATGGGGATCGCTAGTTTCGTGGCCCGCGACAAGTACTCCGCGCCCGAGCGCGAGGCGGGCAAGGCCTCCTTCGTGCTGGGGTTGTGCTTCATCAGCGAGGGGGCGATTCCCTTCGCCGCCAAGGACCCGCTGCGGGTGATTCCCGCTTGTATAGTAGGTGGAGCGATCACCGGTGCACTCTCGATGCTGGCCGGGGCCCAGCTGATGGCGCCCCATGGCGGGGTCTTCGTGCTGCTGATCCCCCAGGCCGTCAACCATGTACTGCTCTACCTGGGCGCCATCGCCGTCGGCTCGCTGGTCACCGGGCTTGGCTATGCGCTGCTCAAGCGCGGTGCCGCCCCGGTGGTGGTCGCTCCGGCGCAATAGCCCCTGTCTCTCTCCCTTGACCGGTGCCTTCTGGCGCCGGTTTTTTTGTGCGGTTTCATCGGGGCGAATGGCTTGGCCGTCGTTGGCAGGACAATTTCGCCACGCTCGGAGTGGCTATACTGGTCGAGATGGAGTAGTTTTTGCATCATTTTACGGATGGCTCTTACCCGGGCCGTTCGTGTTTCGACAGACCCTACCCGGGCAGTCGGATAACATCGAGGAGATACACAATGTCTACCGCCCCCGTCACCCTGATGGTGGCGCGCCGCGTAGCCCGCGGGCGCTACCGAGCGTTTCATGAATGGCTCGATGAGGGTCGCCATCTTGCCGCCGACTTCCACGGTTACCTGGGCTCGGGCGTACTGGCACCGCCACCCGGCGAAGACGAGCATCAGATCATCTTTCGCTTTACCGACGAGGCCACTCTGGCCGCATGGGAGCACTCCGCCTCGAGGCGTGCCTGGCTCGCGCGTGGGCAGGGGCTCTATGCCGAGCCCAGCGAGCATCGTGCCAGCGGGATCGACAGCTGGTTTCGCGACGCCGCGGGCAATACGCCGCCCCGCTGGAAGCAAGCCGTGGCGGTCTGGCTGGCATTCTTTCCCGTCTCGCTGATGTTTCAGTGGCTGTTCGGCGGCGTCTTGTCCAGTTGGCCGCTGGTGCCCAAGGTGCTGATCAGCACGTTGATACTGACCCCCATCATGGTGTTCTACTTCATTCCGCTCTCGACGCGCTTGCTGGCGCCTTGGCTGCAGGGACAGACATCCGTGCTGGAGCGCCTGGGGCGCTTGCTGCACCATCGTCGAGCATGATAGCGGTTCAGTCGTCCTTTTGCCTGTGCATGGCTGAGGCCAGATCTCTCGAGGTCAGCGGCTGGCCATCGAGCATCTTGTTACGCAGCTGATCGATGGCGGCTTTTTCGAGCACACCGCCCAGGCTCGAGTAGGCCTCTTCGAGGAAGTGCTTCTTGCCCTTGCGCACCTTGCCTCCCAGCAGGCTTGCAAGGGTGAGCGTCTCGAGCAGTGCCTGACGTTCCTCACCCTCGAGCGTGGCGATCACCTGACGCTGGCGGGACCAGTCGACCTTGATGCTCTGCTCGGGAGACTCGAATAGCGCCATCAGCCGGGCGAGCAGCAACACATGGTTGGGGTGGGCATCCTGATTGCGCATCAGCGCCTCACCGGTGCCCTGTAACAGTGCTTCGCGGCATTTAGGGCCCAGCTCATCGCGTTTTTCACTCCACCGAGTGATCAAGGTTTCCACCGCGTACGGCCCCATGGCGTTCTCACGCGCTTCGCGCATGATGCGCCAGGTAATGACAGCATTCCACACCGCATATAAGGGCGCGGTAAAGAGTGGGACCAGTCCGCGAAGGGCAACGCGCCCAAGGATACGACGCAGCAGGATACGCAGGATGAAACTGCTCGCCCCTACCTTGGCTCGGTAGAGCAGGGCACGCAGCGTGAGCTTCCAGTTGCGCATGTAGGCGAAGGGGTCGATGCCGTAGATTCGATCGCGAGGGCTCGGGAACTCCAGGGCGACACGTGAAAGCCCGCGCACGACCAGGCGCGCCTCGGGGCTCTTCTGCAGTGGAACTCCGGCGATGCATGAGATCCGGGCGATACCGCGCAGGGCGTTCCAGTACAGGAACAGGATCTCGATCCCGCTGACGACCCCGGCCACGACAGTGAAGGCCGCCCAGTAGGGCAACTGCTCGCGCCAGTCCATCCCCTCCATGCCATCGAGCAGCCCCTGGCGGATGAAGACTTCAATGCCACCGATGATGCCGCCAGAGAGCACACCGGCGACTGCCGACCAGATCACGATACGCCGCTTCACCCGCTGCAGCGTGGCGATCTCCTCATCGCTGCGCTCGCGCCGGGGAAGCGACTCGCCGGGGTTCAGGCGTTGCAAATAGCGTGCTGCCCAGCGCTCCAGCACGCTGGGTTCGGGGGAGTAATGACGTTCGGGACGAGGATCGGGTATCTCGGTCATGACCACCTTGGTTTACCGGCAAATGTGTCTCAGCGTAGTCGTTGTCATGGCTTTTATCTCTTATCGGCTACGACCAAAGAACCGCAACATCCGGCAATTGGTGCATGAGCGTCCGCTCGATTTTCACTAAGCTCATTGGGGCCGCGAATCCAACAACAGCATCACCCCAGGAGCATTGTCATGATCTACGCCAATCCCGGTAGCGACGGTGCCGTCGTCTCCTTCGAAAAACGTTATGGCAACTACATCGGCGGTGAATTCGTGCCCCCGGTAAAGGGGCAGTATTTCGATAATGTCACTCCCATCAATGGCGAGGTGTTCTGCGAGATACCGCGCTCCACGGCCGAGGATATCGAGCTGGCACTGGATGCCGCGCACAAGGCGGCACCCGCCTGGGGCAGGACCTCCGCCACCGAGCGCTCCAATCTGCTGCTGAAGATTGCCGATCGTATCGAGCAGAACCTGGAAGTGCTGGCGGTTGCCGAGACCTGGGACAACGGCAAGGCGGTACGCGAGACGCTCAATGCCGATATCCCGCTTGCCGTCGACCACTTCCGTTACTTTGCCGGCTGCATCCGTGCTCAGGAGGGCACCGCGGCGGATATCGACGCCCATACAGTGGCCTACCATTTTTATGAGCCGCTGGGGGTGGTGGGGCAGATCATCCCCTGGAACTTTCCATTATTGATGGCGACCTGGAAGCTGGCGCCGGCGCTGGCGGCCGGCAATTGCGTCGTGATGAAGCCCGCCGAGCAGACGCCCGCCTCGATCCTCAAGCTGATGGAGCTGATCGGTGATCTGCTGCCGCCGGGCGTGGTCAACGTCGTCAACGGTTATGGGGCCGAAGCCGGCCAGGCGCTGGCGACCAGTAAACGTATCGCCAAGATCGCCTTTACCGGCTCGACGCCGGTGGGTGCGCACATTCTCAAGTGTGCCGCCGAGAACATCATTCCCTCCACGGTGGAGTTGGGTGGCAAGTCACCGAACATCTATTTCGCCGACATCATGAATGCCGAACCGGAGTTCATTGACAAGGCCGCCGAGGGGCTGGTACTTGCGTTCTTCAACCAGGGCGAGGTGTGTACCTGTCCTTCCCGGGCGTTGATCCAGGAGAGCATCTACGAGGCATTCATGGCACGGGTCATGGAGCGGGTCAAGATGATCAAGCGCGGCAATCCGCTGGATACCGATGTCCAGGTCGGGGCCCAGGCCTCACAGGAGCAGTTTGACAAGATCATGTCGTACATGGACATTGCCCGTGAGGAGGGTGCTGAGTTCCTCACCGGTGGCGGTCAGGAGCGCATGGAGGAGTCGCTCGGCCGCGGCTTCTATATCCAGCCGACGCTACTCAAGGGCAATAACAGCATGCGCGTCTTCCAGGAGGAGATCTTCGGTCCGGTGGTGGCGGTGACCACCTTCAAGGATGAGGCGGAGGCGCTGGCAATCGCCAACGATACTGAGTTCGGGCTTGGCGCCGGAGTGTGGAGCCGCGACATCAATGTCGCCTTCCGCATGGGACGTGGCATTCAGGCCGGGCGTGTGTGGACCAATTGCTATCATCAGTATCCCGCACATGCCGCCTTCGGTGGCTACAAGAAGTCCGGTGTCGGCCGCGAAAACCACAAGATGATGCTGGCCCACTACCAGCAGACCAAGAATCTTCTGGTCAGCTATGACACCAACCCGCTGGGTTTCTTCTAACGCCTCGTTTTGCCGAAAGAGTCACCACCAGGGGCGATGAGTCGCCCCTTCTCGTTTCGCTCGATCTCGATCACTTGATGCCGATCATGTAGGGTGCCGTTAACGAGCATCCGCTTCGCTTTGGCCATGGATTGGAGTCGATGAGGTCCTAGATGAGCAGTGTGCCAAGACGATGGGGCTCAATGTCGCCGCCGTGGATAACGACGATACCAAGCTAGCCCCGCCCTTATCGTTTGGCATGTCGATAGGTCTCTTTCAGCAGCCTATTGTGCACAGCCGTGGCGGCGATGGCGGCCTGGCCGGTGGCGACGGTGATCTGGCTCAAGTGATTGGTCATGTCACCGACGGCATAAAGGCCCTCGACGCCGGTCTGCATATGAGCATCGACGATCAGGTTGCCATCCTCGGTTCGCCTTGCCCCCAACTCCCTGCCCAGCTCGCTACGTACGCTGGTCCCAAGGGAGCAGTAGAGTGCGTCGAACTCATGGCTCTGCCCCCCCTCCATTTCCAGGTGGAGCACATCATGTTCGTCGGCCCGGATGCGCTTGGCCTGGCCCTGTACCAGCGAGATACGCTCACGGTCGAGTCGGTCGGTCATGCGCTGGTCGGGTTGGCAATCACCCGTCACTCCGATCATGGTCAGCTCAGCACTGAAATGCTTGATGAACAGACACTCGTTGACGCCGTGATCATCGCCATTGGTAATCACGCCGATGCGCAGATTGATGAACTCCTTGCCATCGCAAATGGGACAGTAGCGTACCAGTCCCTTGTGTTTTATCTCGTCGAAGCCGTCGAGCTTAGGCTCGATATCGATCACCCCGGTGGCCAATACGACGGTTTTGGCACGTAGCGTCTCTTTCTCGGTCTCTGCCAGAAAAACGCCCTGGTCATTATCTCGTAGCAGCCGCAAGACCTTTCCCTGCGAAACACTGCCTCCATTGAACTCAAGCTGCCTCCTGAGCTGGTCCAATAGTTCGTTCCCGCTTATCCCATCGGGATAGCCGGGATAGTTGTACGTGCAGGGAATCAGCGAGGCACGGCTGTGACCCGCGTCGATGATGAGTACACGGCGCAAGAATCGATTAAGGTTAAGGCCGGCGGTAAGGCCGGCAGGTCCCGCACCGATAACCAGGCAGTCGAGAGTGTCGTCTTCCATGCTGGTACCTCAATGGTGATGGCTGGGGCGCCGAACGTCAGGGCCTGTCTTGGTGGTCAAGCCAGCAACAATCTCGAATAACCCAAAAATGACATGAGGGAGGAACACCCGGTCGGCAAAACCGAATAGCCAAGGGGAGATAACGAAGAGGATGCCGCTCATTACGTCGAGCGTCAGATGCATCGGCATCGGAATCATTGGTACCAGGCCCAATTCATATTTTGTGCAGACGCTGTAGATGAGCGCGGCCACGCCTAGGACGATGGGTACCCACTGTGCCGCCGTGCCATCGGCAAAGCCAAACAGAAAGGGAGAGACGATCAAAAACAGGCCGACTATATAATCGACCATTCCGTGAGTGCGAGTCGAGATAAAGCGCATAGTAACCTCCTTGTTACTGAAGACTCTATTAGGAACTTCTCAATGAGCATGGCATATCGGTATCAAATAGAAATAAACTATGTTTGTTTGCTGATAAGTATTTCATAATAGTGTCAGCGAGGCAGGGGTGCACCTATAAAGTGCACCCCTGTAGTTCCGCAACTATTGGGACTCTTCAGGCTCCAGGCGATATATGCCACCATCTTCCTCGTCGGTCACGACATAAATCATGCCATCGGGTCCCTGGCGCACGTCACGAATACGTCCGATCGTTTCGGTCAGTAGAACTTCCTCATGGGCGATCTCGTTGCCATCCAGGACGATGCGATGTAGCTGCTCGGCATAGAGGGCACCAAAGAACAAGTTACCCTGCCAGCCAGCGATATCACCATCGGTATAGAACGCCATGCCCGACGGGGCAAGTGTAGTGTCCCACCAGTGTACGGGAGGGGTGACGCCTGGGGCTTCTTGGCCGATGCCGATGAATTCATCAGTGTCGTATTCACGACCGAAGGAGACCTGAGGCCAGCCGTGATTATTACCCGCCTCGATCCGGTAGAGCTGCTCGCCACCCCCCGAGGGGCCGTGATCGACTGCCCATAGCTCGCCGGTTTCAGGATGCAGGGCCAGACCCTGATTGTTGCGATGTCCGAAGGAGAATATCTCGGGGCGCAGGTTGCCGGGCTCCATGTTGACGAAGGGGTTCTCCTCGAAAGCGCCGCCATCCTCGTTCAAGCGAATGATAGAACCGCCCGGATCGGTAAGGTCCTGGGAGGGGTAGCGAATGCCGCGATCGCCGATGGAGAACATCACGCTGCCGTCGCCTGGAAAGACGATGCGTGAGCCGTAGTGGCGGCCTGGGGCGGTACGTGGCACCTGGGCATAGATCGGCTCAAGATCGACGAGTTCAGTGCCATCGTCGCTCAGGCGGGCACGGCTAAGCGCGGTGCCGGTACCGTACTCATCGTCGCCCATCACCGAGTCATCATCGCCGGGGCTTGAGTAGGTGAAGTAGATCCAGCCATTCTCCTCGTAATCCGGATGCACGGCGACATCGAGCAACCCACCCTGGTTGCCGCCTTCCGGTGCGGTGAGCTGATCCTCGTCGGTATCGATCTTGGGCAGATTGGAGAGCTCCGTTACCCCATCGTCATCGATGAGGTGCATGCGGCCCGGCCGCTCGGTCACCAGCATTCTTCCATCGGGAAGCCAAGCGACTGCCCAAGGATGCGCAAGGCCACTTACCACCTGAACCACATTGAAGGTGACCTCCTCGCTTTCGATGCCTGACTCGACGATGTCGTCGCTCTTCTCCACGTCGGCGTGGGCTAGAGAGAGACTCATGGTGGTTATGGCCAAGCCAATAGCGACTGGCAGGGGGGCTTTTTTCCAGGCGGGACGATCATGCTGAATCATCGTGTTGCTCCTTGCGTGAGATAGGTTCAGGGAATGTTTGCCACGAGGCCTCGTTGGCGCCCCGCCAGCTGCAATAATTAAGGTTAAGGGATTAATTTTTTATGCCCTCTTGACCTTAGCGTAGAAAAGGCGGATATGAACAACAAGCTCAGTCCGGAGTGATGGTGCTTCGCTAAAAATTCAATACACAGCTATAAAGTAAGTAGGTATAAAGAGGGGTGGGCAGGTAGGCGCTGAAGTAGCCAGGGTGGCTTGAAACTTCAAAAAGTGTCTTTGATGAGCACTTGCCTATTTACCTGTCACGATCGGACTCAATTGGATGAGTGGTTACAGAACGGATAAGGATGATCCCCAAGGGGAATCATTGACCATGGCTATCGGGCAGGGAGGTCGATCATGGGCAGTGTGGCATTGCAGGGCGTTAGCACTACCTCTGACGCTAGTGTAGCGGTAGATGCCGTAACATCGGTTGCGGGTTCCTCCCGCCAGCACTCGCTTCCTAGCGACAGCTCTCATCAAGGGGGGAGTGACTCTCCCTTTAGAATTCTCTTCGTCACTTCAGAAATCGCCGATTTCGTCAAGGCCGGTGGGCTTGGCGATGTCTCTTCGGCATTGCCGCGTGCACTTAGCGGCGATCACGATGTACGTGTGCTCATTCCTGCCTATCGCGAGATGATCGAATCCGGCCAGCCGATCGAGGTCGTTGGCCATCTCGCTGCCTATGCCGATTTGCCGGCTTGTGACCTGGGGCAGATCACTTGCTCCGATGGCCTGATCGTCTATGTGCTGCTCTGCCCGGCTCTGTACGAACGCGAGGGGAGCCCCTACTGCGACGAGCTGGGCATCGGCTGGAAAGACAACGACATCCGCTTCGCCCGGCTGGCGCTTGCCGCTGCCGATATCGCTTCCGGTGTAGCTGATATCGAGTGGTGTCCGCAGCTGCTTCATCTCAATGACTGGCCGAGCGCGCTGGCGGCGGGATACATGCATTGGCGTGGGCAGAACACGCCGAGTGTCTTCACCATTCACAACCTGGCCTATCAGGGGCTTTACGATCCCTCGCGGCTTGCCGCGCTAGGTATTCCCTCTGATGCCATGACGATGGACGGGGTGGAGTACTATGGGCAGCTCTCCTTCATGAAGGCCGGAATCGCCTACGCCTCTCACATTACCACTGTCAGCGTGACTTACGCGCGCGAGATCACGACACCGGAATTTGGTTGCGGTCTCGATGGGCTGCTGCGGGACAAGGCGCGACAGGGGCGCTTGAGCGGCATTCCCAACGGTATCGATGATTCCTGGGATCCTCGCACCGACGCTCACCTCGCCCGCGCCTTCGCCATGAACGACTGGCGCGGCAAGCGCGCCAATGCCGCCCATGTTCGCAAGATGTTTGGACTGGCGGTGAGCAATGGTCCGCTATTCGCCGTGGTATCGCGGCTGGTACATCAAAAGGGTCTGGATCTTACCATTGGGGCGGCCGAATCGATCGTGCGCGCTGGCGGCCAGATCGTCTTCATCGGGCGTGGTGAGCTGCCCGTCGAGAACGCCTTGTGCAACCTGGCGGCGCGCTTTCCTGGTGCCATCGGGGTCAACATCGGTTTCGACGAGGGAGAGGCTCGCTGCATGTATGCCGGCAGCGACTTCCTGTTGATGCCTTCGCGCTTCGAGCCCTGCGGCCTTAGCCAGATGTATGCACAGCGCTTCGGGTCGCTGCCCATCGCGCACCGCACCGGGGGGCTCGCCGATACCATCGAGGATGGCGTGACGGGGTTCCTGTTCGATGAGATGACTCTTGCTAGCTATATGCACGCCATTCAGCGCGCCTTCACCATCTTCCAGGCAACGGATCTCTTCTACGCCATGCGTCGTGCCGCCATGGCGGGACGCTATCACTGGCGTCAGTCGATCGAGCCTTATAGCCAGCTCTATCACAAGGTGCTTCATGAGGAGGAGGGAGCTGCCACCCTGCAACAGGCAGAATAGCTGTCTTGACCTGCCGGACGGCGTCGAGGCTGGTGAGGTAAGGATGCATGAACAAGGAATGTAACGATGACCAGCCATTTTCCCTTGGTGAAGAGCGGATCGGACAACACGATTGATAAGCCATCGCACGGCATGAGTGGCAATTCATGGCCGCTGCATGTCTTGCCTGGCGATGAGGTTTCTGCTCCTCCAGGGGGTGGAACCCAGCAGAGCAAGGTGGTGGGACATCAGTGGCATGATGAGGTATGGATGAGTCACCGGATGCGTGACGATCCGTGCGCATCGCCGATCTCGATCTATCGGTTATATGCCAAGGCCTGGCGTCACAATGAGCAGGGCGAGTCGCTGGCTTGGGAGGCGCTCGCAGTACAACTGGTGCCCTACGTGGCCGATCTCGGCTTCACTCATGTCGAGCTCATGGGGTTGACCGAGGAGGAGGCGGGTCCAGCTTTTGCCCGTTTCGTCGATGCCTGCCATATTGGCGGTATCGGGATCATCGTTGAATGGCCGCTGACACTTACCGAACCCCCCATGAGGGAGCATCAAATTCTTGATGCGGCTCGCGACTGGCTTGAGAGCTTTCACCTCGATGGTCTGCGACTGATGCCTGTGACGTCTCATGAAGATGAGGCGACCATCGCGATGCTGGGTCGGGTAATGGAGGCGCTGGCCAGCCAGAACCAGCAGATTCTGCTGTTCTGCCAATATCACTGGCCTGCCGCTGTGTCCCGAATCTCACCCCGCCTGCTGATATGGAACACCGGCTGGTCGCACTCAGTGCTCGCCTACTTGAGTGAGAACCCTGAGCTCCGAGGACACCATCATGCACGGCTGACCGATGAGCTGATGGGTGCCTTCGATGCCCACTACGTGCTGCCCATTCTCGATAGGGAGATCGATGGCTCGGATGGTGAGCACGGCGAAAGTGTAACGACCTGGTTCGGCCGGATGCCTGGCGCGGACGATCAGCGCTTCGCGACGCTGCGTGCGTGCCTAGGTTTCATGTGGGCGCATCCCGGCAAGAAATTGCTCGGTATGGGCGCTGAATTCGCCCAGGACAAAGCATGGCATCAGACGGGAGAGCTTGACTGGTCCCTGCTTGATCATCCCGGTCACGCTGGCGTGCTGCGCCTGGTGGCGGATCTCAACCGAATCTACGGTAACGAGCCGTCGCTGCACTACTGTGACACCCAGTCGGACAGCTTCGCCTGGATCGTGGGCGACGATGTCACCAATAGCGTAATCGCCTTCATGCGCTATGGCGCCGAGGGCACCGCTCCGCTGCTGGTGGTGACCAACTTCGGCACCGTCGAGCATCACCACTATCGCCTCGGCGTGCCGGCCCTCGGTACCTGGCGCGAGATTCTCAATACCGAAAGCGAATTCTATGCCGGTACCAATGTCGGCAATGCCAGCGGCGTGAGAGCCCAGCTCTCGCCAAGCCATGGCTATCCCGCCTCGCTGGAGCTGATACTTCCGCCGCTTTCCACACTGCTGTTGCGACAGGGAGACTGGCCGTCATGAGTGGTAACGACATGCAAGGGTACTTCCAGCCCACCTATGGCGCCCAGGTTCTCGATGGTGCGACCACGCGCTTCGTGCTCTGGGCGCCTAGCGCACGTGCTGTCAGTGTCGAGGTCGAAGGAGAGCCGAGCCGAGCCATGCAGGCCGGAGACGGTGGGCACTTTCAGCTCGATGTGTCGTGCGGCCACGGGGCGCGCTATCGCTATCGTGTGTTCATGCAGGACGATGAACAGGGTTCTCTCGTGCCCGACCCCGCCGCACGCGCCCAGTTCGGCGATATCGACGGTCCGAGCCTGGTCATCGACCCCTGTCACTACGAATGGAGAAATGTCGAGTGGCAGGGGCGACCCTGGCATGAAACCGTGCTCTATGAAGTGCACGTCGGCGCACTGGGTGGCTTCGAGGGGGTGCGCCATCGCCTGCCCTATCTCGTATCGCTTGGCGTCACAGCCATCGAACTCATGCCAGTGGCCGAATTTCCCGGTGCGCGCAACTGGGGCTATGACGGTGTGCTGCCCTATGCGGTGGAAGCCTCCTACGGCAGCCCCGACGACATGAAGGCGCTGATCGATGAGGCACATGGCCTCGGCCTGATGGTCTTTCTCGATGTGGTCTACAACCACTTCGGACCGGATGGCAACTATCTCGCCAGCTACGCCGACTCCTTCTTTCGCGACGACCTGGTCACTCCCTGGGGACTCGCCATCGATTTTCGCGAGCCGGCCGTGCGTCGCTACTTCATCGAGAACGCCCTGATGTGGATCGAGGAGTATCGTCTCGATGGATTGCGCTTCGATGCCGTACACGCCATTAGCGAACGCGACTTCCTGACCGACATGGCCGAGGAGATCCGTCAGCGCATCAGGCCGCATCGCCATGTTCATCTGGTGCTGGAAAACGAAGGCAATCTCTCGAGTCTGCTCAATCGGCAGCATTTCAATGCCCAGTGGGACGACGACTGGCATAACGTTCTGCATGTGCTGCTCACTGGTGAGCACGAGGGTTACTACGCTGACTTCGTCGAGAACGCCACCTCTCGTCTGGCGCGCTGCCTGAGCGAGGGATTCATCTACCAGGGCGAGCAGTCGCGTCATGGGCGCGCCCGGGGCGAGCCCAGCGGCAAGTTGCCTCCCACGGCCTTCGTCGCGTTCCTGCAGAATCACGACCAGATCGGCAACCGCGCCTTGGGCGAGCGCTTGAGTGTGCTTGCCGATCCAGAGGCGCTAGAGGCGGCAACGGTGCTGCTGCTGCTTTCACCGATGGTGCCACTGCTGTTCATGGGCGAGGAGTGGGGCTCCACGCGCCCCTTTCTGTTCTTCACCGAGCATCGTGAAGAGCTGGCCGAGGCGGTGCGCGAAGGACGCCGCGGGGAGTTCGCCGACTTCAGCGCGTTTTGCGACGAAAAGACACGCCGCAGCATACCCGATCCCAATGCCCGCCAAACCTTCGAGGACTCGATTCCAGATTTCGACAATCGCGAGACGCCGCCTCACGCTGGTTGGCTCGAGCGCTACCGCACCCTGCTGGGCCTGCGCCACCGCGAGATCGTGCCGCGTCTGAAGGGGGCCAAGCCACTCGGTGCCAAGGTGCTAGGCGACAAGGCCGTCGTGGCACGCTGGAGGATGAACGACGACTCCCACCTGGTCATTGCCCTGAACCTGAGCGATGAGGTGGCCCCGACCAGTGCCTTCGGTGTCGGGCGTTGTCTCTATGAAACCCGTAAAGGCGTGGCGGTTGCGGCAGAGAGTGGCGAGCTTGCGCCACGCGCAGCCGCAGCCTGGCTGCGGCACAATCCCGGTGAAGATGAGGTGAGTGTATGAGCGCCGGGCTGCAAGAACTCGCCGAGGCAGCCGGATTGATTGTGGAGTGGGAAGATAGCGAGGGAGAAACCTGCCGGCTGAGCGAGGAGGTTCAGCGAGACTTGCTCGGCATTTTAGGTTTCCCCGCCGATGACGAAGCGACACGTAGCGATAGCCTGCAACGCCTGAAGCGCTTGAATGAACCGGATAGCCCTGCGCAGTGGCCGCCGTTGGTCACCGCCGATTGCGACTACCCGGTCGCGCTGCCTACGGCGCTTGAACCAGGTACGCCCTTTACGCTGCATCTCGAGCAGGGCGAGCGTCACGAGGGGCAAGTCGATGCCCAGGGCTGTCTGCCAGGCGTGACGGACATGGGCTACCACCGGTTGGCGATTGCCAATGTAGAGGTAACCCTCGCCGTCTCCCCGCGGCACTGCTACTCCCTGATGGAGGCCGCCAACCAAGCCCATCCGCGGCTGTGGGGGCTGGCAGCACAACTCTATGCGCTGCGCCGTCCCGGCGATGGCGGGATTGGTGATGTGCAGGCGCTCGAGATGCTGGCTCGCCAGGCTGCCCAGCAGGGAGCGGCAGCACTCGCGATCAGCCCGACGCATGCCATGTTTACCAACGACACTGATCGCTATAGCCCCTACTCCCCCTCCAGCCGACTGCTGCATAACGTGCTCTATGCCGCTCCCGAAGCGCTGCTGGGCAAGGCGCGAGTCGAGGCCGCCATTGCTCGCTGCGGCCTCGAAACGCAGCTGTGTCAGCTGGAAGCGGATGACTTTCTCGACTGGCCTGTGGCGGGACGCATCAAGCTCACCTGGCTGCGAGCGCTCTACGATGACTTCATCGCCGAGCAGGGGGCCGACAGCGAGACGCGGAAAGTACAGTGGAGGCGCTTTCGCCAACAGGCTGGCGAGATGCTCGAGGATCACTGCCGCTTCGAGGCACTGCAGGCCCAGCGTGCGGAGGGCAACTGGCGCGACTGGCCCGAAGCGCTACGCGATCCGCGCAGCCCGGAGGTGGCCCGCTTCGCCGAGGACAACGCGCATGACGTGGGATTTTACGCCTTCCTGCAGTGGCTGGTAGCGGAGGGGTTGTCGCGCGCCCAGGCGGCGGCCCGCGAAGCCGGTATGTCGATTGGGCTGATTGCCGATCTTGCGGTGGGCGCTGACGGAGCCGGCAGCCAGACCTGGAGCCGCCAGCGGGAGATGCTCGAGGGTGTCTCGGTGGGAGCGCCACCCGATACCTTCAATGTGCACGGCCAGGACTGGGGCTTGGCGGCCTTTTCTCCGCAGGGGCTGGTGAGCTCCGGCTTTCGCAGTTTCATCGACATGCTGCGCGCCAGTTTTGCTCACGCGGGGGGGGTGAGGATCGACCATATTCTCGGCCTGCTGCGCTTATGGCTAGTGCCGCATGGTGCGCCACCCACCGAAGGAGCCTACCTGCGCTACCCTTTCAAGGAGATGCTGCGTCTAGTCGCGCTGGAGTCCTGGCGCCATCACGGCATTGTCATCGGCGAAGATCTTGGCACCGTGGCTCCCGGCTTCCGTGAGGAGCTGGCGTCGCGTCGGATACTGGGCATGCAGGTGCTGTGGTTCGAGCAGGATGAGCAGGGAGATTTCCTGGCCGCCGATGACTGGACCGGCGAGGCAATGGCGACGACCTCGACCCACGATCTGCCGACCGTGGCCGGCTGGTGGGCCGGGCGTGATATCGAGTGGCGCAGCCGGCTGAAGCTGCTTGACGAGCAGCAGACTGCCGCCACCGAGCAGCAGGCGCGTCGTGAGGCTCGCGCCAAGTTGGCGGCGACGGTAGGCCTTGCCGGTCATGGCAAGGGGCCTGTCACGCTCGAAGCGGCGGACTATCCGGTGTCTCGCGTGCTCGACGCCTGCGCTCGGCATATCGGTGCGACGGCAGCTCCCTTGGTCCTGCTTCCGGTCGAGGATGCGCTGGGCCTCGAGGAACAGGCCAACCTGCCCGGCACGCTTGACGAACATCCCAACTGGCGTCGACGCTGGAATAGCGAAGCGAGTGAATTGCTGGGTTCGCCCGAAGTTCGCCATCGTCTGACGTTACTGCATGAAACACGAACATCATCGCACCCGCAAACCAGGGAGGGTAATGCCGCGCATGAGTGAGATTCGCGCTACCGTGCGCCTACAGTTTCATCGAGGGTTCACCCTCGATGATGCCTTGCAGTGGGTCGACTATTTTGCCGAGCTTGGCATCAGCCATGTCTACGCCTCGCCACTGCTGGCCTCCAGAGCCGGATCGCCGCATGGCTACGATGGCATCGATCCGACCCGCATCGATCCGGAGCTGGGGGGAGAGGAGGCCCTGGAGCGTCTGGTCACCAAACTTCGCTCCAGGGAGATGGGGCTGATTCTGGATATCGTACCTAACCATGTGGCAGTGGGGGGGTCGGAGAACCGCTGGTGGCAGGATGTGCTGGCCTGGGGGCGCAAGAGCCCCTTTGCCGACTTCTTCGATATCGACTGGCACTCCCCCGATCCACTGCTTCAGGGCAAGCTGCTGATGCCGTTTCTGGGAGAGCCGTATGGCGACCTGCTGCGCAGCGGCGAACTGGCGCTGCACTTCGCCACGGAGACGACCAGCTTCCATCTCGACTATCACGAACACCGCTTCCCCCTCGATCCCAGTAGCTACGGCGACATCCTGCGCCATGCCGAACATGGCGCCCTGCGTGAAATGGCAGTGGGGTTCGATGCGCTTGCGTCACGCAGCGATGCCTATACCGCCGTCGAGGAGACGCGTCAGCAGCTGCGCCAACGGCTCGCCGAGGTCCCGGCCCGCGATGCCCTGGCCGAGGCGCTGGCGAGGTTCGATGGCAGCGATGAGCTGGGGGCCAGGCGCCTGCACGAGCTGCTGGAAAGGCAGCACTATCGGCTGGCGTGGTGGCGAACCGCCTCGGACGAGATCAACTGGCGACGCTTTTTCGATATTACCGAGCTGGGTGGGTTGCGTGTCGAGGTGCCGGAGGTGTTTGAGGCCACCCATGCGTTGATTTTCCAGCTCGTCGAGGCGGGCTGGGTGGATGGATTGCGTGTCGATCACGTCGATGGTCTCGCCGACCCCGCCGGCTACTGCCGTCGACTTAGGCAGCGTCTCGATGCGCTGGCAGAGAAGCGTCCCCCCCACGTACCGCGCCGGGTCGCGCTCTACTTGGAGAAGATCCTGGGGACGGGCGAGGCGCTGCATGACGACTGGCACGTGGATGGCACCACCGGCTACGAGTTCATGAATGAAGTGTCTGGTCTGCAGCATGACCCTGCGGGTGCCGAGCCTCTGGCTGCCCTGTGGCGCGACGTCAGTGGCCGGGATGACGACTTTCTCGCCGAGGTGCGTCAGGCGCGTGGCGAGATGCTGGAGAGTGCGCTTGCCAGTGAGTTCGATGCCTGCGGCAGGGCACTGCTGGCCGTCGCACGTAGCGAGCTTGCGACTCGCGACATTACCCTGGGCGCAATCAAGCGTGCCCTGAGAGCTCTGGTGATCCACTTTCCGATCTACCGCACCTATGCCGATGATGGAGGCCGTCCTACGCAGGACGCAGCATTTTTCCATCAGGCGATGGAGGAAGCGCGACGCGAGCTCAACCCACCCGAGGTGGCGGTACTCGACCAGCTCGAGAAGTGGCTGGGTGGCGAAGCGCCAATCGATTGCCCCGCCACCAATGCTCGTGGGCTGCGTCGACGCGCCATCGTGCGCTTTCAGCAGCTCACCTCGCCGGTGGCCGCCAAGGCCGTCGAAGATACGGCCGGATACCGCTCGGCGGTGCTGATATCTCGCAACGATGTCGGTTTCGATCCTGAACACTTCAGTCGCAGCGGGCAGGACTTCCATACGGCGTGCCTCGAGCGCCGTGCGCACTTTCCTGGCACGCTGCTGGCCACCGCGACCCACGACCACAAGCGTGGCGAGGACGTTCGCGCACGCCTCGCCGTGATCAGTGAATGGTCGCATCGCTTCAGCGAGCATGTACGGCGTTGGCAGGAAGAGGCGAGTGGCCTGCGCCAGCGCCTGCCTTCGGGGACGGCACCTTCGCCAGGTGATGAGTTGATTCTCTATCAGTTGATGCTGGGTGCCTGGTCGCCGGAACTCGATCCCGACGATCGCGATGCCATGCAGGTGTTCGTGGAGCGCCTGGGCCAATGGCAGCTCAAGGCATTGCGTGAAGGCAAGCTGCGCAGCCACTGGTTGTGGCCCGATGAGACCTATGAGGCGGCGTGTCGAGCCTATCTGGAGGGTGTCCTCGCCGATCCCGCGCTGCGCGCCGACATTGCTGGCGCCGCCAGAGCGCTGGATTTGCCGGGGGCGGTCAATGGGTTATCTCAGACGGTACTGCGCCTGACGGTTCCCGGGGTACCGGATCTCTATCAGGGAACTGAATTCTGGGATTACAGCCTGGTGGATCCGGATAACCGTCGCGAAGTCGACTACGCTGCACGTCAGGAGGCATTGAAAGCTTGCAGGATGCCGGAGGAAGCCTTGACGCACTGGCGGGATGGGGAAGTGAAGCAGGCCGTGATCAATCGTGTACTGGCGTTGCGTCAAGCGAGCCCGGCGCTGTTCGAGTCAGGGGACTACGTGCCACTCGAGATGGAGGGGGAGCGTGCCAATCATCTGCTGGCCTTCACACGTGAGCATGGCAGTCAGGCGTTACTCGTCATCGTGCCGCGCTTGACGGCGAATCTGCTGGACGCCGCCTTGCCTCGTTTCGCGACACACTGCTGGCAAGGGACTCACGTCAAGGTGCGGGCCTCGCTGCAGGGGAGCTGGCGAAGTGTGCTGACGAATGTTTCGCTGCGTCTGAGCG
Organism: Halomonas sp. TA22; assembly: GCF_013009075.1. Taxonomy (NCBI): domain Bacteria; kingdom Pseudomonadati; phylum Pseudomonadota; class Gammaproteobacteria; order Oceanospirillales; family Halomonadaceae; genus Halomonas; species Halomonas sp. TA22. Next base: position 491,856 of record NZ_CP053108.1, on the reverse strand, counting down.
AGGGAGAGCTTTCACCTGCCGAGCTGCTGGCGGATATCCCCGTTGGCGTTTTTGTACGGGACGACACGCCGGCCAGCGAAGGACGAGACGAGCTATTTGATCACAAGGGAGAGCTAAGGGATGGCTGACGACGAACTGCGGGTACGCCAGCTGGCGTACCGTATCTGGGAATCCGAGGGGCGCCCCGAAGGGCAGCAGCAGCGTCATTGGGACATGGCGCTGAAGATCGTTGCCGCCGAGCGAGCCTCGGGACACGACGCACATGTCGAAGAGGTAGGAGCGCCCCATGACGAGACGCCGATCTTCGAGGATGACCTGCCGCTTGAGGATGACGAGATCGGCATTCAGGAGAATCGTTTGCCGCTGGATGACCCCGAAGAGGCGCCCTTCGATGAAGTGCCCTTTCGCGACGACCAGGTGGTGGGGCAGGATGTGCCGGTTCAGGATCGCGGGACACCTGAGCAGACGCCCATAGTCGATCCTGGCGCAGGTTCGATGGAGCCGTTGCCGGAGGGGTCTGCGACTGCCGAGCGTACCGAGCACCCGCGGCGTACCGAAGATACCCTGACACAGACCGACGCGACGGATACCTCCCAGGTGCCGGGCAAGACGGCAGCCACTAGCCGGTCAAGAAAGAGCGCTACCAAGGGCACGGCCAAAAGCGCTGCCAAGAAGCCTGTCACGGAAAAAGCCGCAGCGAAGAAGACGGCCAAGAGCGAGGCGGCGACATCACCGGCGGGCAGCAGTAGTCGCAGCAGTAAAAATAGCGCGGAGAAATCCGACACGGCAAAGAAGACCACCAGAACGTCGAGAACACCCAAGCCCAAGGGGTAGGGAGGTGCGAGGCGATACCCATGGCGTGCCGGCTGGTGCCCAGAGAGTGAGTGTATTGGCGATGCCGCCAAGCGGCCGTGCCCGATTGATCAAGGATGAGAGTGATGTCGACAAAGGATGCACCACGCGTCAGTAAAGAAATCGTCGCTGCCGATGAATCTCCGGGAGTGCTCAATCGCTCTCGGGTACGTGAAGGCTGGCCCTTCCCCCTAGGGGCGACATGGGATGGCCTGGGAGTGAATTTCGCGCTGTTCTCGGCGCATGCGACGCGGGTCGAGTTGTGTCTGTTCGATGCCGAGGGCAAGGAGGAAATCGAGCGCATCGAGCTTCCCGAGTACACCGACGAGATCTGGCACGGCTACCTGCCGGATGCCCGCCCTGGCCAGCTATACGGCTATCGTGTCTATGGCCCCTATGCCCCTGAGGATGGGCACCGTTTCAACCCCAACAAGCTGCTGCTCGACCCCTATGCCAAGCAGATCGTCGGTGAGATCGACTGGAATGAAGCACTGTTTGGCTACACCATCGGCCATCCCGATGGCGATCTGAGTTTCGACGAGCGCGATAGCGCGCCCTTCATGCCCCGCTGCCGGGTCGTCGATCCCGCCTTCACCTGGGGGCGGTCGCGGGAACTCCAGTTGCCCTGGGATCGTACCATCCTCTACGAGACACATGTGCGTGGCTACACCATGCGCCACCCCTCGGTGCCCGAGCCACTACGGGGCACCTTCTCAGGACTGATGGTCAATGAGGTGGTCGACTACATCCGCTCACTTGGAGTGTCGTCGGTGGAGTTGTTGCCAATCCACGCTTTCGTCGACGATCAGCACCTGCTCGAGCAGGGGCTGCGTAACTACTGGGGTTACAATACCCTGGGCTTCTTCGCGCCGCACTCGCGCTACCTTTCCGGCGACAACATCAACGAATTCAAGCAGATGGTGGCTCGCTACCATGCCGCCGGGCTCGAAGTGATACTCGACGTGGTCTACAACCACACGGCGGAGGGTAACGAGCTCGGCCCCACGCTGTCGCTCAAGGGGATCGACAACGCCTCCTACTACCGCCTGATGCCCGAGGAGCGGCGCTACTATATCGACGATACCGGCACCGGCAATACGCTCAATCTGAGCCACCCGCGGGTGCTGCAGATGGTCACCGATTCGCTGCGCTACTGGGCGACGGAAATGCGCGTCGACGGCTTCCGCTTCGATCTGGCCACGATTCTCGGGCGCGAACCCCACGGCTTCGACGAGGGTGGCGGTTTCCTCGACTCCTGCCGCCAGGATCCGGTCCTGAGCCAGGTCAAGCTGATCGCCGAGCCTTGGGATTGCGGCCCAGGGGGCTACCAAGTGGGAGGGTTCCCGCCGGGCTGGGCGGAATGGAACGATCGCTATCGCGATACCGTGCGTGCCTACTGGAAGGGCGACGAAGGCCAACTACCCGAGCTCGCCACGCGGCTGATGGCCTCGGCGGACTTCTTCGATCGGCGCGGTCGTCGCCCCTTCGCGTCGGTCAACTTCGTCACCGCGCACGACGGCTACACGCTGCATGATCTGGTCGCCTACAACGACAAGCACAACGAAGCCAACGGCGAAGACAATAACGATGGCCACAACGATAACCTGTCATGGAATCACGGTGAGGAGGGGCCCACCGAGAATGCCGATATCCAGGAACTGCGACTGCGCCAGATCCGCAACTTCTTCGCCACCATGCTCTTTTCTCAGGGCACGCCGATGCTGCTGGCGGGGGACGAGATGCTGCGTACCCAGCAGGGCAACAACAATGCCTACTGTCAGGACAACGAGATCAGCTGGCTCGACTGGAATATCGGTGGCGATGCCCATGCGATGATCGAGTATGTGCGCCGTGCGATCTCGCTGCGCCTGCGCTACCCGATCCTGCGTCGCGGTCGCTTCCTCTCCGGCGAGTACAACGAGGAGATGGGACTCAAGGAGGTCACCTGGCTGGCGCCGGACGGAAACGAAATGGATGTCGAGCGCTGGAAGGATACCGAGGCCAGAACGCTCGGGCTGCTGCTCGATGGCCGCGCTCAGCCCTCGGGCATTCGCCAGGCGGGGGCCGATGTCACCCTGCTGTTGATCTTCAACGTCTATCACGAGCCTGTGAGCTTTCATCTGCCTGACGTACCAAGCGGTAGCGGTTGGCTGTGTCGACTCGATACCAGTCGTACCGTGGATGAGGAGCCTTTCCACCGCTCCTTCGGTGAAGAGTATGGCCTGGAAGGCCGTTCGCTGGCCCTACTGGAACTGGTACAGGAGACCACCCCGTCTTCTGATGCCCAGGCATGACCCAGGCCTGACCGTTTACCAGAAGAGGAGCATGTGATGAGTTCATCTCCACATCCCGCGCCAGGAGCCGTCCCGACGCACGAGCAGGATCCGAGCAATGTGCTGATGGCCGTTCAGGCGCCGCGCATCGCCATCGAATCCGTGCGCCCTTCGCTCGACCAGGGTCGTTTCGCGGCCAAGGCTATCATCGATGAGCCGGTGACCGTCAGCGCGACGATATTTGCCGATGGGCATGACGTGCTGGCCGCCGCGATCTGCTGGTACGACGATGAAGGCCAGCAGCGGCGCGAGCCCATGCACCTGATGCAACCGCTGGGCCGGGATATCTGGGAAGGTCACTTCACGCCGAGCCGAGTGGGACGACACGCGTTCATCATCGAGGCCTGGTGGGATATCTACGGCACCTACCGCTACGAGCTCTCCAAGAAGCATCAGGCGGGGGTGCCGGTGGGGCTCGAGCTTGAGGAAGGGCGGCGCGTTGTGAACGCCGCTGCCGAGCGCAGCGAGGGAGAGCTCCGCGCGGCGCTCGAGAGCATCCATGCGCGATATCAAGCACTTGAGACGGATGCCGAGCGAGTTTCGCTGCTGCTTGATGCAGGCACCTCGCACTACATGCACGAAGCGGATGCCCGCCCGCACCTGACCAGAAGCGATACGCGCTATCCGCTCGACGTCGAGCGGCTCAAGGCGCGCTTCGCCAGCTGGTACGAGCTGTTTCCCCGTTCGGAAACCGATGACCCCAATCGACACGGTACCTTCAAGGACGTCCACAAGCGCTTGCCGATGATTCGCGACATGGGCTTCGACGTGCTCTATTTTCCGCCCATACATCCGGTCGGACGGGCGCACCGCAAGGGACCCAACAATACGCTGGAAGCGGGGTCGGACGATCCGGGTAGCCCCTATGCCATCGGTAGCCCAGAGGGGGGGCACGAGGCGATCCACCCTGAGCTCGGCACGCATGAGGATTTTCACGATCTGGTGCGTGCCGCCGCCGAACATGGACTTGAGATCGCGCTCGATTTCGCCATCCAGTGCTCGCCGGACCACCCCTGGCTCAAGTCGCATCCCGGCTGGTTCTCGTGGCGGCCGGACGGCTCGATCCGCTATGCTGAAAACCCGCCCAAGAAGTACCAGGATATCGTCAACGTCGATTTCTATGCCGAGGATGCCGTGCCCTCGCTATGGGTCGAACTGCGCAACGTGGTGCAGGGCTGGGTCGACGAAGGGGTGAAGATATTCCGCGTCGACAATCCGCACACCAAGCCGCTGCCATTCTGGGAGTGGCTGATTGCCGATATTCGCAGCCGCGATCCCGATGTGATCTTCCTCGCCGAAGCCTTCACCCGGCCAGCGATGATGCTGCGTCTGGGTAAGCTGGGCTTCACCCAGGGGTATACCTACTTCACCTGGCGCCATACCAAGGCGGAGCTGACCGAGTACTTCACCCAGTTGAACGAGTCGCCACTGCGCGAGGGGTTCAGACCCAACTTCTTCGTCAACACGCCGGACATCAATCCCTACTTCCTGCAGTCCTCCGGGCGACCTGGCTTCTTGTCACGTGCGGCTCTTGCGGCCATGGGTTCGGGGCTTTGGGGCATGTACTCCGGCTTCGAGCTGTGCGAGGGGGCGCCGGTGCCCGGCAAAGAGGAGTACCTCGACTCTGAGAAATACGAGATTCGTCTGCGCGACTACACCGCGCCTGGCAACATCATTTACGAGATTACTCAACTCAATCGTATCCGCCGTGAGAATCCCGCGCTCCATACGCACCTGGGCACGGCATTCTACCCGGTGCACAACGAGCGACTGCTGCTCTTTGGCAAGCGTACCGAAGCGCGGGACAACTTCATTCTGGTGATGGTGAATCTCGATCCCTTCGAGGCGCAGGAGGGTACGTTCGAATTGCCGCTATGGGAATTCGAACTGCCCGGCGATGCTGCGCTACATGTCGAGGATCTGATGAGTGGCTACCGCTGGACATGGCAGGGCAAGTGGCAGTCGATACGCCTCGAACCATGGCAGCAGCCGTTCGCCATCTGGCGTATTCGCCCGGTGCGTTAGCCATTCGTACCAAATTACATGCAGAGAGGGTAAGCCGATGATGGATGCCAGCAGCGAATCGCATGCCGTCGAGACAATGGATTTCCTTGACGACCCACTCTGGTACAAGGACGCCGTAATTTATCAGGTGCACGTCAAGGCATTCTTCGATGCCAATGACGATGGCATAGGTGACTTCGAAGGGTTGATCCAGAAGCTCGACTATATCGTCAGTCTCGGGGTCAACACGATCTGGATACTGCCGTTCTACCCGTCGCCACGTCGTGACGATGGCTATGACATTGCCGAGTACACTAATGTCAGCCCCGACTACGGCACCCTCGAGGATGCCAGGCGCTTCATCGACGAGGCGCACCGCAGGGGCCTGCGGGTCCTGACCGAACTGGTCATCAATCACACCTCCGACCAGCATGAATGGTTCCAGCGCGCCCGCCAGGCTCCGCCCGGGTCCCCGGAGCGGGAGTTCTATGTGTGGTCGGATACCAATCAGAAGTATCAGGGCACCCGGATCATCTTCCTCGATACCGAATCCTCCAACTGGACGTGGGATCCGGTCGCCAATGCCTACTACTGGCACCGTTTCTACTCCCACCAGCCGGACCTCAACTTCGATAACCCTCAAGTGCTCGATGAGGTGATCAGGGTCATGGAGTACTGGCTCGACATGGGGGTCGACGGCCTGCGCCTGGATGCGATTCCCTACCTGGTCGAGCGCGACGGCACCAACAACGAGAACCTTCCCGAGACCCATGTGGTGCTCAAGAAGATTCGTGCGGTGATCGATGAGCGCTATCCTGACCGCATGCTGCTGGCCGAGGCCAACCAGTGGCCGGAGGATACGCGCCCCTACTTCGGCGATGGCGACGAGTGCCATATGGCATTCCACTTCCCACTGATGCCGCGCATGTACATGGCGCTGGCCCAGGAGGATCGCTTCCCGATCACCGATATCCTGCGCCAGACTCCGGAGATTCCCGCCACCTGCCAATGGGCTATCTTCCTGCGCAACCACGACGAGCTGACGCTTGAGATGGTGACCGACAAGGAGCGCGACTATCTCTGGAGCCATTACGCCTCCGACCGACGGGCACGCATCAACTTGGGCATTAGGCGCCGCCTGGCGCCGCTGCTCGAGCGTGATCGCCGGCGTATCGAGCTGCTCAATAGCCTGCTGCTGTCGATGCCGGGCACTCCGGTACTCTACTACGGTGACGAGATAGGCATGGGCGACAATATCTATCTCGGTGACCGCGACGGGGTGCGCACCCCGATGCAGTGGTCGGTGGATCGCAATGGCGGCTTCTCTCGGGCCGATCCGGCGAGCCTGGTACTGCCACCGATCATGGACCCGCTCTACGGCTACCAGACCGTCAACGTCGAGGCTCAGGTGCGCGATCCGCATTCGCTGCTCAACAGCATGCGACGGTTGCTGGCGGTGCGCAGCCAGCATCGTGCCTTCAGCCGGGGCACCATGCGCCCGCTCTATCCGGCCAACCGACATATCCTGGCCTACCTGCGCGAGATGGCGCTCGACAATGGCGAGACGGAAGCGTTGCTATGCGTGGCCAACGTGGCGCGGACCGCCCAGGCAGTGGAACTCGATCTCTCCGCCTTTGCCGGCCAGGTGCCGGTGGAGATGGTAGGGGGCAGCGCCTTCCCGCCAATCGGCAAGCTCTCCTACCTGCTCACGCTTCCCCCCTACGGCTTCTACTGGTTCCTGCTGGCACCGGAGAGCGCGATGCCGGAGTGGCACGTGCCAGTACCCGAACCAATGCCGGACTATGTCACTCTGATCATCAAGCGGCGTCTCGATGAGATATTCCAGCCGACGCCACGCCATCTGCTCGAAAGCGAGACGCTACCCAACTACCTACCCAAGCGGCGCTGGTTCGCTGCCAAGCAGGAGCGCATCGACCAGGTGCACATGCTTTATGTGACGCGGCTCGAGCATGGTCAGCAGACGATGCTGATCAGCGAGCTGGAGGTTTCCCATGCCCATGGCATCGAGCGTTATCAACTTCCCTTGGCATTCCTCGGCGAGGAACAGCAGACCAGTGCCTTGCCCCAGCAACTCGCCATGGCTCGCGTTCGTCGCTTCCATGAAGTGGGACTATTGACGGATGCCCTGACACTGGATGCCTTCGCCTTGGCGGTACTCAATGCCATGCGCAGTGGGGCGAGCCTGCCCTGCGATGTCGGCGAGATACGCTTCCTTCCCACGTCTGCATTCTCAGAGCTGGAGCTGCCGGAGCAGCCCGGCGTGGTACAGCAATCGGCTGAGCAGTCCAACAGCTCGGTGATCATCGACCATCAGCTCGTCCTCAAGCTGTTCCGGCGCCTGGAGCCGGGACTCCACCCGGAGGCCGAAATTGGCCGCTATCTCACCGAGCACGGCTTTGAGCACGTAGCACCGCTGCATGGCGAAGTGACGCGCTTCGATGAGCAGGGCACACCGCAGACGCTGATGATCCTGCAGGGTTTCATCGACAATCAGGGTGATGCCTGGTCGTGGACCCGAACTACCTTGGAACGGGCGATTCGCGAAGCGGTCACCGACAACGAAACGGGCCGTGACTCGAGTCGTGAGGATGCCGTTTATGGCGCGCGCGATGAGCTCGAACGCTTCGCCATCACCCTGGGGCGCCGGTTGGGTGAATTGCATATGGTGCTGGCGTCTCCCACCGATAATCCGGCCTTCACTCCTGAACTCGCCGGAGAAGCGCAAGTAGCGTACTGGACGCAACGCGTCACTGAACGCGTCGAGGAGGCGCTGGCGCTTCTCGAACGGCACAAGAGCGCTGCTGGCGAAGCCGAGCAGCAGCTGGCCAGCGAGATCCTGGCCAAGCGCGATACGCTACTCTCCTCCATCGGGAAGATGTCAGCGCTTGCCGAGGGCAGCATGGTGACCCGCATCCATGGCGATCTGCATCTCGGCCAGGTGCTGGTGGCGCATGATGATGCCTATATCATTGACTTCGAGGGTGAACCGGCCAGGCCGCTGGAGGAGCGGCGCGCCAAGGATAGCCCGCTCAGGGACGTGGCCGGCATGCTGCGCTCCTTCGATTACGCTTGCGCCAAGGTAGAGGAGGCGCGCCCTGGAGGTGATAGCGACGAGGCTCAGATCGATACCGGCCATGAAGTCGCCGAGCAGTACCTGATCAAGGGGCGACAGGAGTTCTTGAACGCCTACTGGCAGGCCACCCTCGAGCTGCCCCACGAATGGAAGCAGGCGAGTGGAGCAGCCGCAGCGGTAGACCTGTTCGTACTGGAAAAGACGGCTTACGAGATCGCCTACGAAGCCGCCAACCGTCCGGCCTGGTTGGGCGTGCCACTGCGTGGCCTGGCATCCATCGTCGCACAACTGAACGCGGGAGAGCCCAATGAATGATTTGACCGCCACCCCCAAGCTGGACCGTAGCCTGTGGCTGCCGGCGGACGATGCCGAGGCGCTCGCTCGCGGGTCACACCGAAACCCATTCTCGGTTCTCGGCATTCATGACACGGAGTGGGGCAGCGTACTACGCGTCTTTCTGCCCGGTGCGGTGGGCGTGGAGGTGCTCGACCGAGAGAGCGGTGCCGTGCGCTGCAGCATGACCGGGATACAGATCCCCGGGCTCTTCGCCGCGCAGCTGCCGCATGCGGCCCCCTATTCGTTGCGCATTCGCTGGCCGAGTGGCGAGCAGGAGAGCGAGGATCCCTACAGCTTCGGCCTGTTGCTGGGAGAAATGGATCTCTACCTGATCGGTGAGGGCAACCACCGCAACCTGGGGCACTGCCTGGGTGCGCAGCCAATGGAGATCGATGGCGTAAGTGGAGTGCGCTTCGCCGTCTGGGCGCCCAATGCGCGGCGGGTATCGGTGGTGGGTAACTTCAACAGCTGGGATGGCCGCCGACATGTGATGCGCCTGCGTCACCCCGCCGGAGTGTGGGAGCTGTTTGTGCCGCGCATCGGCCCCGGTGAGTCCTACAAGTACGAGATACTCGATCTGCACGGGGCGCTTGGGCACCGCGCGGATCCGGTGGCGCTCGCCACCGAGATGCCGCCGCACACCGCCTCGGTGGTCGCTGACACGACCCCCTTCACCTGGCACGACGAAGAGTGGATCGCCCAGCGCGGTGAGTCGCATGAATCCACCCGGCCAATCTCGATCTATGAAGTGCATGCCGCTTCATGGCGCAAGCATGGCGGCGACAATGGCGAGCTCTACAGCTGGCGCGATCTCGCCGAGCACCTGATCCCCTATGTCAAGGAGATGGGCTTTACCCATCTCGAGCTGCTGCCGATCATGGAACATCCCTTCGGCGGCTCGTGGGGCTATCAGCCGTTGGGTCAGTTCGCGCCGAGCGGGCGCTTCGGCAAACCCGAGGATTTCGCCTATTTCGTCGACGCCTGCCACCTCGCCGGCATTGGCGTGATTCTCGACTGGGTACCGGCGCACTTTCCTACCGACATCCATGGCCTGGCGCGCTTCGACGGTACGGCGCTCTACGAATACGAGCACCCCTTCGAGGGCTTCCATCAGGATTGGGATACCTTCATCTACAACCTGGGGCGGCGCGAGGTGCATGGCTTCATGCTCGCCTCGGCACTGCACTGGCTGAAGCATTTCCATGTCGATGCGCTGCGCGTCGATGCGGTGGCATCGATGCTCTACCGCGACTATTCGCGCAAGGATGGCGAGTGGATTCCCAATCAGCACGGGGGCCGAGAGAATCTCGAAGCGATCGATTTCCTGCGCCACCTCAATGACGTGGTGGCCGAGGAGGTACCGGGTGCGGCGGTCATCGCCGAGGAGTCCACTGCCTGGCCCGGCGTCACCCAGCCCACCTCCGAAGGGGGGCTCGGCTTTGCCTACAAGTGGAACATGGGGTGGATGCACGACACCCTGCAGTACATTTCAAACGACCCGATTTACCGCTCCTACGGCCATCACGATATGACCTTCCCCATGGTCTACGCTTTTTCCGAGCGTTTCGTGCTGCCTATCTCCCACGACGAGGTCGTGCATGGCAAGGGCTCGCTGATTGGCAAGATGCCCGGCGACGAGTGGCAGCGCTTCGCCAATCTGCGCGCCTATCTCTCGGTGATGTGGACCCAGCCTGGCAAGAAATTGCTGTTCATGGGTTGCGAGTTCGGGCAGTGGCGTGAGTGGAGTCACGACCGAGAACTCGACTGGGCACTGCTCGGCGAGTCTCGTCACGCTGGCATTCAGCACTTGGTGCGTGACCTCAACCGGCTGTATTGCGAGCTACCGGCCCTGCATGAGCGTGACGCCGAGCCCGCCGGGTTCGCTTGGGTGATCGGCGACGACCAGGCCAACAGTGTCTTCGCTTGGTTGCGCTTTAGCGCGGATGGCGAGCCACTGCTGGTGCTGGCCAACATGACCCCGGTGACGCGCAGCGGATACTCGGTTGGCGTACCCACGCCGGGCCGCTGGCAGGAGATGTTCAACAGCGATGCACAATATTATGGTGGCGCCAACACCGGCAACATGGGCGAGTTGCATACGCAAGATGCACCGCTGCATGGCCAGTCCGCCAGCCTGACGCTGACGCTACCGGCACTTGCTGTGGTGATGCTGCGGCCTTGTCCATCTTGAAGCGGCGTGGCTGTCAAAAGGGGAACGGCCGTTGACGTGATCTAGGAGTCGCATGGAGATCATCTTTCTGGGCACCTCGGCGGGGGTGCCGACTCGAGCGCGCAACGTATCGGCGACCGCACTCAGAAAGCACAATGCCAAGGGTTGGTATCTGGTGGATTGCGGGGAGGGAACCCAACACCGGATACTGCGCACGCCGCTCTCGCTTAATCGGCTAGAGGCCATCGCCATCACCCATCTACACGGCGATCACTGCTATGGTTTGCCTGGGTTGCTGGCGAGCGCCTCGATGGCGGGCCGTACGCGAGCATTGTCCATCGTCGGGCCAGCTAGCGTGAAGGGGTTTCTCGAGGTCATCGAGGCCGCGAGTGGACTACATCTCACCTTTCCGCTGCTCTTCAGCGAAGTCGATACGCAGCCAGGGGCCGTGGAACTGCCCGATTTCACGCTCGAGGCCGGCGCGCTCTCGCACGGCGTGGCCTCTTATGCCTATGCCTTCACCGAGCGCAATCTGCAACGCAGTCTCGACACCCAGCGCCTCGAGGCACAGGGGATCGCCCGCGGGCCGGTCTGGGGCCGGCTCTATCGGGGCGAGGACGTTTCGCTGGACGATGGCACCACGCTGCGAAGCGACGATTACCTGTTGCCGGCCCGCCGGGCCAGGAGGGTGGTGGTCGGGGGAGACAACGATACTCCGCGCCTGCTCGCGACGCTCTGCAAGGGCGCCGACGTGCTGGTGCACGAAGCAACCTACACGCATGAGATCGTCGAGCGGCTAGGGACCGACAACCAGCACAGTACCGCAGCGGCAGTCGCCACGTTCGGTGCCGAGCAGGAGATCGCCAATCTGGTACTGACCCACTTCAGCCCACGCTACGTATACCGGCGCAATGCCTCGCCCTCCATTACCGATATCGAGCGCGAGGCGTTGGCGCATTACCAGGGCAACCTGTTTCTCGCCAACGACTTCGATCGTTACCGTCTGTCCCGGGAGGGCGTGCTGGAGGAGGCTGAGCGGATCAACGCCGGTTCCGGCAGGGCTTCTTCTAGTCTGTGGTCGATGCCACTGACCCACTATCGAGAAGCGATCGTCTCGAAACCCACGCCGGGATGCGGCAGCGTGGCCGCAGTAACGGCGGTGTCCGGCCTCGGCCTGGTCATCAAGGCACTCAAGCGCAGTGGAAGCGGCCGCCGTGGGTCGGAAAAGTCGACAGAGGAAGCCTCCCGTCGGCAGACCTTGATCGATGAGGCGCAGGCGCTGATCGAGACGCTGAACGGTTACGCCGATGAGGATGCCCAGGCACTCGAAGCCTATCTCGATGCCCAGAGTAAGCGCGGCGAGGCCAAGGGAGACCCGAGTGAGGCCGCTAGGCGGATGAACGAGGTGCCACTTGAGACCGCAAAGGCCTGTCTCGACGCCCTGAGGTTGACGGTCGAGAGCCTGGCGCATAGCAAGCAAGCGTTACGCAGCGATGTACTTGCGGGCGGCTTATTGTTGCACTCGGGGCTTGGCGCGGTACTGTTCACTGTCGATGCCGACCTGGCAAGCCTGGAGGAGGGGGAGGAGAAGCAGGCGATGGCCGAGACCCGGGCGCGTTTGCAACAACAGGCCGACTCCCATATGGCGTGGCTCAGACAGCAGCCCGTCTCTTGATCGATAAGTATTGCGCCGCTTGCTGGAATGCCGCTCAGCTGCTTAGGTTAAGCCTAGGCAAGGAGATGCCTTGATCCTGCCGTTGGCAGGCCTCAACCGTAGAAGGAGGGCAGCATGACATCACATGATGGGAACCGGCCCCAGCAGCCGGGAGATGAAGCGCCCCCGGGAACACCGGGAACCGGGGAGGATATATGCCGAAAGTGCCAGGGTTCTGGCCGGGTGGATGGTGAACTCTGTCACGATTGCGGCGGGACGGGCTTTATCATCGAGGGGATTGGCGGCGGCTAGGCCTGGCGATCCAGCCAGCGTGCCATTCAGCCAACAGGTCCGGATTCGCCCGGACCTGTTGGCTTTCTGGCGCTTGCTTCCGTGTCGTTATTTATCGGCGGGCGTCTTGCCGACCATGGCGGGAGAGGGCAGGGCAGCCTTGGGCTGTTGCGACGCCTCGTTCCTGTAATCCTTGGCCACCCCTCGCATCTCCTCTACCGGGCGGGGGAAGCCGCTGCGTTCGCTATAGTCAGGCGTGGGGCCCGACTGATAGGCATGCCGCTTGGCGAGCGCCTTGGCGCAATAGATATCCAACGCCGTGGTCGTGGCCACCGCACTCAACGCCAGGCCTACATTGGCCTTGTTTGGATTGCGGTCGTTGTAGAGCGCCATCAGGCCGACCAGATCGCCGATATCTCCCGCCACCCGGCTCCAGATGGCCGGGCTAGGGTTGTGGGACAGCGCCATGACACCGCTCACGATTTCGCGCCCGCCGCACATTCTGACCATGCCTTCATGACCGTTGGCGCCCAGCGAGCGAGTGAACATTCCAGGAGCTGCCAGTTTGCACACGCCTAGCCCGATACCGAGCCAGCCTAGATTGCGCGCCAGCTTGTCGGCAGCGCCACGTGATTGATGCGAGTTGTGGGAAAGATGCATATGCGACCTCCATGTCGATGGAAATAGAGCGATCAGGAATGCCGCTCAAGGCTTGAGTACTACCTTGACGCAGCCATCCTGCTTGTCGCGAAAGGTGTTGTACATCTCAGGCCCTTCAGCGAGGTCAGCGGTATGGGTAATCACGAACGAGGGATCGATCTGGCCTTCATCGATGCGACGCAGCAGATCCTCACTCCAGCGTTTGACATGGGTCTGGCCGGAGCGAACCGTCAACCCCTTGTTCATCAGTGCACCCATGGGAATCTTGTCGACCAGCCCGCCATAGACGCCCGGAATCGACAGTATCCCGGCGGGCCGGCAGACATAGATCATCTCGCGAAGTACGTGGGGACGGTCGGTTTCCTGCATTACCGCCTGCTTGACACGATCATAAACGGAGTCGGGAGAGCGAGACACATGCGCTTCGAGGCCCACCGCATCGATGCACTTCTCCGGGCCTTTGCCCTTGGTCAGCTCCTGTAGGCGCCCCAGTACGCTCTCCTCGTCGAAGTTGATGGCGATCGCCCCGCCCGCCTCGGCCATGGCCAGGCGCTCGGGCACGTTGTCGATCACCACCACTTGCTGGGCACCCATCAGCACTGCACTGCGGACGCAGAACTGGCCAACCGGCCCCGCCCCCCAGATCGCTACCGTGTCGGTCGGTTCGATATCGCACTGCGCGGCGGCTTGCCAACCGGTGGGGAAGATATCGCCCAGAAACAGTACCTGCTCATCGGAGAGGCTGTCGGGCACCTTGATATGGGTACTGTCGGCAAAGGGCACACGCACGTACTCCGCCTGCCCGCCGGCATATCCGCCGGTGAGATGCGAATAGCCGAAGAGTCCAGCGCCCGCATGACCGAACATCTTGTCGGCCAGCGACTTGTTGCGGTTGGAGCGCTCGCAGACGGAGAAGTTGCCGCGCTTGCACTGATCGCATTCGCCGCAGGTGATGGTGAAGGGCACGACGATTCGGTCGCCCACCTTCAGCTTCTTGTTCTCAGAGCCAACCTCCATCACTTCGCCCATGAACTCATGGCCGACCACGTCGCCGGACTCCATGGTGGGTATGAAGTGATGGAAGAGATGAAGATCGGAGCCGCAGATGGCGCAGCTGCTGACATTGATGATGGCATCGCGCGGATGCTCGATTTCGGGGTCCGGCACGGTTTCGTAACGAATGTCGTTGGTTCCATGCCAACATAGTGCTTTCATGATTCACCTCCCTGTAGTGAGTTTCCCTTAACTACACCTATCAACATAGGTGCAGTTATGGGCAACGTCAGGTAAGCGAATGCTTTTTTTCAGTGAGCGCGGCTTAACACGCCTTGCGGTCAGCTCTGCTGCAGCTCCGCATAAACACCCGGCGGCATCGCGTCCAGTTCGCGATAAATATCTGGTAAACCGTCCTCTTCCGGCTCAGGTTCCGGCTCCACGTCGCGTGGGTAGAGCACGCTCAGCTGACCGTCGGCGGTGTCCATGAGCTGGCGCAGGTAGGCGTAGTCGATCTCGGGGAGATCTTCATCGAAGGCCTGAACCAGACTGTCGAAAGGCGAGAGCAGGTGGGCCAGGCCATCGTCGCGCTGCTCGGCGGGGGCGAACGCCTGGACATAGAGCGCCTCCTCCTCCCAGGCGATCTTGAAGTGATCATCGATGATATTGACCTGGGTACCATCGGGGATGCGCCCAAAGAGATATTCGATATCCTCGGGGAACATGCGGATACAACCGCGGCTGGCGCGCATGCCGATTCCGTCCGGTTGGTTGGTGCCGTGAATCAGGTAGCCCGGGATATCGAGCAGGATGGCATGCTGGCCCAAGGGGTTGTCCGGACCCGGCGGTACCACCGCAGGGGCGGGGTCGCCACGTGCGGCTGCCTCCTCACGTATCGAGCGGGGCGGGTACCAGGCAGGGTTTTCCAGGCGCATGGTGGTCTTGGTTATGCCAAGCGGGGTATTGAAGCCTTCGCGACCGATGCCGATCGGATACGTCTCCACCCGTGCTATTTCGCCGTCACGTACACGGGGATAGTAGTAGAGCCGCAGCTCGGCCAAGTTGACCACCACCCCTTCACGGGGTGCATCGGGAAGGATGTGCCGAGCGGGAATCACCACCTCCGTGCCATCGCCAGGTATCCAGATACTGATCTCCGGATTGGCGGCGCGTATCTCCTCGTAGCCGACGCCGCGGTCGCGGGCGATATCGAGCAGGGTCTCGTCCCCCTCGACCACGACGGTGTAGTACTCCCCGACGATATGGGTATCGTCATCGAGCGGATAGTGGCCCTGGGGCCACTCGGGCTCTTCCTCGCCAGCATGTAAGGCGGCGGCTGTCAGCATCAACGAGATCAGGAGCAGACCGACGAGATGCATACGCTTGCCACTGGCCCTACTGGAACGTGGCAGGGTAATACTTTGCATAGGATTTCCGAAATTGGCGAGTCTGAAAGCGGTAAATTAACGATAGTCTTCCATGACCCTTTGCCCCACGCAAGCGGCGCTTTCCCCCCTCCCGGCTCGGGCGTAACATGCGCCTATATAAGAGGATATCGCGATATGCCGATGGGGGAGTTGCATCAGCTGCGTTTGGTCACCGTTACTCAATTGCTGAAGAGTGCCGGTGCCACCAGCGTACTGGATCTGGGTTGCGGCTCTGGTGCCCTGTTACAGTATCTGGTTCGCGAGCCACAATTCATGCGTATCCTCGGGCTCGAGCAATCGGGTGCGGGGCTGGTCCAGGCCAAGCAGCGGCTGAGCGAATATCTAGCCACCGAGGGTGGATGCCTCGAGCTGGTCTGCGCCTCCTATACCGAAGGACAGGCACGCTTTTCCGGTTTCGATGCAGCCGCCATGGTGGAAACCATCGAACACGTGCCCTCCGAACGGCTTTCCGAAGTCGAGTCGTCGATATTCGGTGTCTATCGGCCCCGCGTGGTGGTGATGACCACGCCCAATCGGGAGTACAACCCGCTGTTCGACCTGGCGCCAGGGGAGTATCGCGATCCAGATCACTGCTTCGAGTGGGATCGGGCCAAGTTTCGTCAGTGGGCCAGCGGTATCGCCAAGCGCAAGGGGTACCGGGTGACATTTAGCGGTATCGGTGACATGCACCCCTACCTGGGGCAGCCGACGCAACTGGCGGAATTCGTGCGGCTGACGTAGTAGCGAAGCCTCTCGGCACCAGAAACGACAAGCCCCGGCTCAATTGGCCGGGGCTTGTCGTTTCTGGTTGGTCAACGTTCAGGGTGCGCTGCCGATCGACCCCGGCATCGCGTGAACGGAGCCGCTTTCACCGGTGAGCGTCAGGAAGTGCAGATGGCGTTCGTACTCGCTGAGCACGTCGTCGATCACCTGGGCACGGGTATAGCCGTTGAGGTCCTGGCCAAGCCCGCCTTCCGAGAGATACACGTCAAGACGCATATAGTAGTCATCGTCGGCCGGCAGGAAGCTTGGCGTGCGCATGCGGTGCGGGCGAATCTGATAGACGAAGCTTGCGGCGTTCTCGAGATCGACCTGCAGGGTCAGGCGTGGCAGAGGCTCGCCCTCCACCTGCTCCTCGCTGACGTTGGCCGTCTGGCCACGGCTCTCGAGCTCCTGGGCAAACTGCGTCAGCGCCGGACGGATCGAGTACTCGATGGTCGCGGCGGCACCGGCACGGGTCGAGGTATCCAGCGCCCGGTCGAGCCGTTCGCGCCAGTCGCCGCTTGCGGCGGTGCCGGTCACCTGACGGCGTGCGTCGAGCTTGTTGCCCTCCACACGCAGGGCTCGATAGAGCCCGACCATGATGGCAAATATCACCAGCGAGAAGGGCAGCGCGGTGATCACCACGGCACTCTGTAGGGCCGCCAGCCCTCCTGCCATCAGCAGCGCGACGGTGATCAGACCGATCACTGCCGACCAGAAGATGCGCAGATAGACCGGTGCGTCATGGTTGACGTCGGACAGAATCGAGGTGAAGTTCGCCAGTACCAGGGCACCGGAGTCCGCTGACGTGATGAAGAACACGATACCCAGCAGGGTGACCACGGCAGCGGTCAGTCCGATCCAGGGGTAGTACTCGAGCAGCGTGTAGATCGTGGTCTGCGGCGTGCTGAGGGCCTGTTCGCCAAGCTCGATGACGCCATGGTTGGCTACCAGGTCGATCCCGCTGTTACCGAACACCGACATCCACACCATCATGAACGCCAGCGGAATGCCCAGGGCGCCTGCGACGAATTCGCGGATGGTACGGCCACGTGAGATGCGCGCCAGGAACAGGCCGACGAAGGGCGTCCAAGCGATCCACCAGCCCCAGAAGAAGATGGTCCACCACATCTTCCACTCATTGGCTTCCTCACCGGCGTAGGCGTAGGTATCGAAGCTATTGGCGATGAATCCACTGAAGTAGTCGCCTGCGTTGTTCACCACCATGTCCAGCAGGTGCAGGGTATTGCCTTGGAACAGCACGAACAGTAGCAGCGCCAGTGCCAGCAGCATGTTGAATTCCGACAGCCGGCGAATGCCCTTTTCCACACCGCTGACCACCGACACTGTGGCCAGAATGACGACCATGACGATCAGAATGATCTGTACGGTGATGCCTTCGGGAATGTCGAACATGTAATTCAGCCCGTAATTGAGCTGCATTACCCCGATGCCCAGACTGGTGGCGATGCCGAAGACCGTGGAGATCACGGCCGTGATATCCACTGCATGGCCGATGGGGCCGTAGATGCGCTTGCCGAGCAGTGGGTAGAGTGCGCTGCGAATGGCCAGTGGCAGCCGGTGACGATAGCTGAAGTAAGCCAATGCCATGCCCATCAGGACATACAGGCCCCAACCGGAGAGCCCCCAATGCAGAAAGGTCTGAACCACTGCGGCGCGTATCGCCTCTTGGCTTTCGGGGGCGAGGTCGGGTGGTGCCAGGTAGTGGGCAACCGGCTCGGCGACGCTGAAGAACAGTAGGTCGATTCCGATGCCGGCGGCGAACAGCATCGCCGACCAGGAGAGCAGCGAGAATTCGGGTCGCGAGTGGTCTGGACCGAGGCGGATGCTGCCGAAGCGCGAACAGCCGATCAGTACCACGAAGACGAGATAGGCCACCACCGCCAGCATGTAGTACCAGCCGAAGGTCTGACTCACCCAGGCAAGGCCGGCATCGAAGAAGGCGCCGGCCTGTTCGGTGAAGGTCATGGTGATGACCAGGAATATTAGGATGCCCGCCACCGAACCGTGAAACACGACCGGGTTGAGGCGATCTCTTCGTTCGGGCACTGAAGTATCATGCGCCATTGCGTTTGACTCCCATAATTGTCGATCTCATGTCACGCACCGCTCGCCATTGGGCAGCGGCCAAACGAGCCGGAGATGGGCGTCCTTGGAAGTGAATGCATGATTGTCGCTATTTTGATTGATCGGACAATCAAAATAACGATAGGGGCTATCCTTGCCTAGATCCGGGGCGCAAACTCGGTGCGAGACGGTTTGAAGCCGTAGCGTTCGCGCACGGGCCCATATTCGGCCGCTAGGGAAACGCTGACTAATAATTTGATAATCAATTTTTATTGTTTGACCGTTCAAATAAAATACGTGCTTCTGGATCGAAGTGCAACTTTGGGGAGCAATATCCCACTATAGGTATGCGCTGTGGCCGTGTCGGAAGAGCAGGCATAAAAAAGCCCGACACGGCGTCGGGCAAATCAAGGAAAGAGGCGCTACCTCAGTGGTGCCGATTGGCTATCTCAAGCGTTGGGTCTTTCCCCGCGCGGGGCATGATGCGGTTTGTGGCGTGGCTTCATCGCCTGCTTGAGCTCTTCGAGCTGCTCATCGTTCAAAATCTCGGCCAGCGCTGCATGATGCTCATGGCGGATCTCCTTCCATGCCTCGTGACGCTCCTCACGGTTCTCGAACTCACGCTCGCGTAGTTCGCGGGCGTCGGCCATCATTGCTTCGCGAGCCTCTGCGAGTGCCTGGCGTTCGCTATCGTCGAGCTCCCAGCGATCGTACAGCGCGCCGAGGCGCTCTTGCATGGCCTGACGATGCCCCTGCATACGTTCTTCGCGGGCATCACGCATGGCGCTCTTCAAGGCTTCGCGCTGCTCCTCGTCGAGGTTTTCGTCGAGTTGCGCGCGGTGCTCGCGGTGCAGTTCACGCATTGCCTCGCGATGAGAGGCGTGAACCTCCTCGAGCGCGTTGCGGGTCTCTTCGTCGAGGCCGGCCCGCTCATAGATGGCCTGGCGTTGTTCGTGGCCGTGGTGTGGGCCGCTCCCCCCGGGGGCGGCACTCGCGGCAAGCGACAGCGGAGCGATGGCCAGTGCCAGAAGGGCCGGCATCAACATCTTGCGAGTGGTCAGTCGAATCATGGCGAAATCTCCGTTAGGGACAATGACTGGGTACGAGATCAGTTTCGCCTGTGGTTGTGCAGTCAACGCGCAGAGAACGTGCAACCATTTCGCAATTCGCTAATCTCTTGCGGCAGTCATGCCTCGGGCTGGTACTTGTAGCCTACGCCATAGACGGAGCGGATGATCTCGCGCTCGGGCCAGATGTCACCGATCTTCTTGCGCAGTTTCTTGATGTGACTGTCGACGGTGCGCTCGGAGACGATGCGGTGGTCGCGATACATGTGATCCATCAGCTGGTCGCGGGAGAAGATGCGCCCCGGCGCGTTCATCAGTACTTTCAGCAGCTGGAACTCGACTGCCGTCAATCCCAGGTCCTGGCCATCGGCAAGGGCACGCCAGCCATCGTCATCGAGGGTGAGGGCGGCGCTCTCGACAGGCTCGCCCTGTACGGCCTGGCTACGGCGTAACACGGCCTTGATGCGCGCCACCACTTCGCGGGGGCTGAAGGGCTTGCAGATATAGTCGTCGGCGCCGAGCTCCAGCCCAAGCAGACGGTCGACCTCCTCGACCCTGGCAGTCAGCATGATCACCGGCAGGCGAGGCCAGCGTTCGCGAATCTGTCGGCATAGGGTCAGCCCATCGGTGCCCGGCAGCATCAGGTCGAGCAGCACCAGGTCTGGCGAGGACTCCTCGAGCCAGGGCATGACGGCGTCGCCATGGTCGATATGGTGAGTCGCGAAGTGGCTACCGCGCAGATAGTCGGCGACCAGGCTTGCGATCTTGGGTTCATCCTCGACGATCAGGATGGTCTCTTCCGTATGGTTCATGGAGTGTCCTTACGCATGTGATCGTCCTGCAGCAGTGGGAATTCGAAGGTCCAGCACAATCCACCCAGCGCCGAGTTGGAAGCCTGCAGGGTGCCGCCGTGCGCCTTGACCAGCGCACTGGCGATGGAGAGGCCAAGCCCACTTCCCCCGCTTCTACGGTTGCGCGAGCCCTCGACCCGGTAGAGCCGCTCGGTGAGGTAGGGCAGTTCGCTTCTGGGCACTCCCGGCGAGCTGTCCTCCCATCTCACCCGGGCCTTGTCGCCCACCATGTCGAGCGTCACCTGCAATGTTCCCGGCGCATCGGTATAGGCGCAGGTATTGTCGAGCAAATTATTCCATAACTGACGAAGACGTTGCAGGTCGCCGCGAATCGGCACCGAGGGCGCGATATGCGTCTGGAGAGTAATGCCATGGTCGCCGAGCAGGCCTCTGGCATCCTCGAGCTTGCCGCCTAGCGATTCGGCCAGATCCAGCGGTGCCAAGGAGACATCGAGCACACCGGCGTCGCTCTGCGCCAGCAGGCGCAGGTCGGAAACCAGACGTTCGAGCTGCCCGACCTCCTGGGAGAGCGAGTCGAGATTGGTCTCGTTCATGGGACGGATGCCGTCCTGCATCGCCTCTATCTCGCCGCGCAGCACCGCCAGCGGCGTGCGCAACTCGTGGGCGATATCCGACACCCAGCGCTGACGGGCCTCGCGGTTGGCCTCGAGGGTGGAGGCCAGCATGTTGAAGTCGTGGGCCAGTCGCGACAGTTCGTCGTGGCCCCGTTCGGGCAGGCGAATGCTGTAATCGCCCTGGGTGAGCCGCTGGGTGGCCAGTGCCATGCTGCCGGTACGGCGGCCCAGCCACCAGGAGAGCCCGCCGGCCAGTAGCAGCGAGGCGAGCGACAGCGCGACGACGATGATCGCCAGGTTGCGCTGCTGTCGCGACAGGAAAATACGATCCATGCGCGCCATCAGTTGCTGCGGCGGACGGTAGCCCAGGGCACCGATGCGCTCGCCATCGCTCTCGATGATCAGCCAGTTGAGTTCCGGCGTCGCCTCGTCGTTACGGCGCGGTGGCGGCAGGCCGATCACCGGCAATCCGCGGGCATCGTGCAGCACGAAATCGCCGGCATCGCCGAGGCGCCGGTCGAGGCCGTGCGGCGAGGGGCCGTCGCCGGGCCACAGCTCGCGGCGCACCAGCCGCGACCAGGCCTGCGGGTCGTTGCGCAACCACTGCCAGTCGCCGCGCCGCTCCCACTCCTCGGCGAGCCCCTCGGCGAGCGTCTGGGCCCGACTGGCCTGAGTGGTTTCCAGGTAATCCAGAAAGCCGCGATCCAGGCTTCTCGATACCGCGAGGAATACCAGGCCGGAGATCAGCACATTGACCAGCAAAATGATGATGAAGAGTTTGATGCCCAGGCGCGACACCACGGGACGCGAGGCAAAGTCGAGAGATAGACGCATCAGGAAGTCTCCATGCTCGTATCGGTGGTGGCGGGTTGAATGAAGCGCTCACGCAGCCGCTCGAGCATCAGGTAGAGGCAAGGCACCAGGACCAGCAAGATGAGTGTGGCGAACAGGATCCCGAAGCCCAGCGAGATCGCCATGGGAATCATGAAGCGAGCCTGACGCGAGGTCTCGAAGATCATCGGCGCCAGTCCGAAGAAGGTGGTCAAGGTGGTCAGCAGGATCGGTCGCAGGCGACGCGTGGTGGCGGCAACGATGGCCTCCCGGGCGCCCATGCCTTCGCGACGGCGCCGGTTGGCGTAATCGATCAATACCAGGGCGTCGTTGATGACCACCCCGGAGAGCGCCAGCATACCCATCAGACTGACCACGGTGAGGCTGTAACCCATGATGACGTGGCCCGCCACGGCGCCGATCACGCCGAAGGGAATCGCCGCCATCACCAGTAGCGGCTGAAAATAACTGCGAAACGGAATCGCCAGCAGTCCGTAGATGGCGATCAGCGTCAGCCACATGGCGGTGGTAAGCGAGGAGACGTTGTCGGCGGTATCCTGCTGTCGGCCGCCGAGGCCCACTTCCAGGCCGGGATAGGCAGCGACCAGACTGGGAAAGACCTCCTCCTGCAAGGTGCTCAAGACCTGATTGATCTGAGCGCCGCCTTCCAGGTCGGCGGTGACGGTGATGATGCGCCGGCCATCCTGGCGCTGCAGGGCCCGAGCGGCTCGGCCCACCTCGATATCGGCAACACGCGCGAGCTGAACCAGTTCGCCTTCCGGGGTGCGGATAGGCAGCATGTAGAGTTCGGAGAGACTATCGCGAGCGTCGGGCGGTAGGCGCACTTCGACGCTGATAGCGCTGCGGCCGGCTTGCTGCTCCACGGCGGTGGCGCCTTGCAGGGGGCCGCGCAATTGGCTGGCCAGTTCCGCGCCACTCAATCCCAGTGCGCGGCCCTCGGCGGAGAGACGAATTTCGAGTTGCGGCAGGCCGTCGCCCAGCCCGTCGTCGATATCGGTGAGGCCGAAGTGGGCGAGCTCCTCCGCCAGCCGGGGCGCGGCGGCTTCCAGTACGTTGCTGTCCGGGTGGGAGAGACGCAAGGTCAGGGCGGCGCCTGCGCCGGGACCGCCGAAGTCCGACTCGAAGCGCACCGATTGGACATTGGTCAGCTCGCCGGTAAGCTCCCGCCACTCCCGGGCAACGCGCGAGGGCGGCCAGGCATCGAGACTTTCCGGCGCCAGCTCCAACGACACCTGCAGACTGTCACCATCGAGACGGGTGGTGGAACCGGAGAAGCTCAGCCCCTGCTCGCGCTCGGCGAGTTGCGCAGCGGCCGTCATCAACTGGTCTCGAATGCGCCGGTCGTCCGCTGCTGGGCTGCCGACCGGTAGGGTCACGCTGGCTTGTACTTGATCGGACTCTATTCGTGACATTAGCGAAAATCCGAGCCGTCCGCTCATGGTGTAGGAGAGCGATACGGCAAGCAGCACCAGGGCCAATGCCAGAGTCAGCCAGCGGTGATCCAGGGTGCGTTGCAGGAAGGGCTCGAAGCGCTGATAGGTAAAGCGGTTGAGGCCAGCCTGCATGGTGTGACGCACCTTCTCCAAGGGACGCTGCCAGGCCGGTGTGGGGCGGCGGGTGGTGCCGTGGGCGAGGTGAGCGGGCAAAATGAACAGCGCCTCGACCCAGGAAGCGACGAACACCGTGATCACCACCAAAGGCACCACGCCGTAGATCATGCCCATGAAACCGGGCAGGTAGAACAGCGGCAAAAAGGCAACGATGTTCGAGAGAATGGCGAAGCTTATCGGGACCACCATCTCCCGGGTACCACGTATCGCCGACTCGCGCAGTGAATGACCCTGCTCTCGATAACTGTAGATGTTCTCGCCGACCATGATGGCGTCGTCCACCACGATACCTAGCGCCAGGATGAAGGCGAACATCGACATCATATTGATGGAGACATTTGCCCAGGGCAGGAACAGCATGGCGCCGAGAAAGGCGGTGGGGATGCCCAGCGTTACCCAGAATGCCAGCCGCGCCTCGAGAAACAGCGCGAGCAGGATCAGCACCAGTGCCAGACCCATCCAGGCATTCTTGAGCAGCAGTTCCAGGCGATCTCGATACATCTCGGAGCTGTCCCGGGCGACGGTAAGGCTGATTCCCTCGGGCAGGGTGGTACGCAACCGCTCCAGTTCGCCGTGCACGGCCTCGGATATGCCCAGCGGCGTCTGGTCGCCAACCTGATAGATCTGCACGGTGAGACCCGGCTCGCCGTTGAATTGCACCTCCCGGTCGCTTTCGGCGAAGCCGTCTATCACTTCGGCGACGTCGGCTAGGCGCACCACGCCACCATTGGCGGTGGTGGCAACGGGTAGATCGGCGAAGCCGCGCGCATCGTCTCGGCGGCCCTGGTAGCGGATCAGCCACTCACCCTCGTGGGTGGAGAGCCGGCCCCCGGCGAGATCCAGCGCCTCCTCGCCGATACGTGTGGCAAGCTGGCTGTGGCTCATGCCGAAGCGGCGTATCGCCTCCTCGTCGAGCCACACCTGGATTTCGCGCTCGAGATTGCCGGAGAGCTCCACTCGAGAGATACCTCGGGTCGCCTGAAGTTCTCCGCGCACGTCCTCGGCGGCATCGTGCAGGGCGCGGGCACCGACATTGCCATGCACCTGCAACTGCAGCACGCTTCGAGAGCGCCCGGCAAGGGCGATGCGTGGCGGATCCGCGGCGGGGGGGAAGGTAGTGATGGCGTTGACCGCTTGCTGGATGTCCTGGTAGACGCGCATCACTTCGACGCCGTCGACCAGCGTGGCCGAGACGCTGGCACTGCCCTCGCTGGCGCTGGAGGTGAGCTCGTCGATCCCTTCGATATCGGAAAGCTCCGCCTCCACGGCAAGCAGGATGCTCTGCTCCACCTCCTCGGGGGTGGCGCCGGGGTAGCTGACGGAGACCTGCACCACCTCGATCTCGAAGTCGGGGAATACCTCTTTCTTGATCGTCAGGCTGGTCATCAAGCCACCGACGATCAGCAGCGCCATCAGCAGATGAGGGGCAACGCCATGGTTGATCATCCAGGCGATCGGGCCTTGGCGCATCATGAGCGGCTCCTCGAGCCGCCTTGGCGCGCCTCTGTTGGTTGCGCGTCACTCAGCGCAGGCGCGCGTAAGGCAGCACCGTCACCCGCAGTGCGCGTACGCAGCGTCATGCCGTCGCGCGGCTGGCCGAGATTAGAGGTCACCACCCGGTCGCCGCTTTCAAGCCCGGCGGTGATCAATATCTGCTCCTCGCCACGGTGCAGTACCTCGACCCTGGCGCGGCGCAGGCGATCTTCGTCATCGAGGCGCCACACCTCATCGCCGGGACGCAGAGCGGTGGCGGGCAGGGCGATCAGGCCATCCCGCGGACGGGCCTCGAACTCGGCTCGCAAGATATCGCCGATATGCAGGGCCGGCCCGGACGAGCTCAGTGCCAGCGGGTCCTCGACCTCGACCAGCAGCTGCGCCTGCAGGCCGTTTTCGTCGAGTGCCGGCAGGATCGACAGTACGCGACCCTGTCGTTTGGCCCCCGCTGGCCAGCCTCGACTGGTCAGGGTGACCCGGGCGCCAAGGCGGTCGTGGTCCGCTACATCCAGCCACGCCAGGGATTCACCCGGCAACGATACGCGGACCCAGAAGCGCTCCACGTCGACGATCCGCATCAGGTCGGCCCCCGCCGATACCTCGCTACCACTGCCGACCAAGCGCTCCTGGATCATGGCCCGGTAGGGGCTGACTATCTCGGTACGCTGCAAGTCCAGGCGGGCCTGATCGCGGTTGACTCGGGCGCGCTCCACCTCGGCTTCGGCGGCGCGCAACTGGGGCTCGCGCAGGGCGAGGGCGCGTCGCTCCGCCGGCAGCTCGCGACCGAAGGATTGATATTCGCTCTGGGCGCGCAACTGCTCCCCGCGCTCGCTGGCCAGGCCCGCCTCTGCCTGGGCCAGGTCGGCCTCGGCGGCGCGCAGCGCCAGGCGGTAGTCGCTGTCGTCGATACGCAGAAGCGACGCACCGGCGTCAACCACCCGGCCGGGAATCGCTTGGGGAGAGAACGCCTCGAGGCGTCCGGAGACGCGGCTGGAGATCAAGGTGTCGCGCTCGGCCAGCACGCGTCCGTAGCCATGGATCTGCGGGGCCGCCGCTTCGCGCTCGACACTGACGATATCCACCAGCGGCGCTGGCGCCGCCGGGGCCGGGCGGCGCTCGACCCGGGGAGGCGTGCTGATCAGCCAGTAGGCGATGGCCATCCCGATCGCCAGGACAATCAGCGCGGTGACGGCACCCATGCGTACGCGACCCTGCTGGCGTGGGCGAGGGCAATGAATCTCGGTATGGCGAGGTGAAGCGCGGTATTCCTCGTTAGCGGGCATGGGCGGCTCATGGCGGAGGTGGGGATCGGTAGCATCGTCTTTTGCAATGCAGCTATTGGTCAGGAATCGTGCAAGAAGCGTGCAAGCCGCTTGGACGGCCACATGGGCCCAGAGGCTTGCCATCCCGAGTGTAGGGGATGGCGACATGACGATGCAGCCCCTGGGTGAGGAAGGAGGGCGTTGACCTCAAGGCGAGAGCGACAGGAACAACAGGATCAACGGCGGTGAAAGCAGCGACAGGATGAAGCCGCTGACCACGGCGATGGGAACACAGGCCACTCCGCCGTGCTGCTGGATGACCGGCAGCGTGAAGTCCATCGAGGTGGCACCGCCATAGCCAATGGCCAAGGGCGCGGCGCGGTGGATCAATAGCGGAATCAGCACGAAGGCCAGCAGTTCGCGGGCCAGGTCGTTGAAGAAGGCGACCCCGCCCAGCAGAGGCCCCAACTGATCGCCGATCAGAATGCCGGATAGCGAGTACCAGCCGAATCCCGATGCCATGGCCAGCCCCTCGTTCCAGGCCAGTCCCATCAGGGGGGCGGCCACAAGCCCAGCCAGCAGCGAACTGATCGCCACGGTAAGGGCGATGGCCAGGCCATGGCGGTTGAGCAGGATCTGTTTGAGTGGCATGCCGGAGTTGCGCAGCTGGCAGCCGATCAATATCAGCAGGGCGTAGAGCGTCCACTCGGCGAGCCGTTCGGCGCCGCTGAAGGCAGCATCGCCGATCAACCAGCCAAGCAATAGGCCAATGGGCACTCCCGCCGCGACCACGCCCACCAGCGACAGTGAGCCGGCAATGGCGGCGAGCTTGCTGGTCGGGGCATTCTTGACCACTGGTGAGCCTGCGACCTCTAGGCGCAGGCGGCGCGACAGCCACCATAGGCCGGCCAGATTGGTGGCGGCAGTGACTCCGAACAGGAGACCTGCCTGAGCACCCATGCGGGAGAACTGGTTGGCCAGGTCATCGAGTCCGGCAAGGCCGATTCCCATCATCAGTAGGATCACATAGACCGAGCCATTCACGGCGCGATTGACCCCCGCCATGAGATCGCCGCGACGAATGGGCACCAGATAGCCCAGAAACAGCGGCAATAGCACGATCAATAGCCCGGACAGCACGGCACTCACTCCTCGTCAGTTCCAGTTACACATACGAAAACGGCAGCCGCATGGGCTGCCGGTGGCTACTCTACGGTGTGGCGATACGGACGAAAAGGACTTTTACTGCCGCTAGTGCTCGTTCAGGAGGAGGTGTGCGCAAGCTCGGTAAGCATCAGGCGACTGCGTCGCTCGCCGTCTCGATAGTAGTCGACGGAAAGCAGCAGCCCTGGCAGTTCGGGATGGAAGCTGAAGTAGAGCTGCCGGTCCGGCTTGTCGGGATTCCATGATTCGATGCTCACCGCCTCGAAGTCACCTGCGGGCAGCGAGACTTCCCCACGTGTAAGAATGCGGTAGTGCAGCGTCTCCTCACGCCCGCGATGATCGACATAGCGCATTTCACACGGAGCGGCCCGGCTGCCGCTGCACTCGCCGCCAATGGCTTGGCGGGAGAGGGCGAAGAGGGCGGTCTGCCGGTCCGGTAGCTCGCCAAGCATCTCATGTCCCAGCCGGTAGTTGCCGCCAATGCCCAAGAGCGAATAGCCGCTATGGTAAGTCAGTGCGCGCGTTTCGTCGGCATTGACGCGAAAACGGCTCGTCTCGCTGCCTCGGGCCACGGCGATTGCCGCCTTCATGTGGCTCTGCCAGTGTTCGCCCTGGCGCGTCAGGTCGTGCTCGATACTGGCATTGGGCCAGCCACTGATCATCAGATGATAGCGTGCCGAAAAGGGCTGGGGCGAGGCGAGGGGGTCGGCGAGCACCAGAGGAGGAAACAGCATCGGTAGCAGCAGGCACAGCCAGCGTGCGATATGCCTCGAGAAAGAGAGCATGTGAACTCCTGAGCGGCAATGAGCGACACTGCTGTGAGGCCAAGCCATCTTCAAGGTTCCCGCTTGCATGCTGTGCGGAATTGGCAAAGGCGTCGTGCCGGTGATCAAGTTGTGCTGGCAAATAAAAAAGCCGCTTCCGGCAAAGCCGGAAGCGGCTGTCATGGTAAGGCTTTCCAACACTGCTAGCGGGACTGTCAAGTGAATGTCACCCATCCTTGGGTAGCGTTCCCGTCATTCGTCCCATGCCCTTCCCTAGGCATCAACCCGTCCTTGGTGCTTACTGCCCATCCTTGGGCAAGTGGCCATCCTTGGCTAGCGTTGGCTGCGCTTACCAGCTTTGCTCTTCATCTTCGGCAGGAACATCCCACTCTTCGTCATCGTCGAGGGTGTCCTCCTGCTCTTCATCTTCGTATTCGGTTTCGAAGTCATCGTTGTCGAATTCGTCGTTATCGAATTCGCTATTGGTGTCGACGTCCGGAGCAGGCTCTTCCTGCGGTGCCGGATCCATCGGCTCGTATTCGTCATCTTGCGCGGCGAACGCTAGCGGGCTGGCGATCAGGCCAAAAGAAACACCGAGAATACCGATCTTCTTGAGAAATTCCTTGGACATCATGCTGCACCTCCATCCTTAGTAGGCTTGCTGGTCTTCGAATTTTAGAAGCGGGGCTTCTCTTACATTCATACCTTGGAGCCTTGATATGCCGACTCGCCAGTATGTCTTGCTTGTCCTAGCTTTTGCAGAGGCTGTGCCAAGCTGTGCCAAAAAATATTTTATTTATTACAAATCAAAAACTTAATATTTTATTCGGCATTGATGGCTGGGCTGAGCGGGCGTCGAATCGTGGGTTTGGAGTGTCGCGATATGACACATGGGTCAGCGCGGCACGCCTCCAATAACCCGCTTCGCTATCAATAACCCGCTTCGCGGTCGACACTCGCTACCGTCTCGCCAGCCTGCCAGGCGCGTAGGGTCTCGGCGACCTGATCCAGCGCCTCGCTCATGGAAGTCGGTCCGGCCATGTGGGGCGTAATGCGCACCCGTGGATGAGTCCACAGCGCACTCGACTTAGGTAGCGGCTCTTCGGGAAAGGCATCGAGAATCGCACCACGCAGGCGGCTGCCCAGCGCCTCGAGCAGGGCGGGCTCATCGATCAGCGTGCCGCGTCCGGGATTGATGAGGCTGGCACCGTCGGGCAGCAGGGCCAGCGTCTCGGCGTTGACGATATGTCGGGTCTCGCGGGTATCGGGAAGCAGCGTCACCAATGTCGTGACTTGGCTGAGCAGTGCGCGCAGTCCCGCTTCACCATCATGACAGGTCATCCCATCGAGCTGCTTGGGGGAGCGGCTCCAGCCATGTACGGGAAAGCCGGCTCCCGCCAGTCGCTGCGCCACCTTGCGGCCGATTGCACCGAGCCCCAGTACGCCCACGGGCCACTCGGCCTTGGGCACGACCTCGAATTCATGCCACCGGGCGCTGCGCTCCTGAGCCAGATAGCGGTCGAAATCGCGCTGGAAGTGCAGCACGCCATAAAGGGTGTAGTCGGCGATCAGCTCCGCCATGCCGGCATCGCGCAGCTTGACGATAGGCACGCCCGCGGGCAGGCCGGGATCGTTGAGCAGGGCATCCACCCCGGCGCCTAGATTGACGATGCCGCGTACGCCAGCGTGGCGCTCGAGCAGCTCGGTCGGTGGCTTCCATGCCACCAGATAGTCGACCTCGCGAGGTGCGTCGTCACTGGTGAATAGAGTGGCCTCTGGCAGGCGTTGCGCCAGGGCATCTCGCCACTGCTCGGCATTGGCAATATGGATCAGGATTCGCATCGTCTCTCCTCGTTGTGCTTGTTCGAACGTCCGTAGCAAAGCTCAATAGACGATCTGCATCATCGGTGGCGGCGCTTCGCCTAGCAAGGCGGCTAGGCGTGTCAGCCCCTCCTCGAAGCGCCCGATATCGGCTTCCGCCCCCAGGCTGAGCCGCACCCGGCGTGGCGGCGGTGTCTGCTCGACCATGAACGGGACTGCAGTGGTGATCAATAGCCCCTCCTGCTCGGCCTGCTGCTGAAGCTCTTCGGCACGCCAGGTGGCGGGCAGTGATAGCCACACATGCAGGCTGCTTTGCCGACTGGCCAGGCCATGGCGACCGAGGTGGCGACTGACCAGCCGCTGGCGTTCGTGAAGTAGCTGGCACTGCTGTCCGGCGAGCCAGTCGAGCGTGCCGTCGGCCATCCACAGGTGAGCGATCTCGAAGACCAGTGGCGTGGCCATCCAACTGGTCGCCCGCAGTCTCGGCAGGGTGTGGTGAAGTTGGCCGCGCGGCACGCTCAGGTAGCCGGCGCGCAGCCCCGGCAGGGTCGCCTTGGTCAGACTGGTGACATGAAAACTGTGGCGGGGCAGGCGGGCCGCCAGCGGTGTCAATCCCGGGGGCTCCAGCAGGGCATGCACGTCATCCTCGATCAGCCATACGCCGTGCTGGGCGAGTACCTCGGCCACCGCGTCGCGTCGTATCTCGCTCATGGTCGCCCCGGTGGGGTTGAGCTGGGTTGGCGTCAGACACACCGCACGGGGCTGGAAGCGTTGGCAGGCCTGCGCCAGCGCCTCGGGCACGATGCCCTCCTCGTCGATCGCCACGCCACGCAGCTGGAAGCCCAGCGTGCGCGACAGGGCGATCAAACCATGGTCGGTCAATGCCTCGGTGAGCACGATATCGCCATGCTGGACTACCGTGGCGATGGCCAGCATCAAGCCATGGGCCGCGCCGTTGCACAGCACGCGATCGTCGGCATCGCCGGGCACGCCGAGTCGCTGGTCCAGCCACTCGCTGGCGCGTTCGCGCTGATGTACCAGGCCGGCGATCGGGCGGCAGGCGGCGATCACCTCGGGGCTGGCATGTTCGGCAAGGGTGGTCAGAGCCTCGCGGAAGAGAAGCTGGTGGCGAGGTGGGCATACCGAGTGGGCGATCGACATATCGATCAACGTCTCTTCGCGACGGGGCTCGCCGCTGCGCAGATAGGCCGCTTCGCGACCATCATCGAGCGCGTTGACCCAGGTGCCGCTGCCGACTCGGGCCTGTACCAGGCCCATCTTCTCGGCCTGGGCGTAGGCGCGCGATACCGTCTGAACGCTGACCCCCAGGCTGTCGGCGAGCTGGCGGTGGGGCGGGAGCCGCGATCCCACGACGAGCTCCCCCTGACGGATCGCCTCGGAGAGCGCTCGGGCGATGGCCAGATATTTTGGCCCTTGTGACGAGAGGTAGGGCGTCAGATCAATTGTCATGATGCAATAAAGCCTTTGACGGCGAGCTTGGCGTGGGTGCTAGTATCGCCCTTGGAGCATTGACTGACAATTGACATGCTTTCTTTCATAATCAATCAGTACAATTCTTTCAGCAGCGCGCCAGTTCCATCTAGGTAGGCAAGTAACAACGGCTCGGCCAGCTTCCTTGGGAAGTTAGGCTGGTTTCGGCGATTTTTCAGTGGCGAATGGCCCATGATTCAGGTTTCCCTGCCTTTCACTCGTGAGGAGTATGCGCAACGCCTATGGAAGGTGCGTGCGGAGATGGCCAGTCGAGGTATCGACGTATTGGTCATCAGCGATCCCTCCAACATGGCCTGGCTGACGGGCTATGACGGTTGGTCGTTCTACGTGCACCAGTGCGTACTGCTGGGACTGGAGGGCGAGCCGGTATGGTATGGCCGTCGTCAGGACAGCAACGGCGCACTGCGTACCTGCTGGATGGACCCGGACAACATCACCTACTACCCAGATTACTACGTGCAGAATCCGGACATGCACCCCATGGAGTACCTGGCCCAGACGGTGATGCCCGACCGCGGCTGGCACACCGGCGTGGTGGGCATGGAGATGGACAACTACTACTTCTCTGCCAAGGCCTACCAGAGTTTGCTGCGTGAACTGCCCCACGCCCGCTTCCTTGATGCCAACGCCCTGGTCAACTGGTGTCGGGCAATCAAGTCGCCCAAGGAGATCGAGTATATGCGTGTGGCGGCGAGAATCGTCGAGTGCATGCATTCCCGAATCCTCGAGATGATCGAACCTGGCCTGGCCAAGAGCAAGCTGGTTTCGGAGATCTATCGGGTTGGTATCGAGGGATGGACCGACGAGCATGGCGTGACCCACGGCGGCGACTATCCGGCCATCGTGCCGCTGCTGCCGACCGGCTCCGACGCCGCCGCTCCCCACCTGACCTGGGACGATACGCCGTTTCGCAAGGGCGAGGGCACCTTCTTCGAGATCGCCGGCTGTTTCAAGCGCTACCATGCGCCGCTGTCGCGCACGGTGTTTCTGGGCAAGCCGCCCCAGGACTTCGTGCGCGGCGAATCGGCCCTGCTCGAGGGCATCGAGAACGGCCTTGCCGTGGCCAAGCCGGGCAACCGCTGTGCCGACATCGCCATGGCGCTGGGCGCGGCGATGGACAAGTATGGCTTCGACCGGGGTGGTGCGCGCTGCGGCTACCCGATCGGGATCAGCTATCCGCCGGACTGGGGCGAGCGCACCATGAGTCTGCGCCCCTCGGACGAGACCCTCCTGCAGCCGGGCATGACCTTCCACTTCATGCCCGGCATGTGGATGGACGACTGGGGTCTGGAGATCACCGAGAGCATCCTGATCACCGAGAGCGGTGCCGAACCGCTGGCCCATTTTCCACGCCAGCTATTTGTCAAATGAGAGGAGAGCGAGCAGTGAGCAATCGGATGCGGCCCAGCCCTATTTCCGCCACCGTCGATTTCGATGCCCAGGGCGTACAGCACGGCTTTCTCAAGCTGCCGATCTCCACCGACGACTCCGCCTGGGGCGCGGTGATGATTCCCATCACCGTGATCAGCAACGGCGAAGGCCCCACGGCGCTGCTCACCGGCGGCAACCATGGTGACGAGTATGAGGGGATCATCGGCCTTTTGAAGCTTGCCAACTCGCTCCGGGCCGAGGAAGTGACGGGGCGAGTGATTATCGTGCCGATGATGAACACCCCGGCAGCAATGGTCGGCAAGCGTACCTCACCGATGGATGGCGGCAATCTCAACCGCAGCTTCCCCGGCGACCCGGACGGTACGGTGACCGAGAAGATCGCCGACTACTTCACCCGCGTCATGGTACCGATGAGCGATGTCGTGCTTGACCTGCATTCCGGCGGCCGTACCCTGGATATCCTGCCGTTCGGAGCGTCGCATGCCCTCGACGATGCACAGCAGCATCATCGGGCCCTGGAGGGTGCCAAGGCGTTCGGCGCCCCCTACGCGATGATGATGTACGAGCTCGACGCCGCGACACTGTTCGATACCGCGGTGGAGAGCCAGGGCAAAATCTTCGTGGCCACCGAGCTGGGCGGCGGGGGCAGTACCGACCCTGCGCGCCTGGCGATCGCCGAGCGCGGCATTCGCAATTTCCTGATTCACTATGGCCTGGTGGGCGGCGAGGTCGAGATGCCCGCCGAGCCCCAGGTCTATCTCGACATGCCCGATGCCAGCTGTTACTTGCAGAGTGAGCATACCGGGTTGCTAGAGCTGGAGTTGGTACTGGGTGATCGGGTGGAGAAGGGCCAGGTGATTGCGCGCATCTACGATATGACGCGCAGCGGTGCCGAACCGGTGGAGTATCGCGCCGCTCGTGACGGGATGCTGGTGGCCAAGCGCTTCCCCTCGCTGGTCAACATGGGCGATACCATTGCAGTGGTAGCGGAAATCGTCGACTCGCTGGGGTAAGAGAGAACCATGAAGCTGGATCGATACGACCTGAAGATTCTCGAGATTCTGGCCAGGGACGGTCGTATCACCAAGTCGAGGCTGGCCGAGGCGATCAACCTCTCGGTCAGCCCCTGCTGGGAGCGGGTGCGGCGCCTGGAGAAGGCCGGTATCATCGAGGGCTACGGCGCGCGTCTCAATCCCAGCGCACTGGCCAAGAGCACTCCGGTGTGGGTACAGATCGAGCTCAAGACACACAATGCCGAAAGTTTCCAGCGCTTCGAGGCGGTGGTGATGGAGACGCCCGAGGTCACCGAGTGCGTAGCGGTAGGCGGCGGCGTCGACTACCTGATCAAGATCGAGGCCGACTCCATCGACGCCTACCAGCGGCTGATCGATGCCTGGCTGATGTCGGAGATCGGCATCGAGCGCTACTTCACCTACATCGTCACCAAGACGGTCAAGCAGACCCAGCCCCCACTGTCGCTGCTCGATCGCACCTCATAGCAAACTTGCCGACGAGGCGGTGGACAAGGGCGCGAATGGCTCGATAGGCTAACCGCATTTGGCCGCTCTCCTGGCGCTGCCGGCGCGGGCAGGCTAGGGTTAGTGGACCTACTGCCTTTGGATATCCTCATGCCGCTAGAGTCGATGATGCGTCATGCGCCTCCCGCCGTCTCGTGTTACGACGATCAACGCAAGCGGCCTCTACGCGCGCTTGACGGGCCCTACGAACAGCCATTGACGCTGTCGCTCAACGACACGGCGATGGTGACTCTGCTGGCCACGCCCGAAGCGCTGGAGCCATTGGCCATGGGGCATGCCTTCACCGCCGGTTGGATCGAGCGTGCCGATCAGGTCGAAGGCATTCACCTCTCCCGGCTTCGGCATGGTCTGGCCGTGCGCCTGGACGTTGCGCCTCGCCTGGTGGAGCGGGCCGCCTCGTTGCAGCGTGCCGGGGCCTCGGTATCGAGCTGTGGTGCCTGTGGCGTGGCCGAAGAGTCGCAACTGATGCTGGGCTTGACGCGCCTGCCGGCTCAGCCGGCTCTGGCGCCTTCGGCGCTTGCGCTTGGCGTGGATACGCTGCAGCGTCTCATCGTCCGTGGGCAGCATACCGCGCTTGCGCTCGACGAGGAGGGGCAGGTGCTGGCGCGTGGCGTGGATATCGGCCGGCACAATGCGCTGGATCGAGTGATCGGCGATACGCTGGTGCGCGGCGTGACGCCAGCGGCGGTTCTACTCTCCAGTCGCTGCAGTCTCGAGTTGGTACAGAAAACCGTACGTGCCGGTATCGGCACTCTGGCGACGCTGTCGCTGCCCTCGGCGCTGGCGGTGGAAGTCGCGCGCACCTGCGATCTCAATCTGATCTGCTGTCACCGTGGCAGGCGCCTCGAACGGCTCAGTGGGCCGCTCTGAGCGTAAGCGTCTTGCAGAAAAAAAAACGCCTATGACGTGCGACTCGAAAAAAAACGTATCCTGCCGACGACGCAACGAAAAGTCTCTCCCGCCTTAACCCCGTATCCTGTAGGCAACAGGCGGCCTTGTGTCGCCTGGCCATTTTTGGCCGAGGCCCCACCCAGGCTCGGTGCGTCAGGGGAGATGTCCAGTGATTCATTCCAAGCTAAGCGATCCGCGCCTGTTTCGCGAACACGCTTATGTCGGCGGCAAATGGACATATGGTGATGGTGGACGAGAGGAGGCCGTGATCAATCCGGCCACCGGCGAGGTGCTGGGTCATGTTCCCTGGCTCGAGCCGGCACAGATCCGTGGTGCAGTGGATGCCGCCGATGCCGCCTTCGCCCAGTGGCGCTCGCTACGCGCCGACGAGCGCTGCGAGCGTCTGCTGGCCTGGTACGACTTGCTGCTCGCCAATCGCGAGGATCTGGCGACCATCATGACGCTGGAGCAGGGCAAGCCGCTGACGGATGCGCGTGGTGAGGTCGAGTATGGCGCGAGCTTCATCCGCTGGTTCGCCGAGGAGGGCAAGCGCACCTTTGGCGAGACCATCCCCAGCCACATTCCCAATACCGCGCTCGGCACGCTCAAGGAGCCGGTGGGCATCGCCGCGTTGATCACGCCATGGAACTTCCCGCTGGCGATGATCACCCGAAAAGCCGCCGCGGCGCTGGCGGCCGGCTGTCCGGTGATCGTCAAGCCGGCCGGCGAGACGCCCTATTCGGCGCTGGCGCTGGCCGAGCTCGCCGAGCGTGCCGGCATTCCTGCGGGGATTTTCAACGTGGTGCTGGGCGATGCCCCGGAGGTATCGAAGCTCCTGTGCGCCGAGCCACGCATCAAGGCGCTCTCCTTCACCGGCTCGACCCGCGTCGGTCGGCTGCTCTACGAGCAGAGCGCAGCCACCGTCAAGCGCATCTCGCTCGAGCTTGGCGGCAACGCTCCGTTCATCGTCGGCCCGGACATGGACCCAAGGGAGGCGGCGCTCGCCGCGGTGGCGGCCAAGTTCCAGACCGCTGGCCAGGACTGCCTGGCGGCCAATCGTATCCTGGTGCATGAGTCGATCCACGACGCGTTCGTCAGCCATTTCGCCGAGCGCATGGCAGCGCTGAGCGTAGGTAACGGCATGCAGGGCGAGGTCGATCTCGGCCCGTTGATCCATGGTCAGGCGGTGGAGAAGGCGTCGAGCATCGTCGATGATGCCATTTCGCGTGGCGCGACGCTGGTCGCCGGTGACCAGGCCCAGGCGCCGGGGCCGAACTATTTCATGCCGGTGCTGCTGACCGGGGTCACGCCACAGATGAAGGTGTGGCGCGAGGAG
Source organism: Halomonas sp. TA22 (assembly GCF_013009075.1). NCBI lineage: Bacteria > Pseudomonadati > Pseudomonadota > Gammaproteobacteria > Oceanospirillales > Halomonadaceae > Halomonas > Halomonas sp. TA22. The sequence goes on along the minus strand of NZ_CP053108.1, from coordinate 455,063 downwards.
AACTTCGCCCCGGTGGCGGGAGTGACCGCCTACCGCAATGACGACGAAGTGATCGCGATGGCCAACGACACCGAGTACGGCCTGGCGGCCTACGTCTACACCCACGATATTCGGCGTATCTGGAAACTCTTGCGCGGCCTGGAGTACGGCATGGTCTCGGTCAACTCGGTGAAGATGACCGGCCCGCCGATCCCCTTCGGTGGCGTCAAGCAGTCGGGCCTTGGGCGCGAGGGCGGCGCTGCAGGGATCGAGGAGTTTCTGGAGACGAAGTATTACTGCCTCGGCGCATTGGGGTCTGTGTCTGGGAGCTAGCTGCGCTTGCATTAGCGACACATTGCGAATACGAACACCTCCTCGCCGCGGCGGGGACCTGGAAAAAGAGAGAGCATAATGAACCAGCAGCACCGCGATCTGATCGAGCGCGACCGCAAGGTCACCTTCCACGCCTCCACGCACCTGCGTGATTTCGCTCACGGCGACATGCCGGGGCGCGTGATCACTGGAGGCAAGGGTATCTCGATCGTCGACAAGGATGGCCGCGAGTTCATCGACGGCTTTGCCGGCCTCTACTGCGTCAATATCGGCTACGGGCGCACCGAGATCGCCGAGGCGATCTACCAGCAGGCCCTCGAGCTTTCCTACTACCACACCTACATGGGCCACTCCAACGAGCCGCAGATCGCGCTTTCCGAGAAGATCCTCGCACTCGCCGGCCCCGGCATGTCCAAGGTCTACTACGGTCTCTCCGGCTCCGACGCCAACGAGACCCAGCTCAAGATCGTGCGCTACTACAACAACGTACTTGGCCGTCCGCAAAAGAAGAAGGTGATCTCGCGGATGCGCGGCTATCACGGCTCCGGCATTGCCACCGGCTCGCTGACCGGACTCAAGGCGTTCCATGACCACTTTGACCTGCCGATCGACACCATCCGGCATACCCTGGCGCCCTCCTACTATCATCGCGGCGACGAGCAGCAGGGCATGAGCGAGCGGGAGTTCTCCCGCCACTGTGCCGCCGAGCTCGAGGCGATGATTCTCGATGAAGGCCCCGACTCCGTGGCCGCCTTCATCGGCGAGCCGGTACTCGGCACCGGCGGCATCGTGCCGCCGCCTGAGGGCTATTGGGAAGCGATCCAGGCGGTGCTCGCCAAGTACGACGTGCTGTTGATCGCCGACGAGGTGGTGTGTGGCTTCGGGCGTATCGGCACCGACTTCGGCAGCCACTTCTACGGCATCAAGCCCGATCTCATCACCGTCGCCAAGGGGCTTACCAGCGCCTATCAGCCGCTCTCCGGGGTGATCGTCGGCGATCGCGTCTGGCAGGTGCTGGAGCAGGGCACCGGCGAGTATGGCCCGATCGGCCACGGCTGGACCTACTCGGGCCATGCGCTGGGCTGTGCCGCCGGTCTTGCCAACCTGGCGATCATCGAGCGTGAGGGGCTGACCCAGAACGCTGCCGAGACCGGTGCTTATCTGCAGCAGGCCATGCACACGGCCTTCGGTGATCATCCTATCGTCGGTAACGTGCGTGGCGTGGGGATGCTCGCGGCGCTGGAGTTCTCGCCGAACCCGGCGATGCGCCAGTCATTCGACCCGTCGCTCAAGGTAGGCCCCCGCATCGCCGCCGCTGCGCTCGACGAGAACCTGATCGCCCGGGCCATGCCCCAGGGGGAGATCCTCGGCTTCGCTCCACCGCTGGTCACCAGCCGCGACGAGGTCGACGAGATCGTGGCGCGGGCCCGGCGTGCGGTGGATCGAGTACTCGACGAGCTGGTCAATGCGCGCGATCTTACCTGATCACCGATAATCGCCAGACGAGAGCCAACTGCTATGCTAACGCTGCAATTGAATTGCAGCGTTCTCGTTTCTAACCCCAAGGAAGATTATGTCCACACCCGAGCACGGCGTGACGCTGGCCGCGATCTTCGAGGCGCGCAAGCGCATCGCCGGCCAAGTGAGACGTACGCCGCTGGTGCGCTCCCAGGCGCTCTCCGCGCGCTTCGAGGGCGAGGTGTTTCTCAAGCTCGAGACGCTCCAGCCCACCGGTGCCTTCAAGCTGCGCGGGGCGACCAACATGATCGCCGCGCTAATACAGCGGCCCGAATTCGACAAGCTCGTGCGTGGCGTGACGACTGCCTCCACCGGCAACCATGGCCGAGCAGTCGCATTTGCCGCGGCGCGCCTGGGCGTGCCGGCGACGATCTGCCTGTCGAATCTGGTGCCTCGCAACAAGGTGGCTGCCATCGAAGCGCTGGGCGCTACGGTCAAGCTGGTCGGCAGGAGCCAGGACGAAGCCTTCGGCGAAGTCGAGCGGTTGGTGCGGGAACAGGGCATGATCTCGATTCCCCCCTTCGACGATGCGCTGATCGCCGCCGGTCAGGGCACCATCGGTCTCGAGCTTCTCGAGGATGAGCCAGACCTCGACCAAGTGATTGTGGCGCTCTCCGGTGGCGGTCTGCTGGGGGGCATCGGCGCGGCACTAAAAGCGATCCGTCCGCAGACGCGTATCACCGGGGTGAGCCTCACTCAGGGTGCAGCGATGTGGGAGAGCTTGTGCACCGGCTCCCCAGTCGAGGTGGAAGAGGTCGAGAGTCTCGGCGATTCGCTGGGCGGCGGCATCGGCCTTGCCAACCGCTGCAGTCTCGCGTTGGTGCGCGAGATGATGGACGATCACCATCAGGTCTCCGAGCGGGCTATCGCCTGCGCCATGGTCGATATTCTCGAACATGAGAAGCTGCTGGTAGAGGGAGCCGCAGCCGTCGGTCTGGCGGCGCTTGTCGAACACGCCATCGACATTCGTGGCCAGAAGGTCGCGCTGATTCTCTCCGGCAATGGCGTCTCGCTGGAGACCTTCGACCAGGCGAGGCGCCTGGCGCAACGCTAGAGGAAACGATTGCAAGTAGAGGAGAGATCATGCAGCTCTATCAACGCGAGGCCATCGCCGCGGCGGTGAAGATCGACAGCGAAGCCCTGGCCATCGTCGAGGCGGGCTTTGCCGCGCTCGGCCGAGGCGAGGTGGTGCAGCCACCGATCCTGTCGATGAGCATCGAGGAGGCCAATGGCGAGGTCGATGTCAAGACCGCACACATTCGCGGCTTCGAGCGCTTCGCGATCAAGGTCAGCCCCGGCTTCTTCGACAACCCCAAGCTTGGCCTGCCGAGCCTCAATGGCCTGATGATGGTGTTCTCGGCAAGGACTGGGGTGGTCGATGCGGTGCTCTTCGACGAGGGGTATCTGACCGCGGTGCGTACGGCGCTTGCCGGTGCCATCGCCGCCAAGCATCTATCCCGCGAAGGTAGCCGCCGTGTCGCGGTGCTGGGTGCCGGCGAACAGGCCGAACTGCAGGTCGAGGCGCTGCGCCTGGTGCGCGATATCGCCAGCGTCGATGTGTGGGCGCGCCGCCGCGAGCAGGCCGAGGCCTATGCCGAGATGCTGCGTGGCCGGGGGCTCGAAGTGAACGTGCACGACAGCGTCAAGGCCGCCTGCGCCAGTGCCGACATCGTCGTCACCACCACGCCGGCGCGGGAGCCGATCCTGCATGGCAAGGACCTGCCGGAGGGTGTGCATGTCACCGCCATGGGGTCGGACAGCCCGGAGAAGCGCGAACTCGACGAGTCGGTGATGACCCGCGCAGGCGCCTTCGTCTGCGATACGCGTGCCCAGAGCGAGCACAATGGCGAACTCAAGGCGTTCGCCGGTTCGCCGCCGTTCACTGTCTACGAGCTGGGCAAGGTCATCGCCGAAGGCCAGCGGCTGCGTGTCTCGGAGGCTGGGATCACGGTGTGCGATCTCACCGGTACCGGGGTGCAGGACACGGCGATTGCCAACTTCGCCCTGTCGCGCCTTTGCGCTGATTGAGGCTTCACCAGGCCTTGAAGTCGGGGGAAAGAAATCCCGCCACCCAGGCCAGCAGGGTCGACTTTCCCGAACCGGAGGGGCCCATCACGGTGAGCACCTCGCCGGGGGCGATCTCGGTATTCAGAGCAATCAGCCGCATCTCGCCAAGAGAGAGCCGCACATCCTTCAGGACCAGAGAGCCTTGGCTCATGGCGAACCTTGCATGTCGTGTCGATGGGGGCGAACAGCAGGTCATTGGCGCGCATGGCGGCGAAATTTCGCCGTTGAGCCAGATCAGGTCGACGCTGCCGAAGCAGAAGTAGGCTCAGCTGGCGAAAGCGGGGCAGAGGCATGTCATTACCTTGGTGAGAGCGAGGCACTTGTTGATCTGAGACAGTCGATGATTGGCGTCCCAGCGTCTAACCTGAGATCACGATAGATCATCCATGCACGCGAATGGAAGGAAGCCATGTTCGTGACCCGTGGAACCGCTTATCGCCGGGGGCTGTTGCTATTCAGTCTGGCGTCCCTTGTGATCGGCACGCTTCTCGCCTGGTACTCCCATGCTCAGGAGGCGCCGCGCACCGCCCTGGTGCTGAGTGTCGAGGGAGCCATCGGTCCCGCTACCAGCGACTACTTCCAGCGCAGCCTGCGTGAGGCTAGTGAGCGCAATGTCGAGATCGTCATCGTCGAGATGGATACCCCAGGCGGGCTCGACGCCTCGATGCGCGACATGATCCGCACCATGCTGGGCTCGTCGGTGCCGATCGCCATCTATGTCTCGCCGAGTGGCGCGCGGGCGGCCAGTGCCGGCACCTACCTGCTCTATGCCAGTCACGTGGCGGCCATGGCGCCGGCCACCCACCTGGGCTCCGCCACGCCGGTGCAGATAGGTGGTGGGGGCGGCTTTCCCGGCATCGGCGAAGATGATGACGAGAGCGAGCCTACCGAGGGCGGTGAGGGGGCAGAGGAGCCGGCACCTGATGAGGCGAGTGGCGACGCGCCGTCCACCCGGCGTGGCGAGAGCGCCATGGAACGCAAGGTGCTTGAGGATGCCGTCTCCTACATTCGCGGGCTGGCCGAGCGCCATGGGCGTAACGCCGACTGGGCCGAGGAAGCCGTGCGCGAGGCGGTCAACCTGACCTCGCGCCAGGCACTGGAGCTTGGGGTGATCGACGTGGTGGCAAGCGACATCGATGACCTGCTTGAGCAGATCGATGGTCGCAGTGTGGTCATGGCACGTGGCGAGCGAGTGCTCGATACCGGCGAACTCGCCATTGAGCGCCTGGCCCCGGATTGGCGCACCCAGTTGCTGGCGGTGATCACCAACCCCAACGTGGCCTATTTCCTGATGATCATCGGCTTCTACGGCTTGATCTTCGAGCTGGCAAGCCCGGGCAGCCTGATTCCCGGCACCATCGGTGCCATCTCTTTGATCCTTGCGCTGTTTGCCTTTCAGGTGCTGCCGATCAACTACGCCGGCCTGGCGCTGATCCTGGCGGGGTTGGCCCTGATGGTGGGCGAGGCGCTCATGCCGAGCTTCGGGATACTTGGAGTCGGCGGTATCGTCGCCTTCGTGATCGGCTCGGTGATCCTGATGGATGCCGACAACCTGGCGATTTCGCTGCCGATGATCGCGGGCGTGGCATTGCTGGCCGCCGGCTTCATGCTGTGGACCGTGACGCGCTTCATGGGGCTGCGCAAGCGTCGCGCCCGAACGGGACGCGAGGAGCTGATCGGCTCGCGGGCCGTGGCGCTGGGCGACTTCCAGCGCGAGGGGCGCGTCAGGCTGCATGGCGAGAGCTGGAAGGCGCGCTCGTCAGTACCGGTGCACAAGGGGCAGGTGCTCATCGTCACCACGCTCGACGGCCTGGTCGTCGATGTGGTTCCCGAGGAGTCGATGCCTGCGCCCAAAGCAAGGTGACCAGGATGATCATTCGAACATCAACCGCAACAGACAAGGTCAGACAAGGAGTAGAGCCATGTTGATCACCTATCTCGTTCCCGTCGTGCTGGTGATAATGATCCTGGCGGCGTCGATTCGCATTCTGCCGGAGTACAAGCGCGGCGTGGTTTTCTTCCTGGGTCGCTTCCAGTCGGTGAAGGGGCCGGGCTTGATCATCGTGATTCCCGGCATCCAGCAAATGAGCGTGGTGGACCTGCGCGTGATCACCATGGACGTGCCGGAGCAGGATGTCATCTCCCAGGACAACGTGACGGTCAAGGTCAATGCGGTGCTCTACTTCCGTGTTGTCGACCCGGAAAAGGCGATCATCAGGGTCGAGAACTTCTCCGTGGCCACCAGCCAGCTGGCACAGACCACGCTGCGCTCGGTGCTCGGCAAGCACGACCTCGACGAGATGCTCTCCGAACGCGACAAGCTCAATGACGATATTCAGGAGATCATCGATACCCAGACAGAGGAGTGGGGCATCAAGGTCGCCAATGTCGAGATCAAGCATGTCGATCTCAACGAGACCATGATTCGTGCCATTGCCCGCCAGGCCGAGGCCGAACGTGAGCGTCGCGCCAAGGTGATCCACGCCGAGGGCGAGCTGCAGGCTTCACGCAAGCTGGTCGAGGCGGCCAACGTCATGGCCGAGAATTCCGCGGCGCTGCAATTGCGCTATCTACAGACCATGAGCGACATGAGCAACAAGAACGCCTCCACCATCGTCTTTCCGCTGCCGATGGATATCATGGAGGCCTTCAAGCACATGAAGGCATCGGCGGCGGGACGCGGCAATGAGTCGTCAGCGGGACTCGGCAAGGAACCGTCTGGGGACATCCCCGCACCCTGATGCTTGTTCATCTTCTGTTCGGTGGCCCCTGGACGATGCACAGGGGCGCTTTGCTGGTAGAATCCGCGGCCCGGGAGCAACCTTGCACTTGGCATCGAAGCCTCGCAAGAAACGAACGCCGCGAACCGGAATCGATGCCGTGAATTCAACGACTCTATCTATCATGTCCTTGTCTGGCTGCGCTCCGCCCTAGCGCGATCTTTCTCTTTGCGATTACCGCTTGGCACTCCGGGTCGTCTGCGCCTATGGCGCTCCTGCATGCGGTAGAACGAGACAGTTCGATGTGGCTTCGACGTGAGCCATTCTGAAACGCCAGCAAGGAACAAGACCATGACCGAACAAGTGATCGCCGCCATCGATGGTTCGCAATTCTCGGCTGTTGTCTGCGATTATGCCGCCTGGGCCAGCCAGGCGTTGAATGCGCCGCTGACGCTGTTGCATGTGGTCAACAACCATCCGCAGACGGCGGAGGCGAATCTTTCTGGCAATATCGACCTTGGGTCGCGCGAGCACCTGCTCGAGGAGCTAGCGACGCTGGACGAGCGGCGCACCAAGCTGGCCCAGGAACAGGGGCGGCACAGACTCGCCGCGGCCAAGCAGCGCGCCGCCGAGCATGGCGTGACCGAAGCGGTAACCCAGCAGCGCAACGGCGAGCTGGTCGAGACGCTCAGCGGGCTGGAGAACGACATTCGTCTACTGGTGATCGGCAAGCGCGGTGAGACGGCACATCAGGCCCGCGAGCACCTGGGCTCCAACCTGGAGCGAGTGGTGCGAAGCCTGCACCGGCCGATACTGATCGTCACGGGGGAGTATCGGGCGCCGACACGGGTCATGATCGCCTTCGATGGCAGCAAGACTACCCGCAAGGGAGTGGAGATGATCGCCGCAATCCCCTTGTTCAAGGGGGTGGAGTGCCATGTGGTAATGGTCGGCGCCGATGTCGCCGATACCCGCTCCCAATTGGATTGGGCACTGGGAGAGCTTGCCGAGGCGGGCTTCACGGCCCATGGCGAGATTCGCGCCGGTGGCGTTGGCAAGGCGCTCGACGAGTACCAGCACGAGCATGCACTCGATATGCTGATCATGGGGGCTTATGGGCACTCGCGGATCCGCCACCTGCTGGTTGGCAGTACCACTACCGCGATGCTGCGCAAGGCATCAGTGCCCGTGCTGCTGCTGCGCTAGGCCGAGCCTAAGTGAGGCGTGCTAGCGCGCCTCCTCCTTGGTTGTCACCCGCATCGGCTGGTAGCGCAGGAACACTGCCAGCCGCTCGGCATCCGACTCGCCTACCTGGCAGAGCTGCTCGGCAATCTCGGCATACTGGCGCAGTACCGGGTCGATCAGGCGCATTCGCGTCGTGTCGGCCTGCGCTGCCTCGGCCTCGTTGGCCAGCCACTCGAAGAGCCGGCCCAGCCGCGAGATGTTGGGATCGCCGCGTCCGGTATTGCCACGCAGGGCATCCACCGCCAGGCAGCGCAGCACGCTGCGCTTGTTGGGGTCCAGGCTCTCCTTGTCGAGCAGCGCTTCGGCTTGATGCACGAAACGCTCCATCAACTGCGCGGTTTCCGCGGCTTGAAGCTGGCGGCTCTGGGTGGCGATGCTGCGTGCCAAGGCCTGATGTTGGGCGCCCAGGCCTGCCATCAGGGTCGCGACGAGTAACAACAGACCCATCAGCATTCCGAGTGCCAGTGCCATGATGGAGAGCATCGCCAAATCGTGGCCGTCGAGCGGCAGGCGCAACTCGCTTACCGCCACGCCCAGTGCGCCAAGACCTAGGGTCGCGAAGACGATCAATACACTCGCGGTGGCGGAGGGGGTCGCCTTGGCTTTCATGCTGGACTCCTGTCACTCCCGAACTCGAATCAGGGCCGGGTAACAGCTTATCGGCCAATGCGGAGCCGACTTGAGTGCAGCGCAAGGTCAGGCGCTATTCTCCCCGTCTTGTTCCTCCTCGCTCTCGAGGCTCTCCCTGGGCACTTCCTCGGCCATGACATCCTCTTCCTCTACAGCGCTATCCTGGATGCGCTCCTCTTCGAGACTCTCTTCATCGCCGTCGGGATCGATAGCTCTCGCTTCGATGTCCCTTGCGAGCCACTCGCCGAGAAATATCGCCAGCGTCTCGTCGACGGCCGGCGACACCTGGCTGAATTCGATTACCAACTCGTTGCCATTCAGCGCTTTCAGCTCCAAGCGCTCCCAGCTTGTCCCACCGGTCAGGCGCAGATCGCTGAGCATGGCGTCCAGCACCGGTGCGCGTGGGCTCAACAGCAACTGCCAGTCATCCGGCCCGCCTTCGAGGCGCATGGCATAATAGGCAGACATCCTGTTCCAATCGCTACCCAGCAGGTCGATCAGATGCCCAAGCTCGGTCTGGGTAGGCAGCTCATCGGTGCCATTGTCTTCTTGGGGAAGCGTCCCGCCCGTCTGAGCTTCATCGCCCTCTTGAGCACGGTGCAGTATCACTACCTCCTCTTCCGGCGTGACGAAGTGCAAGACCAACTGCTGGCCACGCTGGTAAAGGAAACGACCATCGCTATAGAGGCGCGTCTGTCTCTCCTCGAGCCAGTGACGCTGCTCGAAGTTGCCATGTAGCCAATCGGGAATGGCAAGGTGTCGCTGTAAATCGTCGATCTCGAAGGCTTGAAGTGAAAAGGATAGGCCTAGGCCGACCATGGCGAGCGTGAGCGGTAAGCGGCGTGGCAAGCTGTCGAGGAGCATGATGTCTCCGGTAGTGAAACGAAGCAGCGGGCAGGGGTGATAGGCTGCCCGGCGCATTCTACGGGTTTTATTGTTGTTCGGTAATCGGCTGATGCCCGGCATTGGCAAGCGCTGCTAGGAATCGTGGTCCGCCTGGGGGAAGCGCGTCGGCTTCAGGCTTTCCTTGATCTTCTTCAGATGCATGAGAAACTCCTCGCCACGACGTAGCGTCATGCCCGTCGCCAGCACATCGATCAGTGCCAGATGGATGATGCGTGAGGTCATTGGCATGTACACATCGGTATCTTCCGGGGTGGTGACGTCCAGCGTTTCGCTGCACGCGGCCGCCAGGGGCGAACCGTCGGCGGTGATGCCCAGCACCACGGCGCCATTGTCGCGGGCAAGCCGCGCGATCTCGACCAGCTCTCGGGTTCTGCCAGTATAGGAGATGATCACGATCACATCGCCGGTATGCGATGACGCCGCGACCATGCGCTGCATCAGCACATCCTCATAGGCCATCACCGGCAGGTTGAAGCGGAAGAACTTGTGCTGGGCATCCTGGGCGACAGGACCCGAGGCGCCGAGACCGAAGAAGTGGATCTGCTTGGCCTGGATCAGGTAGTTGACGGCGCGCTCCACCCGTGAGGCGTCCAGTGCCCGACGAGCATCGTCGAGAGCAGCGATGGTGGCGCCAAATATCTTGTCGCTGTAGTTGGCAGTCGTGTCATCGCGTTCCACACTACGACTAATATAGGGCGTTCCACCCGCCAGGCTCTGAGCCAGCTTGATCTTGAAATCGGGGTATCCCTTGGCCTCGAAATTGCGGCAGAAACGATTGACGGTGGGCTCGCTGACCAAGGCGGCCTGTGCCAGGGTGGCGATACTCATGCTGGTGATCGAGGCGGGGTCACGCAGGATGACCTCGGCCACCTTGCGCTCCGAGCGGTTGAGTTCGTCCAGACGGTTGCGAATGCGCTCGATCAGGTCATGGCTGGCCATGTTGACAGGGCTCTCCGTGCAATAAAGGGTGTGGCACTGCCGAAGGGCATAGGTGACCTCGAGCATCCAGGGGTAGTGCTTCCGACTAAGGAATGTCTTAATGTGGTGATAAAACTACATTTCATTCGTTATCCTAGTAGGGGCATCGAGCTCACCAATACGTGAAAAGCAAATAGTGCTTTAGTGTTAGGAGCCACCCTACGATGTATCTTGAGCATTGGCGGCATACTTTATCAGTAAATTAACCAGTTTCCAGGGAGCGTGGCATGACCTATAAGAGCGCATCATCAGGCATAACCGATACCGAGGCCGATCTGGCTCTGTTCGGTGCCTTGGGTGATTTGGCCCTGCGCAAACTCTATCCCGCTCTCTATCAGCTCGATCGGGAAGGACTATTGCCCAAGGCAACACGCATCCTCGGCCTGGCCCGCTACGAATATGACGCGGCATCCTTCCAGGCACGCGTCTCGGAAGCCTTGCACAAGCGGGTCAAGGCCAGTGAGCTCGAGAAAGCCTGTCTCGAGCGATTCCTGGCACGTATCGACTACGCCCAAGTCGAGTTTACCGATAGCGTCGGGTATGAGGCTATCTGCGAGTGGCGCAAGGGGTCGCCACATCCGATGATTATCTACCTGGCCGTGCCGGCCAGCATTTACGGAGACATCTGCGGCTGTCTGAAGAGCAGCGGCTGCGTGGACGACGATAGCCGTATCGTGGTCGAAAAGCCGATCGGCTCCGACCTGCACTCCTCCCAGGTGATCAATGACGCCATAGGCGAGGTCTTTCCTGAGGATCGCATCTATCGTATCGATCACTACCTCGGCAAGGAGACCGTGCAGAACCTGATCGCGCTGCGCTTCGCCAACCCCCTGTTCGGTACCCAGTGGAACCAGAACCATATCTCCCACGTCGAGATCACCGTTGCCGAGGAGGTTGGTATTGAAGGGCGCTGGGGCTATTTCGACAAGGCGGGCCAGCTGCGCGACATGGTGCAGAATCACCTGCTGCAGCTGCTCTGCCTGATCGCCATGGATCCGCCGTCGAATCTCGATGCCGACGCCATCCGCGACGAGAAAGTCAAGGTGCTCAAGGCCCTCAAGCCGTTTACCGCGGAGGCCCTGGGCCGTGATGTGGTACGCGGCCAGTACACTTCCGGCAACAGCTACGGACTCAGCGTGCCCGGCTATCTGGAAGAGGAGGGGGCCAATCTCGAGAGCCATACCGAAACCTTCGTTGCCATGAAGACCGAGGTGGCCAACTGGCGCTGGGCCGGTGTGCCATTCTATCTGCGCACCGGCAAGCGGATGCCGGAGAAGCTTTCGCAGATCGTGATCAACTTCCGTCAGCAGGCGCACTATATCTTCGACCCCGACCAGCGCAGCCTGGCGGCCAACAAGCTGATCATCCGCCTGCAGCCCGAGGAGGGGATCGCGCTGCAGGTGCTGACCAAGGATAGCGGCCTGGACAAGGGCATGCGACTGCGCCCGGGGCCGCTGCATCTCGATTTCAACAGCGTCTTTCCCAAGTCGCGCATCCCCGATGCCTACGAACGCTTGTTGCTGGAGGTAATGAAGGGCCAGCAGTACCTATTCGTGAGGCGCGACGAAGTAGAGCATGCCTGGATGTGGTGCGATCACCTGATTGCTGGTTGGGAAGCGCGGGACATGCCGCCGCGTCGCTACCCTGCGGGCTCCTGGGGGCCGGTGGCCTCCATCGCCATGATCACCCAGGATGGCCGCAGCTGGTACGAGGATTATTGACATGAGCCTGCCCCGTGAACAATTGGCTCGGCAACTCGCCGAGGCCGTAGCCGAAGCCCTGCGCCAGGATCTGGCTATTCAGGAGCGCGCCTTGCTGGTGGTCTCCGGCGGCTCGACGCCGGTGCCCTTCTTCGAGGCGCTGGCGGCCATGGAGCTGCCCTGGACGCGTGTCGACGTTACCCTGGCCGACGAGCGCTGGGTCGGCGAGACAAGTCCTGACAGCAACGCGCGCCTGGTGCGTGAGCATCTTTTGCAGGGGCCGGCCTCGTCGGCCTCGTTCACTGCACTGACGACCGATGACGGCACCCCCGAGCAGGGTGTCGAGGCGATCGCGCCTCGGCTGGAGGCATTGGCCTGGCCAGCCAGTGTCGTGGTGTTGGGGATGGGGAGCGACGGGCATACGGCCTCGCTGTTTCCCGACAGCCCAGAGCTTTCGCTGGCACTGAGCACCGAGGTATCGGTGGTGGCGGTACGTACCCCTAGCCAGCCGCAACCCAGAATCTCCTTGAGCGCCGACCGCCTGCACCAGGCGAAGCGCCATGCGCTGCATATTACCGGTGACGACAAGCGCTCCGTGCTGGCCTCCGCCATGGCTGGCGATGACGCGCGCTCTCTGCCGATTCGTGCCTTCCTGGCCTGTCCTCTGGCCATCTACTGGGCGCCCTGAATTCATGTTTGGAGTCTACTCATGACCATTGAAAAACAGCTGCCATCCACTCGAACCACCGAGCTCGACAGCATCTGCACCAAGACCGAAGTGATCCCGGTCATCACCATCGAGCGCGTCGAAGATGCGGTGCCGATGTGCCGTGCGCTTGCCGAGGGTGGGCTCCGGGTACTGGAGATCACGTTGCGTACCGACTGCGCGCTGGAGGCAATCAAGCGCGTTCGAGAAGCGCTGCCGGGCGTCAGTATTGGCGTGGGAACGGTACTGACCACGGCTCAGTACCGCCAGGCCGAGCAGGTGGGAGCCGATTTCGTGGTCACGCCGGGGGCGACGGATTCGCTATATCGCCATGGGGTGGCAAGTTCGGTACCCATGTTGCCTGGCGTCTCGACCATCTCCGAGCTGATGGCCGGCTGGCAATATGGCTACCGCCGCTTCAAGTTCTTTCCTGCCGAATCGAGCGGCGGAGTCAAGGCGCTCAAGGCCTTCGGCGCGCCGATCCCCGAAGCGCGCTTCTGTCCCACTGGCGGTATCACCGTCGACAATGCGCACGAGTATCTGGCCCTGCCCAACGTCATGTGCGTAGGGGGCTCCTGGCTGACGCCCAAGGCGATGATCGAAGCCGAGGATTGGCAAGGCATCCGCGAGCTGGCACGGCAAGCCACTGAGCGCTTCCCACGCTGATTGCTCGGTAAGCACAAAAAAACGCGCCGGTTGCTGCTTAACAGCCGGCTGCGTGAAGAGATTTGCACTGAAGGCGTCATCCAGGTCGCGGCGGGATTGCAGCAACCTGATGGCGTTGACACCTTCGGCAAACTGCTACCGAAGATGCCCCGTCAGTATAGAGCTACTCTCTTTGCGTAATAAGTGGGTACAATTGAAATCCAGTGTTTCCATAATGGAAACTGGATGGCGATGGGTGTGGCGTGGCAACACTGGATGCATTGAGAGTCTTTATCGAAGTGGTGCGCAGCGGTAGCTTCACTGCTGCGGCACGTCGCCTCGGCATCTCCAAGTCGCTTGCCTCAAAGCGCGTCGCGGCGCTGGAAGAGGAGCTGGGCGTCAGCCTGCTCAATCGCTCCACCCGATCGCTGCATCTGACCGAGGCGGGGCAGATCTACTACGAGCATGGCTTGCGCATTCGCGAGGAGCTGGCCGCCGCCGAGGCTCAGGTGCAGTCGGTTACCGCACGTCCGCGCGGCCAGCTCAAGGTGAGTGCCCAGGTCAGCTTCGGCTTCATGTACCTGGCCGCACCGACCACTGCTTTCATGCGTCGTTATCCCGATGTGGCGGTGGAGATCCTACTCGAGGACCAGCGCTTCGAGCCTATCGATGATTCGGTCGACCTGGCGATTCGTATGGGTCCCTTGCCGCCGTCGAGTCTCGTCTCCCGTCCCTTGTGCAAGGTCGTCTATGGGCTTTATGCCGCGCCCGAGTATCTGGCCCGGGTCAATCGTCCGCTGCATCCTCAGGACATTCGCGAACATGACAGCATCTTCTATGGCAACTACGACCTGGGTGCGCACTGGCGCTTCTCGCTCAACGGCCAGCCGCTGGATGTCGAGCCGCAGTCACGCCTGGTGATCAACAATCTACTGGGAGTGGTGGAGGCAGCCAAGGCCGGCTTCGGGCTTGCCTATCTGCCGACCTTCGCCGCGCGTCAGGCGGTGGCGGAGGGATTGCTGTTGCCGTTGCTGCAGCCCTACTGGAACGAGCATGGCAGCATGCTGGTGCTGTTTCGCTCGCGTAAATACCTGCCGGACAAGACGCGCACCTACCTGGATTTCATCACCGACTGGTTTCGCGAGCATCTGGCACTGTAGCGTTTGGGCTGATGGTGTGGCCTCAGGTGCGTATAATGCCGTCCATCCATCAGCCTAGGGATCGCAAGGACATGACCGTACGTACCCGCATCGCGCCGTCGCCCACCGGCGACCCCCACGTAGGCACCGCCTATATCGCCCTGTTCAATCTCTGCTTCGCGCGCCAGCACGGCGGTCAGTTCATCCTGCGCATCGAGGATACCGACCGGGTGCGTTCGACGCCGGAGTCCGAGCAGATGATTCTCGATTCGCTGCGCTGGCTGGGGCTGGATTGGGATGAAGGGCCGGACGTGGGAGGCCCTCATGGCCCCTACCGCCAGAGCGAGCGCGGCGAGATATATGCCGAGCATGCCCAGCGGCTGCTCGACGCCGGCCACGCCTTCAAGTGCTACCGTACCAGTGAGGAGCTCGACGAGCTGCGCGAGGCGCGCAAGGCCGAAGGCCTGCAGATGGCGCTCAAGCCGGCCGACCTGGCCCTGCCAGATGACGAGGTAGAAAGACGCGAGCGCGAAGGTTGGCCCTATGTGGTGCGCATGCAGGTGCCGGGGGAGGGCACCTGCCGGGTCGAGGACATGCTGCGCGGTACCATCGAGGTCGAGTGGTCCCAGGTCGATGCCCAGATCCTGCTCAAGTCGGATGGCATGCCTACCTACCACCTGGCCAACGTAGTCGATGATCACCTGATGGGGATCACCCATGTGCTGCGCGGCGAGGAGTGGATCAACTCGGCGCCCAAGCATCAGCTGCTGTATGAGTACTTCGGCTGGGAGATGCCGGTACTGTGCCACATGCCGCTGCTGCGCAACCCCGACAAATCCAAGCTTTCCAAGCGCAAGAACCCGACCTCGATCAGCTACTATCGGCGCATGGGCTTCCTGCCGCAGGCGGTGATCAACTATCTCGGCCGCATGGGCTGGTCGATGCCCGACGAGCGCGAGAAGTTCTCCCTCGACGAGATGATGGCGAACTTCGACATCCAGCGCGTTTCCCTGGGCGGCCCGGTATTCGATCTCGACAAGCTCACCTGGCTCAACGGTGTCTATATCCGTGAGGATCTCGACGATGTCGCCTTCCTCAAGGCGCTGCGCGAGTGGGCCTTCAACGAGGCATACGTGAAAGAGATCCTGCCCCAGGTGCGGCCGCGGGTCGATACGCTCTCCGATGTCATACCGCTGGCCGGCCACTTCTTTTCAGGGCTGCCGAAGATTGACGAGGCGAGTTTCGAGTCGGTCAAGCTCGAGCGAGAGGAGCTCGTCAGACTGCTGCAATTCCTGGTCTGGCGTATGGAGGGGGTAGGGCGCTGGGAGAAGGCGTTGCTGCTCGAGGAGGTGAAGATGCTGGCCGAGCATTTCGAACTCAAGATGAAGGCCTTTCTGGCACCGGTGTTCATTGCCGTTACGGGGTCGGTCACTTCCACCTCCGTGATGGACGCCATGGCCATTCTCGGCTCCGACATGACGCGGGCGCGTCTGCGTCACGCCATCGAGGTGATGGGTGGGGTCTCCAAGAAGCAGGCCAAGCGTTTCGAAAAGGTCTACCGCGAGCTGGATGAAGCAAAAAAAGCTTGACGTCTCAGGGGTGTATAAGTAATATACGCCCCGTTCTTGCGAGACTTTAGCAGCAACGATGGGGCCTTAGCTCAGCTGGGAGAGCGCGACACTGGCAGTGTCGAGGTCAGCGGTTCGATCCCGCTAGGCTCCACCAAAAGTCTGCCAAGACGACCTATCGTGCGTCCCATTCGTCTAGTGGTCTAGGACACCGCCCTTTCACGGCGGGAACAGGGGTTCGAACCCCCTATGGGACGCCACTTGCTTCTTCCGTTACTGCATACTCTTTTTGGTGCTCTGGTTAGCGAATAGCCCTTGGGAAGATGTGCGAAGTATGGGCACAATCAAGTCATCAGAATCGGACGCCTAGCGCGTCTATTTTTTTGTCCTATGTGCTGGCGTGGTCTTCGCTGCGCCGCCTCTCAAACACCCTCCCTGATCCTTTTGAATAGCCCGTTTTTGCCCTGAAAGGCTTGACAGGGCAAAAAGTTGTCCACGTTGGTTTCTGGGCGTGACTGTGTTGTGCACAACCTTCATACAACCCCTCCCAATGGGATATTTCACGATTATTTCTTGTAAAACAATGAGTTAATTTTGATCAAAAAGTGATCAATTTAAGCGTAACCCGCTTGTCATGGCGCCTGTTGGAGCTTATCTCAGGGTTGTGAACAGTGTTATCCACAGAAAGTGTGGAAAACAGTGGCGGGGGCCTGGCGAGGCTTGGCTAGAGACTTGTTCGTTGCAGTGCAGCAGGCATGTTGAGAATCGTTTCGATCCTAAAAATGCCTGCGCAGAGTTGGACAAGAGTTATTGTCAATGGGCTTTCTGTAGACGTTTCAGTAGCGAGGAGGTGTCCCAGCGTCCTCCACCCATTGCCTGCACATCGCCATAGAATTGATCGACCAGTGCCGTGAGTGGTAGCCGGGCATCCAGTTCGCGCGCCTGGGTGAGGGCGATCTCCAGATCCTTGCGCATCCAGTTCACGGCGAAGCCATGGTCATACTCGTCGCGGAGCATGGTCTGGTAACGATTGTTCATCTGCCATGAGCCAGCAGCACCCTGGGAAATCACCTCGATGACCTGTTCGCGGTCGAGGCCTGCCTGCTCGGCAAAATGCAGTCCCTCTGCCAGCCCCTGTACCACGCCGGCAATGCAGATCTGGTTGACCATCTTGGTGAGTTGGCCACTGCCGCTGGGGCCGAGTAGCTTGACCGAGCGGGCATAGTGACCAAGCGTCGATTCGGCGCGTGCAAAGGCGCTCTCTTCACCGCCGCACATGATCGTCAGAGCGCCGTTGATGGCCCCCTGCTGGCCACCGGAGACGGGGGCGTCGATGAATTCTACCTGGCTAGCCCGACAGGCATCGAAGAGCTCACGTGCAAGGCTGGCGGAGGCCGTGGTGTGATCGACCAGCAGGCTCCCTTCATGCATGCCCTGCAGGGCACCGTCCTCGCCCAGGGTGACCTGGCGGACATCGTCGTCGTTACCCACGCAGATCAATACCAGATCGGCGCCCTCGACTGCCTCGCGTGGCGTGGCGTGCGCGCTGCCCGAGTGCTCCTCCACCCAAGCCTCGGCCTTGGCCGAAGTGCGATTGTAGACTCGAACCTCGAGTCCGGCGCGAGCCAGGTGGCCCGCCATCGGATAACCCATCACACCAAGTCCGATGAAGGCGATGCGGGAAGTGTCGCTGCTCATGGGCGTGCTCCTGTTGAATCAGTGGCGAACGAAAGAGGCCGCCCTTGGGGCGGCCTCGATGGTGCGGCTCACTTGCGTGGGAAGTCCCGCTGCGGGTGGCCGGTGTAGAGCTGACGTGGGCGGCTGATCTTGTACTCGCTGCTGAGCATCTCATGCCAGTGGGAGATCCAGCCGATGGTGCGCGACAGGGCGAAGATCACCGTGAACATGTTGGTCGGAATGCCCATCGCCTTGAGAATGATGCCAGAGTAGAAGTCGACGTTGGGGTAGAGCTTGCGCTCGATGAAGTACTCATCCTCCAGGGCGATCTGCTCGAGGCGCTTGGCGATCTTGAGCTGAGGATCGTTGGCCATGCCGAGTTCCGCCAATACCTCGTCGCAGGTCTCTTTCATCACCTTGGCGCGCGGGTCGAAGTTGCGATAGACACGGTGACCGAAGCCCATCAGCTTGAAAGGATCGCTCTTGTCCTTGGCGCGGTCGACGAAGCGCTGGATGTTCTCTTCGGAATCCTCGCCGATCTCGTCGAGCATGTTGAGCACCGCCTCGTTGGCGCCGCCATGCGCGGGCCCCCACAGCGCCGCGATACCGGCGCTGATGCAGGCGAACGGATTGGCACCGGTCGAGCCTGCCAGACGCACGGTGGAGGTCGAGGCATTCTGCTCGTGATCGGCATGCAGCATGAAGATCCGATCCATCGCCTTGGCGAAGATGGGATTGATCTTGTACTCCTCGCAGGGGTTGCTGAACATCATGTAGAGGAAGTTCTCTGCATAGCTCAGATCGTTGCGCGGATAGTTGAATGGTTGGCCGATGTTATACTTGTAGGACATCGCCGCGATGGTGGGCATCTTGGCGATGAGGCGAATCGCGCTGATCTCGCGATCCTCCTCCTTGGTGATGTCCATATGATCGTGATAGAAGGCCGCCAGGCCTCCGACCACGCCGCATAGGATCGACATCGGGTGGGCGTCGCGGCGGAACCCTTTAAAGAAGTTGTTGATCTGGTCATGGACCATGGTGTGGTTGCGAATGCGCGACTCGAAGTCGGCGTATTGCTGCTCTTTAGGCAGTTCACCAAATAGCAGCAGATAGCACAGCTCGACAAAATTGGACCCATGGGCCAGTTGGTCGATGGGGTAGCCACGGTGCAGCAGTATGCCCTTGCCGCCATCGATAAAGGTGATCGCCGATTCCGTGCAGGAGGTAGCCATAAAGCCCGGGTCATGAGTGAAAAAGCCCTCGGCGCCCAGTCCGCGGACATCGATCACATCTGGGCCCGCGGTGCCGGAATAGACAGGAAACTCGATTAGCTTATCAAGTCCATCTACTTTCAACGTTGCTTTCCTGTCAGCCATGGGTGGCCTCCTCTATTTCATGTGTCAGACGATAAGTCGTTGTCTCGCATGCCGAGCCGCTAAAAAAGGTTCGCCCACTATAGAAGCGTGTCGACGATTGTCAATTAGCCTATGGCGCGTGTTGCTGTACACTCCTATACTGCATGTTGATTGTTTGTATAAATATTGATGCATTGCATCATTGTGCCGGTCTCGGCAAGCCTGCCATAGCTCCACCTTGGTCGCATGAGTGCACGACGATTTGTCATGAATACGGCGAGTCCCTATAATCCTCCCGCGCGACTGGCAGAAGTATGCGTCGCGCCGACTTGGCAGACGGCCGAGCCCTTCCCTCAAAACCACCGCCCGCTCGGGCCATGCCCGACGCCGCGCAAGAGCGGGCCAAGAGAGTGTGTAAAGAGCCGTGAATAGTAAACGACCCGTAAACCTCGATCTTTCGACGATCAAATTTCCTCTCCCGGCGCTGACGTCGATCACCCACCGTGTTACCGGCATTATCCTGTTCATTGGCCTGATCTTCGCCTTCTGGGCGCTCGACAAGTCATTGTCATCTCCTCAGGGTTTTCTGGCGGTGCAAGATACGCTGGCCAACAACATCCTGGCCAAGCTGATCGCCTGGGGCCTGCTCTCCGCCTTGATCTTTCATGTGGTGGCCGGTTTCCAGCACCTGCTGATGGACATCAACATTGGCGTCACCCTGGAGAGTGGCATGCGTAAGGCACAGATCACCGTCGTGGTCAGTGCGGTTCTGGTGATTCTGGCGGGGGTTTGGGTATGGTAACCAATATTACGAGCTTTGGCCGCAGCGGGCTGTCCGATTGGCTGATTCAGCGGGTCTCGGCCGTCATTCTGGCATTATATACCCTTTTCATCGTGGGTTATCTGCTCTTCAATCCCGGTCTCGATTACGTCACCTGGAGCGGACTGTTTGCCCAGACGTGGATGCGCATCTTCTCGCTGCTGGCATTCATCTCTCTTGCCGCGCACGCCTGGATCGGTCTGTGGACGGTGTCGACCGACTATCTGAAAGCGACCAACATCCGCCTTGCCGTGCAGGCAGTCGTCATTTTAGCCATCTTCGTCTTTTTGGTGTGGGGCATTCAAGTCCTGTGGGGAGCCTGATTCATGTCTAGTATGCGTAGCCTGACCTTCGACGCAATCATCATCGGTGGCGGCGGCTCCGGCCTGCGTGCCGCGCTCGAGCTGGCCAAGTCCGGCAAGAAGACCGCCGTGCTCTCCAAGGTGTTCCCGACGCGCTCGCACACGGTTTCCGCCCAGGGCGGCATCACCTGCGCGATTGCCTCTGCCGACCCCAATGACGACTGGCGCTGGCACATGTACGACACCGTCAAGGGCGGCGACTACATCACTGACCAGGAAGCGGCCGAGTACATGTGTTCCGAAGGACCCAAGGCGGTATTCGAGCTCGAGCACATGGGCTTGCCGTTCTCGCGCTTCGATAACGGCCGTATCTATCAGCGCCCCTTCGGCGGTCAGTCCAAGGACTTCGGCAAGGGTGGCCAGGCCGCACGCACCTGTGCCGCCGCCGACCGTACCGGCCACGCGCTGCTGCACACGCTCTACCAGAACAACCTGAAGAACGACACCGTGTTCCTCAACGAGTGGTTCGCGGTCGACCTGGTCAAGAACGCCAACGGCGATGTGGTGGGCTGCATCGCCCTGTGCATCGAGACCGGTGAAGTGGTGCATATCAAGTCAAAGGCGACGGTACTGGCCACCGGTGGCGCCGGCCGCATCTACGCCTCCACGACCAATGCCCTGATCAACACCGGCGACGGCATCGGCATGGCGCTGCGTGCGGGCTTCCCGATGCAGGACATGGAGATGTGGCAGTTCCACCCCACCGGCATCTACGGTGCCGGCACGCTGGTGACCGAAGGTTGCCGCGGCGAGGGTGGCTATCTGGTCAACAAGGATGGCGAGCGCTTCATGGAGCGTTATGCCCCCAACGCCAAGGATCTGGCCGGTCGCGACGTCGTGGCCCGCTCCATGGTCATGGAGATTCTCGAGGGTCGCGGCTGCGGCGATAAGGGCGACCACGTGTTCCTCAAGCTCGACCATCTTGGCGAAGAGGTCCTGGGCAAGCGTCTGCCGGGTATCGTCGAACTCTCCAAGACCTTTGCCCATGTCGATCCGGCCAAGGAACCGATCCCGGTGGTGCCGACCTGCCACTACATGATGGGGGGTATTCCCACCAACGTGCATGGCCAGGCGATCATGCAGGTCGACGGCAAGGATCAGATCGTCAATGGCCTGTTCGCGTGTGGCGAGGCAGCCTGCGTCTCGGTGCACGGTGCCAACCGCCTGGGCGGCAACTCGCTGCTCGATCTAGTGGTCTTCGGTCGCGCCGCCGGCATGTTCATCGAGGGAGCGCTCAATGAAGGTGTCGACTATCTCGATGCCTCCGACTCCGATGTCGACACCGCCATGGCGCGCATGAGCCGCTGGAACGAGTCCAGTGGCGGTGAGTCCGTGCCGGCGCTCAAGGCCGAGCTTCAGGACATCATGCAGAATGCCTTCGGAGTGTTCCGTCAGGAAGACCATATGCAGGAAGGGGTGAAAAAGCTCGCCGAACTGCGTGAGCGGATTGCCACTGCCAGCCTGGGTGACAAGTCCAACGCCTTCAATACTGCCCGTGTCGAGGCGCTCGAGCTCGACAATCTGATGGAAGTGGCCGAGGCGACTGCCATCTCAGCACTGGAGCGCAAGGAGAGTCGTGGTGCTCACTCACGCTATGACTATCCGGACCGTGACGATGCCAACTGGTTGAAGCACTCGCTGTACTTCCCGACCGATAAGACGCTTGGCAAGCGCGACGTGAATTTCGCGCCGAAGACGGTCGCCACCTTCGAGCCGAAGATCCGTACATATTAAGGGGGCACGATGTCCACGCTTCAGGTATCCATTTACCGCTACAATCCAGAAACCGACTCCGCGCCCTACATGCAGGAGTTCCAGATCGATACCAAGGGTCGCGATCTGATGGTGCTCGACGTGCTGCACCTGGCCAAGGAGCAGGACAGCTCGATGGCGTATCGCCGTAGCTGCCGCGAGGGTGTTTGCGGCTCCGACGGCATGAACATGAACGGCAAGAATGGCCTTGCCTGCGTTACTGCGCTCTCCGACGTGGTCAAAGGCAACAAGCTGGTGCTGCGTCCGCTGCCGGGCCTGCCGGTGATACGTGACCTGGTGGTCGACATGGGGCTGTTCTACAAGCAGTACGAGCGTATCCAGCCGTATCTGCAGAACGACACTCCGGCCCCGGCGATCGAGCGTCTGCAGTCGCCGGAAGATCGCGACAAGCTCGATGGTCTGTATGAGTGTATCCTGTGCGCCTGTTGCTCCACTTCGTGCCCGTCGTTCTGGTGGAACCCGGACAAGTTCGTCGGCCCTGCCGGCCTGCTGCAGTCCTACCGTTTCCTCGCCGACTCCCGTGACGAGGCGACCCGCGAGCGTCTGGCAGAACTCGAGGATCCGTTTTCCGTGTTCCGGTGCCGGGGCATCATGAACTGTGTCGCGGTCTGCCCCAAGGGACTCAATCCGACGCGGGCCATCGGCAAGATACGCGAGATGTTACTGGCCAATGCCACTTAAAACGTGGCGGTTAGCTTGCTATCATGGGCACAGGCTTCCGGCTGTGACCAAGTGTCGCAGGCAAGCCGGCCTCGTAAGCCGAGAGCCGGTGCCCAGTGCACCGGCTTTTGACGATGAGTGGCAAGGTCACCGGTAAGCAAAGGCGCTTGCCGTTGACGCCGGAATGCATGACCGCCCTGCCGGCAGGGCACCGAAACGCCGATGCGGCGAGCCCGTGTCAGGCGCCGACAACACCCCATCAGTGCAGGGTGACCGAGAGATGCAAGAAGGCATAATGGAGTTGATGTGGCGTACTTCTCATGTGAGCGGCGGCAATGCTCATTATGTGGAAGCACTCTACGAGCAGTACCTCGTTGATCCCAATGCTGTCCCCGACGAGTGGCGCAACTATTTCGATCAGTTACCGCGTCCCGATGGCAGCGCCTCCCACGATGTTCCGCTAAGCCCGATTCGCGATCAGTTCTATCAGCTGGGCAGGAGCCGACGGACCGCTCAGGCATCCGCCGCGGTGGACAGTGGCGAGAACAAGAAGCAGGTCAAGGTTCTCCAACTGATCAATGCCTACCGGTTCCGTGGCCATCAGAAGGCCAATATCGATCCGCTCGGCCTGCGCAGTCCAGTTCCGGTTCCTGACCTCGACCTCTCCTTTCATCAGTTGACCAATGCTGACCTGGATAGCGAGTTCCAGACCGGCTCGTTCTTCCTGGGCAAGGACAAGGCGCCGCTCAAGGAGATCGTTGGCGCGCTCGAGCAGACCTACTGCCGCTCGATCGGCTGCGAAATCATGCACATCGTCGATACCGAGGAGAAGCGCTGGCTGCAGCAGCGTTTCGAGTCGGTGCGCTCGAAGCCCGAGTTCAGCGGTGAGGTGCGCAAGCATGTGCTGGAGCGGTTGACCGCGGCGGAGGGCCTCGAGAACTATCTGGCTTCCAAATACCCGGGTACCAAGCGCTTTGGTCTCGAGGGCGGCGAGTCGTTCATTCCGATGATGGACGAGATCATCCAGCGTGCCGGCGGTTACGGCACCAAGGAGGTCGTCATCGGCATGGCACACCGTGGCCGCCTCAACCTGCTGATCAATATCCTCGGCAAGAGCCCTTCGGAACTGATCGAGGAATTCGATGGCAAGAAGGTCATCGAGCGTGGCTCCGGCGACGTCAAGTATCACCAGGGTTTCAGCTCCAACGTGATGACCCCTGGTGGCGAAGTGCACCTGGCGCTGGCCTTCAATCCCTCGCACCTGGAGATCGTCTCTCCGGTGGTCGAAGGTTCGGTACGTGCCCGTCAGGATCGTCGCGATGATCTGGATGGCAGCAAGGTGTTGCCGATCACCATTCATGGCGATGCGGCATTCGCCGGGCAGGGCGTGGTGATGGAGACGTTCCAGATGTCTCAGACGCGTGCCTACAAGACCGGTGGCACGGTGCGCATCGTCATCAACAACCAGGTCGGCTTCACTACGTCGCACCCGTTGGATGCTCGCTCCACCGAGTATGCGACCGATATCGCCAAAATGGTTCAGGCGCCGATCTTCCACGTCAATGCCGACGATCCGGACGCGGTGCTGCATGCCGCTCAGGTCGCCATCGACTATCGTCAGCAGTTCAAGCGCGACGTCGTCATCGACCTGGTCTGCTACCGCCGCCGTGGTCACAACGAGGCGGACGAGCCCTCCGGCACCCAGCCGCTGATGTACAGCAAGATCAAGGATCACCCCTCTACGCGCACTCTTTATGCCAAGCGCCTGGTCGAGGAGGGCGTGCTCTCCGAGGATGACGTCAAGACGCTGGCCGAGGAGTATCGCGAAGACTTGATGGCCGGCAACCATGTCGCCAACGCCCTGGTCAAGGAGCCCAATGCCGAGCTGTTCGTCGATTGGGCACCCTACTTGGGGCATGAGTGGAGCGGCGATGCCGATACCACCTTCGACATGAAGCGCATGCAGCAGATCGCCGCCAAGATGTGCGAGATTCCCGCTGGTGTGCAGGTGCAGCGTCAGGTCGCCAAGATCTACGAAGATCGCCGCAAGATGCTTGCCGGTGGCATGGCGCTCAACTGGGGCTTCGCTGAAACCCTGGCCTACGCCACGCTGCTCGATCAGGGACATCCCGTACGCATTACAGGGCAGGACGTAGGGCGCGGCACTTTCTCCCACCGTCACGCCGTGGTGCATAACCAGAAGGATGGCACCACCCATGTCCCTCTCGAGTACATCAAGGAGGGACAGCCGCGCTTTACGATTCGCGACTCCTTCCTCTCGGAAGAGGCAGTGCTGGCGTTCGAGTACGGTTACGCGACGACCACGCCCAATGCCCTGATCATTTGGGAAGCGCAGTTCGGCGACTTCTTCAATGGCGCTCAGGTGGTGGTCGATCAGTTCATCTCCTCCGGTGAAAGCAAGTGGGGGCGGTTGTGTGGCTTGACCATGTTGCTGCCGCACGGCTACGAGGGGCAGGGTCCCGAGCATTCGTCGGCACGTCTCGAGCGCTTCCTGCAGCTGTGCGCCGAGCACAACATGCAGGTGTGTGTGCCGACCACCCCGGCGCAGATCTACCACCTGTTGCGCCGTCAGGTGATTCGTCCGCTGAGAAAACCGCTGGTGGTCATGACGCCGAAGAGCTTGCTGCGCCACAAGGAGGCGACCTCGACGCTCGAGGAGCTGGCCCATGGCAAGTTCCAGATGGTGATTCCGGATCAGGGCAAGCTCGAGGCCGACAAGGTCAAGCGCGTGGTGCTCTGCTCGGGCAAGGTCTACTACGACCTGGCGACCTATCGTGCCGAGAACGAACGTGACGACACCGCCATCGTGAGGCTCGAGCAGCTCTACCCCTTTCCCAAGGATGAGCTACTTGACGCACTCAAGGGTTACACCAACCTGGAGCAGGTGGTGTGGTGTCAGGAAGAGCCGCTCAACCAGGGGGCCTGGTATCAGAGTCAGCACCACATGCGAGTGGTCGCCGACACGCTGACCAATGGCATGGGCAGAGAACTCAAGTTCGCCGGCCGTCCGGCATCGGCAGCACCCGCGGCGGGCTACATGTCCGTGCACGTCGAACAACAGCGCCAACTGGTGGACGACGCCTTCAATAGCTAAGGCGCCCACTGGACGAGAGAACACATAAGGAACCGAAATGGCTACCGAGATCAAAGCGCCAACCTTTCCGGAATCCGTTGCCGAGGGCAGCGTGGCCGCATGGCACAAGAGGCCGGGTGACAGCGTTGAGCGTGACGAACTGATCGTCGAAATCGAGACCGACAAGGTCGTGCTTGAGGTAGTGGCACCCGAGGCAGGCGTTCTGAGTGAGATCAAGGCCGAAGAGGGCGAGACCGTTCAGTCCGAGCAGCTGCTTGGGGTGATCGGAGAGGCTAGTGAGTTGGCCAAGCCCGAGTCCGGCGCCGATGCCGATGCCAAGACCGAGAAGGCCGCCGAACCTGCGCCCAAGGCCGCCACGTCGGCGGGCGGTGGCAAGAGTCATGACGTCAAGGCACCTTCCTTCCCCGAGTCGATCCAGGAAGGCACCGTGGCGACCTGGCACAAGAAGGTCGGCGAAGCGGTCAAGCGTGACGAAGTGCTGGCCGACATCGAGACCGACAAGGTCGTGCTGGAAGTCGTGGCACCGGTCGATGGCACACTCAAGGAGATCAAGGCCGAAGAGGGCTCGCAGGTCGAGTCCGAAGCGATCCTGGCGATCTTCGTCGAAGGTGCCGGTGGCGAGGGTGGCGCCGACGCTGGTGCTTCCGCCGAGTCGCGTGACGACGAGAGCGAAGCCAATGCCGCAAGCGCAGAGGGCGACACCAAGGTCGGCGACAAGATTCTGGCGCCGGCGGCACGCAAGCTGGTCGCCGAGCACGATCTCGACGTGAACAAGATCGAAGGTACCGGCAAGGGCGGACGTATCCTCAAGGAGGACGTCCAGCGTGCCGTGCAGGCAGGCAATGCCAAGAAGACGGCTCAGGCGGCAGCGCCGCAGAAGTCGGCGGCTGCCGTCCCGGCATTCGAGGGCGAACGTCCTGAGAAGCGGGTGCCGATGAGCCGCCTGCGCCAGACCATCGCCAAGCGTCTGGTCCAGGCTCAGCAGACCGCTGCCATGCTCACCACCTACAACGAGGTGGACATGGGCGCGGTGATGGGCCTGCGCGCGCAGTACAAGGATACCTTCCTCAAGGCGCACGACACCAAGCTCGGCTTCATGGGCTTCTTCGTCAAGGCCTCTTCCGAGGCGCTCAAGCGTTTCCCTGACGTCAACGCTTCCATCGACGGTAGCGACATCGTCTACCATGGCTACCAGGATATCGGTGTTGCCGTTTCCACGCCGCGTGGTCTGGTGGTGCCGGTGCTGCGCGATACCGACAGCATGAAGATCGCCGATGTCGAGAAGACCATCGTCGACTTCGGCAAGCGTGCCCGCGACGGCAAGCTTGGCATCGACGAGATGCAGGGCGGCACCTTCACCATCACCAACGGCGGCATCTTCGGTTCACTGATGTCGACGCCGATCATCAATCCGCCGCAGACGGCGATCCTGGGCATGCACAAGATCCAGGAGCGTCCCATGGCGGTGAACGGCAAGGTCGAGATTCGTCCGATGATGTATCTCGCACTCTCCTATGACCACCGCATGATCGATGGCAAGGACGCGGTGCAGTTCCTGGTCACCATCAAGGAACTGCTCGAGGATCCGGCACGCCTGCTGCTGGACGTGTAACGTCACGCGACTGCCACCGTTTTTCAGCGAACCGACGAAACAGGAAACGAATTCATGGCCGATAAATTTGATGTGATCGTCATCGGTGCAGGCCCTGGCGGCTACGTTGCCGCGATCCGGGCAGCCCAGCTGGGACTCAAGACCGCCTGTGTCGAGAAGTGGGTCAACAAGGAAGGCAAGACGGTACACGGCGGCACCTGTCTGAATGTGGGTTGTATCCCTTCCAAGGCGCTGCTCGAGTCCTCGCACAAGTTCGTCGAGGCGCGCGACCATTTCGCCGAGGTGGGTATCAATGTCGGTGAGGTGACTGCCGACGTGCCCAAGATGCTCGAATTCAAGAACCAGGTCATTGCCAAGAACACCGGCGGTATCAGCGCCCTGTTCAAGGCCAATGGCGTCACCGCTCTGGAGGGTACCGGCAAGGTGCTCTCCAGCAAGCAGGTCGAAGTCACCGGCCACGATGGCGAGAAGGCGGCTTATGACGCCGACAACATCGTCATCGCCGCCGGCTCCGTGCCGGTCGAGATTCCGCCAACGCCGCTGACCGACGACATCATCGTCAGCTCCACGGGTGCCCTGGAGTTCACTGAAGTGCCCAAGCGACTGGGCGTGATCGGTGCCGGCGTCATTGGCCTGGAGCTGGGCAGCGTATGGAGCCGTCTGGGTGCAGAGGTCACCGTGCTCGAGGCGATGGACGCCTTCCTGCCAATGGTCGATACGGCCATCGCCAAGGAGACCCAGAAGCTGCTGCAGAAGCAAGGGCTGGACATCAAGCTGGGCGCGCGCGTCACTGGCTCCGAAGTCAAGGGCAACGAGGTCGTGGTCAAGTACACTGATGCCAAGGGTGAGCAGGAGCAGACCTTCGACAAGCTGATCGTGTGTGTCGGCCGTCGCCCCTATACCCAAGGCGTGGTTGGTGACGATGCCGGCGTCAAGCTCGACGAGCGCGGTTTCATCTTTGTCGATGACCAGTGCCGCACCAGCGTACCGGGCATCTATGCCATCGGCGACTGCGTGCGCGGCCCGATGCTCGCCCACAAGGCCTCGGAAGAGGGCGTGATGGTCGCCGACATCATTGCCGGTCACAAGGCCGAGATGAACTACGATGCCATCCCCAGCGTCATCTACACTTCGCCTGAAGTCGCCTGGGTCGGCATGACCGAGCAGGACGCCAAGGCCGCCGGTATCGAAATCAAGACGGGCAGCTTCCCCTTCTCGGCCAACGGCCGCGCCTTGGCCAACAACGCCCCGGAAGGGATGGCCAAGATCATCGCCGACGCCGAGACCGATCGCATCCTGGGCATGCATATCGTCAGCCAGCATGCCGGTGAGCTGATCGCCCAGGGCGTGATCGCCATGGAGTTCGGCTCCAGTGCCGAAGACCTGGCACTGACCTGCTATGCCCACCCGAGCACCTCGGAAGCCGTGCACGAAGCGGCCCTGGCGGT
Source organism: Halomonas sp. TA22 (assembly GCF_013009075.1). Lineage (NCBI taxonomy): Bacteria > Pseudomonadati > Pseudomonadota > Gammaproteobacteria > Oceanospirillales > Halomonadaceae > Halomonas > Halomonas sp. TA22. The sequence continues at coordinate 426,107 of NZ_CP053108.1, read as the reverse complement.
GGATGGCCACGCCATTCACATGGCCAATCGCAAAAAGCGCAAGTAAGTTCTGGACAACAAGCGCCGCCTTGGGCGGCGCCTTGCTTCCGGCTATGTACCGGAGGCAAACGGGGGTGACCGGGATACTCGCTCCATCTGTGGGCGTCCGCGGTCATCGTTCGAGTCACATGCAACCAATGGCATGAATCGATGAACCTTCACGAGTATCAAGGCAAGCAACTGTTTGCCGATTATGGTCTGCCGGTGTCCAAGGGCTTCGCCGTTGACACCCCCGAAGAGGCTGCCGAAGCCTGCAAGAAGATCGGCGGTGATATGTGGGTCGTCAAGGCCCAGGTTCACGCCGGTGGCCGCGGCAAGGCAGGCGGCGTCAAGCTGATCAAGAGTCCGGAGGAGGCCAAGGCCTTCGCCGAGCAGTGGCTGGGCAAGAACCTGGTCACCTTCCAGACAGACGAGCATGGCCAGCCGGTCGCCAAGATCTTGGTCGAGACCTGCACCGATATCGCCAATGAACTCTATCTGGGTGCAGTCGTCGACCGCCAGACGCGCCGCGTGGTGTTCATGGCTTCCACCGAGGGTGGCGTGGAAATCGAGACGGTCGCCGAGGAGACTCCCGAGAAGATCCTCAAGGCCGAGATCGATCCGCTGGTCGGCGCACAGCCGTACCAGGCGCGCGAGCTGGCCTTCAAGCTGGGCCTAGAAGGCGACCAGATCAAGCAGTTCACCAAGATCTTCCTGGGGCTCTCCAAGCTGTTCCATGAGAAGGACCTGGCACTGCTCGAGATCAACCCGCTGGTCATCACTGGCGAAGGCAACCTGCACTGCCTCGACGCCAAGCTGGGGCTGGACAGCAACGCGCTGTACCGTCACCCCGACCTGCAGGCGATGCGCGATCCCTCCCAGGAGGACGAGCGTGAAGCTGACGCCGCCAAGTGGGAGCTCAACTACGTGGCTCTCGATGGCAACATCGGCTGCATGGTCAATGGCGCCGGTCTGGCCATGGGCACCATGGATATCGTCAACCTGAACGGCGGCAAGCCGGCCAACTTCCTTGACGTCGGCGGTGGCGCCACCAAGGAGCGCGTAGCCGAAGCGTTCAAGATCATCCTCTCCGACGACAACGTCAAGGCCGTACTGGTCAACATCTTCGGCGGTATCGTGCGCTGTGACATGATCGCCGAGGGCATCATCGGTGCCGTCGAGCAAGTAGGCGTCAATGTGCCGGTCGTGGTACGCCTCGAAGGTAACAACGCCGAACTGGGCGCCGAGAAGCTGGCCTCCAGTGGTTTGAACATCATCGCTGCTACCAGCCTGACTGACGCGGCACAGCAGGTCGTCAAAGCGGCGGAGGGCAAGTAATGAGTATCCTGATCGACAAGAGCACCAAGGTCATCTGCCAGGGCTTCACTGGCGGCCAGGGCACCTTCCACTCCGAGCAGGCGATCGCCTACGGTACCCAGATGGTCGGCGGCGTGACCCCGGGCAAGGGTGGCCAGGAGCATCTGGGCTTGCCGGTATTCAATACCGTGCGCGAAGCGGTGGAGAAGACCGGTGCCGAGGCCAGCGTGATCTACGTACCGGCCCCGTTCTGCAAGGACTCGATCCTCGAAGCCGCGAATGCCGGCATCAAGCTGATCGTGTGCATCACCGAAGGTATCGCGACGCTGGACATGCTCGAAGCCAAAGTCAAGTGCGACGAGCTGGGCGTGCGTCTGATCGGGCCGAACTGCCCCGGTGTGATCACCCCAGGTGAGTGCAAGATCGGTATCATGCCGGGCCACATCCACAAGCCGGGCAAGGTCGGTATCGTGTCGCGCTCAGGCACCTTGACCTATGAAGCGGTCAAGCAGACTACCGATCACGGCTTTGGCCAGTCCACCTGCGTAGGTATCGGCGGCGACCCGATCCCGGGCTCCAACTTCATCGACATTCTGGCGATGTTCGAGAAGGATCCGCAGACCGAGGCGATCGTGATGATCGGCGAGATCGGCGGCACCGCCGAGGAAGAAGCCGCTGCCTACATCAAGGCCAACGTCTCCAAGCCGGTGGTCTCCTACATCGCCGGTGTCACGGCACCTCCGGGCAAGCGCATGGGCCATGCCGGTGCGATCATTGCCGGTGGCAAGGGCACCGCGGACGAGAAATTCGCCGCCCTGGAAGCGGCCGGTGTCAAGACGGTGCGTTCGCTCGCCCAGATCGGCGATGCACTCAAGGAAGTCACCGGCTGGTAAGTCTGCTGTCGGTCGACGAGAAGGGCGCCCTTGGGCGCCCTTTTTTCGTGCGGGCCTGTCGGGCTGGCCTCTCAGGCAATGGCGTCATCATAACGAGGGGCGTCCATGCCGAGCACTTGAACTTCCACTCCCTGCGCCGCCTTGATCGCGTCCGGTAAGGCGTCATCATCGCCATAGGCCCTGAAGGCAAACCGCCAGGCTTCGCCAGGGTCCAGCGAGCGATCGCCATCGACTCGGTAGGCGCCTTCCTTTTCGCTCATCTCACCATTCCAGACATTATCGATATCGACAGGAAGATCAAAATCGATCTCGATGTCCTCGATGAGCTCGTTGGTGACATTTTCGATAAAGATTTCGGCTACGTAGCCGCCATTCCAGCTGACCATGGTATTGCCGGTGGCGACCAATGCTGTCGAGTCGTCGATGATTCTTGGCAGCAGGCCATCGCTATCGAGCACTTCTTCAGGGGAGGGCTTTGTCATGGGATCGTCGAGAAGCAGGCTGCGTGAGGCAATATGCAAAAGCGTGCCGTCGGCGAACGCGGCATACTGCATCTCCTCCAGGGTATCGTCACTGCCTTTCTGATCTTTGATCCTTACCTTGTCGCCCTGGAAGGAGACACTGTACTGATCGTAATCCTGAGCATAGAGTGCCGTGTCGGTGCCCATGCCGCCGATGAGCAGATCCCTGCCGTCATGCCAATCGTCGCCTGGCCCGCTCTGCAGGATATCGTTACCATCGCCGCCGATCAGTATGTCGTGGCCGAGGCCGCCATTGAGATAAACGCCGTCATCGGTGCCAACGATTTCATCATCTCGGCGCGAGCCGATGACATAGTCAAAGCGAACCTCGTTGGCATCGGCATCGGTGGGAGCACCAAAGCCTTCCCCCTCCTCGTTGGTCCATACGGTGGTGGAGAGTCCATCGGCTTGCGGATCACGTAGCGACTGCTCCACCCTGACCTGGTTGCCCTGATCGCGGCCACCATGGAAATTGATGTCGCGATCGGTAAACGCCACCTTGACATCATTGTCCACCGAGGAGCGCCAGGATGCGAATACCAGCCCATGGCGCATGCCGCTATCCTCGAGGCCGGTAAAGGTGCTGTCATAGCTCTCTCTCAACTCATAGGCGTAGCCATTGCCACCGGCACCCTTGTTGAAAGCGCCATTCGCCCTGAGGCCCTCCACTTCGGCATCCAGCGTACGTGAGAAGTGAAACGCGGTGGAGGGGCCATGCTCGACTGTGATATCGGATAGCTGGGCATCGACGGTGCCGTCGAGCGTCACGGCCTGGTACCCCGTCAGCCCGCCCTCGGTATTGCGAAAGAGCGCATCATCGGGGGTGCCCAGTTCGAAACCGATACTGAAACCCTGCAACGAGACATTGTTGGCACTATCGAGTCGCTGGAGCTGAGTCTTGCCGCCGTCAAAATCGAAGTGTACGCCGCGGTCGAGGGTAATGGTGCTGCCATTGACCGACTCTACCTTTGCCATGCTGGTGCGCAGCTCGGCATGCTGCTGCTTGCGCCAGGAGGTATCGCCGATCAGCGAGAAGAACGCTTCGTCGTTATCCTGCCAGATGCGTACGGTATCGCCGGCTTCAAGATCATGCGCTGAATCCAGCGACATTGTTTTATCCCCGACATCCAAGGAGGCGTTCAGCCTCCCTATCGTTTCGTCATCAAGGGTGCCATCCACCAGCAGGCCGTAATGATCGTCGGCATCGAGCGCTTGCTGGCTGAACGTAAGGGTTGTCTCATCCGAGCCAGCTCCCACCAGGGAGATATCGGAACGGCTGATGACAAGGCTCTCATCAAGTATGTGGTTGCCTTCACTCAGTTCGATAGTGGCGCCCTTGGGCGCCATATCGATCAATTCCTGAAGTTCTGACGCCGTCGTCGAATTGCCGGCCTTGATAACAGACATTCCCTACTCCTGAGTTTCATATTGATTATCATTGCGATGATACGGGTCCATTGGGTGCGCATGCTACCGATTGATATCGCTTGGGTATAGGGTGGTTAATCCAAGGCTGGGAGCGTTGGATACACAATTATGCCTCCCTCGATATCGAAGCGAATCGACTATTTTCTATTTATTTGATATGACTAATTTTTATTTAGATAACTAGATCGGAAGAAAATTTATCAATCCAGGTTAATAACATAAGTTACTTTTTGATACCGAAATGGTGAGAAAAGGATCACTGACTTCTCTCGAGGCGTCAAAAATAGCGTTCACAACGGAGTGCGCCCTGGCCTTAGCAGGCCAGGGCGCAATTGCTTCAATTATTTTGGTAAGGCCGCTAAACGGCCGGACGGGCCACCAGCGAGCGGGTCTCCTCGCGGGCTTCAGTGAGGGCCACGCGGATCACGTCGCCGAGCTTGAAGCGCTCCACACCTTCGATCTGCACACGTCCCTCCTTGTCGTCGATCACCACCTTGTCGCGGTCGCTGTGCATCAGCGGAGCGGGGACGAAGGCCGTGGCGCCGTTGACATTCAGGCGCACACGCATGCCGCCGCGGTTGATGGCAACGATCTCGGCCTCGAACTCCTGCTGCTGCCTGGCGGCTTCGGCGAGATAGCGCACATAGAGCCAATCCTTGACGTCGCGCTCGGCCATGCGGTTCAGGCGGCGGCGCTCGGTGAGCTGTTCGGTGAGCGCCTGGCTCGCCTCGGCGGGTGCCTGCTCGCCCTTGAGCACGCGCTTGATCAGGCGGTGGTTGACCATGTCTCCATACTTGCGGATCGGCGAGGTCCAGGTGGCGTAGGCGGAAAGCCCCAGCCCGAAATGCGGGCCTGGCAGTGCCGACATGCTGGTAAAACCCTGGAAACGGCGCAGACGCGCGTCCAGCCAGGCATCGTCCCGGCTCTCCAGGGCGCGCTTGAGCTCACGGTAGCGGGGCAGCTCGAGCAGCGCCTCGCGCTCCACCTCGACCTGCTGGCTGGCCAGGAACTCGTGGGCGGATTCAGCCTTTTCCGGTTCGAAGGCGCGGTGCACGTTGAAGATGCCATGACCGACCTTATCGGCGAGCAGATCGGCGCAACAGGCGTTGGCCGCGATCATCGACTCCTCGATCATGCGATTGGCGATGCGTCGCTCTTCGGTGCGGATGTCCAGCACGTTGCCCGCCTCGTCGAGGTCGAAGACGTAATCGGGGCGATCCTTGAAGACCAGGGCATGCTCGGCACGCCAGGCGCTGCGGGCCTCGGTCAGGTCGCGCAGCGCCTTCAGCTGCTCGCCGATCGCCTCCGCCGGTGACCAGTCGCCCTGGCCTTCCAGCCAGTCGGAGACAGTGTCATAGGCAAGCTTGGCATGCGAACGGGCAATGGCGGCGAAGAAACGGTATTCCCCCAGGCTGCCGTCGGCGTTCACCTCGAGGGCACAGGCCAGCACCGGACGATCCTTGCCCTCCCAGAGCGAACAGAGATCGTCAGCGAGCATCTCCGGCAGCATGGTCACGTTCTGGCCAGGCAGGTAGACAGTGAAGGCGCGGGTGCGCGCCTCCAGGTCAGCAGCGTGGTTCTCGTCGACATAGGCCGTGGGGTCGGCGATCGCCACGGTCAGGCGCCAGCCACCCTCGGCACGCGGTTCGATGCGCAGGGCATCATCCATGTCGCGGGTCTTTTCGCTGTCGATGGTAAAAAGCGGCTCATCGCGCAGGTCGCTGCGCTCGAGTCCCTCATCACGCAGCGGCCAGTCGTCGCCGGCCACGGGAGAGGCTTGCTCTAACGCATGCCGGGCCAGCGTCACGCGCCACGGTACGGCAGGGTCGTCGGTCTTGGCCACCAGTTCGTCGATCTGGGTGAAGAAGGCGCGGTCGTCAGGCTTGAGCGGGTGACGCACCAGACGCGCCACCACCCAGTCGCCATCGCCGATGCTCGCTTCGTCGAGACTGTTCTTGATGCGTGCCTTGAGCACGTTCTTCACCGACGGGTGGTCGGGCACGACGGCCAGGCGCCCCTCGCGTTTCTGAACGCGAGCAATGAAGCGCTGCAGGCCGATCTCCAGCAATTTCTCGGGCTCCACCGACTTTTTGTCGCCGTCCTCCTTGATGATCGCTTCGACACGGTCACCATGCAGCACCAGCTTCATGGCGGGAGGTGGTACGAAATAGGAGTCACCGCTGTCGGTTTCCAGAAAGCCGAAACCTTTGTCGGTGGCCTTGATAACGCCTTCGACACGCGGCGTACTTTCACGGATCTGTTGCTTGAGTTGAGCAAGCAGCGAATTATTCTGCAGCATCGGACACTTTTGCATGGCGGGGGATAGAAGCCACTATACGGATTCACGGCGGCGGCGCCAATCACGCTGACCAATACACCTCCTTTCGGCCTTTCATCGAGTGCCGGGTGTCCGCTTATCCCCGTGATGCGGTAGTCTTGAGCAGGACGTGACCACCACCGGGAAGATGCATGACTCCGCCACTGATAGTTACCGACCTCGACCGTACCCTGCTCAACGCCGATCACGATCTTGACGTGCTGACCATCGAGACCTTCCAGTGCCTCGCGGCATGCGGCCACCCTCTGGCGCTGGCCTCGGGCCGGCACTTTCACGATATTGCGGCGATTCGCGAGCGGCTTGGCACCAGTGCCCACATCATCAGTACCAATGGAGCCTACCTGCATGATTCCCAAGGCAAGCTGATGTCGGCCAGTCACGTGCCGGCGCCTCTGGTCAAGGCGTTGATCGGCCTCGAGCGGCCGGCATCAGTGCGGCTGAATCTCTACTGTGACGACGAGTGGCTGATCGACGCCCCCGATCCACGCCTGCTCGAGTTGCATGCGCATACCGGCTTCAGCTACCGGGTCGCGGACCTCGATGCGCTGGATGGCAGCGGTATCGGCAAGGTGCTCTATATTGGCGACCCCGACCTGCTGGCCGGCATCGAAAGCCAGCTGCGCACGCGCCACGGGGAACGGTTGCATATCACCTATTCGCTGCCCGATTCACTGGAGATCATGGCCGGTGGAGTGAACAAGGGCGCGGCGTTGCAGCAACTGCTCGATACACTTCAATTGTCGCCAGCGCAGTGCCTGGCATTCGGCGACAATCTCAATGATACCGAGATGCTCAATCTCGCCGGCAACGCCTTCATGATGGCCAATGCCCACCCCGAGCTCCCCCACCGGGTGCCGAGCGCCCAGCGTATCGGACATCATGACGAGATGGCCGTGGCCCGTCAGCTGCGGGAGTATTTCTCCCTGACGTGAATGTATAGACCTTGCTGGCACGCATCAAGACGGTGCTGCGCCGCACCCGGGCATCGGCCGGCGAGCCGGAGCAGGCCCGTCTGGTGGCCTTCGGCGACGTGGCCCGAGCGGTGCTGGTCCTCTATGAGCGCGTCGAGGAGCTCCGCCCCCACTACAGGCCCCAGTTCGACCTGATGCACATAGGCTCATTTTTCTACCACTGCCACGCCGAACGCCAATTGGCGAGACGCAGCTGGAGGACCCTCTCAGCGTACCGTGATCACGGTGCACTTGGCGCTATGCGATACCTTGTGCGAGACGCTGCCCAAGATGAAACCGCCCAAGTCGCCCAGCCCGCGGCTACCCATCACAATGGCGTCGACACCGAGCAGTTCGGCCTGGCGCAGGATGGTGCGTGCAGGCTCGCCACGGGCCAGATGCGTCTCGATCTGCTGCGCACCCATTTCACGGGCGGCGTCAGTGGCACGTACGATCACCTCTCGGCCTGCCTCCTCCAGTACCTCTTGGGTGGACTCCATGGGCACGGCGCCGATGCCCCATACCAGGGTGGTCTCATGGGTCAGTGCTTCCGGAATATGCAGGATATGCAGCTTGCTCTGCTCGCCTCTTACCAGCTTGCAGGCAACGCTCAGCGCCTTCTTGGCATTTTCAGATCCATCGACGGCAATCAGAACGGAATCGAACATGGCGTACCTCCATAATTGTAGTCACTTTCAGCCTAGTAGAAGGCTATCGCCGTGCCTTGATCGAAATCAAGAATGACGTAATGGATAGAAGAAGGCGCATCTAGCGCTTGGGCTCCTCCTGCTCGAGGCGGCGCAGGCGATTCCATAGCTCGCGGCGCAGGTCGCTGATACGCGGCGCCTCGCGCTCATCGAAGGGCAGCGGGCGGGTTAGGCGCAGCGTGCGCAGACCCAGCCGCGCACTCAGCAGTCCGACCCCCATGCCTTGGCCGGCGCGAGCCGAGAGCCTGCCGGCGAGGTTCATCGAGAGCAGCTCCATGCTCGCTTCGCTGGCCATCTCGCTGGCGCCGGCAAAGGCCATGTTATAGAGCACGGCGCGAAACAGCCGCAGCCGGCTGGCATAGCCGAGCTCGAGCCCGTAGAGGCGTGCCAACCGGTCGATCAGGGCCAGGTTGCGCCACGCCACCAGCGCCATGTCGACAAGCGTCAACGGGCTGATCGCGACCAGGATCGCGGTGTCACCGGACATCCGCGATACCAGCCGGCGCGCCTCGCGGTCGCGCGGGACGAGCAGATGATGGGCCAGCAGCTGACGTGTCTCGCGACCATCGTGATGCGATTCATGGGCGCTCAGGAAGCCTTGCCAGTGGGGGTGGTCGCGATCCAGCTTGAGCTGATCGCGCAGCGCCTCGGCAAGCTCGAGCGCCTTGGCGGGTGTCGCCTCATCAAGACCCTCCAGGCGCTGGCGTAGCCGGCCATGGCGGCGCAGCCGCTTGAGACGCCACAGCTCCCGGCCCAATGCCCGCGCACCAAGAGCCAAGGCCAGCAAGATCAACACGCTCCAGGCGCCACTCAGCCAGTCGCCCCCGAGGCTTGCGGCATAGAGCGTACCGCCGGCCTCCAGGGCGCCCAGGCCGAGGGAGCCGGCGAGCAGGGTCAGCAGTCCCCAGCGGCGCTTGCGCGGCCTGGCCAGGCTGGCGACGACGGCCGCCTCGGCGGGGTGGTCGAGGCGCTCCTCCTCCTCAAGCGGGTGTGTCGCTGCCGTGGTGTCGAAGGCGAGTCCCGGACGCGGGTCGCGCCGCTCGCTTTCGGGGATAGTGCCGCTTTCGTCAAGGCTGAAGTGTTGCCCCGGCAGCGGGTCGTTGCGTCGCTCGTTCATTGCAGCTTGTCTCCGATCAGCCACTCCAGGGCCGCGTCCATGCGGATATGCGGCAGTGCCGCGGTGCCTCGCGGCATGGGGCGGAAGGGCCGGAAGTCGAACCCCTGGCGGTGCCAGAAGTCGGCGTCGGGCAGCGTCGCCGGCACTTCTCCAGGGAATATCAACACCTCGCTCTCATCCAGCAGGGTGCCGCGCAGGGCCGCCGTGCGCTTGCCCTGATGCTCGACCTGTTGGGCGCGGGTGGAGCGTATCGAGGCAAGCGACAGGGCGCGTACCGGCACATCGGCGAAACGCAGCTCGGTCAACGGCTCGGCGAGCAGCGCCTCGAGCAGACCAACCAGGTTAGGGTGCTGTTCGGGAGTGACGTGGTCGGCCTTGGTGGCGGCAATCGCCAGCCGGTCGATGCGCGGGGCGAACAGCCGAGTCAGCAGGCTGCGCTTGCCGTAGTTGAAGCTCTGCATCAGCGTACCCAGGGCCCGGGAGAGATCCTCGAAGCGCTCGGGCCCGGCATTCAGCGCGCCAAGTACGTCGACCAGCACGATCTGACGATCGAAGCGCCGGAAATGGTCGCGGTAGAAGGGCTTGACGATATGCTGCTGATAATGGGTGAAGCGCTTGACCAGGGTGCGGTAGAGGCTCTGCTCGGGCAGTTTCTCGAGGTGCTTGCGATCGTCGCTGGTGATGCCCGGCAGGGGGAAGAACTGCAGCACCGGGGCGCCGTCGAGATCGCCGGGCAACAGGAAGCGCCCTGGCTGGAGATTGGCGAAGCCCGCTTCGCGAGCGCTGCGCAGCCCCCTGGCGTAGTGCTCGGCAATGGCGGCAAGCTGTGCTTCGTCGGCCTGCGCGGCGGGATCGAGACCGTCGACGGCCGCCAGCCAGTCGCGAAACAGCGCCTGGCGCTCGCTGTGTCGGGGCCCTGCAAGCTCCCGGGTCTGCGTTTCGCTCCAGCTCAGGAAGTCGTGCGCCATCAGGGGAAGATCGAGCAACCACTCGCCGGGGTAGTCGAACAGATCAAGGGTGAGGTGGGCGACATCGCGTTTCAGCAGCCCCCCCCGAGCGGGGCGATAGCGGATCTTCAGACGCAACTCGCTGATCCCGCGGGTGGGTTCGGGCCAGCGTGGCGGTGTATCGTCCAGGGCAGTCATGGCCTGATCGTAGGGGAAGCGCGGCACGTCGAGGTCCTGCTGACTGATACGCTGGGCGCCGAGCAGGCGCCCTTCGCGAGCGGCTGGCAGCAGGTCGAGGCGCGCCTCCAGGCCGGCATGACGCAGCTGGTGAACCAGCGAGGTGAGAAAGGCCGTCTTACCGGCGCGCGACAGGCCGGTGACCGCCAGGCGTAGCTGGCGGTCACGGCCGCGCTCGAGCAGGTTGGTAAATTCGCGAGCCAGTGGCTGACGCATGAGTGACGGCCCCGTCCGTGAGATTCAGCCACTAATGTGCGGGTCTTGGCGGCGTCTGGCAAGGCGCTGCCAGCCGAGTAGCGCGATGGGAATCAGCGACAGCGGCACCAGCAGGGCATTGAGCAGCGCCCAGCCGAGCTGGCTGACCAGTGGACCGGCCAACAGCGCGGTGATGGCCACGGTGGAAAACACCAGGAATTCGTTGGCGGCCTGGGTGCGGGCCTTCTCTGCCGGCCGATACGCCTCGGTGAGCAACCCGGTGGCCGGCAGGAAGGTGAAGTTCCAGCCCAGCCCGAGCAGGATCAGGGCGAAGTGAAAGCCCGCCACTCCGGCCTCGAGCTGGGCGGCCAGACCGCTCGCCGCCAGCAGCACGCAGCCGGCGGCGATCATGCGCGGTGCGCCGAAGCGTGCGGTGAGGTGCCCGGTCACGAACGAGGGCAGGAACATCGCCAGTACGTGCCACTGGATCGTGGTGGCGACATGGTCGAAGTGGTGGCCGGCACCGGCCATCGCCAGTGGGGTGGCGATCATCGCCAGGTTCATCACACCGTAGCCGATCAGCGCCGAGAGTACCGCTACCACGAACACCGGCTGACGCACGATCTCGCCAAGCGGCCGTGGCTGGCCTTCGCCATGGGTCTTCTCCGGTGACGGCAGCCGAGTCGCCAGCAGTATCAGCAGGGCCAACAGGTAGAGCGCCCCCAGGCCGAGGAAGCTGCCGAGAAAGGGGGTACCCGCCGCTTCGCGACTGATACGGGCCAGCCACGGGCCGAAGAAGGCCGCCAGCACGCCGCCCCCCATCACCAGACCGATGGCGCGGTCACGCAGCGCCAGTGGGGCTGCCTCCACGGCGGCGAAGCGGTAGAGCTGGCCGAAACCGATGCCGATGCCGATCAGCCAGGTGCCCAGCATGAAGAGCGAGAAGGCCTCGACTACCAGGGCCTGGGCGGCCACCAGCACACCAGCGAGCCCGAGCAGATTGCCCAGCAGGAAACCGCGCTTGCGCCCCAGGCGCGCCATGATCAGCGAAGCGGGGATGGTGGCGCACATCAATCCCAGCCACTGGGTGGCGACCGGCGCGGTGGACCAGATCGGGTCGGGAGCGAGGCGTGCACCGATCAGCGGCGAGATCGCGATCAGCAGGATATTGCCGCTGACCAGCAGGGCCTGGCATAGCGAGAGCAGCATGACGTTGAAGGGCATGGCGGTCTCCTGGGCGCGTTCATCCATCGTGTGAAACAGAGGGAGTTGACGTTGTGGTGCTCTGGCCTCTTGGGCCGAAGCGCTGGTAATAGAGCGTGGGAGAAACGCCATAGTGGCGCTGGAACAGTCGACGCAACTGCTCTGCATTCCCTAGCCGCCATTGGCGGGCGAGACGCTCCAGCGGCGGTGGACGTTCGCTTGCCACCAATGCCTGGCGGGCCTGCTCCAGGCGCAGGCGGGTCAGGTAGGCGCCGGGTGTGGTGGCGAGCTGCTGACGGAACAGGCGGGACAGGTGGCGCGATGTGACCCCGATCGAGTCGGCCAGCTCTTCCAGGCGGTGGGGAGCGCTGGGGTCGGCGTGGAGGCGATCGAGCAACTGGCGCAGCGCACCGCTGGCACGGTGCTGGGTGGCCAGCACTTCACTGAACTGCGACTGCCCTCCGGGGCGGCGCAGGAACAGCACCAGCTCGCGGGCGACCTGGCCGGCCAGAGCGCTGCCATGATCGGCCTCGAGCAGGGAGAGGGCGAGATCGATGCCGGCGGTGACCCCGGCACTGGTGAAGCGCCCCCCGGACTCGATATACAGGGCGTCGGGCACGACCCGAATCTTGGGATATTCGTTGGCCAGCTGGCTGCAGTGTCGCCAGTGCGTCGTGGCCTGGTACCCATCCAGCAGGCCCGATTCGGCGAGCAGGAAGGCGCCGGTACAGATCGATCCCAACCGCTGAACCCGCCGCGCTTGGTCGCGCAGTGCCGCTAGAAGCTCAAGGCGCTGACGCTGCACCGTGACACCACATCCACCCGCGACGATCAGTGTATCCAGCGGGCCAAGGGTGGAGATGTCTCGCCAGCCGGTGTCGGCCAGCAAGGGGAGCCCGCCGTTGGTCGCCACGCTGCCCGGCGTATCGGCAGTCAAGTGCAGACGATAGAGTTCACGGCCGCTTAGATCGTTGGCCGAGGCGAACACCTGCCATGGTCCACTCACATCGAGCAACTGGCAATCGGGGTAGACGAGGATGGCGATGGTGCGGGACATGGCGATCTCTCACGACGAGCGAGATGCCAGTCTCCACCGGGGGGGTTATGTCCGCAACGACCGATATCCCACCGATAGGGACATTTCAGACCGTCACTTCTATTGGCCTCGCAGCCTAGTCAGAGCATCCAACTGCGCTTCGCCAGCCTCTGGGGCTGGTCGAGACGCGCTCCCCGCCGCCTTCGGGCAGGTTGGGCGTTCGCGCGCAATGGCTGACGCATGGGGGATAAGTGCCGCTGACAAGCCGGCGCCGCAACCGGGTGCCACAAGAGATGTCTGGCTTATCTGGGGGGAGAGGCGGGGGTGGGAGTGATCACGCCGAACATCTGCAGCAGCATGGGCAGGGCAGCAATCAGGAAGCCCAGCACCGCCAGGGAGTAGCCCAGCTTGCGGCGCTCCGGGTTGCGGGCCGTGGTCAGCCCTATCAGGCAGACGACGAGCCCCACCAGGTGGGCGATGAAGCTAACCATAGCGAGTATCTCGATCATGCTTGTTCCTTATGTGCGATTTTCGACTACCCTCATGATATCAATATCTTCTGGTGACTGTATCGTCACGCAGGGGCATGTCTCTGGAGGAGTTGCAATGCCATTGCCCGAGGTACAGGAGGTGCTCTCCTTCTGGTTCGATGAACTCGAGCCGCGACGCTGGTTCGTGAAGGAGGATGCGCTGGATCGGGAAATTCGCTCGCGTTTCGGTGAGCTGCTGGTGGCCGCCGCACGCGGCGAGCTCTGGCGCTGGCGCCTTTCGGCTCGGGGCCGCTTGGCCGAGATCCTGGTGCTCGACCAGTTCTCGCGCAATGCCTATCGCGACACTCCCGCCGCCTTCGCCCAGGACGCCCAGGCACTGGCACTCTCCCAGGAAGCGGTTGCCCACCAGGTCGATCGTCATCTATCGATCGTTCAGAAGCCGTTTCTCTACATGCCCTACATGCATAGTGAATCGTTATTGATTCATGACGAGGCGCTGAGACTATTCGACCAGCCCGGCCTGGAGGAGAACCTGCATTACGAGCAGCGGCATCGAGAGATCATTGCGCGTTTTGGGCGTTATCCCCATCGTAATGGCATACTGGGACGTGACACTACCGCGGAAGAGCGTGAGTTTTTACAGGAACCGGGTTCATCCTTCTAGCATGCGGCGCATGCTGGTGGACCTTTCATCAGGAAGAGGAGAAACGCAATGGGTTTGATTCTGTGGCTGATCATCGGTGGCCTGGCAGGCTGGATTGCCGGAAACATCATGCGTGGCGGGGGCTTTGGTGTCATTGGCAATATCGGTGTGGGTATCGTCGGGGCGGTGCTTGGCGGCTTCATGTTCCGTCTGCTGGGGTTGCAGGCTGGGGGTATGGTCGGCTCGCTGGTGACCGCCACGGTAGGCGCGATAGTGCTATTGTGGATCATCTCCAAGGTAAGGTCGACCTGACGGTAGATATCCTGTTTATGAACGCCCGGGCATCGCCCGGGCGTTTTTTTATAATCGATGCCTATCAGATCGATTAACCTATATTAATTTGTGCACTTGCTGTTCGGTTAACTACCTTTCATTAGGCTTATAAAAGGATGTACGACTGTAAAAAAGGAGTGTGCGAGCATGGCGAACAATCCCCATACCAGCCCCAACAGCAGCGGGCCGCACGATACGGACTTCAAGACTGACGAACAGAGCAAATCCAGAAATCTCGAAAAGTACCGCAGCGATGCCGAGGGGCATGACCTGCGCACCAATCACGGCACTCGGATCTCGGATAACCACAACTCGTTGAAAGCGGGAGAGCGGGGCCCCACGCTGCTCGAGGACTTCGCCTTTCGCGAGAAGCTCAACCACTTCGACAACGAGCGTATTCCCGAGCGTATCGTGCATGCCCGGGGCTCCGCGGCGCATGGCTATTTCCAGCCCTACGAGAACGCTATGCAATACTCCAAGGCGGGGCTGTTTCAGGACCCGGGCAAGAAGACGCCGGTATTCGTGCGCTTCTCCACCGTGCAGGGCGCGCGTGGCTCCAACGATACCGTGCGCGACGTGCGCGGCTTCGCCACCAAGTTCTACACCGACGAGGGCAACTGGGATCTTGTCGCCAATAACATGCCGGTGTTCTTCATCCAGGATGCGATCAAGTTTCCCGACTTCGTGCATGCGGTGAAGCCCGAACCGCACAACGAGATCCCCCAGGGACAGTCGGCCCATGACACCTTCTGGGATTTCGTCTCACTGATGCCAGAATCGACCCACATGGTGCTCTGGACTATGTCGGACCGTGCCTTCCCTCGTCACTATCGCAACATGGAGGGCTTCGGTGTCCACACGTTCCGGCTGATCGACAAGCAGGGCAAGTCGCGTTTCGTCAAGTTCCACTGGAAGCCGTTGGCCGGCACGGCATCGCTGATCTGGGACGAGGCGCAGAAGCTGTGGGGACGCGATCCCGACTTCAATCGCCGCAATATGTGGGAGGACATCGAGAACGGCGATTTTCTCGAGTACGAGTTCGGCATTCAGGTGATCGAGGAGGAGGATGAGCAGGCATTCGACTTCGACATTCTCGATCCCACCAAGATCATTCCTGAAGAGCAGGTGCCGGTCACGCCGATCGGCAAGATGGTGCTCAATCGCAACCCGGACAATTTCTTTGCCGAAACCGAGCAGGTCGCCTTCAATCCGGCCCATGTCGTACCGGGGATAGACTTCTCCAATGACCCGTTGTTACAGGGCCGGCTGTTCTCCTATCTTGATACCCAGATGCTGCGCCTGGGCGGACCGAACTTTCACGAAATCCCGATCAATCAGCCGGTCTGCCCGTTCCACAACAACCAGCGCGATTCCATGCATCGCCAGACCATCAACAAGGGCCAGGCCTCCTACGAGCCCAACTCGATCGATGGCGGCTGGCCGAGCGAGACGCCGGCGGCGCCGGAGAATGGCGGCTTCGAATCTCACTACGAACGTATCGATGCGCACAAGGTGCGTGCACGCAGCCCATCGTTCGGCGATCACTATTCCCAGGCCACGCTGTTCTGGAACAGCCAGACGGAGGTGGAGAAGGAGCACATCATCGCCGCCTACACCTTCGAGCTCTCCAAGGTAAAGCGGCCTTGGATCCGCGAGCGGGTGATCAAGGAGATCCTGCCCAACATCGATCTCGAACTGGCGCGACGGGTCGGCGAGAATCACGGCATCGAGGCGCCGACATCGAAGCCCGCATCCCCCGAGGAGCTGGGCCACAGCTCGCAGCAGGAGTCTACCGCCCTGAGCCTGATGGCACGGTTGCCGGGTAACATCAAGTATCGCAAGGTGGCGATCCTGATCGCCGATGGCGTCGATGCCGACGAGGTCGAGGCAACCAAGGCCAAGCTCGAGACCGAAGGCGCTCAGGGCATGGTGATCGCGCCCACCATGGCACCGGTCAAGGCCAAGGATGGGCGACCGGTCACTCCCGACGCGATGCTCAACGGCCAGCCCTCGGTGACCGTGGATGCGGTGATCGTTGCGGGGGGTGAGGCGAGCGTGAAGGCGCTCGCCCAGTCCGGCCAGGGGCGCTACTACGTGCAGGAGGCCTACAAGCATCTCAAGGTAATCGTCGCGCTTGCCGAAGGAAGCACCCTGCTGGACGCCGCCGGCGTTCCCACCCAGGAGGAGGGAATCGTGCTGGGCGCTACCGTGGGGGATATTTTCACTCCCATGGTCGAGGCCATGGGCCAGCATCGCGTATGGGCGCGTGACGACAAGGCCAACAACATGCCGGCTTGATCTTCTGATCCCGGCCAAGCAAGGCCCGCGCCGTCGGGGAGACTCGGCGGCGTTTTTGTGTCTTGTTCTCTCGCAGGGAAATTTCTGCTGCGGTGACATACCGTCGGGGGTGGAATATCCTAAAGGCGTATTGACTTTCCGCAAAACAAGAACGGCGGGAGGAAAAGGGGTGGATATAAGGATGATAACTTTCGCTGGATTATAAAGAAAAGCCAACGAGGCTGGACATGGAACTTAAGCAGTTGAAGTACTTTACTCAAGTTGCCGATAGCGAAAGCTTTTCACGCGCGGCGGAGCTTTTACATATATCGCAGCCTTCTCTTAGTCAGCAAATCAAGAATTTGGAAGAAGAGCTGGAAGTTGATCTTTTGGTCAGGCATCCCCGCGGAGTAGCTTTGACAGAGCTTGGAAAAGAATTCTATGGTCGCGCTCATCGGATCCTTCAAGAAGCAGAAAATGCCAAGGATGCCATGTGGGAGAAGTCGGTTAATCCTTCGGGTAAACTCTTGGTTGGCATACCGACTTCTGCATGTCGAGGACTCTCTCATCCTCTTTTCCGGACTCTAGCCGATCGTTATCCGAATATTAGGCTGCATATCGTCGAGGCGATGACCAGCTATCTCGATGATTTGATTCAAGCGGGACGCTTGGATGTCGCTCTATTATACAATCACAAGGCTTATGAGCATGTGGCCTGGACTGAAATGATGGTGGAACAGTTCATGCTCTTCGTCCGTCCGGATAATCCTATACACACTGTCGAATCGATTTCGTTCCGTGAATTGTTCGATCTTCCCATCGTGCTGCCGGGGCGACCGAATGTCATGAACATCGTCATGGAACAGCTCGCGATTCGCCATGGCATTCACTATAAGGCGCTGGACTGCGACAGTCTGCCCGCCATTGCCAAGATGATCTGCGAGTCGGATTACATGTCGGTGATGCCGCACTTCGCCTTCTCGGAGGAGGTGGATCAGGGCACCATGACCGCCATCCCCATTGTCGATCCGACCCCTTCCTGGCGCCTTTCGGTGGTCGTCTCCAAGCGCACCTTGAATATACGCGGTAGCCAGGCCGTCGCGGAAACCATGGCGGACGTCATCGCCGGTATGGTCGAGACGGGGAAATGGCGAGCTCAACTAAGTAGTGCGGTCAATCAGAAAAGTGCTGTTCGCTTCACGGGCTCGTGATGTGCCCACTTCCCGTATTTTAACCATAGATACATGAAGTCTTTATAAAATTTTTGGGTATAGGGGAGTCCTATACCCAGTATCCGAAATCGGTATTTGTTGTTTCCAAGGCTTGCGCGTATATCTTTTATCACCTTTCGGTGAGATTCCGAGTTGATTCGGGTTTGCCTTTGCAGACTACCCTTCCAACATCTCTAATAATGGGAAATTGATCATGTTTAATAAATATAAATATGAAACTGGGCTCTTTCGCTCCACGGCTATGATAGCCGCATTGTCAACCGGAGCTGCCCTGAGTTCTTCTCCATTGATGGCAAATGAGCGGGAAGCTTGTATAGGCAATTCCGCCGCCATCACCGGCCCGGCGGCCTTCAGCGGCCGAGCCATCGCCATCGGCGCCGAAATCGCCATCGACGAGATCAACGAACAGGGCGGTGTGCTGGGCCAGGAATTGCGCTTCGTTCAGTACGACGATGCCGGCACGCCGCCCCGAGCCGTGGACAATACCCGCCGCATCGCCCTGGCGGACAACTGCATCGCCATCCTCGGCGGCTACCATTCCACGGCGGCGCTGGCTCAGGTCGATCCCGTGCACGCTATTGGCATTCCCTATATGGGCGTGTGGGCGGCCAACACCACCATCGTCGAGAACGGCCAGGATCCCAATTACATGTTCCGCATCTCGGCCAAGGACAAGTGGGTGGCGCAGTTCCTGGTCGACGAGGCGCTGAAGGTCTCTCCGGAGGGGCGCATCGCCTTCTTCTACGAGAACACCGGCTGGGGCAACGGCGCGCTGCCCGACATCGAGGCCGCCATGGCCGAGGCGGAGCTCGAGCTCACCGTCGCCGAGACCTTCAACTGGAACGACCAGGACATGTCGCCCCAGGCCATCCGCGCACGCGATGCGGGAGCAGAGGTGGTGATCGTATGGGCACTGGACCGCGAGGGCAACCAGCTACTGCGTTCCATGGACCGGGTAGGCTTCGATTCGACAGTGATCGGCGCCTGGGGCATCAGCGGCAATCTGGGCGAGTTGGCCGGCCCGCTGGCCAACGATGTACGGGTGATGCAGACCTACTCCTTCATGGGCGAGCAGAGCGAACTCGGTGCTTCCATTCTGGAGAAGCTCCAGTCCGACTATGGAATCGGCGATCCCAGTGAAATCCGCGCCGGATCCGGTATCGCCAACGCCTACGATGGCGTCTATCTGCTGGCCGACGCCATCGAAATTGCCGGCACCTTCGAATGGGAAGCGGTGCAGCAGGCACTCTACGAAGTGGAGCGCGAAGGGTTGGTCACCGACTACCGCCCGGCCTTCGAAGCCGGCAACGAAGAGCGTCAGGATGCGCTGTTGCCGGAGCACTATCTGCTCACCGTCTGGCACGACGGCATTCTGATTCCCTTCGAAGGTTCTCCCTACGACACCGACGACTGAGCCGTCTCCCCATTCGATGCGGCTTCCACGTCGCTTGAGGTAAGTCATGTCCACTATCATGCAATACGTCCTGTCGGGATTGGCGATAGGCGGCATCTACGCGCTGGTTGCGCTGGGCTTTCACATCATGTGGTCGTCGGCGAAGGCGGTGAATTTCGCTCATGGCGACACCCTGATGATCGGCGCGTTGCTCACCATCTTCATGATGGCCGCCGGCTTGCCGCTGTGGCTCGCGGCGGTGATCGCCATCGCAGCGGGGGCATTGTTCGGCGTCGTACTCGAGCGTATCGCCGTGCGTCCCTTCGCCTCCCATTCGGGGTCCATCGGCTGGATGCTCTCGACCATCGCCATCGGCGTCATGATCGAGAGCCTCGCCACCATCCGCACCGATGGCTATTCACTGCCGTTGCCTACACCGGGAGTAGAGCGTGCGATGCGTATCTTGGGCGCCGGCATCTATCCGCAGGAGTTGATGATCCCTATCATCGCCGTGCTCGCCATGCTGGGACTGAAGCTGATGCAGCGCCATACCCTGGTGGGGAGAGCGATGCAGGCGGTGGCGCACAACCCGAACGCGGCGGCGTTGATGGGCATCAACGTCAATGCCATCGTCGCCTTCTCCTTTGGTCTGGCGAGCCTGATGGGTGCCGCCGCCGGCATTCTGATCGCGCCCATTGTCCAGGCATCGGCCACCATGGGGGTGCTGCTCGGGCTCAAGGGCTTCGTGGTGGCCATCGTCGGCGGCATCACCAGCGCGCCGGGCGTGGTCATCGTGGGATTGGTCTTCGGTATCGTGGAGCGCTTTGTCGAGGGATACATCTCCACCGCGGCTCGCGAGATCATCGGCTTCAGTCTGATGATCCTGGTGCTGCTGATGGCGCCACAGGGGCTATTCGGTAAGCGCGAGGTGCTCAAGGTATGACCCGGCATCTTCACACCCTCGGCTTCCTGCTCTTCGCGCTGATCCTCATCATCGTGCCCATGAACGCCGCCAACGAGTACGAACTACGCGTTTTCATGCTTTTTCTGATCTACGGCATCATCGCCGTGGGGCTCAACGTGCTGGTGGGGCTCACCGGCCTGGTGTCGCTAGGGCAGGCAGGCCTGTTTGCCTTGGGCGCTTACGCCGGAGGTATCACCGCGATACGCTTTGGCTTCGACATCGTCACCGCGAGCGTGGCAGCGGCGCTGATCTCGGGACTGTTCGGCGCCGTTCTCGCCTATCCGACTGTGCGCGTGCGGGGCGTCTACCTGGCGGTCATTACCATTGCCTTCGGCATCATTGTCGAGAACGTGGCGATCGAATGGTCGGCACTGACCGGCGGCACCACGGGACTGAGCGGCATTCCCCAGCCCAATCTATTCGGTATCGCGCTCACCGGTTACGCCTTCTACGCGGTGCTGGCGGTGGGGCTCTTTGCTGCAACGCTGCTGATCCACAACCTGATGACATCGCGCTACGGACGCGCCATGCGCGCCTCCGCCCAGAGCGAGATCGCGGCACGGGCGCTGGGTATCAACGTGACGATCCTGCGTACCCTGGCCTTCGTCATCTCCTCGATGCTGGCGGGCATCGCGGGGGTCTTCTACGCCTTCATGAATGCCTACATTTCGCCGGACATCTTTACCTTCGGGGACAGTATCCGCTTCCTGCTGATGGTGATCCTCGGCGGCGCGGGCTCCACCTTCGGGCCAGTGATCGGTGCCTATATCCTGACCTACCTGCCGGAATATCTGCAGCAGTTCTCCATCTGGCAGACCTTCGCCTACGGCGCGCTGCTGCTGATCGTGATGTTCGTGCTGCCGCAGGGGATCATGGGCTCGCTGGACAGCTTGATGAAGCGCTACCTGCCCGAGAAGCGCCAGGCGATGCCGGTGTCCGATCCGCAGATGATCAGCCAGCGGGTGGGGATGCTCAAGCCCGCCCAGCGAGCGGAGTTGGTGACCCAGGGGCTGACGGTGAAGTTCGGTGGCCTGACGGCGCTTGCCGATGCCAACCTGCGGGTCAAGCCCGGCGAGATTCACGCTCTCATCGGACCCAACGGAGCGGGCAAGTCCACCTTCGTCAATACCATTTCGGGCTTCTATCGCCCCACCTCCGGCAGCTTTGAGCTGAACGGTGAGGCGCTCGACGGCAAGGGCTCCCATGAACTCTCCAATCTCGGCATGGCCCGCACCTTCCAGAACACCGAGCTGTTCGGCGAGATGAGTGTGCTGGAGAACGTCATTGTCGGGCGTCAGCGCCACCTCGGCTACGGCCTCCTCCATGCGCTACTGCATGCCCCGCGGATGCGCCGAGAGGAGCGCGCGGCGCGGCAGGCGGCCATCGATCTGCTCGATTTCGTTGGTTTGGCGGCCTATGCCAGCGAGCGGGCACGCTTTCTGCCCTTTGGCATGCAGCGACGGTTGGAGATCGCCCGTGCGCTGGCCTCGGAGCCGCGCATTCTGCTGCTGGATGAACCGGCGGCGGGGCTGACCACCCAGGAGATCGACGAGTTGGGCGAGATGATCCGGAAAATCGCCGAATTCGGCATCACGGTGCTGCTCATCGAGCACCACGTCGATCTCATCATGGCGGTGGCGGATACCGTGACCGTGCTCGATTACGGCCAGGTCATCGCCAGCGCCGCGCCCTCCGTCGTGCAGGAAGACCCACGTGTGATCGAGGCCTATTTCGGAGGCGGACAATGAGTGAAACGCTCCTGGACATTCGCAACATGGAACTGCGCTACGGCGCTGCCATTGCGGTGCGCGACATCAGTCTGAGCGTGGCGCGAGGCCAACTCGTCGCCGTGATCGGCAACAACGGCGCCGGTAAATCATCGATGGTGAAGGGCGCCACCGGGCTGGTGAAGCCCTCCGCCGGCAAGGTGCTGTTCGAGGGCAAGGAGACCATCGGCTTGTCGGCGAACAAGAAGGCCGCGCAGGGATTGGTGATGGTGCCTGAAGGGCGGCTGCTGTTTCCCGATCAGAGCGTGGAGGACAACCTGATCCTCGGCGCCTACGTCCACGGCGGGCTCAAGAGCGACAAGACGCAGGCGGCCTTCGAACGTGCCTTGGAACTGTTCCCGCGCCTCAAGGAGCGGCTACACCAGCAGGCGGGCTCCATGTCGGGCGGTGAGCAGCAGATGCTGGCCATCGCCCGCGGCCTGATGGCCGATCCCGAGCTGTTGATCATCGACGAGCTTTCCCTGGGCCTGGCGCCGAAGATCGTCACCCAACTGATCGAGGTGCTGGCGGAGCTTAACCGGGAAGGGCTCACTATTCTGCTCGTCGAGCAGCTCGCCTCCTACGCCCTGAGCATCGCCGACCACGCCTATGTCGTCTCCAACGGCCGCATCGCCGTGTCGGGGCCGAGCGCGCAGATCGCCAATGATCCCGAGGTGATGGAGTCGTTTCTAGGCAAGAAAGCCCATTGAGGAAAAACCTGCTGTGCGCCCACTAACCCGTGGCGCTTGTCCACCCTGAAGGAGAAAACAATGTCACAACGTATCATCGACCTCAGCCTACTGCTCGAAGACAACATGCCGGCGCACAAACTCTTCCAGCGCCCGGTGATGACCACTCACTTGAGCCACGAAAGCTCCAAGGCGCTTGGTCTCGGTGTGCCGGGAGATGCGATGACCTTCCAGACCAATTTCATCGCCATGCTCGATCATGTGGGCACCCACGTGGATGCCTTCCGTCACGTCAAGCCGGATGGCGCCTCCATCGACGAAATGCCGCTGGAAATGTTCATGGGCAAGGCGGTCTGTTTCGACCTCCAGCATATTCCCGATCTCGGTGAAATCACCGTGAAGGACATGGAAGAGGCCGAAGCCAAGGTGGGAGTCAAGGTGGATGGGCATATCGTGCTGCTCTGCACCGGCTTCCACAAGCGTAACTATCCGAGCCTGGACTCGGTATGGAAAAACCCGCTGCTGACCGCCGACGCCACTCAGTGGCTCTATGATCGTGGCTCGAAAATGCATGGCGTCGAAGGGCCTTCCACCGACAAGCCGACGGACGACATCTTCGCCCAGCACCGTCTCTGCCGCGAACTGGGCATCAGCCACTGGGAGTGGCTGGTGAATCTGGAAGAGCTGCTTGGCAAGGGCGAATTCCAGTTCTTCGGCGCGCCGCTGAAGTTCAAGGGCGGCTCCGGCTCGCCGGTACGCGCCTTCGCCATCGTCGAAGAGTGAGCGATAGCCCGTTCGGTAAACAGGAGGCCGCAGTATGTCATCGAATGAACTGGACTTCATGAGTGCCCATGAGCTGGCTCGCCTCGTCTCCACCCGGCACGTCTCGCCGGTGGAGCTCACCGAACGGGCGCTGCAACGAGCACAAGAGACGCAGAATTCCCTCAACGCCTTTTTCGTGCTGATGCCGGAAGAGGCGCTGGACGCCGCCCGGCGCGCCGAGCGGGCGGTGATGCGCGGCGAGCCGCTCGGCGCGCTGCATGGCCTGCCGATCTCGGTGAAGGATCTCATCGCCGTGGCCGGGCAGCCCTTCGCCTCCGGCTCGCGGGCCATGGCGGGCAACATCGCCAAGGACGACGCACCGGCGGTGGAGCGCATCAAGGCGCAGGGCGCCATCGTCATCGGCAAGACCACCACCAGCGAGTTTGGCTGCAAGCCGGTGGGCGACTCGCCCTTGACCGGCATCACCCGCCACCCCTGGAATCTGGACAAGACGCCCGGTGGCTCCAGCGCCGGGGCGGCGGCCTCGGTGGCGGCGGGCATCACGTCGATTGCCCTGGGTACTGATGGCGGCGGCTCGCTGCGCATTCCCGCGGCGTTCACCGGCCTGGTCGGCTTCAAGGCGCATTTCGGACGAGTGCCGGTATGGCCCACCTCGGCCACGCCGACCTTGGCCCATGTCGGGGCGCTGGCGCGTAACGTGGCCGACGCGGCGCTGCTGACCCAGGTGATCGCCGGTTATGACGCCCGAGACCCCTTCGCGGTGGCCGGGGTGCTGCCGGATCTTGGCCAGGCGGCACAGGCGTCGCTCAAGGGGCTGCGCATCGCCTGGAGTCCTACCCTCGGCTATGCCAGACCCGATGACGAGGTGGTGGAGATCACCACGCGCGCGGCGCGGCAACTGGCGGAGCAGGGCGCCGAGATTGAGGAGGTCGAAGCGGTGTTCGAGGAGGATCCCGCCGAGCTCTGGAAGGCGGAGTTCTATGCCGGGGTCGGCGCCCGTCTGCGCCCGGTACTGGAAAATCAAAGGGAACTGCTCGACCCCGCCGTGGCCAGGGTACTCGACATCGCCCTCGCCCAGGAGATGCGCGACTACTACGACAGCGTGTTTCAGCGCTACGCCCTGCGCGAGAGGATGCGGACCTTCTTCGAGCGCCACGACCTGCTGCTTTCACCCACACTGCCGGTTTCCTCTCTAGAGGCGGGACGGAACGTCCCGCCCGATTACGACGAGGAGAAAAGTCTCGTCACCTGGGCCTCCTATACCTATCCCTTCAACCTCACCGGGCAACCTGCCGCCTCCGTCTGCGCGGGGCTCACCGCCGCCGAAATGCCGGTCGGGTTGCAGATTGCCGGAAGCCCCCACGGCGAGGCCGATGTCATCCGCGCCGCCGCCGCCCTCGAGCGCGTTCAGCCCCACGGTTACAACTTGAAGTCGCCGGTGGTGTAAGCGGCTACTGTCTTCCCTTGATAGGGAAACGTAAGGGGTGGGCTTAAAGGGAAGGGAAGCATGGAGCGGGGCCGAAGAAAGGCTGATGGATGATGGCAAGAATAGATTCGGCCAGCGTGCCGATGGAGCCTCCGAGTCCTCGTTGATGCTCCAGGCAAGTCATTATCTCGCCGCCGCGGCTGTCGTTCTCGCTGACGATGGCTTCGCGCTCCCGGCAGAAGGCGTCCAGGGCCTTGCTGAGGTGCCCCTCGCCCACGATGCGGCAACCCTCCGAGACGTTGCACGGCGTTTTCACCGTTACCGGCGCGGACAGGGGGCGAGCCCCTCATGAACACAGAGCTTAACAAAGGGGTACCTATTGGCTTTCGTTATACATGAGGATGCTCAATGAGTGGAATTCATTGATGATATATTAATGATGTATGAGTGCCGTCCTGGCCGCTTTCCGGCTTCCTTGAGCGTTTCAGTCGGGCCTCGCCGGGCTCGGTCCGCTCGGAAAGCGTGGCGGATGGGCGCTCAGGTAGGCGTGGCAGGCGCGCAGGATGCGCACATCGTCGAACTTGCCGCCGGCGAGCTGGAACCCCACCGGCAGGCCGACGTCGGTAAAGCCGCACGGCACCGAGGCGGCGGGTTGCTGGGTAAGGTTGAACGGATAGGTGAAGGGCGACCACTCCTCCCAGTCGCGCAGGCCACTGCCCGGCGGCACGTCGTGGCCGGTCTCGAAGGGAGCGATCGGCACCGTTGGCGTCATCAATAGATGATACTGCTGGTTGAAGTACTCGAGCCTTGCGGCCAGCCGAGCGCGAGCCTTGACGGCCTGGAACAGGTCGAGTGCGCTGAAGTCCCGCGCGCGCATGGCCGTGGCGACCATGCCGGGGTCGAGCCGCTGGCGCTCGTCGCACTGTGTCCATGCTTCCAGGGAGGCGGTGAACCACAGCGTCTGAAACGTCTCGAGGGGTGACTCGAAGCCGGGGTCGACCTCTACGACCTCCGCGCCAAGCGCTTCGAGCGCTCGGGCCGCCTCGCGCACGCGCTGGGCCACTTGTTCGTCCACCGTGGCATAGCCCAGGTCGGGGGAGTAGGCAATACGTAGGCCATTCAGCCCCTGATCGAGATTCATCCCCCAATCATCGGGCATGCCCCGTATCATGTAAGGATCGCGATAGTCGTAACGCCCGATCACGTTGAGCATGCGCACCGCATCCGGCACGCTGCGGGTCAACGGGCCGAGGTGCGATAGCGTCGGTTCGTTGGCCGGCGGCCACTGGGGAATCCAGCCGAAGGTGGGCTTGAACCCGAACACGCCGGTGAATGCTGCGGGAATGCGTATCGAGCCGCCCGAGTCGCCGCCCTGGTGCAGTACGCCCATGTTCAGGGCGGCCGCCACGGCGGCGCCACCTGAGGAGCCGCCGGGGGTCAGACGCGTATTCCAGGGGTTGCAGGTCGTGCCATAGACGCGGTTGTCGGTCAGCCCCTTCCAGCCGAATTCCGGGGTATTGGTCTTGCCGAGCAAGATTGCGCCAGCCTCGCGCAGCATGCGCGCCACCGGGGCATCTTTGTTGCAAGGAGTATCCGCGACAGTACGCGAGCCTTTGCGTGCCGGCATGCCCGCCACTTCGGTCAAGTCCTTGAGTGAGACAGACATCCCGTCGATGGTGCTCAATGGCTCACCACGCGTCCAGCGCTGCGTCGAGTCGCGGGCGGCGCGCTCGGCGCCTTCCCGGTCCACATGGGTATAGGCGTTGACCACTGGGTTAAAGCGCTCGATGCGCTCGAGAGCGGCTTGGACCGCTTCCAGCGGTGATGCCCTTCCGGCTTGGAAGAGGTCGAAGAGTTGGCCGGTGTTCATCGACCCTAGATCGGCATCCTTCACATCACCTCCTTGTCAGCCTGAGTTCTCCCTGATCTCTGCCATCAGACTAGGCCATGACACGCTCAGTAAAAACCGTTCGTCGGGTTAGGCGTTGAGGATCCGGACTAGGTGGCGCTTAGGCATTATCTTTGTACAGATGATCTTTAGTATTTGTAAATGTGCAGTATTTGTATAAAAAATAGAGCCCTCTGGCAGCGTGTCACAAAAAACGCCCGGCTATTCAGCCGGGCGACAGAGACCGTGCGGTACTGGTCTTGCGATCAGGCGGGAGCCGTGGCGGTGTTGCCAATCAGCGCCTTGAGGCAGGACTCGACGATGTCAAGACCCTCTTCCAGTATTTCGTCCTCGATGGTGACCGGCATCAGGAAGCGGATGGTGTTGCCATACATGCCGCAGGAGAGCAGGATCAGGCCATTCTCGCGGGCCTTCTTGCACAGTGCCGCAGCTAGCTCGGCATTGGGAGTGCGCTGGGTTTTGTCCGAGACCAGTTCGAAGGCGGCCATGGCGCCCAGATTGCGGGCATTGTCGATGCAGTCGAGCTCTTGCTGCCAAGTTGCGAAACGCTTGCCCAGCTTGTCGCCCAGCGCCTGGCTCTTCTCCAGGATCTGCTCCTGCTCGAATACCTCGAGGACCGCCAGGGTGGCCGCACAGGAGACCGGGCTCCCGGTATAGGTGCCGCCCAGCGAGTTGGGGCCGGAGGCATCCATGTGCTTATCGGTACCGACGATGGCCGAGATCGGCATGCCGTCCGCCATGCTCTTGGCCATGGTCATGATGTCCGGCTCAACGCCGCTGTGCTCAATGGCGAACATCTTGCCGGTACGCCCGAAGCCGGACTGCACTTCATCGACGATCATCAGCATGCCGTGCTCGTCGCACAGATCGCGAATCGCTTGCAGGAAGCGGGCCGAGGCGGGGTAGAAGCCGCCTTCACCGAGCACCGGCTCGAGAATGATCGCCGCGGTGTCCTTGGGGTTGGCATCGGTTCTCAGCACCATCTTCAGCCCGCGCAGGGCCTCTTCCTCGCTCACCCCATGGTAGGGCACCGGGTAGGGAGCGCGAAATACCGTGCCGGGCATGGGTCCGAAATCGGTCTGGTAGGGATTGACCTTGCCGTTCATCGCCATGGTCATGAAGGTACGGCCGTGATAGCTGCCGTCGAAGCAGATCACGTTGGTCTTGCCGGTGGCGGCGCGGGCGATCTTGACCGCGTTCTCGAGCGCCTCGGCGCCGGAGTTGGCCAGCATCACCTTGGCGTGACCGCGCACCGGGGTGATCTGGCTGAGTTTCTCAGCCACCTTCACGTAGCCCTCGTAGGGCATTACCGTCTGGCAGGTGTGCATCACGCGGTCGAGTTGCGCCTTGACGGCCTCGACTACCTTGGGGTGGCGGTGACCAATGTTGAGCACGCCGATACCGCCGGCAAAATCGATGATGCGGTTGCCGTCGGCGTCCCAGATCAGCGCGTTCTCGGCGCGCTCGGCGAACTGGGTGGCGGGACTAGCGGCGCCATTGGCGACGTAGCGCTGCTTGAGCTCATTGAGTTGTGCGTTGTTCATCTCTTCACTCCTTCGATGCGGGGCGATTGGCGCTCACAGGCCGCCGATACATACGTATTTTAGTTCAGTGAATTCATCCAAGCCGTGGTGCGAGCCTTCGCGCCCCAGGCCGGACTCCTTGACGCCACCGAAGGGAGCAAGCTCGGTAGAGAGCAGCCCTTCGTTGACTGCCACCATGCCATACTCAAGCCCCTCCATGACATGCCAGATGCGCTTGTAGTCGCGAGCGTAGAAATAGGCGGCCAGTCCGAGCTCGGTGGCATTGGCCATGGCGATGGCCTCGGCGTCGCTGTCGAAGCGGAACACCGCCGCCAACGGGCCGAAGGTCTCCTCCGTGGCGACGCGCATCCCGGACGTCACGTCGGCAAGCAGCGTGGGCTGGAAGAAGGTGCCGCCCAGCGGGTGCACGTCACCGCCGCAGACCAGGCGAGCGCCCTTGGCCACGGCATCGAGGATGTGCGATTGCACCTTGTCCACCGCCGCGGCATTGATCAGAGGCCCCTGGAGGACGCCATCGTCGAGGCCATTGCCCACCTTCAAGTGGTCGATCCTGTGGGCCAGCTTGTCGAGAAAGGTGTCATATACGCCGGCCTGGACCAGAAAGCGGTTGGTGCATACGCAGGTCTGGCCCGAGTTGCGGTACTTGGAGGCGATGGCGCCCTCCACGGCGGCGTCGAGGTCGGCGTCGTCGAAGACGATGAAGGGTGCGTTGCCGCCTAGCTCCATGGAAGCCTTCTTGACCGTGCCGGCGCACTGTGCGAGTAGCTGCTTGCCCACCGGGGTGGAGCCGGTAAAGGAGATCTTGCGCACCCGCGGGTCGGAGGTCAGCACCTCGCCGATGGCTGCCGGCTTCTCGGCTGTCACTACGTTGAGAACGCCAGCGGGAAAGCCGACCTGCTCGGCCAGCCTGGCGAGTGCCAGGGCGGTGAGCGGCGTGGCCTCGGCGGGCTTGATCACCACCGGGCAACCGGCGGCCAGTGCAGGTGCGCACTTGCGGGTGATCATCGCCAACGGGAAGTTCCACGGCGTGATGGCGGCGACCACCCCGATCGGCTCGCGAAAGACCAGCAGGCGCTTGTCGGCGCCGTGGCTCGGCAGGGTTTCTCCGGCCATGCGCTTGGCCTGCTCGGCGTAGAACTCGACGAAGGCAGCACCATAGGCCACCTCGCCGCGCGACTCGGCGAGTGGCTTGCCCTGCTCAAGTGTCATCAGCCTGGCAAGAGCTTCCTGGTTGGCCATGATCGCATCGAACCAGGCGCGCAGCAGTTGTGAACGCTCCTTGACCGTGCGCTTGCGCCACGCAGGCCAGGCGGCCTCGGCTGCGGTGATGGCATCGCGAGCATCCTCGGCGCCCAGGTCGGGCACGTCGGCCAGAAGCTCACCGTTGACGGGGTTGGTCACGGCGAAGCGACACGTGCCTTCACGCCATTTGCCATCGATGTAGGCGTGAGGAATCAGTAGATCGGGGAGGGTCGGCATCGGGGCTCCTGAGTCGTCGTTGTTTGAGGGCGCTGGCTAGCATGTTTTACGCAGTGTGCATTATTTAAAACATGCAGCCAAGGCCCGCTTGTATCCGCCAACAATTTTGCGATAAAGGTTCCCCTGCCTCGATGCCGGCGTCGGCGTAGCCGCCGCTTTCAGCTACACTAGGGCCCCTTTTTTCGATTCGCGATATCGCTTGCAACGTTGAGGTGAGCCTTGGTCGATCCCCTAAATGCCTGGTGGGCCCAGCAGCTGGTGCTTTGCGGCTGGGCCTTCGAGCCAGATCCTACTGCCGTGGAGGTCGACCTCGCGGCATCCCGACTCCAGCAGTTGGGCGTTGCTGACCGTAGCGAGCTTGGCTGGCGTCTCATGGAAGCGTTCGCCCCGGAGGGGCACGATCCCGCACGTCAGCTCGCTTCGCTAGAGCTGATCGCGCTGGCCGTGGCGGCCGGTTGGATGGCTTTAGACCAGGGCAGGGCATGGGCGCAGTGCCTGGCTAGGACGATCTGCTCTCGGTACTCGGATCTCGACAGCTGGCTGCAAGCCCTGCTGCAGGTACGCAGCGCGGAGGGCTGGGTGCGGGGCGACGATGGCTTCTATGAGTCCTGTCAGGCGCTGGCCACCCTCGAGCACGATGGCGAAGGCATCACCTGGGAGATGGTGTGTCTCCATCTGGCCAAGCACGGTTCCGCCGATGCCGAGCTGTGGCCAGCGGCGCCGGGACAGGCTTGCTGGCGCCTGCGGGCGGCATTTGCCCCCACCTTGGGCCTGCCGCCTGCCGCCGGGCTCGACTGGCCGGAAGTCGGCAACTGGCTGCACGATGTCTGGCAGATCAGCGACCGCGAGGGGTTGATCCGCTTGATGCTGTGGCTGGCTGGGCAGGGGGATCGCTATGGCTGGGATGTCGATGCCGCGCGACTGCTCGAGGCGGATGCCGAGACGCGCCTGAGCTGGGCGAAGAACCTCAAGGGTGGCGAAGGTTACGGACGGGTCATGCTGACGTTCCTGGGGCGTGGAGAGGCACTCGAGTGGGCCGCCTGGGACTGGCTGCGCCTGGTCGAACTGGCGCATGCCGGCTGGTGCATGGAGTGGCTCGACGAAGCGGAGGCCGGCGCCTTCGCCGCTCATGCCGCGGATCTGCTGATTCGCCGTTACAGCGACTGGGTGGCGTTGGTGCATGCCTATCAGCGTGGACGCAGCCTGTTCGAGGGTGGTGACTGCATGGGCGACATGACCCACGATTGGGCGTTGTTGTTGCACTCGCCGGTCAGCCCTTGGCGCGAGCCGCTGCAATCCCTGCTCGATGATCAGACCCGCCAGCGCTCGCGTGAGGCGATGCGTGGCTGGCGGCGCGATGCACGCCACTGGACCCTAACGCTCGCCTCGTTGCGCGATCCCGACCTGCTCTACCGCCAGGGCCCTCCGCCCGCGATGCTCGACCCGGCGCGGCGCGACGACGCGCGAAGCTACCTTCGTGAGACGTTGAGCTTGTTTCCCGATGACGGTGTCGCCGGGCTGACGCGCTACTGGCTGCCGGCCCAGGCCCACTACCTCAACCAGCTGGCGGCAGATGCCAGCCATAACGCCTTGCCAAGTGCCGCCACGCCATTCGGCCATCCCGATCCAGCAGAGCTTGCCCAGCGCGATCGACTGGCCAGCTGCAGCCGCCATGCCGCCACCATCCACATGGCCGAGAAGTATGCGTTCTACCTACAGATGGCGATGGATAGCGAGGTGTTTTCCTCACAAGGCCTGGCTGAGCTGGCCGAGTCGCTGCGCGGCGTGCTGTGTCGATTCTATGCCGATTCGCGCCGCCTGCTGGATGCCTGGGCAGCCTGGGAGGCGGTACTGCCCGAAGGCGAGGGGCCGACCCTGGTCCATGACATCCGCTGGCACCGCGATGACCCGGGCAGTCCGTTCCACTGGCTGGATTGGCAGCCGGCTGCCTGGCGCGAACCGGGGCGGCGCCCCACGCTGCTGCGCTTTACCGCCCTGGCCCTGGTGGGTCCGCTCAATGCCAGCGCCTGGAGCGAGCCTTTCCCCGAGAGCGAGCGCGAGCGCGAGGCGATTCGTGACTGGCTCGATAGTCATTACGGCTTGCAGAGCAGCCAATCGCTTGGCGAGTTTCTCGATTTTCTGCTCAGCTCCGGCGACCGGCAGGAGTACCAGATCAACTACGCCCCCTATACCCTGAACCGGGCACGCCTGGAGGCAGAGATCGCGATTCTTGAGTCCGGTGAATGTGACGAGGAGGAGCGCAATCACCTGTTGCGCCTGAAGCGCGCCCGCGACAATGAGCACGAGTGCAACGAGATCGACATGACGGCCTGGGACATCGCCCAGGCGGTCGACTTGGCAGTGGCTGGTCGACAGTTGAATTGGCTCAACGAGGAGGCCTTCGATGAGGCACTGGAGCGCGCGATGGAGCTGGCGGCGGCCCACTATTCAGGATGGGGAGAGTATGCGCGCGGGCTGTTTGCGGGTTTCTCCTTCTTCATGGGAGAGACACCGGAGCGTAACGATTTTCTGACCGGATTTCGCCAGGCGCTGGTCTCCTGGTTGACCGGAGCGCCACCGCTCAGCGGCGCCTGGGCGAGCCTCGATTTCCCGGGCGCCAGGCCGCGTCACTGGGCGCCGCTGCATATCGATACCCTACCAGGCGATGCACGCACGCTGCATTAGTAAAATAGACTGGCAATTGTGTTCGATAGGGGCTCGCCAATCGTCAGGAAATTGCTTATATTCGCTTAGCCTTTTCTTCAGGCGCTCCCTGTCAAGCGCCTGGATTTGCCACCGCTGAACCGCTGACAGGCTGCTATGGACGTGGTACATGGCCCTTGCACCCGCTCGGGCACAGGCACCACTTCCACAGCGGCGTCATTCTCACGGCACGCACTCATGCGTGCCGCGGGTAAGAACGGTTCCTAGAATCGTCAATGAGGTCGTGATGAAGATGGTCGCCATGTCGATGGTCGCCAGGATGTTGCGTATCGCGAGTGTGAGTTTGCTGCTGGCCCTGATGGTTGGCTGTGCGAGCCAGCAGCGCAGCGACTCTGCCCCCGCCAATTATTTCAGCAGTATCAGCAGGCCCTCGCTCAGTCACGGCCCAATGATGTCCCCCGTGGACAATCCCATCCGCGAGCTTCGCAGCTTCCAGAGTCCGTCGCCCGAATTGGTGCGCCAGGCGCTGCTTACCCAGCATGAGCGCTGGGTCGGTACGCCCTATCGGCTGGGGGGCGAGGGGCAAGGTGGCATCGACTGCTCGGCGCTCGTACAGCACATCTTCAGCGAGAGCTTCCGCATGGACCTGCCACGCACCACCGATTCCCAGGTGCTGCAGGGCCAACGCATCGACCGCAGCGAGCTCAAGCCCGGCGATCTGGTCTTCTTCCGCCCCCCCGGCCCTTACAATCATGTCGGCGTCTATGTCGG
Organism: Halomonas sp. TA22; assembly: GCF_013009075.1. Classification (NCBI taxonomy): domain Bacteria; kingdom Pseudomonadati; phylum Pseudomonadota; class Gammaproteobacteria; order Oceanospirillales; family Halomonadaceae; genus Halomonas; species Halomonas sp. TA22. Next base: position 392,836 of record NZ_CP053108.1, on the reverse strand, counting down.
CGATGGCTACTTCTTGCATGCTTCCACCTCCCAAGGTGTGATTCTCTCCGAGCTGGACAACGTCTTCTGGCAACAGCACTACTGGCAGGCTCGGCGCCCCATGGATCAGGCGCAGCTGGCCATGCGCGCCATGCCTTGAGCGTCTCAGTCGAGCAAATGATTCCGTGTCAGGCCTCGTCTCGGTGCTCCAGTACATAATCGACGAAGGCTTGCTCAGCGCGCGACAGCCCACCCTTTGACGACCAGGCAAGCGACAGGTCCAGCCAGGCCGGCGGCGAGAATGACACCGCGGCGAGCCCTGGATCGTCGACCACTCGGCGCAGGAAGGTGGAGATGCCGAAGCCCTGACGCACGATCGCCTTGGTCAGGGGAATCAGATTGGATTCGAACGCCACGTTGGCGACGAACTCCTCCTCCTTGGCGAGTGCATCGACGAACTCGCGATGAAAGTATCCCTCCTGAAACAGCACCAGCGGCTCATCGAAAAAGACCCCCGCGGAGACCGATTCAAGGCGCGCGAAAGGGTGGTCCTCAGGCACGCAGACCACCATTTCCTCACGCAGAAAGCGTCGCCGCTCGAGCCCATCGCTGCCCGCATCGTCAATCACTACGCCCAGGTCCAGCTCGCCACTGGCGATCATCTGCTGTAGACGACGCGTACCGGCCTCCACCACCGTAAGGCGAATCCCTGGGTGTCGAGTCTTGAATCCCATCAGCAGAGGCGGAAAGTAGTAGGAGCCGAGCATGGAGGGGATGCCGATGCGCACTTCGCCCTTGACCAAGCCATGCAGCTCGCGCATGGCGAGATGGGCGGCCTCGGCGCGCTCGAGCAGATCGCGGGCATGACGGTAGAGCGTCGCTCCCTCCTGACTCAGAGTGATGCGTCGCTCATGGCGGTGAAGCAGCGTCACCTCCATACGCCGCTCCAGGTTGGCGATGGTCTGGCTCACCGCCGACTGGGCGATATGCAGTTCGCGTGCCGCCGCGCTGAAGCCGGCACAATCGGCCACGGTCACGAAGCAGCGTAGGGCGCGGAGATCGAAGGGTAGGGCCATAAGCAAATTAGATGATATGTATCGAAAGTTGCTGTTTGGCTTATCATAGCATTAACGCGATCATGCCTCTCCAATCAGGAGGACAGCATGATCGAAGCCTATTCTAGAGCCTGGTGGCGGGCGACCCTGGCGCTGTGCCTGGGCTCTTTCATCGTATTCATCAATCTCTATGTGCCACAGCCGCTGCTGCCCGAGCTGCGCCATACCTTCGGCATCTCGACCCTGGCGGTGAGCCTGGTCATGTCGGTGGCAACGCTGACGCTGGCGGTGGCTCTGTTGGTGTTCGGTACCCTGTCGGACGCCATCGGGCGGCGCGGCATCATGCTGATTACCCTGGTATTGGCGGCATTATGTACCTTGGGCCTGGCGTTCGTACCGAACTATCAGAGCCTGCTGTGGCTGCGTGCGTTACAGGGTTTCGTGCTGGGGGGCCTGCCGGCGGTGGCCATCGCTTGGATGGGCGACGAGTTCGACAAGCGCGCCTTGATGCTGGCGGTAGGACTCTATATCAGCGCCAACACCTTGGGTGGTATCGGCGGGCGCATCATGGGTGGGGTGGCGGCGGAGTTCGGCGGTTGGCAGATGAGCTTTCTGGTGGTCGGCGGGGTCAGCCTGGTCGGCATGCTGCTATTTTGGAGGTTGCTGCCCGAATCACGCAATTTCCGCCCCACGCCGTTCCAACTGCGCCCGGCACTACTCTCCATCGCCCATCATCTGCGCAATCCGTTGCTGCTGGCCGCCTATTTGATCGGGGGGCTCAATTTCCTGATCTTCATCAACCAGTACAGCTACATCACCTTCCGCTTGAGCGAGGCGCCCTATGGCCTGAGCACTCAATGGTTGGGGATGATCTTTCTTACCTATCTGGGAGGCACCCTGGGGTCGGCCCTGTCGGGACGCGTCGCGCAGCGCCTGTCGCAGCCGGCCTGCATGATGCTGGGAATCGGGATCTTCACGCTTGGCACCTTGGTGACACTTGCCCCGGGCTTGCCGCTGATTCTGATCGGGCTGACCATCAATGCCTTCGGTTTCTTCCTGGCGCACTCGATGGCCTCGAGCTGGGTGGGACGCAACGCGCAGACGGCCAGGGGCAGTGCCTCGGCGCTCTATCTGGTGTTCTATTATATCGGGGCGAGCCTGGGCGGTTTCTATCTGGAGCCATTCTGGCAGGTCGCCGGCTGGCAGGGTATCGCCGTGGCCTCGTGGCTGGTACTGGCCTTTACCTTGGGAGTGGCATTCTGGCTGAGAGGACGGAGCGCTCGTTGAGCGCTCCCTGATGTGGAGTGTGTCGAAGTGCTCAGTCGACCAGCGATACGCTGCCGCGCATCATCGCGAAGTGACCGGGGAAGCTGCAGAAGAAGGTGTATTCTTCGCCTTCCTCAAGCTTGGCGACATCGAAGCTGACCGAGGTGGTTTCGCCACCGCCAATCACGTCAGTATAGGCGATGACGCGCTCGTCGCCGGGCTCCAGGTAGTCGTTGTCGAGTCCGGCAGCTATGCCGGCGCGGGCAACGTCGTTGACATCGCTGCTCTTGGTCAACACCCAGTTGTGGCCCATGACATCCTTGCTCATGGTGCCGCTATGGTGAAGATTGACGGTGAAGGTATCGCAGCTCTGGCTGATCTCTATGGCATCGGTATCGAAGGTCATCTGATCGGTGGAATCGACATCCACTTCACACTGGGCGGCCAGTACCGGTAGGCTGGCGAAGCAGAGCGCGGAGGCGACGAGCAATTTGCGGAGCATGATGACTTCCTTTATGAATGATAATGAGATTCGATCATCTCTCCGCTTTGCGCCGCTGTCACATCTTTTTCGGCAGCTGCTTCACTTTGCCGCACAGAGATAACACGGGCCCCAAGGCGCGATTGTCTTGAAGCATTTACGTCTATGGATAGGTTTGGTTGTCATCGCAGCCGTTGCGCTGTTCTTCGTGGTAGGCGGACACGAAGCGCTGACGCTTGAGAACCTCAAGGCCAACCAGGCACGCTTCAACAGGCGTTCGCCGAACGCGCCATTGCGGTGGGCCTGGCACGCTACACCGGCAGCGCCAGCGATGACGGGGCTTTCTCGATATCGGGCTCGACTTCGTCTTTTATGCTGCCGTGGTGCTGAGCTTCGCCCTGGCCGACCCTGACGCCCATGCACTGGCCGCTGCGCTGCTGCTGTTCGCCTTCGTCGGTACCGGCAGCTCATATCTAGCCATCGCCTGACTGGTCACTACCGTCACCCGGCTGTGGGGAGGTTACCGGACCCTCAAGGAGCGTGAGGCAGCAGGCGTCCACTCTCAAGACGCAGGCAGCGCGAGCAGAGACGCCTGAGCAGGGCGTCGTCATGGCTGATCACCAGCAGTCCGAGCGAGCGCTCTTGGAGGAGCTCTAGCAGGGCGTGCCAAAGTTGGGCCTGAGTAATGGCATCGAGCATGGCCGAGATCTCGTCGGCGATCAGGTAGCGAACCTCAGGGGCGAGTGCGCGCACGATCGCCACGCGCTGCAGTTCTCCGCCCGAGAGCTCGAACGGATAGCGCTGCCGCCAGGTGGCTCGAATGCCGAAGCGCTCACATAGGGCAGGGTCCGGTGTCCAGGCTTCATGCAGGATGCGGCGAATCGTCCAGCGCGGATTGATCGCAAGCTCGGGTGTCTGGGGTAGCCACTGCACCGGGGCCAGGCCTCGGCCTGGCAGCGGTGAGCCATCGAGCAGCACCTCGCCTTGCCGCGGCGGATAGTGACCCGCCAGCAGGCGCCCGAGCGTCGACTTGCCAGCGCCGGACGCGCCGGCAAGCCCTACCACCTCACCGGGGGAGACGACAAGCGAGATGTCGTCTAACAATCTTGACGCGCTCCGATGGGCGTGGGAGATATGCCTGGCTTCAAGCAAGACTCGCCTCCCAGGACGCCCTTTCGATGGGCATGGTAGGGAGGAGAAAATCGTTGTCGGGCAGGGCGCGCCACAGGGTGCGAGCATAGGCGGTAGCGAGACGCTCGCCCTGGCCGCGGAAGGCGCTCGCCTCGGCAGTCTCCAGTGACGTGCCATCGTGAAATACCGTGACCCGGTCTGCCACCGCCAAGGCGTGGCGCAGGTCATGGGTGATTAGCAGTACCCCCTTGCCGGCGTCGGCCAACTGGCGCAGGCGCACCAGCACGCTGCGGCGATTCTCTTCCTCCAGGCCGACGGTGGGCTCATCGGCGATCAGCCACTCGGCACCGCCGACGCTGGCGATGGCCAACAGCACTCGCCGTGCCATGCCGCCTGAAAGGCTGTGCGGGTAGGCGTGGCCGACAGGTGCATCGAGCCCGTGACGCTGCAGTGCCCGGCCGGCAGCCTGCCAGGAGCGCTCGCGGGACACGCCGGCCCGGCGTGCCGCCCAGCGCACCTGATGGCCACAGCGGGCCAGTGGGTCCAAGGAAGCGATCGATTGCGGAATCCAGGCCAGCTGCGTGCCGCGCAGAGCCGCCTGGCGAGCGGCATCGAGTGACGTGCCATCGAGCATCAGGGTACCGCCCATTCGGGTATTGGCGGGCAGCAGTCCCATCACCGCCAATGCCATCAGGCTCTTGCCGGCGCCAGAGGCGCCGACCACGGCGTGCAGCTCCCCCCGGGACAGGGTCAATGACACGCCCTGCAGGCAGGACAGACTTTCGCGACGCCATAGGCCACGATAGCGCAGGAAGTCGAGCGAAAGGCGCTGGATCTCGAGCATCGTCAAGCTCCTCGTACGAACATGGCAGCCATCACTGCTGGGCCTCCTGCGGGGTGGTCAGGGTTCGCAGGCCGGCGGCGAGGCGATCGAAGGTCAGCACCATCACCAGCAGCCCGAGCCCGGGGAAGACCCCGAGCCACCAGTAGCCGGCGCTGAGATAGCGTAGCGATTCGGCGAGCAGTACGCCGATGGCGGGTTGTCCCGGCGTTAGGCCGAAGCCGAGAAAGGTCAACGCCGCCTCATGCAGAATGGCGTGGGGAAAGAGCAGCAGAAAGCCGACCAGGCACTGGGGCAACAGGTGCGGCAGCAAGTGGTGAACGAGAATGTAGCGCCGCGATTTGCCGAAGTGGCGCGAGAGGAGTACATAGTCGGTACTCAGGATCTGCAGCATCTCAGCCCGTAGTAGGCGGGTCAGGCTCGGCCAATGGGTCAGGGCCACGGCGAGGATCACCGCCTGGGTGCCGCCGCCGAGAGCGAAGGCGATCAGGATCAGCAGGATCAGATGCGGCAGCCCCAGCACGCTGTCGACCAGCAGGCCGACGGCGGCATCGAAGGGGCGACCGAGGGCGGTAATCCCTGCCAGCAGCAGAGCGATCAAGGTACCTAGTGCCGCCGCCGCCCCGCCCACCCAGAGGCTGAGGGCAAGCCCCTTGAGCGTGCGCGCGAAGAGGTCCCGCCCCAGCGCATCGGTACCGAACCAGTGCGCCGCTCCCGGCGGAGCCAGGCGCGCCTGGAAGTCGCTGCGTATGGCCTCCTCGCCCAGCTGGCTCTGGGCGAGGAGGAGAGTGATGATCAGTAGCAGGACCATTCCCGAAGCCAGGACGAGGCGTAGACGAGGACTGGCCATCGGCGTTGCGACGGTGCGACCAGGGCTCATGGGGACACTCCCTGCAGGCGAGGGTCGATCCAGCGATAGAGCAGATCGGCAAGGGCATTGCCAAGGGTGACGAACAGCGCAGTGAACATGGCGATGGCCAGCAGCAGCGGGACGTCGCTGCGCAGCCCAGCCTCCACGGTGGCGCGGCCAAGCCCAGGATAGGCGAACACCTGCTCGACCAGCAGCGAGCCGCCGAACAGTTCGCCCAGCGAGGCGAGCGACAGGGTCAGCGCCGGCAGGCAGGCGTGGCGGGCCCCATGCCGCCAGGCCACCTCGCGCCGGCTGGCACCCTGGGCCAGCGCGTATAGGGCAAGCTCGGAGCGCATCACCTCGAGCATCCTGGCGCGGGTATGCAGTGCGATCTGTGCCACGCCGAGTATCGAGAGCGTCAGTGCCGGGAGAAGCAGATGGTGCAGTCGCGTGGCAAGGTCAATTTCGGCGCGCACCACGCCAGCGGGGCCGGCACAGCATACCGGAGTCCAGCCAAGGCTCACCGAGAACAGCAGCAGGGCGAGGATCGCCAGCCAGAAGGTGGGCGTGGAGGCAAGGGTATAGGCGTAGAGCCGAATCAGGCGATCGCTTGGCGACCCCTCGCGGCTACCGGCGATCACGCCGAGCACGAAACCGAAAAGGGTGGCACCCAACCAGGCGCTCACAAGGAGTGGCAACGAGGCCATGAAGCGGCTGATGAGTATCTCGGCAACTGGCGCGTTGTAAACGTGGCTCCAGCCCAGCTCGCCTTGGGTGAGGTTGCCAAGCCAGTGCAGAAATTGCCTGGTGGCGGGCTCGTCGAAGCCCCAGCGGCTGGTGATCAGCGCGCGCTGCTCCGGGCTGACCTGGGCCATCTGCGCCCCAAGGTAGGCATCCACGGGATCGATGGGCGAAAGCTGGACCAGCCCGAAGGCAATCGCTGCCACCGTCATCAATACCAGCAGCAGCCTGGCCAGGCGCCCGGCGATACGGCTGCTCAGTCGCACTGCCAGCGCCACTCGAGCAGGCTTGCGGTGATAGGCCAGCCATGACCGTGAGGGGCGATGCCCAGCTTGCCAAGATCGAGGCACTCGTTGGCAAGATAGACATGCTCGAGATTGATCAGCCAGGCCCAGGCGGCATCGCCGCGCATGCCGAAGCCCGTTTCGCCATCCCACTGTGCCTGTTGCCATAGTGGTAGGGATGCCTCGATGCTCTCGGCAGCTTGGGCGGCGTCGAGATAGTCGTCGACTCTCGGGTTGGCATAGTCGCCGGCATTGTAGAGATCATTGCCGGCATGCCGACTATGGTAGAGATAGTAGACCTCCAGCGGACTGTGGCTACCCCAGCCGAACAGGATGGCATCGCGCTGAAGGGCCTCACGGCGGATCTCGTCCCAATGACGTCCGGTGGGCTCGACGGCAAGTCCCAGTGGACGCAGCAGCTCGGCCACGCTTTCGGCGAGCAGTTGACGGGTGGAGTCCGACGAGGGGTAGGTGAGCCGAAAGCGTGCCGGCATCCCCTCGCGATAGCGCAGACCATCCTCCCCCATGCGCCAGCCAGCCTCATCGAGCAGTGTTTCCGCCGCGACGAGGCCGGCATCGGCGACGGTGTCTTCAGGGTTGGACCAGTCCAGGCCATCCGCAGGGCCGTAGGCGGGGCGGCCGAAACCGTTCAGGGCCACCTCCACCAGCGTGTCGCGGTCGAGGGCGCGATTTATCGCCTGGCGGATCGACGGGTCGGCGGTGACGTCGTTACCGATGTCACCGTCTCCTCGTGACTGCATGGGAAAGAGGATGCCGCGATTGTCGACGCTCTGCATGACCACCTGGCGCATGCCGGCGGGTGGCTGGCCGGCGAGTACCGGCGGCACTACGGCCAAATCGACACGCCCGGCATGGGCCGCGGCCAGCGTGGTATCCTCACCGGTAAACAGGAACACCAGACGCTCGAAGGCCGGGGCGGGACCGTAAAAATGGGGGTTGCGCTCGACGATCAGTTGCTCGCCCTCCTGCCACTCGACCATGCGGTAGGGGCCCGAGCCTAGCGGGGCGCGCCCATAGCCCGCGTGGTAGCCATTGTCGCGGGAGGCCGCCGGCACGATACCGAGAGTAAAGAAGGTGTCGGCGAAGGTGATGCGCGGCTCCTTGAGGGTCAAGCGAACGTGTCGCTCGTCGGGGGCCTCGGCATGCTCGAGTATGGTGAGATCGGCTCTTCCCCCGGCGCTGGCGGCCTGGTTGAAGGTGAAGGCGACATCCTTTGCGGTGAGCGCCGTGCCGTCAGAGAAGCGGGCGTCATCGCGCAGCTCCAGTGTCCAGACGCGCCGGTCGTCGGAGAGCGACCAGTGGATGGCAAGATCGCCTTGTGGCTGCAGTTCGGCGTCGCGGACCAATAGTGTGGACTGGAACAGCGGATGACCATATTGACCCCAGCCCAGCAGTGGGTCGTAGCCTTGATCGGCCTCTCCGCCAATGGCGAGTATCAGCTCGTTGGGGTGGGGGGCGGCCAGGCTTAGCATCGAACCGAGACAGAGCACTGGCGCAAGCAGCCAGCGTGGCTGACGAAAATAGCGGGACGAGGAGTGCATCCGGATTTCCTGCAAGATTGTTTTTCTTACCCTAAAGTCGAGTGCGTATGATGTCTAGTCAATAACATCATACTATGCCGACTTCCAATGTGTGCGACGGATCACAGGAGACAACGATGCAGCGGGTGACGGTCACCTTGGATGACGACTTGATGGCGGATCTGGACCAGCTGATCGCCCAGCGCGGATATCAGAACCGCTCCGAGGCGATCCGCGATCTGGCGCGGGCGGGGCTCAAGGAGATGGTACTGGAAGGCGAGGAGGAGCAACCCTGCGTGGGAGCGCTGGTCTATGTCTATGACCATGCGGCGAGGGAGTTATCCAAGCGCCTGACGCATCACTCCCATGCGCATCACCACCTGACGGTGTCGACGCTGCATGTGCACCTTGACCATGACAGCTGCTTGGAGATGGCGGTATTGAAGGGGAGGGGGCGTGAGGTGCGGGCCTTCTCCAGCGAGGTGATCTCTGAGCGCAGCGTACGACATGGACAGCTGATCCTGATGCCCGATCATCTAGAGGGCTGACGCGTCAGCCAACGGCTGCTGCAGATATGACGACAGGGCAGCCAGTGGCTGCCCTGTCGGCGGCGTGCTCAGATCGTGTGGCGAACTCAGTGCTCGACGCCACCCTCACCATGAACGTGGCCGTGCTCGAGCTCTTCCTTGCTGGCTTCACGGACGGTGGCGATCTCGACGTCGAAGTTGAGCGTCTGACCGGCCAGCGGGTGATTGCCATCGACAGTGACGCTGTCGCCCTCGACCTTGGTCACGGTGACCATCAGCGGGCCGCCCTGGGTCTGCGCCTGGAACTGCATGCCCGGCTCGACATTCTCGACACCCTGGAAGGATTCCATGGGAACCTCCTGAACCAGTGCCTCCTGAGTCTGGCCATAGCCCTCTTCTGGCGCTACCGTCACTTGCAACTTGTCGCCGCTCTGGCGACCTTCCAGTTCCTTCTCGAGACCGGGAATGATATTGCCGGCGCCATGGAGATACGTCAGCGGCTCGCGGCCTTCCGAGCTATCCAGCACCTCACCCGCGTCGTTGGTCAGGGTGTAGTGGAACGCGACAACGGAATTTTGCGCAATCTGCATTGATGGACCTTTCGGTGAGTGCATGTCTCTATTATGGTACGTGCCCTGGTCGATTCTGTCAGGGGCGAAAGGAATTTTTTCAGGTTGCCGCGTGTGATCATGACCATGGCTCAAGGCCATGGCGACTGTCGAGGGGCGCACCGGCCGATGCGTGCGAACGCTTGAGGCGAACCAAGCAAGAGCTACATTCCCGCTCCTACATGATTTACTCTTGGGGAAACTTTATCCTATCCCCGTAAAATTTTTCATGGAGAAAGATCGATGACCGAAACGCTGATCTGGCTGATTGCCTTTGCTCTCATTTTGTTTTTTTGCCTGAAGGCGTGGGAAGGGACGCTAAGAGAATTCCTGGTCAAGATACTACCCGAGGTATTGCGTCCCGGACATGGCGATCGTTGGATCTGGTGTCCCGCCTTTGCCGTGCTGGGCGCTACTTTTCTGATTCGACCGATCGACATGATCTTGAGCCTGCTGACGCTGGCGCTGGTTTATCTGATCATTCGACTGGTGCTGGGAGCGGCGATGAAGCGGTTCTGATACGCTTCTCGATATCTCTGGAACGAATGAGGCCCGCCAATGGCGGGCCTCATTCGTACTGATGAGATCGAAGCGGATCAGTAAGGGGCAACACTCATATTGGCACCGCTACCGATCAGGCGCACGCGCTGACCCACTTGAAACTGCTGGTCGGCGCGCTGTACCACGACGACGCTATCGCCACTGTCACGGCGAATCTCCATCTCCCAGGCGCGTACCCGGTTGACGGCGTCTTCGGTACGAGAGCCCGCCGCCGCACCCCCGATGGCGCCTGCGGCAGTGGCAATCTGGCGGCCGGAACCGCCACCGATCTGATTGCCGAGCAGACCGCCGATGACCCCGCCGCCGAGGGTGCCGATCACGTTGCCCTGGGGGCTGTCGGCCTGGATCTGTACCTGGCGCATGGCAGTGATGGTGCCGTAGGCCACGCTCTGACCAGTCTGCGCCTGGCTGCCCCGGTAAACGTTACCGCCATAGGGGGCGGTATTGGCGCAGCCGGCAAGTGTCAGCACGCCGATGGCCAACACGGGAAGAAGTCGTTTCATGCAAGGCACCTCCTGTATTACGTCGTCATGGTTATGAAACGGCGTTTGAAAATCAGTTTATCGCCGACTGACCCATTCGACCAGCCTAAAGGTGGTTTGTGCCATGCGCGAGGTACTGGAATCGACAAACAATGAGAATCCCGAGCCGAGTGGCTGGGTTAACAAAAAGAGGGAGGCTTGCGCCTCCCAATTCCATGCCTGGAGTCTTGATCTCAGTCTATTATTTCAGCATCAGCCGAATTGGTTCATGGTGTTGTCCTTGCCGCCGGCCTTCAGTGCGCCCTCGCCGGAGAAGTATCCCTTGTGATCATCGCCGATATTGGAGCCAGCCATGTCCTGATGCTTGACGCAGGCCAGGCCCTTGCGGATCTCTTGGCGCTGCACGCCGGCGACGTAGGCCAGCATTCCCTCATCGCCGAAGTAGCCGCGTGCCAGATCGTCGGTGGAGAGCGCGGCGGTATGGTAGGTCGGCAGCGTGATCAGATGGTGGAAGATACCTGCCTGACGTGAGCCCTCGCGCTGGAAGTTGCGCGTCCACTCATCAGCGACCTGCGCAAGCTCGGTATCGTCGTATTCAGCACTCATCAGTTGGGTGCGATCATAGGCCGAGAGATCCTTGCCCTCCTGTTCCCAGGCGTCGAACACCTGCTGTCGGAAGTTCAGTGTCCAGTTGAACGATGGTGAGTTGTTGTAAACTAGCTTGGCGTCCGGCACCACTTCGCGGATACGGTCGACCATGCTGGCGATTTGTCCGACATGGGGTTTCTCGGTCTCGATCCATAGCAGGTCGGCGCCGTTCTGCAGTGAGGTGATGCAGTCCAGTACCACGCGATCCTCGCCAGTGCCGGAACGGAACCGGTAAAGACCGTTGGCCAGGCGCAGCGGCTTTCTCAGCTCGCCGTCGAGCTTGATCAAGGTGTCGCCTTCGCTCACGTCGTTGCTGGTGTCGATTGGCACCGTATGGAGGAAGTTGTTGTACTGAGCAGCAAGATCGCCCGGCTCTTTGCTGACCGGTATCTTCTGGGTCAGGCCGGCACCCAGCGAGTCGGTTCGTGCCACGATCACTCCGTCGTCGACACCAAGCTCCAGGAAGGCGTAACGCACGGCGTGGATCTTGGAGAGGAAATCCTCATGTGGCACGGTCACCTTGCCATCCTGGTGGCCGCACTGCTTGGCATCCGAGACCTGGTTCTCGAGCTGGATGCAGCAGGCACCCGCTTCGATCATCTTCTTGGCCAGCAGGTAGGTCGCCTCTTCGTTACCGAAACCGGCATCGATGTCGGCGATGATCGGTACCACGTGGGTCTCGTAGTTGTCGATCCTGTTCTGCACCGCCTTGGCGGCGATCTCGTCACCCTTGGCACGGGCGTCGTCGAGTTCATGGAACAGATGGCCCAGTTCACGGGCATCGGCCTGACGCAGGAAGGTATAGAGCTCCTCGATCAGCGCCGGCACCGAGGTCTTCTCATGCATCGACTGGTCGGGCAGGGGGCCGAATTCCGAGCGCATGGCGGCGACCATCCAGCCAGAGAGGTAGAGGTAGCGTCCTTTGGTGGTGCCATGGTGACGCTTGATGGCGATCATCTTCTGTTGGCCGATGAAGCCGTGCCAGCAGCCCAGCGATTGGGTGTACTTGCTGGTGTCGTTGTCGTACTCGGCCATGTCGCGACGCATGATCGCGGCGGTGTAACGCGCTATGTCCAGGCCAGTCCTGAAGCGATTCTGGGCTCGCATGCGTGCGGCGGATTCGGAACTGATGTTGTCCCACTTGCCATTCTGGGTGTCGCGTAGTTGGGCAATGGTGTTGAGATCGTCTTGATAAGCTGCCATAGGGGCCATCCTGTTGATGTTCCGTTGTCCGCAGTGCACCGCGTTGCTTATGCTGCACCAGCGAAGCCGTGGCTGAGTTAACCTGGGCTTGATTCGTTGAAGCGCTGCCTGGGTCCAATCAGGAAAAAATTAAAACGATTGTTTATATCGACTACATGGCTGGATATAAAACGATCGTTTTAATGCTGCCTGTAATTGAACTATGGCCCATGAATGCTGGGCTCAACAATCATTACTTAGGGGCAGAAGACGTTGTAGTAAGACTACAAGCGAGCCATTAATGGCTCGCTTTATGTAGTCAATTTCCGGACTTTACGGAACAGAGAGGAGAATCAGTCGTCTAGCGGGAGGGTCATGTTGCGGTGCGGTATTCCTGCGTCGAAGAATTCATCGCCGTGGGCGACGAAACCGAGACGTTGGTAGAATGCCAGGGCATGACTCTGGGCCGAAAGCTCGATCGTGGCGTGTCCCTGGCTACGTGCCGCCTCGATTCCGGCCTTCACCAGTTGCAGGCCGATGCCCAGTCCGCGCGCCTCGGCAAGTACCGCCACACGCCCCAAGTGGCCGTCCGGCAGCAGTCTGGCGGTGCCCAGCGGCTTGCCCTGGAAGCGTGCATCGGCGTGGTAGGCCAGAAAGTGTAGTGAAATGCCATCGCGGCCATCCCACTCCTCCTCCTGGGGGACGAACTGCTCGTCGATGAACACGATGCGGCGAATGTCGCCAGCCAGTGCGCCGAGCTCCTCCCAGTCGCCCTGCTGGATCGTCACGCTCTCGCTCATGGGACTACTCCTCATCTTCGGCCAGCGCTGGCCAACCCAGGCTGCCACGGTCGTAGAGAGCGGTCAGCAGCTCGCCGGCACCATCGAACTCCAGCATCTCGGCATCCAGTGGCGCCCAAGGGTCGGCGAGGCGTTGTGCCAATGCCAGTGAGCAGGTATACCCTTCGCCATCGGCGAACAGTGTGGCAAGCGTCTCGTCGAGTCGCCGCCACACGAAGCGCGAACCGGGGCTGCGTGCCAGCTCGTTGCCCTCCTGTAGCTCGGCGACAAGCGCCTCCTCCTGCGTGGGCGTCTCGACGGGAATCAGTTGATCGGCATACTTGGGCTGGGTCATGACACGGCCGAACCACTGCGCCAGCTGTGCGGGGTCGTCGAGGCTCTCGAGGATCAGTGAGCGCATGCGCGCCACTGATGCATCGTTGAGCTCGCCGGAATCGTTTGGCGCTTGCATGCCGGCATCCGAATAGCGCCGGGAGGGCGGGAGGGTCTCGCCGACATAGTCGGCATAGGAGGTGATGGACTCGTCGGCGGAGGGGGCACGAAAGCCCACCGAGATCGTCATGCAATCATCCGACTCGCTGATCCCGTTATGGGCATAGCCGGGCGGCAGGTAGAGCATATCGCCTGGCTCCAGCACCCAATCGGCGTCGGCTTCGACCTCGAAGCGCTCGAGAATGCGCAGGTCGATCCCGGCAACGATCGGGGCATCGTCGCCAATGAAGCCCCCTAGCTGCCAGCGTCTCGCGCCGCTGGCCTGGAGCAGGAACACATCGTACTGGTCGACATGGGGGCCGACGCTGCCGCCAGGTGCCGCGTAGCTGATCATGATGTCATCCAGCCGCCAGCGGGACAGGAAGGTGAACTGCTCGAGCAGTTCGGCCACTTCGGGCACGTAGTGGTCGACGGCCTGGACCAGCAGCGACCACTGCTGCTCGGGCAGTGCCTCGAAGGTGGCTTCGTCGAAGGGGCCGTGGCTGACCTGCCAGGGGCCTTCGGCTCCATGCTCCTCGACCAGGCGTGCCTCGATACCCTCCTCGCAGGCAAGGCCGGCCAGTTCATCGGGGTCCAGCGGGCTCTCGAAGTCGGGAAAGGCGCCACGGATCAGCAGCGGCTTGCGTTGCCAGTAGTCGCGCAGGAACTCGCTGGCCGATATCCCGCCAAGCAGCGTTAGGGGCGTATTGGCATCCATGTCAGAGGCTCCTTGCCTGGGCTTCGGCATTGCCGATATAGGTGGCCGGTGACAGTGCCTTCAATTCCCCCTTGACCTCGTCCGGCAGTGCGAGGCTGTCGATGAAGGCGGCGAAACCGGCCTGGTCGATACGCTTGCCACGGGTCAGCTCCTTGAGCTTCTCGTAGGGCTTCTCGATACCGTAGCGGCGCATCACGGTCTGGATCGGTTCGGCCAGCACTTCCCAGCTGGCATCGAGATCCTCGGCCAGGCGCTGGGGGTTGGCCTCGAGCTTGCCGATGCCCTTGAGTGCCGCCTGGTAAGCAATCAGACCATAGGCCAGGCCCACCCCGAGGTTGCGCAGCACGGTGGAGTCGGTGAGATCGCGCTGCCAGCGCGAGATCGGCAGCTTCTGCGCCAGGTGGCCGAGAATCGCATTGGCGAGCCCCAGGTTGCCCTCGGAGTTCTCGAAGTCGATGGGATTGACCTTGTGCGGCATGGTCGATGAGCCGATCTCGCCCTCGACGGTGCGCTGCTTGAAGTAGCCCAGCGAGATGTAGCCCCACACGTCGCGGTCGAAGTCGATCAGAATGGTATGGAAGCGGCAGATCGCATCGAACAGCTCGGCGATGTAGTCGTGCGGCTCGATTTGTGTGGTGTAGGGGTTGAAGGTCAGCCCCAGGCCCTCGACGAAGCGCTGGGCGTTGGCTGCCCAGTCGACGTCTGGATAGGTGGTCAGGTGGGCATTGTAGTTGCCTACCGCGCCGTTGATCTTGCCGAGAATCTCGGCGCCCTCGATCTGCTTCAATTGACGACGCAGCCGGTAGGCGACGTTGGCCATCTCCTTGCCCAGTGTGGTGGGGCTTGCGGTCTGGCCATGGGTGCGCGACAGCATCGGCTGGGCGGCGTGCTCATGGGCGAGGCGCTCCACCGCTTCGGTCACCTCGCGCATCACCGGCAGCAGTACCTCGAGACCGCCCTTGAGCATCAGGCCGTGGGAGAGGTTGTTGATGTCCTCGCTGGTGCAGGCAAAGTGCACGAATTCGCTGACGGCATGCAATTCTAACTGGCCGGCGATCCTCTCCTTGATGAAGTACTCCACCGCCTTGACGTCATGGTTGGTGGTGCGCTCGATCTCCTTGATGCGCTCGGCGTCGGTTTCCGAGAAATCGCACAGCATCGCATCGAGAAATGCCTTGGCCTCGGCGGAGAGCTCCGGCACTTCGGCGATGCCCGGCAGGGCGGCCAGCGACTCGAGCCAGCGCACCTCGACGATGACGCGGGCTCGGATCAGGCCGAATTCGCTGAAGTGCTCGCGCAGGGCGGACGCCTTGCTGCCATAGCGGCCGTCGACGGGAGAAAGGGCGGTCAGTGGAGAGAGCTGCATGGTGATTTCCTGGTGATCGGAGCGGTCTTAATGGCGGTTGATGTCGTCGATGGCGCTCTTCATGGCGCCACGCTGGAAGATCAACTTCCAGCGTCGTCCGCCCTGCTGATGCCAGAGCAGTGCAAAGCGCACCCCGGCCAGCAGGGTGGCGCGTACCCGTTCGGGCATCATGCGCTGCTGTAACAGGGTCGGGTCACCCTGCACGACGATGCGGTACTTGAAGGTGGAGAGGGTCTCCTGGTAGAGCTCGCCCAGGCTTGCCACCACGTTCTCGTGAGTGTCGCCGAAGTGCTCGGCCTGGCCCTGGATGCGGGTCAGCTTGCTCCCCAGGGTGGCCATCATCGCGTCATCCTTGTGCAGCTTCTGCATCAGCATCAGCAGCGAGAAGCCGTAGCGCAACACCACCGGGTCGGCCTGTTTGCGCCCTACCACGGCCTCGAGCGTCTCGAGGCCCTGGCGCAGGTAGTTGGGGTGCCCGCCGTAGATCGCCTCGAAGCTCTCCGGGTCGGTATCGATGGTGGCCCGGATCAAGGTTTTCCAGTAGCGTTCGTCGGCCTGTCCGGTGCGTGCCAGGTCGTTGACCACGGCGGCAGCCTGGAAGACCCCGGCCAGTGCCATTACCTGACGTGCCATGGGGGTGTCCGGGATGGAGTGGATCGGGGTGCTGCTCATGCGGTGGGCTCCGTGTGGTTCCAGGTGGCGCGGATCACCCCGCCGCCCAGGCAGATATCGCCATCGTAGAGCACCAGTGACTGTCCCGGTGTCACGGCGCGCTGCGGGGCGTCGAAGAGTACCGTCACACCGCCATCCTCATTGGTCTGCATGCGGCAGGAGACGTCGCGCTGACGGTAGCGGGTCTTGGCGGTAAAGCGCCCCTCACTTGCCGGCGGCTCGCCAGCCACCCAGTCCATCGGCTCGGTGCAGAGCGCATCGCTGTCGAGCAACGCATGATGCTTGCCCTGCACGGCGATCAGGACATTGCGTTCGAGATCCTTGGCGGCGACGTACCAGGGCTCCTCGGGATAGGCGGCCAGCCCACCGATGCCGAGTCCTTGACGCTGGCCCAGCGTGTAGTACATCAGCCCCATGTGCTCGCCGATCACGTCGCCCTCGGGGGTCTCGATGTGGCCCGGCTGAGCGGGCAGGTACTGCTTGAGAAAGTCGCTGAAGCGCCGTTCGCCGATAAAGCAGATGCCCGTCGAGTCCTTCTTCTTCGCCGTCACCAGGTCATGCTTCTCGGCCAGGGCACGCACCGCGGGTTTCTCCAGCTCGCCGACCGGGAACAGCGTGCGGGCGATGGCGGCCTCCGGCACGGCGTGCAGGAAGTAGCTCTGATCCTTGTTGGCGTCGATGCCCTTGAGCAGGCGCGGCCGCCCTTCACGAATGCCCTGGCGAACATAGTGGCCCGTGGCGATCTTCTCGGCGCCGAGCATCTCGGCATACTCGAGGAACACCTTGAACTTGATCTCGCGGTTGCACAGGATGTCGGGATTCGGCGTGCGCCCGGCCTTGTACTCGGCCAGGAAATGTTCGAAGACATTGTCCCAGTATTCGGCAGCGAAGTTGGCGGTATGCAGCGTGATGCCAAGCTTGTCGCATACGGCCTGGGCGTCTGCCAAATCCTCCTTGGCGGTACAGTATTCGGTGCCGTCGTCCTCGTCCCAGTTCTTCATGAACAGTCCTTCGACCTGATAGCCCTGTTCGAGCAGCAGCAGGGCGGAGACGGAGGAGTCGACGCCGCCGGACATGCCGACGATGACCTTGCCCGTGGCGGAGCCGGTATCAGTCATAGACGTTCTCGGTTGGATGCGACAAAGGGAGCGCGATTATACCCGAAAGAAAGCTGTTGCTTCGAGTTTCAACGCTCCTGAACCACGTCAAGCGGGAAGAGGCGCCCACTGCGCGCATCGCGGATGCGCCGCATGACCAGTGGACTGCGCAGGCGCCCGGCGCGCTCCAGCTCCTCTATTTCGTCATAGGTCAACCAGTGGACGGCATGAATGTCTGGGTCCAGCTCGTTGCCGAGATGCGCCAGCGCCATGCCCACGTAGCCATGGCTATGGAAGGTCACGCCATCCTGCGAGTGGTAGGTGTAGAGTCCCAGGTAGTCGGTGATGCCGACGCGCCAGGCGGTCTCCTCGCGCACCTCGCGCTCGGCGGCCTCGAGCAGCCGCTCCCCTTTCTCAAGGTGGCCCGCGGGCTGGTTGAATAGGGTGAAGGGGCCACCGCGATCCTCCTCGACGAGCAGGTAGCGCCCGGCACGCTCGATCACGGTGGCGACAGTGACTCGGGGGGACCAGCGTTTCATCGGCCTCTCCTGTTGGCAGGTGCCGTGCGGCGCCTGGGCGGTGAAGTGATCGGGGCGTGCAGCGTCTCGCGGCGCCACTGGCCCGGCGCTAGCCCCTCGAGCCGCCAGGGGCCGATGGCCGAGCGCACCAGGCGCAGCGTAGGGTGCCCGACATGCGCGGTCATGCGCCGTACCTGACGGTTGCGCCCTTCGCTGATGGTCAGCTCGAGCCAGCGAGTGGGTGCGTTGCTGCGCTGGCGTATCGGCGGGTCACGCTCGGCCACCGGCGGTGAGTCGATCAGGCGCACCTTGGCTGGGCGGGTTGGGCCATCGGCCAGCATGATCCCCGAGCGCAGTGCTGCAAGGGCGACGCGATCGGGTTCGCCCTCGACCTGTACCCAGTAGGTCTTGGGCTGCTTGTGGCGCGGATCGCTGATGCGGTGGATCAGGGCGCCATCATCGCTGAGCAGCAGCAGGCCCTCGGAGTCGTAATCGAGCCGGCCGGCGGCGTAGACGCCGGGCACGTCGATGCAATCGGCAAGCGTCGCACGCCCCTCGGTATCGGTGAATTGCGAGAGCATCCGGTATGGCTTGTGCAGCAGATAGAGTGCGCTCATGTGATCTCTTGGTAGCTGGCCTTGCGCCAGCGTCTACGATACCAGCCATATGGCTCATGCGCATGAGGTGCGGTGCTGGTATACTCCGGCGTGACCGCTGGGGCGCCACGTCACAGCCGGACTGGCCTTCGCTCGTCGACTTTTAGATTACACCTGCCAGTCAAACTCAGGCACGGACACGGCTCGTCGGTTCAGCCGGGCAACTGGCAATGCCTACACTCAGCATCTCCGCGTCCGATTTGCCCAGCTCGAGACTTACTCAATCGCAGCGACTTAGAGAGGTTAACGCAACGATGTCCAAAACGCCGAAGATCATCTACACGCTTACCGACGAAGCCCCCGCGCTGGCGACCCATTCGCTGCTGCCGATCATCGACGCCTTTACCGATCCCGCCGGGATCGAAGTGGAAACCCGCGACATCTCCCTGGCCGGACGGATCATCGCCAAGTTCCCCGACTACCTGACCGAAGAGCAGCGCATCGGCGATCACCTGGCCGAGCTCGGCGAGCTTGCCACCACGCCCGAAGCCAACATCATCAAGCTGCCCAATATCAGTGCCTCGACGCCCCAGCTCAAGGCCGCCATCAAGGAGCTTCAGCAGCAGGGCTACAAGCTGCCGAACTATCCCGAGGAGCCCCAGAGCGCCGAAGAAAAAGAGATCCAGTCACGCTACGACAAGGTCAAGGGCAGTGCGGTCAACCCGGTGCTGCGCGAAGGCAATTCCGACCGTCGTGCACCGCTCTCCGTCAAGAACTATGCCCGCAAGTATCCGCACCGCATGGGCGAGTGGAGCGCCGACTCCAAGTCCCACGTGGCACACATGCAAGATGGCGACTTCTACGGCAGCGAGAAGTCCGCACTGATCGAATCCGCAGGTAGCCTCAAGATCGAGCTTATAGGCAAGGATGGCAGCGCCACCGTGCTCAAGGAGAAGACGGCGGTGCTGGCAGGTGAAGTGGTCGACGCGGCGGTCATGAGCAGCAAGGCGCTGCGCCGCTTCGTCGCCGCCGAGATCGAGGACGCCAAGAGCAAGGGCGTGCTCTTCTCGCTGCACCTCAAGGCAACCATGATGAAGGTCTCCGACCCGATCATGTTCGGCCTGGTGGTCGACGAGTTCTATGGCGAGGTGCTGAACAAGCACGCCGACGCCCTGCAGCAAGCCGGTTTCGACTCCACCAACGGCATCGGCGACCTCTACTCGTCGATCAAGACGCTTCCTTTAGAGACGCGCAGCGCAATCGAGGCTGATATCCAGGCACTTTACGGTCAGCGCCCGGCGCTTGCCATGGTCAACTCGCACAAGGGCATCACCAACCTGCACGTGCCGAGTGACGTGATCGTCGATGCCTCGATGCCGGCCATGATCCGTGACTCCGGCAAGATGTGGGGCACGGACGATCAGTTGCACGATGCCAAGGCGGTGATTCCCGATCGCAGCTATGCGCGCATCTATCAGACCGTGATCGAGGATTGTAAGACGCATGGTGCCTTCGATCCGACCACCATGGGCAGCGTACCCAATGTCGGCCTGATGGCGCAGAAGGCCGAGGAGTATGGCTCCCACGACAAGACCTTCCAGATTCCCGCCGACGGCAGCGTGCGTGTCACCGACGAGAGCGGCAAGGTGATCTTCGAGCACGCCGTCGAGAAGGGCGACATCTGGCGCATGTGCCAGACCAAGGATGCGCCGATACAGGATTGGGTCAAGCTTGCCGTGACCCGCGCCCGCGCCAGCAGCACCCCGGCGGTGTTCTGGCTCGATGCCAATCGCGGCCACGACGCCCAGCTGATCAAGAAGGTCGAGCAGTACCTCAAGGCGCATGACACCGACGGGCTGGATATCCGCATCATGACGCCGGAAGAGGCCATGAAGTTCTCCCTGGAGCGCATTCGCAAGGGCGAAGACACCATCTCGGTCACCGGTAACGTGCTGCGCGACTACCTGACCGATCTGTTCCCGATCATGGAGCTTGGCACCAGCGCCAAGATGCTCTCCGTGGTGCCGCTGATGAACGGTGGCGGCCTGTTCGAGACAGGTGCCGGTGGCTCCGCACCGAAGCACGTGCAGCAGTTCCTCGAGGAGAATCACCTGCGCTGGGATTCGCTGGGCGAATTCCTGGCCCTGGCGGCCTCGCTGGAGCATCTAGGCGAAACCTTCGGCAACGTCCGCGCCAAATTGCTGGCCGATGCACTGGACAAGGCCAACGGCCAGTTCCTCGACAGCGACAAGTCGCCCAAGCGCAAGGTCGGAGAACTCGACAACCGTGGCAGCCACTTCTATCTGGCGCTCTACTGGGCCCAGGCACTGGCGGCACAGGACGAGGATGCCGAGCTCAAGACGCTGTTCTCGCGTCTGGCCGAGACACTGCAGGAAAAGGAGAACACCATTGTCGAAGAGCTCAATCAGGTCCAGGGCAAGCCGATGGACATCAACGGCTACTACCATCCCGACTACGATCTGACCCACCAGGCGATGCGTCCGAGCAAGACCCTCAACGATGCCCTGGCGATGGTCGCCAAAGGCTGATCGTCCCGGCTGGGGCGGACATCGTCATCGCAATGTAGGTGTCGAGATGTCAATAAGCCCTCGTTCGCTTTGGCGGACGAGGGCTCTTTTCATCTATTTTCTAGAGACGCCTTGCAAGTGATCGTCGATGGACGCATTTAGTGATAAACCAGGAACCCTTTGCAGCGTGCGGCGTCTCAATGAACGTGGCGTCACGGCACAAGGGTTGCGTTAATGGAACGTGTTTTATGTACGTCATAAATGACTCGCGGTATCGCTTCGGTACGCTGCCGCCGAGGATGGGCATGACGCGCCCCCCTCGGCCCGAGCAGGAGGACGACGGCAGCCTGGCCGTCGATCCTGCTCAGCCGGAATTGGCCAAGCCGCCGATGTACAAAGTGATTTTGCATAACGATGACTTCACGCCCATGGAGTTCGTTGTCGAGGTGCTGCAGGCGTTCTTTCATCTCGACAGTGAAAAGGCCGTCCAGATCATGCTGGCGGTACATACCCAGGGCAAGGCGACATGCGGCATCTTTACTCGCGATATCGCCGAAACCAAATGCCATCTCGTCAACGAATATGCCAGGGAGTGTCAGCACCCGCTGCTGTGTGATATCGACATTGCCGACTGAACCCGGCGAGGCGCCCTGGCCAACATTGCACCTATGGCCTATTCATCGTTGGTACATCGGACTTGCGATAATCGTCAATGTGCCCGATGTTGAATAGGCCGGTTGAGAATTTGCCGACTGATGCCCGAGGCGGCGAGAAGGGGACTGCCATGCTGAGCAAAGAACTTGAACTTACCCTGAACACGGCCTTTACCGTGGCGCGCTCCAAGCGTCATGAATTCATGACCGTGGAACACCTGCTGTTAGCTCTGCTGGATAACGCCTCTGCTGCGGATGTGTTGCGCGCGTGTGGCGCCAACCTCGAGAAACTGCGCACGGACCTGCAGGACTTCATCAACTCCACTACACCTTTGATTCCCGAGGATCAGAGTGACCGCGAGACGCAACCGACGCTGGGCTTCCAGCGCGTGCTGCAGCGCGCAGTCTTCCATGTCCAGTCATCGGGCAAGAGCGAAGTCACCGGTGCCAATGTGCTGGTCGCGATCTTCTCCGAACAGGAGAGCCAGGCTGTCTATTTCCTCAAGCAGCAGAACGTGGCTCGGGTCGATGCGGTCAATTACATCGCTCATGGCATCTCCAAGGTGGCGGGACACACCCAGAGCCCCTCCTCTCCCTCTCAGGATGCCGAAGAGGCCGAAGAGGGGAGCGGCGAGGGGGCGGCGCATCCGCTGACCGGCTATGCCACCAATCTCAATGAGCAGGCCCGGCTGGGCAAGATCGATCCGCTGATCGGACGCGATCAGGAGCTCGAGCGGGTCGTGCAGATCCTGGCGCGACGGCGCAAGAACAACCCGCTGCTGGTGGGTGAGGCCGGTGTCGGCAAGACCGCCATTGCCGAGGGGTTGGCCAAGCGCATCGTCGAGGAGGAGGTGCCCGACGTGATCAGCGATGCGGTGGTCTATTCGCTGGACATGGGGGCGCTGCTGGCCGGCACCAAATACCGCGGCGACTTCGAGAAACGCCTCAAGAGCCTGCTCGCCGAGCTCAAGAAGCAGCCCAACGCGATCCTGTTCATCGACGAGATCCACACCGTGATCGGGGCGGGCGCTGCCTCGGGCGGAGTAATGGATGCCTCGAACCTGCTCAAGCCGCTGCTCTCCTCCGGTGAGCTGCGCTGTATCGGCTCGACCACCTTCCAGGAATTCCGCGGCATCTTCGAGAAGGATCGTGCGCTGGCGCGGCGTTTCCAGAAAGTCGACGTCATGGCACCCTCCGTTGACGATACCATCCGCATTCTCAAGGGGTTGCGTGGACGCTTCGAGGAGCACCACCGCCTCAAGTACACCGATGGTGCGCTGGAGAGTGCGGTGCGCTTGGCCGATCGCTACATCAACGATCGTCATCTGCCCGACAAGGCGATCGACGTGATCGACGAGGCGGGAGCGCACCAGCGCCTGCTGCCATCGGAGATGCGGGTCGAGGCCATCGATGTCGAGCAGGTCGAGGCGATCGTCGCCTCCATTGCGCGGATTCCGCCGAAGAGTGTCTCCAGCTCGGATCGCAAGCTGCTCTCCAACCTGGAGCGTGACCTGAAGATGCTGGTCTTCGGTCAGGATGAGGCGATCACCAGTCTGTCGGCAGCGATCAAGCTGTCGCGGGCCGGGCTCAAGTCGCCGGATAAGCCGGTCGGCAGCTTCCTCTTCTCCGGTCCCACCGGGGTCGGCAAGACCGAAGTGGCGCGCCAGCTGGCCGCGTTGATGGGGATTGAGCTTGTGCGCTTCGACATGTCCGAGTACATGGAGCGTCATACCGTTTCGCGACTGATCGGTGCGCCTCCGGGCTATGTCGGTTACGACCAGGGCGGGCTGTTGACCGAGGCGATCACCAAGCAGCCACACTGTGTACTGCTGCTCGATGAGATCGAGAAGGCGCATCCGGAAGTCTTCAATCTGCTGCTGCAGGTGATGGACCATGGTCGACTGACCGATAACAATGGTCGCGAGGCGGACTTCCGCCATGTGATTTTGATCATGACCTCGAACGCCGGGGCCGAGCAGATTTCACGTCGCTCCATTGGTTTCCAGAATCAGGATCACTCGACCGATGGCATGGAGGTGATTCGCAAGACCTTCACCCCGGAGTTCCGTAATCGCCTGGATGGCATCATTCCGTTCCATGGGCTCGACCCCTCCGTGGTGCGCAACGTAGTCGACAAGTTTCTGGTGGAACTGCAGGCGCAGCTGGACGAGAAGCGCGTTCAGCTCGACGTCGACGACGAGGCGAGGGTATGGCTCGCCAAGAAGGGTTATGATCCGGAAATGGGTGCGCGCCCGATGGCTCGTCTGATTCAGGAGAAGCTCAAGAAACCGCTGGCCGAGCTTATCCTGTTCGGCGAACTGGCCGACAACGGTGGTGTCGTTCACGTTACCGTCGCCGAGGAGGGCAATGAACTGCATCTGGCCACGGAAGCGGAATTGGCTTGATCTAGAAGGGTGCGACCGGGCTGTCCGGTCGCCGCTTCGCAGATATCACTCGGCGCCCTGTCATTCGACGGGGCGTCGTGCCATGGAGCCGGCGAGAAGTAAGCTCAGTCGCGAGCTTAGCGAGAACGGTAGACGATGCGGCCCTTGGAGAGATCGTACGGCGTCAACTCCACTTTGACCTTGTCACCGGTCAGGATGCGAATGTAATTCTTGCGCATCTTCCCCGAAATGTGAGCCGTCACGACGTGGCCGTTCTCAAGCTCGACACGAAACATGGTGTTCGGAAGGGTATCGACGACAACGCCTTCCATTTCAATATGGTCTTCACGTGCCATATAGGCAATTCCTCATAATCTCATCATTAAGATAGTGCAAAAGACAATCTGCCATCATGCGCAATGACTGTCCGCCAGCGGCTTTTGCCAGCACTGACACGTCAGAGGCAATCAAGATAGCGCGATATTGTGCCGTATGCCGGCCGTCAAGGCAAAAAAGCTGTTCAATCGGTTATGCTGCGGCGCCAGTGGCGTCCATGCAGGTACTCCAGAGGCTGGAAGGCGCGCTTGTAATTCATCTTGCGGCATTCGCGAATCCAGTAGCCCAGGTAGACGTGGGGTAGCGCATGGCGCCGAGCCAGTTCGATCAGCGAAAGTACCGCAAAGCTGCCAAGCGAGCGACGATCGAAATCCTCCGAAGGTTCGAAGAAGGTGTAGATGGCCGAAAGGCCATGACCCAGCACGTCGATCGCGGAGACGGCGAGCAGTTGTCCATCGAGGCGAAACTCCAGCAGCCGCGCATAGGGATGGTCGAGGGTCAAAAAGGTCCGGTACTGCTCGTGGCTGGGCGGAAACATATCGCCGTCGGCATGCCGCACGCGAATATAGCGAGAATAGAGCGCATAGTGCTCGGCATTGAAGCGTGCCGGTCGCTCATGCAGGGTCAGGTCGGCGTTGCGCTTGAGCAGCTTGCGCTGGCTGCGATTGGGCGCGAAGTCGGCGACCGGAATGCGCACCGATATGCAGGCCTGGCAGTTGTCGCAGTGTGGCCGGTAGAGATGGCGTCCACTGCGGCGAAACCCCAGCAACGCAAGGGAGTCGTAGACGTCCTGAACGGGCGTCTCCTGAGGGTCGAGGAACAGAGTGGTGGCTTCGTGTCCCTCGAGATAGCTGCAGGCGTGCGGTACCGTGAGGAAGAAACGCAGATCCCGCGCCGGCTGTCGAGGCGCATTACTGCTCACTGTTTGCTACTCCTTGCAGGTCAATGTGCTGCTCGTCCGTGGCATATCGCTCAAGATAGTCGAGGAACGCTTCGCGGGCGATCTCCCTGGCTCCCATGCTCGCCAAATGTGCGGTGTGCATCTGGCAATCGATCAGCCCGCCGCCGTGTGCTTGGATGCGCTGGGTCAGGTGAACCAGGGCCACCTTGGAAGCATCGCGCTCACGGCTGAACATCGATTCGCCGAAGAACATGCGTCCGAGCATCACCCCATAAAGCCCGCCCACCAATTGCCTCTCACGCCATACCTCGATTGAGCGGGCCACCCCCCTGCGATGGAGGAGCAGATAGGCATCGCGCATCTCATCGGTGATCCAGGTCCCCCCCTGCTCCTCACGGGAGGCGGCACAGGCATCGATGACCGCAGCGAAATCGCTGTCGACGGTGACCTGAAAACCGGCATTGCGCAGGCGTTTGGCCAGGCTGCGACGGACTCGGATCTCGTCAGGGAACAGCACCATGCGGGGGCTTGGCGACCACCATAGGATCGGCTGCCCTTCGCTAAACCAAGGGAAGATGCCGCGCCGATAGGCGGCCAAGAGCCACTCGGGCGTCAGCGCACCTCCCGCCGCGAGCAGCCCCTGTGGATCATCCAGGGCAAGCTCGATGGGCGGGAAGAGGACGGGAGAGGACGCCAGCCAGGGCAACATTGGCAATAGTTCGCATCGTGTGAAAAATGGAAACGCCATTATCGATCAGTAAGCGAGCCACGACCATCCTCGCAATGCCGGGACTCTGTACTCTCGGTGCTTCGCCTCTGTGATGAGACGGGTTGGCTCGGTATGATGGCGCTGTTGCTGGACCATGATAGACGCTACGAAGCGTAAAGGGGGATGGCTGCTTGAGTGTCAAGAAGAGAGCGACGGGGCGCCGGGTGTCGGCGGCCCAAGCTAAGGAAAAGGCCAAGCGCTTTGGTTTGCGCCTGCAGGGTGCCAGCCGCGAAGGTGTGGTGATCGTGCTGCTGGCGGGTTGCGTATTTCTACTGCTATCCCTGTTCAGTTACCGTCCGGGCGATCCCGGCTGGTCGCATAGTGGGCCGGAGACGGCCGTGAGCAACTGGATGGGGCCGGTCGGTGCCTGGCTTGCCGATGTGCTCTATTCGCTCTTCGGAACCAGCGCATTGTGGTGGCCGGGTATGCTCGGGTTTGCCGCCTGGTGGCTGATCCGCTCTCGCCAGGTGAGCTTCGAGTGGGATGCCATGGTGCTGGCCGTCAAGTCTGCCGGGCTGTTCCTGCTGCTGCTGGGCACCACCACGCTCGGTGCGCTGCACTTCTATAACCCCCAGAGCAGCCTGCCTGCCAACTCCGGGGGTATCTTGGGCGAAGGGCTGGTGGTGGGGCTGGTACCGCTGGTGGGTGCCCACGGCACGACACTGCTGGCACTGGTCGCTCTGATGTGTGGCTTGCCATTGTTCTCCGGACTCTCCTGGCTGACCATCATGGATGACCTTGGACGTCAGGCGTTTCGCCTGTTCGGCTGGTTCGGCACTAAGTTCGGCGGTGCCCGCCAGCAGTGGGCGACCAATCGCGATGATGCTCGCCAGGCCTCGCTGGCAGTGGCCGCCACCAAGTTACAGAATCGAGAGCAAGAGGCAAAACGGCAGCAGACGGAGCTCGATGATGACGATGCTCAAGCCGACCCGCCTTGGTGGGAGCGTCTCATGCCCTGGCGTATGGCGCAGAGCGTACCCGCCTTCAATACCCAGGCCCCTCCCACCCAGCGCAGTGCAGAGCGTCGCGAGCCACAGCTCGAGGGGGGAACGCAGATACCTTGGGATGTACCTGAGCGGACGCCATCGGCCAAGCAGCCGGAGGCCGCCTATACCGCCCGGATGCAGCCTCGCGAGGCGACGGCTGAGACGCCTGCGCCTGCCGAACCTTCGGTGGCCGCGATGCCTGCCGCCTCTGACGAGGTGGCGCCGAAAACTACCCACGAGGTGGCGACACGGCGGCGTCCGGAGGAGGTGCCCGAGCCGGCGTTGCCGGACGACGAGGAGTTCGGCTGGGTCTCCATGCCGCTGCGCGCTGACCGTCACGAGAGCATTCCAGAGCCTTCGTCTGCACCCACCTCGGTACCTGTCGAACCGGCCGTAAGCGAAGCGGATGGCCGCATGAACGGAGCTTTCGCTACTGAGCCCACCAAGCAAGCGCTGCCTGACGACAGGTTCGATGACGAACCGTTTGAAGTTAATGAGCAAAATACCCCGGCCATTACCTGGGGCTCCGCACCAGACGAGCTAACAGCGCCGATGGCACCGCCGGCCGCCGAGAAGCGCGAACCGGAGCTTGATGACTGGCGCGAGGTGAGCTGGCAAGAGGAGGAAAGTGACGAGCCACGCCTCTCCTGGACCGATGTCGACGAGGGGGAGGAAGCTTCCCCGCGGATGGCGAGCGAGCCATCCACGGCAGACGCAGAGCCTCGGCAAGAGCCTCCACTGCCGCGCGAGCCGCGATTCGAGCAAGCCGCGAGCGTATCGCCTCCGTCAGTCTCTTTGGCGACGGCCGAGCAGGCTCGCGCGGCGGTCGTTGATCCTCAGGGCCCGACGCTGTGGACCGTCGAGCACCTGCAGAGCCAGCGTCCGCAGTTCGACCACTTGCCCGACCCGGATGGCGATCTGCCTAGCCTGCGCCTGTTGACGCCGGCGGAGGCGCAGAAGCCCAACTACACGCCGGAGCAGCTTGCCGGCATGGCCGAGCTGCTCGAGACCCGGTTGCGTGAGTATGGCGTCAAGGCCGAGGTGGTCGAGACCTGGCCGGGACCGGTGATCACGCGCTTCGAGATCAAGCCGGCCGCTGGCGTGAAGGTTTCCAAGATCAGCAATCTGGCCAAGGACCTGGCCCGCTCGCTGATGGTCAAGAGCGTGCGGGTGGTAGAGATCATTCCCGGCCGGCCCACGGTGGGGATCGAGATTCCCAACCCCAATCGCGCCATGATCCGCTTGCGCGAGGTGATCGACTCCGACGCCTACCAACAGGCGACATCGCCGCTGACGCTGGCGCTGGGGCATGACATCGGTGGCGAGCCGGTGGTCGCCAATCTCGGCAAGATGCCGCACCTGCTGGTGGCCGGTACCACCGGCTCGGGCAAGTCGGTAGGTGTCAACGGCATGCTGATCTCGATGCTGCTCAAGGGCACGCCCGACGAAGTGCGCATGATCATGGTCGATCCCAAGATGTTGGAACTCTCCGTCTACGACGGGATTCCGCACCTGCTGGCCCCGGTGGTCACCGACATGAAGGAGGCCGCCAACGCGCTGCGCTGGTGCGTGGCCGAGATGGAGCGTCGCTACAAGCTGATGGCGGCGATGGGTGTGCGCAACATCGCCGGCTTCAACGGCAAGCTCGACGAGGCCGAGCAGGCTGGTGCCCAGGTCGCCGATCCGCTGTGGGAGCCGCAGCCTTGGCAGATGCATGAGCCGCCCCCGGTGCTGCAGAAGCTGCCTTATATCGTGGTGGTGATCGACGAGTTCGCCGACATGTTCATGATCGTCGGCAAGAAGGTCGAGGAGCTGATCGCACGGCTGGCGCAGAAGGCCCGGGCGGCGGGTATCCACCTGATTCTTGCCACCCAGCGTCCCTCGGTGGATGTGGTGACCGGGCTGATCAAGGCCAACATCCCCACCCGTATGGCGTTTCAGGTCTCGTCCCGGGTCGATTCGCGTACCATCCTCGACCAGGGCGGTGCCGAGGCGCTGCTCGGCCACGGCGACATGCTCTACCTGCCGGCCGGTTCGGGATTGCCGACCCGCGTGCACGGCGCCTTTGTCGACGACGATGAGGTGCACCGCGTGGTCGAGGACTGGAAGCGTCGTGGCGAGCCCGAGTATATCGAGGAGATCCTCTCCGGCGGCGTCTCGGCCGATGCCCTGACCGGCCTCGAGGCCGAGGGGGGCGAGGGCGATGATGCCGAGCAGGATGCGCTTTATGACGAGGCGGTAATGTTCGTCACCGAGTCTCGCCGTGCCTCGATCTCGGCGGTGCAGCGTCGCTTCAAGATCGGCTACAACCGCGCCGCGCGGCTGGTCGAATCGATGGAGAGTGCAGGGGTGGTGTCGTCGATGGGTACCAACGGTAGCCGCGACGTACTGGCGCCACCCCCGGTCGGCGATTGATCGGCAGTGAGCGACATGCTGGCCAAGCAATATGCAGCAATCGAGGAAGTCGCGGCAGTCCTGAAACCGCCGCGAACGGCCGAGGTCAATGACTCGGGAATCAATGACAGCCACGAGGCCTGCGTCGGACTTTTCTTGTCGACGCGGTACTGGCCGCTAGGGAGTGAACATGAAACTGAAGACATCGCTGTTGGCACTGTCGCTGGCTGCCACCGTCCCGATGACGGCGCTGGCAAACGAGGGTGCGCAGCGCCTGACCCAGCTGCTTGAGCCGCTGCAGACCTATTCGGCCAGCTTCGATCAGCGAATTCTCGATGGTAGTGGCCAGCGACTGCAGGAAGCTGGCGGCCAGATGTGGCTGTCGCGTCCCGGCAAGTTTCGCTGGGAGGTGAATGCCCCCTACCAGCAGATCGTCGTCTCCAATGGTCACGAGGTCTATCTCTACGATCCCGATCTCGAGCAGGTGACCGTCCAGCCGCTGGATACCCGAGTGACGCATACCCCGGCGCTACTGCTCTCGGGCAGCGCCTCCGAACTTACCGGCAGCTATGAGGTGGCCTATCAGCAGCAGGGGGCAATCGAGACCTTTACCCTGACCCCGCGCAGCCCCGACACGCTGTTCGAGGAGCTCAAGATGTCCTTCAACAACGAGCGGCTCAATGCGCTGCAGATGGCCGACAGCACCGGCCAGCTGACCGCCATCGAGTTCGATGGCATCGAGTTCAATCCCTCCATCGACGAGTCGCGCTTCGTGTTCGACATTCCCGACGGTACTGATGTGATTCGCGACTCACACTGAGCCCCACTGCTTCTCCAGCAAGCGCCGTTCTCATCCGAGGGCGGCGTTTTGTCATGCTACCTATCACCCTTGGAGGAGTCGTCCGCCTGGGCATCCAGCTCGGCGCGCCACGCCATGATCTGCTTGAAGCGTGCCTCCTGGCCATGCTCGCTGGGCTGAAAGAGCGTCGTCTTCGGCAACTGCAGCGGCCAGCAGTCATGGGCACTGCCGGCCGGATAGCCATTCGCTTCGTTGTGCGCGTAGCGATACCCCTGGCCGTGGCCCAGCTCCTTCATCAACTTGGTCGGCGCGTTGCGCAGATAGGTCGGCACCTCGAGGGTGGGGTGCTGAGCGGCAAAGGCCTTGGCCTTGCTCCAGGCCTGGTCGATGCTGTTGCTCTTGGGGGCGACTGCCAGGTGAATGGCAGCATGCACGATGGCACGTTGCCCCTCGTAGTCGCCCAGGCGCAGGTAGGCATCCCAGGCGGCGATGACCAGGGGCAGGGCGCGCGGGTCGGCATTGCCGACATCCTCCGAGGCGATGGCCGTAAGGCGCCGGACCACATCGAGCGGGTCGCCGCCACCCTGCATGAACTGGGCGATATACATCAGCGCGGCATCGGGGCGCGATGAGCGTATCGACTTGTGGATGGCCGAGAGCAGATCGTAGTAATGATCGCCCTGCTTGTCGAAGGCGCTGGCCTGATGGCCGAGCACGTCGTCGAGTGCCTCGCGGGGCAGGTGCTCGCCCTTGCCGTGTGGCTGCGTGAAGTCGCAGGCGGTCTCAAGCAGGCCAAGGGCGCGCCGGGCATCGCCACCGGCTGCCCTTGCCAGCATGCCAAGCACCTCGTCGTCGACCTCGATGTGGCGCTTGCCTAGCCCGCGCTCGTCATCCTCCAGGGCCTGGCGCATCACCTGAAGCAGCTCCTGCTGATCGAGGGCCTTGAGCACGTAGACACGGGCCCGCGACAGCAGCGCTGAATTGACCTCGAAGGAGGGGTTTTCGGTGGTGGCACCGATCAGCGTCAGGAGCCCTGACTCGACATGCGGCAGCAGGGCGTCCTGCTGGCTCTTGTTGAGACGATGGATCTCGTCGAGAAACAGCAGGGTGCTCTTGCCTTGCGACTGACTGATGCGCGCGCGCTCCACCGCCGCGCGGATATCCTTCACACCGGCCATCACCGCCGAAAGTTGCTCCAGCTCGGAGTGCGATTCATGGGCGAGAATCTCCGCCAGGGTGGTCTTGCCCACCCCGGGGGGGCCCCACAGGATCATCGAGCGCACTGTGGCGCTCTCGGCCATGCGCCGCAAGGGCTTGCCTGGGCCGATCAGGGCCGCCTGGCCCACATAGTCGGCCAGGCGGCGTGGGCGCATGCGAAAGGCCAGGGGAGCGCTCTCCTGGGCGTGCTGCTGACTGAAAAGGTCCATGTCGTCGATTCCGGTATCGCTGAGCGGCTGGGTGCCATTGCCTGATCATGCCAAGATGCCGCCCGGGTTGCACCCCGGGCGGGCGTATTGCGTCAAGCTCGCTAGACTGAGGTGAAATCCCTGTCACGGAGAGCACGTTATGGCGTCACAGGCACCCTCCTTGGGCGCGAAGCACTTCAGATGGGCAGGCTACCTGCTCGGCTTCAGCCTTGCTGGGTTCTTCGATGGCATCCTGCTGCATCAGATCCTGCAGTGGCACCATCTGCTGCTCGGTCTCGAGGGGGCCTTCTTCGCCGACATGCGGGTGCAGATTCTTGCTGACGGGCTTTTCCATGCCGTGATGTATGTATTGGCCATCATCGGCCTGTGGCTACTTTGGCGCTCTCGGGACCGCTTCGCGAGGCCTGGGGCGGACCGGCGGCTGCTGGCCAATGCACTGCTCGGCTTTGGCCTGTGGCATGTGATCGATGCCTTCGTCTTCCACTGGGCGTTGGGCTTTCATCGTATTCGTATGGCGGCGGACAATCTGCTGTTCTGGGACCTGCTCTGGCTGGGGTTGTTCGGCGGCCTGCCGCTGATCGCGGGTTGGCTGCTGCGTCGCGGCGGCAGCGGTGGAGAAGGCGGCACTCGGCTCAAGCCGGGAGCAGCGGCGATGGTGCTTACGCTGGCGGTGCTGGTGGCGGGGCCGTTGGCTGCCGTGCCGCCTTCCGACACGTCTGGGGCGGTGGTCCTGTTCAAGCCTGGTATGCCCGCTTCGCAGCGGCTGGCAGCGATTGCCGAGATCGATGCCCGGCTCGTCTGGAGCGACGCCACGGGGGATCTATGGGCGCTTGACCTGCCCGATCCGCGCCGTGCGAGATCGCTCTATGGCAACGGCGCCTTGCTGGTCAGCAATTCGTTGCTGGCGGTGGGTTGCTTCGCGTGGTCGCGACCGCCAGCCTAGGTATCGCCTCCCCAGGAAGGGGCTGCGTCCAGGTGGGCTCGTATGTCGTCGGCGATGGCCTCCACGCCCATGCCGTGAGGGTAGAGTTCGGCTACCTCCCGCTGCGGGTCGATCAGATAGAAAAACGCCGAGTGATCCACCGTATAGTCGCCCTGTGAGCCGTAGGGTACCTGGCGGTAGTAGGCGCGAAGGCTGGCGGCTGCAGCGTCGACTTGCGCCGGCGTGCCTGTCAGCCCAACGATGTCGTGGTGAAAATGGGTGACGTAGCGGGAGAGAATGTCAGGAGTGTCGCGCTTGGGATCGACGCTGATCATCAGCGGCTGCAGCGGTTCTGCTTGGTCCCCTAGCCGCTCCAGCACCTGGGCGAGGGTGGCAAGGCTGGCGGGGCAGACATCGGGGCAGTGGGTGAAGCCGAAGAACAGCAGCAGCCAGCGCCCCTCGAACGCGTCAGGCGTAAGCGTCTCGCCCCGGTGACTGACGAGCGTGAAGTCGAGGATCAGTGAGGGTGGATCGGCGCTGGCCGGTGCTCCGGTCACCTCGGGGGATGACCCGCGAACTGCTGCCAAGCCCAGGGCGATACTCATCAGCACGAGCGTGCCAGCGGCGCCCAATACGTATCGTCCCCTTCTGGCCATGCTTACTCCTTGGTCGAATCCATTGCCATTACGATGCCTAAAGTGGGTAGAGTCGTCTAACCTGTCTATTGCGGACAAGCAGAGCTCCCATACCCTTGACTGCATCCGTGCATGACATTCGTTCAATGTCACGTCTGATCGGTGTCATGTTTTCTCGCCCTTGACAGCAGAGGAGGCCTCCCATGCCCATGCTGACTCAACTGCGTCTGGATCATGCCAACATGGCGCGCCTGTTGCACGTGCTGCAACTCAAGCACAAGACACTGGCGGCCGGCGAGCGGCCCAACTTTCAGCTGATTCGAGAGGTCGTCGATTACATTCTCGACTACATGGAGGGGTTCACCTTGCCGTTGGAGCGGATCTGCAGCGACGAGTTGCTCGAGCGCGTCCCCAGTGCCCGGGAGCTGACTTGCCAACTCAATGCCGACTATCAGGACCTGCGCGAGCGCCTGCTGCGCTTCTCCCAGGATGTCGACAGAGTGCTCATGGATGCGGTCATGCCGATGGATGTGTTCGCGGACGATCTGAAGGCCTACTTGGAGGCGCACCGCGCCTATCTGCGCAACGAGCGTGAGGAGCTGTTTCCGCTGATTCGCGAGCACCTCGATGAGGAGGATCTCGAGCGTCTCTCCACCCTGCTGCCCGAAGAGGCCTCGGCCAAGCTCGAGCAGTTGCAGCAGGCCTATCCCGAGCTCTACGCCGAGTTTCGTGCCACGCCCGAACCTGCGATCTAGCAGCCAGCCCGGTGTCAGCACGCACTGACTCCGGGCAGCTCGTCCCAGCGAGTGGTATAGCGGCTCGAGCGATAGCGACTGTGCATCTGCCAGCGGGCATCGGCAGCATGCACGCCCAGTGTCAGGGCATCGTTTCCAAAGCGTTGTCGAATCGTGTCCCAGGTGGCCATCAGCTTTTCTTGGCGTAGCGGTTCATGCCCTTGGAACAGCGATCCCTGGCTATGCTGGCGGGGGGTTAGCTCGCTCAGCATGACCCCGACCTTCTGATAGGTCAGCGAAGGGTCCCACAAGCGTGCTAGCAACGCCTGCGCTAGGCGGTTGAGACACAGCGTATCGGCGCTGGGGTAGGGTAGCGGTGCCCATAGGCTACCGCCGGGTCGGTCGGGATACTGGTAGGGACTGGTGCGCAGAAAGAGCCCGAGAGCACTGGCTTGCAGGTCGTCGCGGCGCAGCTTCTCGCCGGCGCGCTGGCTGTGGTAGCGCAGTGCTGCGCTGATTTCGCCAGGATCGTTCAGGGGCCGCGCGAAGGAGCGTGAACAGAGGATGGAGCGGCGTGGCGTATCGATATCCGTGCCCTGCAGGCAGGGCGTTCCCGTAAGCTCCTTCGCCAGACGTGCCACCACTACGCTGAAATGCTTGCGTAGCCACTCCTGCGGCGCGTCGCGCAGGGCGGCGGCGGTGACGATGTTCTGGCCAGCCAGGCGCCGCTGCAAGCGCTCGCCGATTCCCCATAGGCCGTTGAGCGGCAGCTCGTCGAGCAGGCGTATCAACGCTGGCGTATCCGCACTCGGCCAGACGCATACCTGGGGGCGCGCCGGGTGCCGCTTGGCATGCCGATTGGCCAGCTTGGCCAGTGTGCGGGTAGGGGCGATGCCCACCGAGACCGGCATGCCGACCTCTTGAGCCACCGCCATGGCCAGTTCCCTTCCCAGGGTCTCCAGATCCTCCTTCACACCGCGAAGGTCGAGAAAGCACTCATCGATGGAGTAGGGCTCAAGCGCTGGGACCCGTGCGGCCAGCACCTGCTGAATGCGCGCCGAGATGTCGCCATAGAGCGCATAGTTGGAGGAGCACAACACCACCTGGCGACGCAGGTCCGGGGCGATCTTGTGAGTCGGCATGCCCATGGGGATGCCCAGGGCCTTGAACTCCTCCGAGCGGGCAATTACGCAGCCATCGTTGTTGGAGAGCACCCCCACCGGTTGGCCTTCCAGGCGAGGGGCGAATAGCCGTTCACAGCTCACATAGAAGTTGTTGGAATCGACCAGCGCGAACATCCCCTAGCGCGCCTCTGTACGCGATGCATGTCGAAAGTTATGGATGACATGATGCACCACGCCCCAGAGCCGGCAGTCGCTCTCCTCCTCCAAGGGCAACCTGGCTCGCTGAGGTTCGGGAGGGCAGAGCCAGCGCTGGCGCCCCAGACCCTCGATGCGGCGCAGGCACAGCCCGCCATCGATCACGGCGATTACCCAGTCGCCTGGCTGGGGCGAGAGGGCGCGATCGACGACGAGCAGATCCCCAGGATGGAACCCCGCCTCGCTCTGGGTGGCGTCGGCCACTCGCATGAAGAAGGTCGATGAGGGGCGCGGTATCAGATGACGATGCAGGTCCAGCGGGGTCTCCAGATACTCGTCGGCCGGCGAGGGAAAACCGCTGGCACCGCGCCGGGTGGGGCCTGGCGGTGCCTTGATGGCGGGCATTTGAGGTAGGGGGATGATGTGCATGTTAGCCTCCTGAAAAATAATGCTGTAAAAATAAACAGTATTCAGGAGGCTGGCAAGCGCTGAAAAGCGCCTGCGCTTAGGTCAGGCTGATGAATGCGGTCGCAGAGCGTGAATAGGGCACGACAGTTCGAGTCGTGACTCCCGTCTGAGGTAGAATGCGCTCACCAAGGGGAGATGAGGGTGCGGCGACATGGATCGGCTGCAGGCGATGCAGATATTTCGAGCGGTGGTGGAGGCGGGCAGTTTTGCCGGCGGCGCTCGCAAGCTGGATATCTCCAACGCCATGGTCAGCAAGCAGATCGCCAGGCTCGAGGAGATGCTGGGCGTGCGGCTGCTGATCCGCACCACCCGGCGGCTGCAGCTCACCGCCGAGGGTGAGCGCTACCTGCACACCACTGGCCGGCTGCTGGACGAGCTGGACGAGCTGGAAGCGGGACTTGGCGAGCAGCGCGGCGAAGTGCGTGGGCGCTTGAGGCTCTCCGCGCCTCTGGATTTCGGTGTGCTTGAGTTGATACCGGCGCTGCAGGCTTTCGAGCAGGCCCATCCTCAGGTGGAGCTCGATGTTGTGCTCGAGGATCGGCGTGTCGACCCCTTGGCCGAGGACTTCGACCTGGTGATCCGTATCGGTGAGCTGGAGGACTCCAGTCTCATCGCTCGCTCGCTGATGACGATGCCGATCTATCTCTACGCCTCGCCCGACTATCTGGCGCGCCACGGTGTGCCGGCGCACCCGCGCGATCTGGCCCGGCATCGCTGCCTGCATTACAGCCTGCAGCGGGGAGGGCCGAGCTGGCCGATGTGGGTCGAGGGCAGGCTTACGCGCATCCGCTTCCAGCCGGTGCTGAGCTGCAACAATGGCCGGGCTCTGGTCGAGGCCGCCATCCGCGGCATGGGGCTGGCCATGAAGCCTGCGTTTCTGGGCGAGCCGGAAGTGGCCAATGGGCGCCTGGTGCGGGTGCTGGAGGCGTACTGTCCGCCACCGCTGGGCGTGCACCTGCTGTATGCCGAGCGTGAGCTGATGCCTTCACGCCTGCGTGTGTTGATCGATACCCTGCTGAGCTATTTTCGGACAACGACCCCATGAGTGGACCGATTCTGATCTTCGATTCCGGTGTCGGCGGGCTGTCGGTAGTCGCGGCGATGCGCGCCCGGCTGCCGGGCGCCGAGCTTGCCTACGTCTGCGACAACGCCATGCTGCCCTACGGCACCAAGGCTGACGACTGGCTGGTGGCACGCAGCGTTGCGGTGTGCGAGGCGGCGATTCGTGAAAGCGGTGCCTGTGCGCTGGTCGTGGCGTGCAATACCGCCAGTACCCTGGCGCTGGATGCGCTGCGCGAACAGCTGTCGGTCTCGGTGATCGGCACCGTGCCTGCCATCAAGCCCGCCGCCCGGTTCACCCGCAGCGGCAGCATTGCGCTGCTGGCCACCTCGGCCACGGTCAATCGTCCCTATACCTGTCAGCTGATCGAGGATTTTGCCGGCGATTGCAAGGTGCTGCGTCTGGCCGCCGATCCGCTGGTCGCCCAAGCCGAGCGGATGCTGGCCGGCGAGTTGCTGGATGACGCCGTGGTGGAAGCATGCCTGGCACCGCTGTGGCGGGAGGAGGAGCTCGACACCGTGGTACTCGGCTGCACCCACTTCCCGCTGCTGCGTGACGTGCTGCAGAGGCATGCGCTTGCGGCCTGTCCGGCACGCACTATTACCTGGGTCGATTCCGGCGATGCCATTGCCCGCCGCGTCGCCCAACTGGTGGAGCGCCCCCCACTGACGCAGCGCCCGGGGCCGGTCTGGCTCACCGCCTCGGCGCCACAGCTGACCCCGGCGCTGGCATACCACGGTTTCGGCGTGCCGAGCCTGCTTGCGGTGGCGCCCCGCCATGAGCCCGCCCCGCGTCTTGGCTGATCCCCGTTCCGCTTTCCACGTGTTTCCCACAATCAAGGAGGCCCCGTGGCCGTACCCGTTGTCGACCCCACGCACTATGACCAGCAACTCGAGGCCAAGCGCGTGCGCATCACCGAGCAGTTCGCGCACTTCTCACCGCCCCCGCTGGAGGTTTATCCGTCGCCGGCAAGCCATTACCGCCAGCGCTGCGAATTCCGGCTCTGGCATGAGGGCGACGACCTGTTCTACGCCATGTTCGAGGTCGACCCGCACGACCCGAAGAAGAAGCGGGTCATTCGACTCGACGAGTATCCGGTGGCCAGCCGGCGCATCAATGAATTGATGCCGCAGCTGATCGAGGCGATACGCGACAAGCCGACGCTGCGTCGCAAGCTGTTCCAGGTCGAGTTCCTCACCACGCTTTCCGGCGAGGCGCTGGTGACGCTTGTCTACCATCGCCCGCTCGACGAGGGGTGGGAGCGCGAGGCCGTGGCGCTTCAGGCGCGCCTTGGCATCTCGCTCATTGGCCGTTCGCGCAAGCAGCGCCTGGTGCTCGAGCGTGACCATGTATGGGAGCGCCTGAACGTGGAGGGACGGGAGTTCGTCTACCAGCAGGTCGAGAACAGCTTTACCCAGCCCAATGCCGAGATCAGCCAATCGATGCTCGGCTGGGCTCGGGACGTGACGCGAGACAGCCAGGCGGCAGACCTGGTCGAGCTCTACTGCGGCAATGGCAACTTCACCGTGGCGCTGGCCGAGAACTTCCGGCGGGTTCTGGCCACCGAGATCTCGCGTACCTCAGTCGCCTCGGCCAAGGTCAATCTCGAGGCCAACGGAATCGACAATGCCGTGGTCGGGCGGATGTCCGCCGAGGAGTTCTCGGCGGCGCTCAAGGGGGAGAAAGGGGGGCGTCGGGTGGCCGAGATGGCGCTGGACGACTACGATTTTTCTACCGTGCTGGTCGATCCCCCGCGTGCCGGACTGGATGAGCGTAGCTGCGATCAGCTCAGCGACTATGCGCGCATCGTCTATGTGTCATGCAATCCGGACACTCTGGCGGATAATCTCGAGCGCCTGGGTGTGACGCACCGCATCACGCGCTTTGCACTGTTCGATCAGTTTCCCTGGACGCACCACTGCGAATGCGGCGTGGTGCTGGAGAAGCGCTAGCGTGATGCGCATAACGAGGCGCGACGTCAAGGATCGATGCGTAACCGACATGGCACATGTCAAAAGGGTCAATTCAGTAGGGTCGGCAAGGCGGCAGGCGTAAGCTGGACACAGATAGGGCCAGCGAGCCCCGTCGCAGACTTTTCGCCGGTCGAGTGCTGACCGGATCAAACCGAGGTGACGGATGCAACACGTGGCGAACGCAGGCAAACAGGAATTTCTTGCGCAACTTCAGGAACAGCTGGTCAAGCGACTCGCGGAGGATAAAGTCGGGGCGATCACGGCCTTTGCCGATGCCTTCTATGCGACGGCGTTTTTGGAGGACCTGGTGGAGCGCCGTCCTGAGGATGTCTACAGCGCCACCTTGGCAATCTGGCACTTCATCCAGTCGCACGACCCTGCCGAGCCCAAGGTGCGGGTCTACAACCCCACCTTCGAGGAGCATGGCTGGCAGTCGACCCATACCCAGATCGAGCTGTTGCACCGCGACATGCCGTTTCTGGTCGACTCGGTACGCATCGAGCTCAACCGCCGCGGCATTACCGTGCATGCCATCCACAACGCGGTGCTGGCGATGCAGCGCGATAGCGCCCATCAGCTGGTCAAGGTGACGCGGCCCAAGGAGCAGGGAGCGCCGCAGAGCCGCGAGTCGTTGATCGTCATCGAGGTCGACCGCCACTCCGACCCGGCTGCACGCGAGGAGATCGAGGCGAGCCTGCACGAAGTGCTCAATGACGTGCGCACTGCCGTGGCCGACTACGAAGCGATGCGCGACCAGGTACGCGGAGTGCTCAAGGAACTCGAGACCAAGCGCCCCGAGCAGATCGACAGCGAGGATCACCGGGAGGCCATGGCGTTTCTCGAGTGGCTGCTGGCCGATAACTTCACCTTCCTGGGCTATGACGAGTACACCGTACGCTCGGCCAACGGCCACGACGAACTCGATCACATCGAGGGCAGCGAGCTTGGCGTGTTCCGTCTCGAACAGCCGCGCTATCGCGAACGCATCCGCAACGACCAGGGGGTCGAGGGCGATCGCTACGTGCTGATTCCCGAGCTGCTCTCTTTCGCCAAGAGCGCCTACCACTCGCGCGTGCATCGTCCGACCTACCCGGACTACATTTCCATCGACCGCTATGACGACACCGGCCAGATCATCGGCGAGCGGCGCTTCCTGGGGCTGTTCACCTCGGCGGTCTACAACGAGTCGCCGCGCAACGTGCCGGTGCTGCGCAAGAAGCTCAAGGCAGTGATGGAGGCGGCTGGCGTCGACCCCCAGGGGCAC
Organism: Halomonas sp. TA22; assembly: GCF_013009075.1. NCBI lineage: Bacteria > Pseudomonadati > Pseudomonadota > Gammaproteobacteria > Oceanospirillales > Halomonadaceae > Halomonas > Halomonas sp. TA22. The sequence continues at coordinate 352,869 of NZ_CP053108.1, read as the reverse complement.
GATGGCAAGCAGCTGATGCAGATCCTCGAAGTCTATCCCCGCGACGACCTGTTCCAGATCAATGTCAATGAATTGACCGATACGGCGCGGGGAATCCTCAACATTCGCGAGCGCCGCCGCGTGAGGCTATTCGTGCGCGAGGATCGCTTCGGCAAGTTCTACTCCTGCCTGGTATTCGTACCCCGCGATGTGTTCTCAACCGACCTGCGCGTGCGCATCCAGAATCTGCTGAGTGAGGAGCTCGACGCTACCTTCGGCGACTTCAATACCTATCTCTCCGAGTCGGTGTTGGCACGCATCCAGTTCATTCTGCGCTTCAACGGCGATAGCCCCAGCGACTATGACGTCAAGCGCATCGAGAAGAAGATCATGAGCCTGGCGCGCAGCTGGCGCGACGAGTTGCATGGCGCAATGGTCGAGGGCTTCGGCGAAGAGCAGGCCAACCGCCTGATGGATGTCTACCGAGACGCCTTCCCGGCGAGCTATCGCGAGGATTACACTGCACGCGCGGCCGTCTACGACATTCATCACGTCAATGAGCTGAAGAGTGGGGCGCCCCTGTCACTGTCACTCTATCGGCTGGTCGAGGAGGAGGGCGACGGCGTCAACCTCAAGCTGTTCCACAGGGCGAGCCCGGTACCGCTCTCCGACGTACTGCCGGTGATGGAGAACCTCGGCCTGCGCGTCATCGGCGAGCGGCCCTACGAGCTTGCCTGCAGTGACGGACGCTACTGGATCCATGACTTCGACCTCGAGCACCACACCAACGAAACCGTCAATCTGCAGGAGATGCGCGAGCCGTTCATCGATGCCTTCAAGCGCATCTGGAATGGCGAGGCGGAGAACGACGATTTCAATCGCCTGATCATCGGTGCCAACCTGAGCTGGCGCGAAGTTGCCATGCTGCGCGCCTATGCCCGCTATCTCAAGCAGATCCGCTTCGGGCTCTCGCAGACCTATATCGCCTCGACGCTGGCCTGCTATCCGGAGATCACCCGCGAGCTGGTGACGCTGTTCGAGCTGCGCTTCGACCCCGAGCAGGAGTCGCGCGAGACGGAGATCGAGGCCTGCCTGTCGCGCCTGTACGCCGCCCTCGACGACGTGGCGAGCCTCAACGACGACCTGCTGCTGCGTCGCTATATCGAACTGATCCAGGCGACCCTGCGTACCAACTACTACCAGCCGGGGGCCGATGGCGAGCCCAAGGACTACATCGCCTTCAAGCTCGATCCCAAGCAAGTCCCCGACATGCCCAAGCCGCGGCCGATGTTCGAGATATTCGTCTATTCGCCGCGCGTGGAGGGGGTACACCTGAGAGGCGGCAAGGTGGCTCGCGGCGGGCTGCGCTGGTCGGATCGTCTCGAGGACTTCCGCACCGAGGTGCTGGGGCTGGTCAAGGCGCAGCAGGTCAAGAATGCGGTGATCGTGCCGGTCGGCGCCAAGGGCGGCTTCGTCTGCAAGCGGATGCCCGAAAGCGGCGATCGCGACGCCATTCAGCAGGAGGGGATCGCCTGCTACAAGATCTTCATTCGCGCACTGCTCGATGTCACCGACAACCTCGATGGCACCGAGATCGTGCCGCCACGTGCGGTGGTGCGTCACGACGTCGACGACCCCTACCTGGTGGTCGCCGCCGACAAGGGCACGGCGACCTTCTCCGATATCGCCAACGAGATATCGCTGGAGTATGGCCACTGGCTGGGCGATGCCTTCGCCTCCGGCGGCGCCAACGGCTATGACCACAAGAAGATGGGCATTACCGCCAAGGGCGCCTGGGAGTCGGTCAAGCGCCACTTCCGCGAGATGGGCATCAATACCCAGGCCGACGAGTTCACGGTGGTGGGCATCGGCGACATGGCCGGCGACGTGTTCGGCAACGGCATGCTGCTCTCCGACCGGATTCGCCTGGTGGGGGCTTTCAACCATCTGCATATCTTCGTCGATCCGAAGCCGGATGCCGCCGCCTCGTTTGCCGAGCGCGAGCGGCTGTTCGCGCTGCCGCGCTCGAGCTGGGAAGATTACGACGCAAGCCTGATCTCGAACGGTGGCGGCATCTTCAAGCGCAGTGCCAAGTCGATCCCGATCTCCAAGGAGATGAAGGAGGTTTTCGGCATCAGCGAGAGCAAGCTCTCACCCAACGAACTGATTCGCGCCATGCTCAAGTCGCGAGTCGACCTGCTCTGGAACGGCGGTATCGGCACTTACATCAAGGCACGAGACGAGAGCGACGCCGAGGTGGGCGACAAGGCCAACGATGCGCTGCGCATCAACGGCGCCGAGCTCCACTGCCGGGTGGTCGGTGAAGGCGGCAACCTGGGGCTGACCCAGCGTGGGCGCATGGAGACCGCGCGACGGGGCGTGCGCGTCAATACCGACTTCATCGACAACGCCGGGGGCGTCAACTGCTCCGACCACGAGGTCAACATCAAAATCCTGCTCGACGATATCGTCAAGCGCGGCGAGTTGACCGACAAGCAGCGCAACCAGCTGCTGGCACAGATGACCGGCGAGGTCGCCGAGCTGGTGATCCTCGACAACTACCGCCAGACCCAGGCGCTGTCACTCTCGGAGATTCTCTCCCAGGAGGGGATGGGCTCCTATCGGCGCTTCATCAACGAGCTCGAGTCCAGCGGCCAGCTGGATCGTGAGCTGGAGTTCCTGCCTACCGACGAGGCGCTGCTGGAACGCTCCAACGACGGCGAGGGGCTGACCCTGCCCGAGCTCTCGGTGCTCATCTCCTACGCCAAGAGCGTGCTCAAGGATAGCCTGATCGCCTCGGACGTACCGGACGACCCCTATATCCAGCAGCATCTCGAGCGTATCTTCCCGTCGATTCTGGTCGAGCGCTTCAGAGAGGAGATGTACGAGCACAAGCTCAAGCGCGAGATTGTCGCTACCCAGATCGCCAACGACCTGGTCGATCATATGGGCGTCGTCTTCGTGCGCCGGCTGATGGACAGCACCGGTGCCGAGCGGGCCGACATCGCCAGGGCTTACATCGTGGCGCGGGACAGCTTCAATCTCAATGGGCTGTGGCAGCAGATCGAAGCGCTCGACAACCAGATCGAGAGCCAAGTGCAGTACCGCATGATGCTCGATCTGATGCGCCTGCTGAGGCGTGCCAGCCGCTGGTTCCTACGCCAGCGTATCGGGATGACCACCAAGGACAGCATTGCCTACTTCGCACCGCGGTTGGCTCAGTTGCAGGAGAGTCTCGGCGAGCGACTGCGCGGCGATGAGCGCGACGCATGGGAGGCGCGACGCGACGAGCTGATCGCGGCAGGCGTGCCCGAAGTGCTGGCCAGTGCCGTGGCGGCTACCCATAGCCTGTATGTCGGGCTTGGCATCATCGAGGCGTCCAAGCAGACCGGCGAAAAGATCCAGCGTGTCGCCGAGGCGTTCTACGAGGTGGGGCATCGCCTGGAGCTGCCATGGATGGGGGAGCAGATCAACGCGCTCAAGGTGCGCGACGGCTGGCAGGCCCAGGCGCGGGAGACCTTCCGCGACGACCTCGAGCGTCAGCAACTGGCACTGTCGGTCGGTGTGCTGAAGATGGAGGATGGTCCGCTGGATATCGACCAGCGCGTGGAGCAGTGGATCGAGCGGCATGACGCTCTCTATCACCGCTGGTGTCACCTGTTGGCGGAGGTGCGTTCCGGTGGCAGTCAGGCGGGCGGCTTTGCGCTGTTCGCCGTGGCGATCCGCGAGCTGGTGGACCTGGCCGAAAGTGGCAGCGAGGGGTGACGCGCCCCTGACGGTGCTCATGTGAAAGCAGACGAACCCCGCCGCCCGGCGGGGGTTCGTCGTTATGGGTAGGCTTGCGGTATACTCGCCGCCCACTGCCTAGTCCTGCCTGTGATGCCGAGGAGAGCCATGTACGCCCTTGCCCGCTCGTTGCTGTTTCATCTCGATCCGGAAACCGCGCACGGCGTGACGCTGTCGCTGCTCGACGGCGTACATCGCCTGGGCATGGCGCCGCGCCTTGGCGGTGGACCGCGCATCGACGATCCGGTGGAGTTGATGGGGTTGCGTTTCCCCAACAGGGTGGGGCTGGCCGCTGGCCTCGACAAGAATGCCGACCACCTCGACGCGCTGGGCTCGCTCGGCTTCGGCTTCGTCGAGGTGGGCACCGTGACCCCCAGGCCGCAAGAGGGCAACCCAAGGCCGCGGCTGTTCCGCCTGCCCGAACGTGGCGCCATCATCAATCGCATGGGATTCAACAATGCCGGGGTCGATCATCTGATCGAGCGCGTCAAGGCGAGTCGCTACAACGGCGTGATCGGTATCAATATTGGCAAGAATCTCACCACCCCGGTGGAACAGGCAGCCGATGACTACCTCGCCTGCCTGCGCAAGGTGCATGCTCATGCCCACTACGTCAGCGTGAACATCTCTTCGCCCAACACGCCGGGGTTGCGCAATCTGCAGTTCGGCGAGCAGCTCGATGCGCTGCTCGCCACGCTGCGAGAGGAGGGCACGCGGCTCGACCAAGCCAATGGGCGGCGCGTTCCGCTGGCGGTCAAGATCGCCCCGGACATGAGTGCAGACGAAGTCGCACTGGTGGCGGCAAGCCTCAAGGCCAACGGCATCGATGCGGTGATCGCCACCAATACCACGCTCTCCCGCGAGACGGTGGCGGGCCTTGTCCATGCCGACGAGGAGGGGGGGCTCTCCGGCAGGCCTGTGCTGGAACTCTCCAATCGAGTGGTGTGCGAATTGCGGCGGCAGCTGCCCGGTATGCCGATCATCGGCGTCGGCGGCATCGAGAGTGGCGAAACGGCGGTGGCCAAGCGTGAAGCGGGGGCCGATCTGATACAGCTCTATTCGGGATTCATCTATCGCGGGCCGATGCTGGTGGGTGAATGTGCCAGGGCGTTGCAGGCGATGGGACGCTAGAGGGGGAGTGAACGGGGAAGCGCCCGGTACAGAAAGGCCCGCACTTTGGTGCGGGCCTTGAATAAGGGTGATATCACATCACCATGGGGTTCTTATGAATGCCGGAGACACCTGTCATACCGGACCATTGATCCCCACGACCCTCACGCCAACCGCTCATCCAGTATTCGCGAAGATTGATGTCCTGACTGGGACAGTCATCCCGGGATCGGCCGGACACACCGGCCTTGTAACCGTGAACATAAGCACGCTGGAAGCGATCACGTTTCTGTCGTTTCATCGGATGGCCTCTTGAAAAACCAGGTTTTTGAAACTAGCGGTTTGGACACACTGTCAGTGAGACAGGTGTCAGTGCGGCAGGCCGGTACAGTTTCCGCCTCGCCGCAACCCGTGTGACGCCCATCCGTAGACGCCCATGGACAAGAAACGCATGCGTTCTCAGTAGCTACCTCTTTACAACTAGTCCATATTGGATGCTTCTGTCGACAAGTGATTTGGCATAAGCGCCTTACCAAATAGTCTTTACAGGAATATGACCGGCTTTCGAGCCATGGCCAGTTTATGACAGATCTTCAATTGACTGATTCTATTGCTCTTTTTGCAACCTGCCCCAAAGGCATCGAAATGCTGCTGGCCGAGGAGCTAAGCGCTCTCGGCGCGCAAATCGACAAGACCACGGTGGCCGGTGTGCACTTGCGGGCCTCGCTCAAGAGTGCTTACCGCCTCTGTCTCTGGTCGCGCTTGGCCAATCGCATCATCCTGTGTCTGGTGCGGGAGGAAGGGGTCGAGCGTCCCGAGCAGCTCAAGGCGTGTGCCGAAGCCCTCGACTGGCACCGTCACTGGCGACCCGGCACGACCCTGGCGGTGGATTTTCATGGTCAGTCGGAGCAAATCCGCCATACCCGATTCGGCGCGCAGACAGTCAAGGATGGGGTGGTGGATGCGCTGCGCGCCGCCGGCCAGGCCCGCCCCGATGTCGACCCGAGCAACCCCGACTTGCGCCTCTATGCCCATCTCCACCGTGGCCGCCTGACGCTGGGCATCGATCTCTCTGGCGACAGCTTGCACCGGCGGGGTTATCGCCGTGAGCTGGGCCACGCGCCGCTCAAGGAGAACCTGGCCGCGGCACTGCTGGTGCGCGCTGGCTGGCCGGCGCGTGCCAAGGCCGGCGAAGCGCTGGTCGATCCGTTGTGTGGCTCCGGAACGCTGGTGATCGAGGCCGCCCTGATGGCGGCGGATGTCGCCCCCAACCTGGCTCGTGAGCGTTTCGGCTTTCACGGCTGGGCCGGACACGACGCGAATGTTTGGCACGAGCTCACGCGCGAGGCCCTGGCGCGTGCAAGCATCGGTCGCAAGCGCTGCAAGTCACGCCTCTATGGCTTCGACCAGAGCCCCCAGGCGATAGCTGCCGCCAGGGCCAATGCCATGCGTGCCGGTATCCCGGCGCTGATCGAGTTCCAGGGCGGCTCGGTGGCGCAGCTGACCCGCCCCGAGGCGCTCGACTCCCAGGCACAGGGGCTCTTGATCACCAATCCGCCCTATGGCGAACGCTTGGGCGAGCTGCCCGAGCTGGTGCCGCTCTATACCGCCCTTGGCGAGCGCGCCCGGGGGCAGTTTCCGGGCTGGCAACTGGCGCTGTTCACCGGCAACCCGGATCTTGGCCACCGCACCGGACTGCGTGCCGAGAAGCAGTACGCGTTCAAGAACGGTCCACTGGATTGCAAGCTGCTGCTGATGCCGCTGGCCGAGGGGGAGCCGCAGACGACGCAAACGGGCGAACAGCGGCCGCGTCGCTCCGAGGGCGCACAGATGTTCGTCAATCGGCTGGAGAAGAACCGCAAGCGGCTCAACAAGTGGCTCAAGCAGTCCGGCGAGACGTGTTATCGCCTTTACGATGCCGACATGCCGGAGTATGCCCTGGCCATCGATGTCTACGGCGAGCGGGTGCATGTGCAGGAGTATGCACCGCCCAAGTCGATCGATGCTGGACAGGCCCAGCGTCGCCTGCTCGATGCGTTGGGCGTGATTCCCGAGGTGCTCGGGGTGCGTGCCGATCATGTCCATATCAAGCAACGCGAACGCCAGAGCGGTCGCGCCCAGTACCAGAAACAGGCCACCAGCGGTGAGCGTTTCCAGGTGCGCGAGGGCAGGGCGCTGCTGTGGGTCAACCTGCGCGATTACCTGGACACCGGGCTATTTCTCGATCATCGGCCGGTGCGCCGCATGCTTGCCGAGATGGCCCCCGGCAAGCGCTTCCTCAACCTGTTCTGCTATACCGCGACGGCCACCGTGCATGCCGCGCTGGGCACTCGACAGGAGGGAGGTGCCAGCGATAGCGTCAGTGTCGATCTCTCCAATACCTACCTGGAGTGGGCCCGCGACAACTTCGCGCTCAATGGTCTCGACCAGCGCCGTCACCGAGTCGTGCGTGACGACTGTCTGCATTGGCTCGAGACCGCCGGCAGTGAGTTCGACCTGATCTTCATGGATCCCCCGACCTTCTCCAACTCGAAGAGGATGGAGGACACCCTCGATGTGCAGCGCGATCATGGTCGGCTGGTACGGCTGGCGATGGCGCGCCTGGCGCCGGACGGCACGCTGGTGTTCTCCAACAACCAGCGTCGCTTCCTGCTCGATGGCGACCTGGCCGAGCACTATAGAGTGGAGGATATCTCGGCCAGGACCTTCGATCCGGACTTCCAGCGACGCCCCGACCTGCACCACTGCTTCCTGATTCGCCACCGGGAGGGGGGATGATCACATTGATGCTCTATACCACCCTGGGCTGCCATCTCTGCGAGGAACTCGAGCACCATCTCGCCCACCTTGCCGGGGTCGAATACTCCCTCGCGCGAGTCGAGATCGCCGAGGACGAGGCGCTGATGGTGCGCTATGGAGTGCGCATTCCCGTACTGGTGGACGAGGGGGGCGAGGAGCTGGACCGTGGCTTCGAGGCCAAGCGTCTGGCCACCTGGCTCCAAGCGCGTGGTTGGCTCGACGTCGATGCCTGGCGGGAGCGGCATGTGGTTTCTCCGCCGAGCAGGGGGGCGGTAATGCGCGGCGGACGGCGCTATCTGGGATAAGCCTGGAGCGCACTTCATCCGCGCTCAGGCATTGTCGAGCAGCGATAGCTGGCGCACCGCGTCCTGCCCTTCGGGGGTGTCGTCCTGCACTTCGAAGACTTTCTGAAAGCCCCGCGAGCGCTGGATATGGTCGACGTCGTCGAGCCACATCATCGCCTGGCCGTGGTCGTCGGCCAACTGGTGCTTGAGACCGCCGAACTGGGTGCCGATCTGGCCCCAGGCGCGGCTGAAGATCCAGTCGCCGAACATGTCCTGATGCACGTGCACCAGCACATAGTCATGGTCACTTTCCCAGCGAACGATCACGGCGGCTCCCGATTAAGATGAGATATCAGCGCTCGAGTGGATGGACTCGCGGCGGGGCGTTATTGTAACCCTCCCACCGTGGTGGACAAGCCGTGGGAACAAGTCATTGCCGAATCGATAAGGAAGGCTGCCCATGCGTATTGTCGTCGATAGCAACATTCCCCTGGCCGATGCCTGCTTTGGCGAGATGGGCACCCTGGTTCGGCTGCCCGGGCGCGAGATCGATGCGGCGGCGGTACGTGATGCCGAGGTGCTGATCGTGCGTTCGATCACTCGGGTCGACGAAGGAGCGGTGGAGAGTTCGCGACTGCGCTTCGTCGGTACTTGCACCATCGGCACCGATCATGTCGACCAGGCCGCGCTTGCCAGGCGGGGCATCGGTTTCGCCAGTGCGCCGGGCTGCAACGCCGAGGCGGTGGTCGACTACGTGCTCTCTAGCCTGACGCTGCTGGCCGAGCGCCAGGGAAGCGAGCTCGATAGCCGACGAGTCGGCATCGTCGGGGCTGGCAATGTCGGTGAGCGGCTTTTTCGACGGCTGTCGGCACTGGGGATCGAGTGCCTGCGCTGCGATCCGCCCAGAGCCGAGAGAGCCGCCGAGCGCGAGCCTGGCGAAGCGTTCTTCCCTCTCGATGAGTTGATCGAGCGCTGTGAGGTGCTCTGCCTGCATACCCCATTGGTCAAGAATGGCCCCCATGCGACCCATCACCTGTTGGATCGCGAGCGGATCGCCGCGCTCGCTCCCGGCACCTGGCTACTCAACGCCGGGCGTGGCGACTGCCTCGATGGTGCGGCGCTTGGCGAGCGTCTTGGCCGCTGCGGCGACATCACCGCCGTCCTGGACGTGTGGGAGGGCGAACCGGGCATCGACGAGGCGCTTTGGCGTAGTGCCGAGATCGCCACGCCGCATATCGCCGGTTACAGTCTGGATGGCAAGATGCGCGGTACCCATCAGGTCTATCAGGCGTTGATGAACCACTTCGGCCTGCCGGCCCGCCAGCGGCTCGAGGCCCTTGCGCCGGCGCCGGCCCTGGCCGGGCTGACGCTGGATGGGGGGCTGTCGCCCTGGGAGGCGATGCGGCTGTGCATGCGTGCCATGTATGACGTGCGTCGCGATCACGATGCGCTGATCGCTCGGGCACGGCGGCAGGTCATGGCGGCGGGTTTCGATGCGTGTCGGGCCGAGTACCCGCTGCGGCGCGAGTTCTCCACGTTGAAGGTGGGGCTGCGCCCCGCCGCCCACTCCCTGGGGCAATGGCTCGGAGCGGCGGGGTTTGGCGTGGCGCTTGAGTGACTCACTCTCGAATCGCCAATGGCTTCGTCCGTGTGCGGCAGGGCTAGCGGTGCCGCGCTCGAGAGAGGCGAGAGCCGTAGAGCAGCGAGCCGACGAGCAGGACTGCGCCTGCCGCCAGGCCGACCTTGTCGCGATGGGTGCTCAGCCATAGTTGCTTGCTGTCGAGGTGAGCTTCGCGGCTGAAGCGACCGCGAGCGCCCATGTCGCCCTTGACCGGCTCCCACAAATTGTCGGGACGCTCGTCCGGCAGTGGCTCGGGCATCTGCTGCCCGTCCACGGCAGTGCGGGCGAGAAAGCGATCCATCAAGGCCGGGGCGATCTTGTTGCCCCAGATGGTCAGCACCGACGACATGCCGACATTGAGCTGGCGGCGACGATGATAGGCGGCCCAGTAGACGGCCCGAGCACCCACCTCGGGCTGGAAGACTGGTGCCATGGGGCGGGCCTGTTTCGGCAGATGGCTCCTGCACCAGTCGAACTGCGGTGTATTGAGACCCGGCATCTCAACCCGCGTGATGTGCACCTTGCTGCGCTCGTGCATCAGTTCGCAGCGCAGCGATTCGGTGAAGCCCTTGATCGCATGCTTGGCACCGCAATAGGCACTCTGCAGCGGTATCGGTCGATAGGAGAGCGCCGACCCGACCTGCACGATGGTGCCGTGATTGCGCTCCCTCATGCGCTTCAGTGCCGCCATGGTGCCATGCACGTACCCCAGGTAGGTGACTTCGGTGACGCGCTTGAACTCCTCCGGGGTCACCTCATGGAAGGGTGAGAACACGGTGGTCATGGCACTGTTGACCCAGATGTCGATCGGCCCGAGCTCCGCTTCGATGCGCTCGGCCGCCCGCTCCACCTGGCTGGCATCGGCGACATCGGTACTCACCGTCACCGTGCGTCCGCCGAGTGCCTCGACCTCACTCTTCACCGCTTCGAGGCGGTTCTGGTTGCGCGAGATCAAGCCCAGCTGCGCACCGTGTCGAGCAAATTCACGGGCCACCGCTCGACCCAGGCCGGCGCCGGCGCCTGTCACTACTACCACTTCCTGACGTTTCTCCATGTCGTAAAGCCTCCTCTCTCGTTCCCGCGATGCCGGATCAATGTTTGCGCAGCTTTGGCACGATCTCACGTGCGAACTGCTTGAACGACGCCTTGACGATACCCAGCGAATCAGGATCGCCATGCAGCAGCGCCGAGAGATAGGCCTGGGCCTGCTCACGCTTGATATGCGGCGGGATCGGCGGTACGTCCGGATCCGTCACCACTTCGAGCACGACCGGGCGGTCGGCGCTCAGCGCACGCTCCCAGGCGCCGGCAAGCGCCTCGGGTTCGGTCACCTTGATCCCCTTCAGGCCGATCATCTCGGCGTATTCGGCATAGGGGAAATCGGGAAGATCCTGCGATGCTTCGTACTTGGGGTCGCCCTCCATTGCGCGCATCTCCCAGGTCACCTGGTTGAGGTCCTGATTGTTGAGCACCATCACCACCAGGCGCGGATCCGACCAGCGCTTCCAGTACTTGGCGATGGTGATCAGTTCGGCGTTGCCGTTCATCTGCATGGCGCCATCACCGACCAGCGCGATGACGGTGCGCTCGGGGTAGGCGAACTTGGCGGCGATGGCGTAGGGGACGCCGTTGCCCATGGTGGCAAGCCCGCCGGAGAGCGACGCCAGCATGCCGCGCCGCAGTTTCAGGTCGCGGGCGTACCAATTGGCCGCGGAGCCCGAGTCGCTGGTTAGGATGCAGTTGTCGGGCAGGCGTGGCGAGAGTTCCCAGAACACCCGCTGCGGGTTGACCGGGTTCGCCTCGGCCATGGCCCGCGCCTCGAGCACTTCCCACCACTGGGCGACGCTCTTCTCGATCTCCTCGCGCCAGGCACGCTCCTGCTTGCGTTCGATGAAGGGTAATAGCGCCTGCAGGGTTGCCGCACTGTCGCCGACCAGGTTGACCTCCATGGGGTAGCGCATGCTGAGCATGCGACCATCGATATCGATCTGCACCCCCCTGGCCTGTCCCTCCTCGGGCAGAAATTCGGAGTAGGGGAAGGTGGAGCCGATCATCAGCAGGGTGTCGCAGTTGGCCATCAGCTCCCAGCTGGGGTTGGTGCCAAGCAGGCCGATCGAGCCGGTCACGAAGGGGAGGTCATCGGGCAGTGCGGCGCGCCCGAGCAGAGCCTTGGCGACACCCGCGCCAAGCATCTCGGCGATCTGGATCACCTCGTCGGTGGCGTTGAGCGCTCCGGCGCCGACCAGGATCGCCACACGCTTGCCCTCGTTGAGCACTGCAGCCGCGCGCTTGAGATCCTCTTCATAGGGCACTGTCCGCGGCATGCTGAAGCCTACGCCGGAGTGAACGGTGCCGTGAGCGTGGGCGGGCGTCTCGACGGCGGGCTGGCTCTGCAGATCGTTGGGGATGATCAGAGCCGTGACGGTGCGTTCGGCCAGCGCAATGCGGATGGCGCGATCGACCAGGTGACGAATCTGCGCCGCGCTCGTCGCCATGTGCACGTACTCGTGGGCGACATCCTTGAACAGTGAGACGAGATCCACCTCCTGCTGATAGCTGCCGCCCATGGCGTCGCGTGCCTGCTGGCCGACGATGGCGACCACCGGCTGGTGATCCTTCTTGGCATCGTAGAGCCCATTGAGCAGGTGGATCGCCCCCGGGCCGGAAGTCGCCGTGCAAATACCCACCTCTCCGGTGAACTTGGCATGGGCGCAGGCCATGAGCGCCGACATCTCCTCATGCCTGGACTGGATGAACTCGAAGCGGTCCCCGGCACGATTCAGCGCCCCCATGATGCCATTACTGCCATCGCCCGGATAACCGAAGATCCGTTTAACGTTCCAGGCGTCGAGACGCTCGAGCAGAAAGTCGCCAACTTGCTTGTCGCTCATTCAAGCCTCCATGCAAAGCGGTTGATGGACCGGCCATGGTCGTAGTGTCAGTCAGGGAACGCGCCGTCGTGATGTTCCGTGCCGTTAAAGCGTAGTTCGGGGCGGTGGGGTGGGCAATTGGCAAAGCGTCATGACGGGTTTTGACCATCTTATCTACGCCAGCCAAGCTGATACCACATTGGTAATGAGGTTCCAGGATGGACAATCCCAAGAGAATCGAGGACTACGGGCTGATCGGCAACATGCGTACGGCAGCGCTTATCGATCGACACGCCTCTCTGGAGTGGCTGTGCCTACCACGCTTTGATTCGGAGGCGTGCTGTGCCGCACTGATCGGAGAGCAGCGGAACGGCTACTGGCAAATTCGCCCGGTGGGCGAGATTCGCTCACAGAGCCGCTGCTATCGGGGCGAGACGCTGGTGCTCGAAACGTTGTTCGAGACGCTGGCGGGAAGTGTCGCCATCATCGACTTCATGCCGCTGAGCCGCGAGAGCGATACCATCGTCGATGTGGTGCGCATCGTGGAAGGGCGAAGCGGGCGAGTCGAGATGCAATCCAGGGCGGTGTTCCGCTTCGATTACGGTCATGTCCATCCTTGGGTGCACTGCCGCCGTGAAGGAGTGAGTGCCATTGCAGGCCCCGCTGGGTTGCGCCTGGACTCGCCCATCGAGATGCGGGATCGCCATAACGATATAGAGGCCGATTTCACGATCGAGGCGGGCGAGCGGGTGCCCTTCGTACTCACTTGGTATCACGCCTACAGTGCCGCGCCGGAGCGGCTAGATGCGTGCCAATCTCTCGATGAGACCGAGCGGTGGTGGCTCGAGTGGAGCGAGCGCTGTCAGATCGACGAGACGTTCAGGGAGCCGGTGGTTCGCTCGTTGATCACCCTCAAGGCGCTTACGCATGTCGATACGGGGGGCATCGTCGCCGCACCCACCACCTCACTGCCGGAGGAGATCGGCGGAGAACTCAATTGGGACTATCGCTTCACCTGGCTTCGCGATGTCACCTTCACGCTTTATGCGCTGCTGTCGTCAGGTTATCGGGAAGAGGCCAAGGCCTGGCGGGAGTGGCTGCTACGTGTGGCAGGCGGCGATCCTCGCATGCTGCAGCCGATGTACGGCGTCGGCGGTGAGCGGCGGCTCGACGAACAGGAGATTGTCTGGCTGACGGGTTTCAATGGCTGCCGGCCGGTGCGGGTCGGCAACGAGGCCTATCTGCAGCGCCAGAACGACATCTATGGCCAGGTGATGGATGGCTTGCACCTGAGCCGGCTCGAACACATGGAACCCGACGAGGACATGTGGAACGTGCAGCGGCGTCTGATCGCTTATCTCGAGGATCATTGGCAGGAGAAAGATGCGGGCCTGTGGGAGCTTCGTGGCCCCGAGCAACACTATACCTACTCCAAGATCATGGCGTGGGTCGCAGTCGACCGGGTCATCAAGGATGCCGAAAGCTATCGGCTCGAGGGTGATCTTCCCCGTTGGCGGGCACTCAGGGCACGTATTCATGAAGAAGTGTGTCAGCGCGCCTTCAATCGCGAGCGTAACGCCTTCGTCATGCATTACGACACCGATTCGCTGGATGCCGTGCTGCTGCTGATTCCCCAGATGGGCTTTCTGCCGATAGAAGACCCGCGGGTGGTGGGAACCATCGAGGCGATACAGGCAGAACTTGTCCACGACGGCTTCGTCTATCGCTTTCTCGATGAGAAAAAGCGGGAGAACCTCACGGACGGCGAAGGTGCCTTCCTGCTGTGCTGTTTCTGGCTCGTCGATGCCCTGCTATTACTCGGGCGCAAGGAGGAGGCGCGCGAACTCTTCGACAAGCTGCTGGCGGTGCGCAACGATCTGGGATTGCTGGCCGAGGAGTACCATCCTGTTCATGAATGTCAGCTCGGCAACTTCCCCCAGGCATTTTCCCATGTCGGGCTGGTCAATAGCGCGCACAACCTGAGCCGCCATGAGATGGGGCCGGCCAAGGAGCATAGCAAAGAAGAGGGGAGAGGCCGGTGAAATAGGGGATGGGTTAACGAGAGAAGTCAGGGAGGAAGGAGGGGGATAATAAGGCCCTGCAGCGGCGAAGGCTCGCCGCTGCAGGGCGCTTCTCGCTTACTGGCGGTAAGCGGACTCCTTGAGCGCGCGGATGCGGTCATCCAGCGGCGGGTGGCTAGCAAACAATCGCTCCATCACCTTGCGGGTCTGGCCAGTGGTAATGGCGAACGCGGTCAAGGTATCCGGCATCTGATCGGGCATCTGCGTCTCGGCCTTGAGACGGGCAAGGGCGTTGATCATCGCCCCGGAGCCGGCAAGCTTGGCGCCTGCCGCGTCGGCGCGATATTCGCGGAAGCGCGAGAACCAGGCAACGATCACCGAGGCAACCAGACCGAACACGATCTCGGCGACGATCACCACCGCGAAGTAGCCCATGAAACCGAGGCCAGCGCCATCGCTGCGGCTACGCAGGAAGTTGTCGACCAGGTGAGCGATGGCCCGGGCAAAGAACATCACGAAGGTATTGAGCACACCCTGGATCAGCGCCAGCGTGACCATGTCGCCATTGGCGACGTGGCCGATCTCGTGGGCCAGTACCGCACGCACCTCTTCGGGGCGCATGCGGTTGAGCAGGCCAGCGGAGACCGCCACCAAGGCATCATTCTTGTTCCAACCGGTGGCGAAGGCGTTGGACTGCTGGGCCGGGAAGATCCCCACTTCCGGCGTCTTGATCCCGGCCTCGCGAGAGAGTTCGGCGACGGTATCTACCAGCCACTGCTCGGTGGAGTTGCGCGGCGTCTCGATCACCACCGTGCCGGTGCTGCGCTTGGCCATCCACTTGGAGATGAATAGCGACACCATCGAACCGGCCATGCCAAACACGAAACAGAAGATCAGCAGGCTGGTGAAGTTGATGCCCTGTGCGGAGAGGTAGGGCTCCACGCCCAGCAGCCGCAGCGTAATGCTGGCCACCAGGATCACCGCCAGGTTGGTGGCCAGAAAAAGAATGATTCTCATCATGTTGCAAACTCTCCTGCAGACTTGGAATGCGCGCCCGACGACTACGGCGATGACCTTACGGTAACTGGCGAGTGGCCGGGCTTATTTTTGCCGAGTTAGATATGGCCTGCGGCGCGAGGTTTCAAGCGCCGCCGCTTTTTTCATCATTCATCCTTGATTGCCTGCGCTTGCAGGCCTTGATCGTTATTGGCGATAACGTGCCAGGAACGTGCCGAAACGCTCCAGCGCATCGCCGAGCTGCTCTGCCCAAGGCAAGGTGACGATGCGCACATGGTCCGGCTCCGGCCAGTTGAAGGCGGTACCTTGTACCAGCAGGATCTTCTCCTGCAGCAGCAGGTCGAGCACCAGCTTGGCGTCGTTGGTGATCGGATAGACCTTGGGATCGAGCTTGGGAAAGGCGTAGAGCGCCCCCTTGGGCGTGACGCAGGAGACCCCCGGGATAGCGTTGAGCTTCTCCACGGTAATATCGCGCTGGGCACGCAACCGGCCGCCGGGCAGGATCAGGTCGTTGATCGACTGATAGCCGCCGAGCGCGGTCTGGATGGCATGCTGGGCGGGTACGTTGGCGCACAGACGCATCGAGGCGAGCATGTTCAGCCCTTGGATGAAATCGCTGGCGCGCGGCTTGGCGACGTTGCCCGAGAGAATCATCCAGCCGGAGCGAAAGCCGGCGCAGCGGTAGCTCTTGGAGAGGCCATTCATGGTGACCACCAACTGGTCGTCGGAAGCCAGGGCGCCGGTGGAGACGTGTTCGACCTCGTCGTAGAGAATCTTGTCGTAGATCTCGTCGGAGAAGACCACTAGGTCGTGCTCGCGGGCGATGTCGAGCAGCTCGCTGATCACCGCCGGTGGATAGACTGCGCCGGTGGGGTTGTTGGGATTGATCAGCACGATGGCTCGGGTATGACTGGTGACCTTGGCGCGGATATCGGCCATGTCAGGCGCCCAGTCGGCCTGCTCGTCGCACATGTAGTGGACCGGGCGGCCACCTGACAGGTTGGCCGCGGCGGTCCAGAGCGGATAGTCGGGTGCTGGAATCAGCACTTCATCACCGTCGTTCAAAAGCGCCTGCATGGCCATCACGATCAGCTCGGAGACGCCGTTGCCGACGTAGATGTCCTCGATGCCTACGCCGGGGATCTGCTTGCGCTGGCACTCCTGCATGATCGCCTTGCGCGCCGAGTAGAGCCCCTTCGAGTCGCAGTAGCCCTGGGCAGTGGCGAGGTTGCGCATCACGTCCTGAAGGATCTCTTCCGGCGCCTCGAAGCCGAACGGCGCCGGGTTGCCGATGTTGAGCTTCAAAATCCGCTGACCCTCCTCTTCCAGGCGCTTGGCGTGGTCGAGCACCGGGCCGCGAATGTCGTAGCAGACGTGGTCTAGCTTGTGGGATTTCCTGATGGGAGTAGAGGTGTCCATGCAGTGTCCGTCAACTCAATTGGCGTTATGGGGCTGGCTTTCGTCGTGCTCGAGGTCATCGACGGGGGGCGGAGGGATATCTTCGGGCGTCTCCAATGTGATCGGCCCCAGCTTGCCGTCGCGCAGCTCATGCAGCAGCACCTCGGCACCGCGGTGCAGATCGACCGCGCCGCCGGGACGCAGCCCACCGCGTTTGCTTGCGATCTCGCGCACGATGGCCATGCCGTCGAAGCCGGCCAGGGCCAGGAAGTCGGGGCGCCTTGGGCCATCGGCCTCGACACTCTCCGCCTCGGGATTGGCCGTGTACGCCGGCAGCGCCTTGAGCTTGTAGCGTGACATCAGGGCGGCGGGGTAGCGCTTGGCAAGCTCTGCCGCGGTGACCATCGCCACATCGAGATACTCGATGGCGGTATCGCGAATCGCCCCGCTGGCGGCCAGGCGGTAAGCGCTGACCTGGTTCTCGATCTTCGGCCACAGCACCCCTGGGGTGTCGATCAGTGCCACATGGCCGTCGATGCGCACCTTCTGTTGGCGCTTGGTCACCGCCGGCTCGTTGCCGGTCTTGGCAATCTTGCGCCCCGCCAGGCCGTTGATCAGCGTCGACTTGCCGACATTGGGGATACCCATCACCATCACACGCACATCGCGATCGGCACGTACCTGGCCGGCCAGCTCGTGGCAGAGGCGGGGAATGCGCTTGAGTTCACGGATGTTGGTGGTGGTGACCGCCAACGCACGAGTATCCTCCAGCGCATCGAAATGCGCTACCCATTCGCGGGTGCGTTCGGGGTCGGCAAGATCCGCGCGCGAGAGAATCTTGAGCACCGGCTTGTGCTCGGTGAGCTCGGCCAGCATTGGGTTGGCGCTGGAATAGGGCAGCCGGGCGTCGAGAACCTCGAGCACCACGTCGATCTCCGGCAGCGCCTCCTTGATCTGGCGGCGCGCCTTGTTCATGTGTCCCGGAAACCAGCCGAGCATTGTCATTCTCCATCACCACAGAAGCGGGCGCCCATTCTAGCAGAGCTGACCCGTTTCAGTGGCGTGGGATCGATCTAAGGTGAGCCACTCGCCGAAGCGCTACTCGCCTGCGTGAAAGCCCAGAGCCACGGAGTTGATGCAGTAGCGCAGGCCTGTGGTCTCAGGCGGGCCGTCGGGAAAGACATGGCCCAGGTGGGCATTGCAGTGCGAGCACACGACTTCGGTACGCTGCATGCCATGGGAGGTGTCCGCATGCTCCTCAACCGAGCCCTTGCCCAGGGGGCGGTCAAAGCTTGGCCAGCCGCAGCCGGCATCGAACTTATGCTCGTTTTCGAACAGCGGCGCCTGACAGCACACGCAGTGATAGATGCCCTGCTCGTCGCTGACCTGATAGTCGCCGCTGAACGGTGCTTCGGTGCCCTTCTCGCGGGTGACACGGTACTGCTCCGGCGTGAGCTGCTCACGCCATTCGGCTTCGTTTTTCTCGACTTTGTTGCGCATGACGGTTTCTCCGGCGAATCGCATGGGTGTGGTAGCGCTTCATGAGACAACGATCGGCGAGACGATTTCCACCCTTGTCGATTACCACAGCGTAGCCCAGGCAGGGATCCAGTGCCGTCGTTCGCGACAGGCGTGCCGGTAGGCGCTTGACAGCTTTCGGGGCGCTCAGTAACATACGCGCCACCTCGTTGAGGCGAAATTGCTGCGTCCCATTCGTCTAGTGGTCCAGGACACCGCCCTTTCACGGCGGGAACAGGGGTTCGAACCTGCTGCACGTCATGTCGTACATCGTCGTAGCGCTGCTGCACGTCATGTCGTACATCGTCGTATCGCGCCTGCAGGGATGAGGTAAGTCTGCTGCTCAGCATGGTAGACCTCCATGGTCATGTTGATTGTTATTCCCTGCATTCGATCAACCTAGCCCAGCGTAGCGGCGTACGCCAGCAATACCATTGGCTGAGAGAGGGTGAGAAGGCACTATATTTGTGCGGTAGCACGCGTGATCATGGTGCAATTAACTGTCCATAACGTGAAACGCTTCTACAGGCCTCTTCAAATGCCGCTGTATCAGGCGCATGGGCAGCTTGGCACGCCACGTGCTAGGTTCACCATAATCACGCAATATGGGAGTGCGTCATGCCGTCCACCGCTTCACCGCCACGCCTGGTCTTCACCGACCTCGACGGCTCGCTGCTCGACCACGACACCTACAGCTGGGCGCCGGCCAGGGCGTGGCTTTCGCGCCTGAAACGCGCCGGTGTGCCGGTGATTCCGGTGACCAGCAAGACCCGCGCCGAGCTGCTCTCGCTGCGCCTGGAGCTGGGGCTGGGCGATGCACCCTTCATTGCCGAGAATGGGGCGGTGATCGGGCTGCCGCCCGCCTGGCAGCATGCCAGGCTCGACCGCGACCCGACCGCGCCGGATGGCTTGTGCATCAAGACGCCGGGGCTGGATATCGACTTCGTGCGCAAGCGCCTGGCGGTGATTCGCGAGCGGATGGGCCTGCACTTTCGCGCCATGGGCGAGATGTCGCTCGATGAAATTATCGCACTGACCGGCTTGCCGGAGCCCGCGGCGCGCCAGGCGCGGGTGCGCGAAGGCAGCGAGCCGTTGATCTGGCAGGAGGATGGCGACGTGGAGGCCTTCCGCCGGGCGCTGGCCGACGATGGGCTGCGCCTGACCCGAGGCGGCCGCTTCTGGCATGTAATGGGTGAAGTACACAAGGGCGATTCGGTGCGCTGGCTGGTCGATCGCTTCGAGGCGCTGCGCGGGTGCACGCCGCATACCCTGGGGCTGGGTGATGGCCCCAACGATGTGCCGCTGCTGGCCGCCGTGGATCTGGCGGTACTGATTCGCGCACGGCACGGGCAGGCGGTCGAGGTCGAGGCAGCGAAGCTCTACCGCAGCGAGGCGTATGGGCCTGAGGGTTGGGCCGAGGGCATTGAGTACTGGTGGGGCGGGGAGATACCCGAGGATGCGTCACATGACGCTGTACACGGCGGCAAGGAGAGCCACCCATGAGCGATTTCTATCAGAACGGCATCATCACCAATTTTCACAACCTGACCCACCGCCCGGTGGAAGCGCTGGAAGCCGACCTGGTGCGTTTCTCGATGCGCCGCCCGATGGGGCTGATCCTGCCTTCGCTCTATTCTGAGCTCGAGGGGCCGGCGCTTTCGCATATCGTCGACGAGCTGGCCAAGGTGCCGTATCTATCGGAGATCGTCATCGGCCTGGATCGCGCCGACCGCGACCAGTTCTTGCACGCCCGCGAGTTCTTCTCGCGCCTCCCCCAGCATCACCGCATCCTGTGGAACGATGGCCCGCGCCTCAAGGCGCTGGATGCCGAGCTCGCCGAGATGGATATCTCGCCCCAGGAGCAGGGCAAGGGGCGCAACGTATGGTTCTGCTCCGGCTACGTGCAGGCCTCGCGGCGTACCGAGGCGGTGGCGCTGCACGACTGCGATATCCTCACCTACGACCGTTCGCTGCTGGCGCGTCTGATCTACCCGGTGGCACACCCCCAGTTCAACTACGAGTTCTGCAAGGGGTACTACTCGCGCATCGCCGATGGCAAGCTCAATGGCCGCGTGGCACGGCTGATGGTGACGCCATTGATTCGTGCCCTCAAGACCGTCTATGGCCCGCTGCCCTACCTGGACTATCTCGACAGCTACCGCTATCCGCTCTCCGGCGAATTCTCGATGCGCACCGACGTGCTCGACGGCATCCGCATTCCCAGCGACTGGGGACTCGAGATCGGCGTGCTGTCGGAGGTGCATCGCAACTACTCCACCAAGCGGCTGTGCCAGGTGGACATCGCCGATGCCTACGACCACAAGCATCAGCCGGTCTCCGAGGACGATCCCAACGGCGGGCTCAACCGCATGAGCCTGGATATCGCCAAGGCGCTGTATCGCAAGCTGGCGACGCTTGGCGTGCAGATCAATGCCGAGAGTTTCCGCACCATCAAGGCGACCTACTACCGCATCGCGCTGGACATGATCGAGACCTACGACAACGATGCGGTCATGAACGGTCTGAAGCTCGACCGGCACAGCGAGGAGCAGGCGGTGGAGCTGTTCGCCGGCAATATCATGGAGGCGGGGGCGGCCTTTCTCGACAACCCCCGCGACAAGCCCTTCATTCCCAGCTGGAACCGCGTGCAGGCGGCAATTCCCGATCTGCTCGAGCGCATGCACGCGGCCGTGGAGCTGGATAACCAAGGTAAGGTGTAGTGTGTAGCCGCTCCAGATTCATTCTTGCAATGCCGAGCCCATGATCCGCTCGAGCTCCTGCTCGTCCGGCAAGCCGTGCGCCATCTCGAGTTCGTCGACATGGTAGATCAAGCTTGGGGTGGCCATGGCGCCAAAACTCTCCATCAATAGATGATTGTCCAGCAAGGCTTCCTCCAGTGCGCGGGGCAGGGTCTCGAGCCGAGGGGTTGTCTCGCCGCGCAGATGAGCGAGCAGCGCTTCGCTGGGGTTCTCCTCTGCCAGCAGCGAGATTGCCGTGCGCGGGCTGTCGCGGGCCATCAGGCCGACCATCACATGGCGCATCTGTACCTTGCCGGCTTCCACCCAGGGGCGTGTCGCTTGCCACAGGCGGTGGCAATAGGGGCAGTAGGGGTCGGTGAAGACATAGATCACCCGTTCGGCGTCGGGCTCGCCTTCGCGAATCCAGGCGCTCGCCTCCAGAGCCGCCCAGGCGGCGGCCGCCTCGTCACTAAGCTGTGCTGCCTCGGTCGGCGCAATCGGCTGAGCCCATGTGGCCGAAAAGGGCAATGCCAGCAGCATGAGCGGCATGAGTAGAGCAAGCAGGTGGCGGCGCATGATCATGACTCCTGTAATGTGCGCCAAGGGTGCCATGAAGCGTTCTCGCTGCACAGTGCTGTCATAGCCGAAGTGGAAAGGTAAGCTGTCCTCTCTGTCGCGCACTAAGGGATCGTCATGCAGGAAGCACGCGCCAATGAGCATATCGGCGATGACGCCGCGCCGAAAATGGATACCGAAGTGCTCTATTCGGTCCACGGCATGTGGTGCACCAGTTGCGCTCAGGCGATCGAAAGCCTGCTTTCGCGCCGGCCTGGCGTTGCCAGCGCCCGTGTCAATTACGTTACCGCCACGGCCTTGGTGGCTGGCCGTGAGGAGGCGGTCACGCTCGAGAAGCTGGCTCCCCGGCTCGAGCGGCTGGGCTATGAGCTGGCACCGCTGGAGGCGGCCAACGATGCCCAGGAGCGGCTGGAAACCGAAAGCCGACACCTGATGCTTCGCCTGATCACTGCCTCGAGCTTCGGGATGTGGACGATGCTCGCTTCGCTGCTGATCTATGCTGGAGCGGTACCCGAGGAGGGTTACAGGGAGCTGATCATGGCGCTGGTCTCCGGCGCCTTTGCGGTGCCGGTGCTCGGCTATGCTGCCATTCCCTTCTATCGCGCGGGCTTTCGTACCCTGCTGGCCGGACGTCCGGGGATGGACGCGTTGGTGACACTGGGGGTCGCCAGTGCCGTCGTAGTGTCGCTATGGCTGTTATGGCGAGGTTCCGCCGAGGTCTATTTCGATACTGCGGTGATGCTGGTGCTGCTGCTGCTGGGAGGGCGCCTGGTCGAGACGCTGAGCCGCTATCGCGGTCTCACCGCCTTGACGCGGCTCTATCAGCCGCCCAAGGAGGTTACCCTGATCGAGCCCGAGGGCGAGCGTCGCAAAGCGCTGGAGCAGGTGGCGGTCGGCGAGCGGCTGCGGGTGGCCAGTGGCGAGCTGCTGCCGCTGGATGGGGAACTTGTCGCCCTTGCCGACCAGACAGGCCAGGCGCTGCTGGATCTCTCGCCGCTCAATGGCGAGAGTCGAGCGGTGACCCGCCGCCCCGGCGATGCGCTCCAGGCGGGGTGTCGCAACCTGGGACCGCCGCTGGTGTTGCGTGTGAGCGCCGCGGCGGGGGAGGGGTATCTCGATCATCTCTATCGACGCATGCTCGAACTGCATGCCCGCAAGGGCGGGCTGCAGCTGCTGGCGGATCGTTTTGCCGCCTGGCTGAGCCCGTTGGCGGTGTTGCTTGCCGTCGCCACGCTGCTGGTGGCGCTGCTGCTTGGCGTGCCCGCCGAGGAGGCCGTGGTACGGGCACTGTCGGTGCTGGTGGTGGCCTGCCCCTGCGCGGTGGGCCTGGCGATCCCCCTGGCGACCATGGCGGCGAGCTCCCGGGCGCTCGAGCAGGGAGTGGTATTTCGCGATCTGGCAGCGATGGAAAGCGCCGGTCATGCACGCTCGGCGGCGTTCGACAAGACCGGCACCTTGACCCTTGGCGACGTCGCCCTTGCCGGCATTGAGCCAGCAGACGGCATGAGCCAGCCGCGCGTACTTGAGCTGGCCGCGCTGGCGGAGTGGGGGAGCGAGCACCCGTTGGGGCGCGCCATTCGCCAGGCCGCGCACGAGCAGGGCGTCGATGCGGCCCAGGCGCCACCCAGCATCGAGGATCACGCCGGGCTTGGACGGCGAGTCGGGCTGGCCGATGGCGGCTGCGTATTGGTCGGTGAACGCGACTGGTTGGTGGGGCAGGGGGTGGACATGCCGCCGCTGCGCGCCGACGAGGAGATCGTCGTCGACGTGGCGCTTGACGGCGAGTGGCAAGGGCGGTTGCGGCTGACCGACCGCCCGGACCCCCAGGCCAGTGCCAGTCTCGCCGAGCTGCGTGCCCAGGGCATGACGCTTGCACTTATCAGTGGTGACCGGGGGCCGGTGGTCAAGCGCATCGGGCGTGCCGTGGGCTTTGCCGAGCGCGAGTGCTTTGCCGCGCAATCCCCCGAGGCCAAGGCGCGCCTGGTCGATGCGCTGCCCCGCCCCTCGCTCTATGTGGGCGATGGCATCAACGATGTGCTGGCGCTGGCTTCATCGAGTGTCGGTGTCGCGCCGCTTGGCGCAAGCCCCCAGGCACGCGATGCCGCCGCCGTTCAGCTCCTGCAGCCGGGCCTCTCCGGTGTGGTCGACGCCTGGCGCATCGCCCGACAGGCACGGCGGGTGATGCACCAGAACCTGGTGCTGTCAGGCGTCTACAACCTGCTGGCGCTGGGGTTGGTGGTATGGATGGCGATTCCGCCGCTGGTGGCGGTGCTGGCGATGGCGGCAAGCTCGTTGAGTGTGGTCGCCAATGCCGCGCGGCTCTCCTGGGGAGAGGCAGACGAGGCGCCGCCACGGCAAGAAACCGCTACCTCTGACGGCGCCATCGCCAAGGCGCTCACTCGCTGACCAGCCACAGGCTGCGGTAGGGACGAAGTTCGCGCGCCTCGGGCTGCCAAGGCTGGCCCTCCAGCAGGTCGAACCACGCGCGCTCGTCGAGTTCGGGAAAGGCGAGTGGCTGGCGCTTGTCGGTGACGTTGTAGATCGCCAGCAAGCACCGTCCGTTGGGCAGCGGCCCACGCTCGATGGCAAGCAGCTGGCTCGGCGTATCGAGCACGCGCTGGGCGGCATCCGGGTGGAAGCATGGCTCGTTGCGGCGAATGTCCAGGCGCCGCTTGAGCGCCAGGAACACCTCCCGGGTGGGCGTGTTGCGGCTGTCGAGCAGCTCGTCGAGATCCTCGCGCTCCCAGCGGCGGCGATTGATAGAGCGCAGGTGTCCGCTGCGCTCGACCCCTTCCCGGTCGTTGAGCGTGGCGGTCAGCGAGTGGAGATAGAGCGCCGGAATGCCCTGCAGGGCCAGCATCAGGTTCTGGCTGCACAGGAAGCGCTCGGCCTGCCAGGGGTCGGCGCCGCGCCGCGTGCCCTTCAGGGCCTCGAAGAAGGTGATGTTGATCTCGTAGGCCGAATCCTTGCCGTCAGGATTGGCCTTCATGCTCACGAACCCGCCGAAGCGGTGCATCAGCTCGAGCAAGGCCTCGACCTCGTGGCTCGGCAGCAGCCCTTCCAGAGCGCGTACGCCGATGCCGTCGTGGCTGGCGGTGAAGTTGAGGTAGCTGCACCCCGGCGGCAGGTTGGGCAGCCCGCGCAGCCAACTCGACAGCGTGGTCGCCTCGCCGCTGGTCAGGGTATGCACGAGCAGCGGCGGCAGAGTGAACTGATAGACGATATGCGCCTCGTCGGGTTGCGTTCCCTCCTCCTCGGCAAGCTCCAGGCGCAGGTAGCTGAGATTCTCGCGATGGGGCACGTTGGTCTCGGTGACCAGCAGCGTGCCCGGCGCCAGATGATCGAGCAGGGCGCGCAGTAGGCGCACGATAGCGTGGGTCTGTGGCAGATGAATGCAGGAGGTGCCGACTTCCTTCCAGAGGAAGGCGATGGCGTCCAGACGAATGATGCGTGCCCCCTGCTCGACGTAGAATAGCAGGATGCCGATGAACTCCAGCAGTACGTCGGGATTGGCGAAGTTCAGGTCGATCTGGTCCTCGGAGAAGGTCGCCCAGAGGTGCCGGGTGCCGCGTCGGGTGGCGATCGGCACCAGCAGCGGCGAGTTGCGCGGCCGGGTGACCTGGGAGAGATCGGTGGTCGGGTCCATCTCGATGAAGTAGTCGCGTCCCGGCTGGCTGCCCGCCAGGTAGTCGACGAACCACAGCGATTCGCGGGAGACGTGGTTGATCACCAGGTCGACCATCAGGTCACGGTGGCTGGCCAGGCGCTGCACGTGGGACCAGTCGCCCAGGGCCGGGTTGACCTCGCGGTAGTGGACCACGGAAAAGCCGTCATCGCTGCTCCAGGGGAAAAAGGGCAGCACATGCACCCCGCTGAAGGTCTCGCCCAGGCGGTTTTCGAGAAATTCGTCGAGCACCTCGAGGGGCGGGCGGTCGCCGTCGATGATCGAATCGCCATAGGTGATCAGCCACTGATCGCGTTCGCTCCACAGCGGACGGCTCTCCCCGGCCCGGCCCGCGAGTGCCTGGCGATGGTGGGGCAGCATCTTCGTCAGCCGTCGCAGCACCTCAGCGGCGCGTTGCCCATAGACCTCCTCGAGGCGGGCCTTGGCCAGCGAGAGAAATTCGGATTCGGCAAGAGGCCTGACGGGAGGAGTCGAAGGGTCGGACATGAAGGTCTCCTGAAGCTTGCGACATTTGACTCAGCATAATGCACAACGCATGCCATGCGCTGGGCGCATTCGCTTCGAGCCGGTACACTGATCGCATCATTTCGGGCGGATTAACCTTTTTACGACATCGGAAGTAACGACTGATGCATTGCCCCTTTTGCGGTAAGCATGACACCAAGGTCACTGATTCGCGCCTGGTCGCCGAAGGCGATCAGGTTCGCCGCCGCCGCCAATGCGTGGATTGTGGGGAGCGCTTCACCACCTACGAAACGGCCGAGCTGGTCATGCCGAGGGTAGTGAAAGGCGACGGCTCGCGGGAGAGCTTCGACGAGGCGAAGCTGCGGGCCGGCATGCTGCGGGCACTGGAGAAGCGCCCGGTGAGTGCCGAGTCGATCGAGGCGTCAGTGCAACGCATTCGCCAGCGGCTGCGTGCACGGGGCGAGCGCGAGATCGAGGCTCGCGAGATCGGTGAGGAGGTGATGCACGCATTGAAGCGTCTCGATCAGGTGGCCTATATTCGATTCGCCTCGGTCTATCGGCGCTTTCAGGATATCGACGAGTTTCGTGCCGAGATCGATCGTCTGGCCCAGGAGCCGAACCTTTCACCCAACGACGAACACTGAACCCCCCGGAGAGTGCATGGCCAAGCCGACCGCGGAAACCTTCATGGCAAGAGCGCTGACGCTTGCGCGGCGTGGCCTGTATACCACCGACCCCAACCCCCGCGTCGGCTGCGTGCTCGTCAACAAGGAGCAGGTGGTGGGCGAGGGGTATCACGTGCGGGCCGGCGAGCCCCACGCCGAGGTGAACGCGCTGCGCGAGGCAGGCGGGGCGGCCCAGGGTGCTACCGCCTATGTGACGCTCGAGCCCTGCTCGCATCATGGCCGCACGCCGCCCTGCGCCCAGGCCCTGATCGATGCCGGCGTCACCCGGGTGGTGGCGGCCATGCAGGACCCCAATCCCGAAGTGGCCGGGCGTGGCCTGGCGATGCTCCGCGAAGCGGGGGTCGAGGTCGAATGCGGCCTGCTCGAGTCGGAGGCCCGGGCGCTCAACCCCGGCTTCATCTCGCGCATGCTGCACAACCGCCCCTTCGTGCGGTTGAAGATGGCAATGAGCCTGGATGCCCGCACCGCGATGAGCTCTGGCGAGTCGCAGTGGATCACGGGCCCGGCGGCGCGCACCGAGGTGCAGCGGCTGCGGGCACGTTCCAGCGCGGTGATCAGTGGCGTGGATTCGATCATCTTCGACAATGCCAGGCTCACCGTGCGTGCCGACCAGCTCGATCTCGAAGACGCCGACAGGATCGCCCTTCGCCAGCCGCTTCGGGTGGTGGTCGACTCCTCTTTGCGGATGCCATTGGCGGCGGCCTGCTTGCGCGAGCCCGGGCGCACCCTGGTTGCCACTTGCAGCCGAGACGATGCCCGCCGCGAGCGGCTCGAGTATGCCGGTGCCGAGGTGCTGGTGCTGCCATCGAGCGAGGCGGGGCGTGTCGATCTCGATGCGCTGCTGCGCTACCTGGCCTCTCAGGAGGCGGCCAATGAGGTACTGATCGAGACCGGGGCGACCCTTGCCGGCGCCATGCTCGAGGCCGAGCTGGTCGACGAACTTCAACTGTTCGTGGCGCCCACCCTGCTGGGGGGCGAGGCGCGGCCGCTGTTCGAGCTGCCGGGGCTTGAGCGTATGGCCCAGCAGCGTGCACTGGAGATACTCGATATCCGCGCCATTGGTCGCGACTGGCGTGTCACTGCCCGCCCGCAGCGGCATCTGCAGGAGATATAGCGGAGTGCACCGCTATCTACTGGCGCCCGAGGCCATGCCAAGGTACCCTGAGCGCCGATTCGATGCGGGCGTCGGCCTGCGGCAACTCGGTTGTCGCCCTCTTGCGACATTCGCGGCTTAGCTAAACCGGAGTTTTCATGGCGCATTCTTCCCAGGATTCAACCTCCGTCGAGGAGGAGTCGTCCTCCACCGCTCTGGCCTCCATCGAGGCGCTGATCGAGGACATTCGGCAAGGCAAGATGGTGATCCTCATGGATGACGAGGATCGCGAGAATGAAGGCGATGTGATCATGGCCGCCGAGAAGGTGCAGGCCGAGCACATCAATTTCATGGCCCGCCACGCGCGCGGCCTGATCTGCATGCCGATGACGCGCGAGCGCTGCGAACAGCTCAATCTGCCGCTGATGGTGCGTGACAACGGCTCCGGTTTCGGCACCAAGTTCACCCTCTCCATCGAGGCGGCCAAGGGCATCTCCACCGGCATTTCCGCCGCCGACCGCGCCTTGACCGTTCAAGCCGCCGCGGCACGCGATGCCAAGTCGTCGGATATCGTTCAACCGGGGCATATCTTCCCGCTGATGGCGGAGCCTGGCGGTGTGCTGCGTCGCGCCGGTCACACCGAGGCTGCCTGCGATCTAGCCGGTATGGCTGGTTGTGACCCCAGCGGTGTGATCTGTGAAGTGATGAACGATGACGGCACGATGGCGCGACGTCCCGAACTCGAGCGCTTTGCCGCCGAGCATGGCCTGAAAATCGGTACCATCGCCGACCTGATCCATTATCGCGTCCTTAACGAGCAGACCGTCGAGCACCTGGAGACCCTGCCGGTCTCCACGCAGCATGGCGAACTGACGCTGCATGTGTTTCGCGACAGCATCCAAGGAGCGCATCACCTGGCGCTGGTCAAGGGGCAGCCAAGCCCTGAGGTGCCGACCACGGTGCGCGTGCACCTCGCCGACACCCTGCGCGACCTGCTGACCCTGACCAAGCCCGGCAACCAGAGCTGGACTGCCCAGGGGGCGCTTGCCGAGGTGGCCCAGGCGGAGGCGGGGGTATTCGTGCTGCTCGACGACGGGTGCCCGCATCGGGACCTTAAGGATCAACTCGATCTTCTGCTCGAGCGCCGCCGCGCGCCGCGCTCGAGTGAGTCCGATGGGTCGGGCAACTACCTGACCATCGGCACCGGGTCGCAGATGTTGCGTTATCTGGGAGTGGGCAAGATGCGTCTGCTCAGTTCGCCCTGGAAATTCTCGGCACTGTCGGGATTCGATCTGGAAGTGGTCGAGCTCATCAGTCCCTGATCGCTCGGCCGCATGACGTTTTTATTAGGATAGAAAGAATGCAACCGATCTCCCAAGTCGAAGGCAGCTTTACCGATGTCGATGGTCGTTATGTGATCGTGGTCGGACGTTTCAATCACCATGTGGTCGACAGCCTGGTGGAAGGGGCGGTGGATAGCCTGGTGCGGCATGGCGTCGATAGCGACACCATCGATATCGTCCATGTGCCCGGCGCCTGGGAACTGCCGCTGGCGGTCAAGCGTGCCCTCAAGGTGGTCAAGCCCGATGCGGTGATTGCCCTGGGTGCGGTGATTCGTGGCGGCACGCCGCACTTCGAGTATGTCGCCGGTAACTGCAATGCGGCGCTTTCCTCGCTGCAGCTCGAGTTCGATACGCCGATCGCCAACGGCGTGCTGACCGTCAACTCCATCGAGCAGGCGATCGAGCGCTCCGGCACCAAGGCCGGTAACAAGGGGGCCGAGGCGGCGATGGCCGCCATGGAGATGGTCTCGCTGCTCAAGCAGTTCGGGGGTGAGGCATGAGCGACAAGCGCCGTGCCCCCTCGGCGGCGCAACAGTCTCGCCATGCGGCGCGAGAGCTTGCCGTACAGGGGCTCTATCAGTGGCAGATGACCGGCAAGTCGATCACCTCGATAGAGGTGGAGTTTCGCAGCCAGCGCGCCGACGATGACATGGAGGATCACGAGAACTGGTCCAAGGTCATGGAGATCGCCGACCTGGCGCTGTTCCATGAACTGCTCCACAACGTGGTGCGCTTCAAGGATGAACTCGACGCGGCAATCTCGCCACTGCTCGACCGGCGTCTGGAGGAGCTCGACCCCATCGAGCTGGCCATTCTGCGCCTCGGGACCTACGAACTCTCCCGTCGTCTCGAAGTGCCTTACCGCGCCGTCATCAACGAGGGCGTGGAGCTCGCCAAGTCCTTCGGTGCCACCGATGGCCATAAATACGTCAATGGCATTCTCGACAAGCTGGCTGGCCGCTTGCGCTATGCCGAGGTCAGCGCGCGTCGTTAGCTGCGCCCTTATATGCCTGGCGAGTTCGAACTCATAGCCCGTCATTTCACCCGCCCGCCGCAGGACCGAAGCGTCGTGCTGGGGGTGGGGGATGATTGTGCCCTGCTTGCGCCTTCACCTGGCCATGAACTGGCGGTGAGCGTCGATACCTCGGTGGCACAGGTGCACTTCCCGGGGGAGGCGCCGGCCTTCGCCATTGGCCACCGGGCGCTCGCGGTCAGCCTGAGCGATCTTGCCGCGATGGGGGCAAAGGCGCGCTGGTGCGTGATGTCGCTGACGTTATCGAACGCCGATGATGCCTGGCTTGGCGAGTATGCGCGGGGCTTCCATGCGCTATGCTTGGCAAGTGGCGTCAGCCTGGTCGGGGGTGATGTCACGCGTGGCGAACTTGCGATTGGCGTGACCGTGCACGGCGAGGTGCCCACCGGCAGTGCCCTGCGACGCAGCGGGGCGAGTGTCGGCGAATGGCTGGCGGTGACCGGCACGCTGGGCGGGGCGCATGCTGGCCTGCTCGCCTGGCAGGCGGGTGAGCGCGATCTGGCCGACAACCCCTGGCTCGGGGCCTACCTGCTGCCGCAGCCGCGGTTGGCGGCTGGACAGGCGCTACGCGGTCTTGCCAGTGCGGCTATCGATATCTCCGATGGTCTGGTCGCCGACCTTGATCATCTGTGCCGGGCCTCCGGCGTGGGCGCGCAGCTCGATTGCGAATGCTTGCCGCTGCCCGAGGGGCTTCAGGCGCGGCTGGGAGAGCAGGGCGCGCTGCGCGCTGCGCTGTGCGGCGGGGACGATTACGAATTACTGATCAGCCTGGCACAGCGGGATATCGCCGAGGCGCGCGCCCGGCTAGCCGGCCTGGGTCTGTCGCTCACTCTCATAGGACGCGTGACCCGCAAGACAGGCGTGCAGGGTGTTCCTGACGAGGCGCGCAGCGGCTGGCAGCACTTTTCTGGAGAGACGCCATGAACCGCGCTCCGGCCAGTGTCTGGCGCCGGCCCACCCACTTCCTGGCCTTTGGCCTGGGGAGCGGATGCGTGCCTTGGGCGCCGGGCACCTTCGGTACCCTGGCGGCGATTCCCTTCTACTGGCTGATGTCGGACCTGCCGTTTGCCTGGTACATGAGTATCGTGGCGATGGCGATGCTCGTCGGCATCTGGCTGTGTGAAGTCACCTCGCATGACTTGGGCGTCCATGATCACTCGGGCATCGTCTGGGACGAGTTCGTGGGCTACTGGATCACCATGGCGGCGGTCCCCTTCTCCTGGGAAGCGGCGTTATGGGGGTTTCTGGTATTCAGGGTGTTCGATATCTTCAAACCCTGG
Organism: Halomonas sp. TA22; assembly: GCF_013009075.1. Taxonomy (NCBI): domain Bacteria; kingdom Pseudomonadati; phylum Pseudomonadota; class Gammaproteobacteria; order Oceanospirillales; family Halomonadaceae; genus Halomonas; species Halomonas sp. TA22. The sequence goes on along the minus strand of NZ_CP053108.1, from coordinate 321,567 downwards.
CCGATCCGCTGGGCCGATCGGCGGGTTGCCGGTGGCTTCGGCATCATGATCGATGACGTGCTTGCCGGCATTTATGCCTGGAGTACTATTCACCTCTGGCTCTGGCTGCATTAGCGATAGGCCCTCCCCAGGCGAGGTGGCCGCTGATCACGGTGTAACTGATATATGACTATTTCGACGTAACTGTTCGCGACGTAACTGTTTTCGACGTAGCTGTTTTCGACGTAGCAAGGAATGCCCATGCGCAAAGGAAAGCTTGTCGTCGTTGCCCTCGGAGTACTCGGGGTAGGGTATCTGGCCGCTCAGGCTTACTCGAGCACGATGTTCGAGCGCGAGCTCTCGGGGGCGCTTGAGAACATCAAGCAGCGTCAGGACGTGCAGGTGAGTCGTGCCCAGGTGAGTCGCGGCTGGTTCATCTCCCGGGGAGAAGTGCACCTGGTGCCCCTCAATGGCGATGAGTGGCGGCTGGTGATTCCCTATACCGCTCGTCATGGCCTGCTCGCCACCCGTGCCGAAGGTGCGGTGTCGCTGACGCTGGGCGAGGCGGGGGAGCCGCTGTTCGGTGAGCGGGTCGAGGCACCGATGCCGCGCTGGGCGGCCGAGTATCGGACCCTTGAGCAGACCTTCCAGGCGACACTGCACATGGCGCCTTTCGAAGACCAGCGGCCGGGCTGGCTACTGGCGTTCGGCGGTACCGACCTGACCCTCGAAGGGCGCCGCGGCGACATGACCTTGAGTGGGCAAGTCGCTGCCTGGCAGTGGAGCCGTGGCAGTGAGTTTCTGGCGGCGGGGCCGCTGGTGCTAGAAAGCCAGTATCGCTACGACGGTGCGCCCGGGCATTTCCTGCAGCGAGACGACCTGCACCTTTCCCGTTTGAGCTATCGTCAGGGCCACGGCCCGGCATGGGAGCTGGACGCGCTGAGTTATCGTGGTGAAACGAAACTTGGCAGCGATTCGCTCGATCTGACGGCCCGGCTCTCGCTGGGCGAGGCTCGTCTTGGGGCTCAACCCATTCTCGCCGGCCAGCTGGACCTCGCGCTGACGCGCATCGATGCCGATGGTGTGCGTGCCTTGGCCGATCATCTGCGTGACGAGGTGGCACTGCTCAAGGCGGAAGGCGAGCTCGATGCAGCCCTGCTTGCCAGGCTCGAACCCTACCTGCTCGATATGCTCATTGATTCGCCACGTCTGGTGGTGGAGTCCCTGCGCCTGGCAAGTCCGGTGCTGGACATGCAGATCGCCCTTGATGGTGCCCTGACGTTCACCGGCGATAACGTCGAGGAGCTGTCGCTGCGCAACCTGGACGATCCGATACAGCAGCAGCGCTGGCGCTCGCGTCTGAATGGCCACTTCATTTGCCACGATCTGCCGCTGCTGGTATCGCTGCAACTGGGATTGCCTCTCGACACCACCGAGCTCTCCATCGATGTGATCGACGGTGAGGTTTGGCTCAACCAGCAGGCCATGCCCTCTCTGTTCTGATGTCATTCGTATTGATTCGCTCCTTTGTAACGCTGACGAGAATCACGGCTTGGCTTGAAGTTTGGCGCTTGCGCCCGCATTGCGTTGGCAATGGGGCCTTGCGCCCGACGGCCAACTAGGATACGAAATGAGCGAAAGCGACGATCAGCACAACTTCATTTCCGAGGCAGGCTATGAGTCAGGCTCTGGGACACAGTGCGCCGATGCAGAGAGCATCGGGAACTCCGAGTCCAGTAGCGGCGCCGTGGTGCCGACCCGCGATTACCTGCCGGAGCGGCTCTATCTGCTGCCGATACACAACCGCCCCTTCTTCCCGGCCCAGGTACAGCCGCTGGTGATTCATCGCCCGCGCTGGGAGGAGACCATTCAGCGCGTCGGCAATACGCCGCACCATACCGTTGGCCTTGCCTTCGTCGGCGACAGCGACGTCAGCGATCTCGACCACGAAAGCTTCCCTGAGATCGGTACCGCGGTGCGCATGCACAAGGTGCAGGGTGAAGGCGATCAGATCCAGTTCATTGCCCAGGGCATGCGTCGCTTCAAGATCCAGCGCTGGCTCTCTAAGAAGCCACCCTATCTGGTCGAGGTGAGCTACCCCAAGGAGCCGGTCGACGCCGAGGAGGACGAGGCGCGGGCCTACGCCATGGCGCTGATCAACGGCATCAAGGAGCTGTTGCCGATCAACCCGCTGTATGGCGAGGAGCTCAAGCACTATCTCAACCGCTTCAGCCCCCATGAGCCAGGGCCGCTGACCGATTTTGCAGCGGCCATCACCTCCGCCAAGGGGCCGGAGCTTCAGGGCATCCTCGAAACCTTGCCGGTCATGGCGCGCATGCAGAAAGTGTTGCCGCTGCTGCACAAGGAGATCGAGGTAGCTCAGCTGCAGAGCCAGATCAGCGAACAGGTCAATGCGCAGATGCAGAAGCGTCAGCGCGAGTTCTTCCTGCGCGAGCAGCTCAAGGTGATCCAGCGCGAACTTGGGATATCCAAGGACGATCGCGAGAACGATGTCGATACCTTCAGGAAGCGCCTCGTCGAGCTCGAGGTGCCCGAGCGCGTGATGTCGCGCATCGACGACGAGCTGAACAAGCTCTCGGTACTGGAGACCGGCTCGCCGGAGTACGGCACCACGCGTAACTACCTCGACTGGCTCACCTCGCTGCCGTGGGGTATCACCAGTCAGGATCAGCTTGATCTCAAGCATGCACGTGAGGTGCTCGACCGGGATCATGACGGTCTGGGCGACGTCAAGGAGCGGATCATCGAGTTTCTTGCCGAAGGTACCTTCAAGGGCGACGTCGGCGGTTCGATCCTGCTGCTCGTGGGTCCGCCCGGGGTGGGCAAGACCTCGGTCGGGCGCTCCATCGCCGAGGCGCTTGGGCGTGAGTTCTACCGCTTCTCGGTGGGCGGCATGCGCGACGAGGCCGAGATCAAGGGGCACCGTCGGACCTATATCGGTGCCATGCCCGGCAAGCTGGTCCAGGCGCTCAAGGAGGTCGAGGTTTCCAATCCGGTGATCATGCTCGACGAGATCGACAAGCTGGGCCAATCCTTCCAGGGCGATCCCGCCTCGGCGCTGCTCGAGGTGCTCGATCCCGAGCAGAACGTCGACTTCCTCGACCACTACCTCGACGTACGCCTCGACCTCTCCAAGGTGCTGTTCGTGTGTACCGCCAATACCCTGGATTCGATCCCCGGCCCGCTGCTCGATCGCATGGAGCAGATCCGGCTCTCCGGTTATATCGCCGAAGAGAAGGTGGCGATTGCCAAACATCATCTCTGGCCGAAGCTGCTCACACGCAACAAGATTCCCAAGATGCGCATCAATCTCACCGATGCGGCTCTCAAGCAGGTGATCGAGGGCTATGCCCGCGAAGCCGGGGTGCGCCAGCTCGAGAAGCAGCTGCACCGCATCGTGCGCAAGGCCGCAGTCAAGCTGCTCGAGGGAGAGCAGCAGTCGATCAAGATTTCAATCAACAATCTCGAATCGTTTCTCGGTGCGCCACTGTTTCGCAAGGAGAAGGTGCTCAAGGGCGAGGGGGTGGTCACCGGCCTTGCCTGGACCTCGATGGGCGGCGCGACGCTGCCGATCGAAGCCGGCAAGGTGCATGCCCTGGATCGCGGCTTCAAGCTCACCGGCAAGCTCGGCGATGTGATGAAGGAGTCGGCCAATATCGCCTACAGCTATGTACTTGGTCATCTCGGCGAGTATGGCGCCGATCCCGGCTTCTTCAACGACGCCTTCATTCACCTGCACGTGCCGGAAGGCGCCACACCCAAGGATGGTCCTTCCGCCGGGGTGACCATGACCACTGCGCTGCTGTCGCTGGCGCGGGGAGAGGCGATCAAGCGCTCGCTGGCGATGACCGGCGAGTTGACGCTCACCGGCCAGGTGCTGCCGGTGGGCGGGATTCGCGAGAAGGTGATCGCCGCGCGCCGCAGCGACATCTTCGAAGTGATCCTACCCGAGGCCAATCGCCGCGACTTCGACGAGCTGCCGGATTTCCTCAAGGAGGGCATGACAGTACACTTCGCCAGCCGCTACAAGGATGTGGCCAAGATCGTGTTCGGCTAAGCCGGCCGCCAAACGTCAAACGACTAACGAGATCGCATGGCCAAATTCGAACTGCTGGACACCGCCGCCATTCCGGGGCAGGGCGGGGAGCTCAGGCTGCTGCGTCGCAACGATGAGTTCTCCATCCGCATCGCCGGCAAGCCCGGCGAGTTGATGAACAGCCGCCTACATGGCTCGGAGGATGCGCTGGCCGAGCTGTGCTGCGAGCCGCTCAAGCAACGCCCCGGCGCTCGCGTGGTGGTCGGCGGCCTGGGCATGGGTTTCACCCTGGCCGCCGCGCTGCGCTCGCTGGGGGCGGATGCCGAGGTCGTGGTCGCCGAGCTGGTGTCGGGGGTGGTGGAGTGGAACCGCGGACCGCTGGGCATGGTCGCCGGCAATCCCCTCGATGATCCTCGCACCACGGTCAGCGTCGGCGATGTCGGGGCGCTGCTGCGCCGCGAGCCGCAGGGTTTCGATGCGATCATGCTCGATATCGACAACGGTCCCGAGGGCCTGACCCGTCAGGAAAATGACTGGGTCTACTCGCCGCGTGGCCTCGAGGCAGCCCAGGAGGCACTGCGCCCGGGAGGCGTGCTGGCGATCTGGTCGGCGGGCCGTGACGCTGGCTTCAGCGAGCGTTTGAAGCGTACCGGCTTCAGCGTCGAGGAGCGCGAAGTGCGGGCCCATCGCCCCGGCAAGGGGGCGCGCCATGTCATCTGGCTGGCGCATTGATATCACGCCGTCAGGGCGGGCGAGTGGCAAGGTCCCGTGGCTCATGACAGAATCACCGTTCAACCTGGACACCTAGACTGTCGAGTTGCCGTCACGGCAACCAAGACAGCGCGATCAAGCACGAGAGGACAGCATGCCCCAGTACCGTTCCCGCACCACCACCGCCGGTCGCAACATGGCCGGCGCACGCGCCCTGTGGCGCGCCACCGGCATGAAGGATGAGGACTTCCACAAACCGATCATCGCCGTGGCCAACTCCTTCACCCAGTTCGTGCCTGGGCACGTGCACCTCAAGGACATGGGCCAGCTGGTGGCCCGCGAGATCGAGAAGGCCGGCGGGGTGGCCAAGGAGTTCAATACCATCGCCGTGGACGACGGCATCGCCATGGGCCACGACGGCATGCTCTATTCGCTGCCGAGCCGTGACATCATCGCCGATAGCGTCGAGTACATGGTCAATGCCCACTGTGCCGATGCGCTGGTGTGCATCTCCAACTGCGACAAGATCACCCCGGGCATGCTGATGGCCGCCATGCGCCTCAACATTCCGGTGATCTTCGTCTCCGGTGGGCCGATGGAGGCGGGCAAGACCAAGCTGATCGATCATGGCCTCGACCTGGTCGATGCCATGGTCATGGCCGCCGACGATTCGGTGGATGACGAGACGCTGGCCGAGGTCGAGCGCAGCGCCTGTCCCACCTGCGGCAGCTGCTCGGGCATGTTCACCGCCAACTCGATGAACTGCCTGACCGAGGCTTTGGGCCTGGCGCTACCGGGTAACGGCACGGTGCTTGCCACCCACGCCGACCGTCGCCGGCTGTTCGAGACTGCAGGCCACCGCATCGTCGAGCTGGCCAAGCGCTACTACGAGGGCGAAGAGGCGCATCTGCTGCCTCGTGCCATCGGTTCCAAGGCGGCGTTCAGGAACGCCATGACGCTCGACATCGCCATGGGCGGCTCGACCAATACCATCCTGCACCTGCTCGCTGCTGCCCAGGAGGCGGAGATCGACTTCACCCTGGCCGACATCGACCGACTGTCACGGGAAGTGCCGCAGCTGTGCAAGGTGGCGCCCAATACCCAGAAATACCATATCGAGGACGTGCACCGCGCCGGTGGCATCATGGCAATCCTTGGCGAGCTGGATCGCGCCCACGTACTGAATACCTCGGTGCCCACCGTCTACGGCGATACGCTCAAGGCAGCGCTGGATGAGTGGGACATCATGCGAAACCCCAGCGCCGAGGTGGTGGAGTTCTTCAAGGCGGGCCCCGGCGGGGTGCCGACCCAGCAGGCGTTTTCGCAAAGCTCGCGCTGGCCAAGTCTCGATGGCGACCGCGCCACCGGCTGTATCCGCGATCTCGAGCACGCCTTCTCTCGCGAGGGTGGCTTGGCGGTGCTCCATGGCAATATCGCCGTCGATGGCTGCGTGGTGAAGACCGCCGGTGTCGACGACTCGATCCTGATCTTCGAGGGGCCGGCGCACGTCGTCGAGTCCCAGGACCAGGCGGTGGAGCATATCCTGGCCGGCGAGGTGAAGGAGGGCGACATCGTCGTCATCCGCTACGAGGGGCCCAAGGGTGGCCCGGGCATGCAGGAGATGCTCTATCCCACCTCCTATCTCAAGTCCAAGGGGCTCGGCAAGGCGTGTGCGCTGCTCACCGACGGGCGTTTCTCCGGCGGTACGTCCGGGCTCTCCATCGGTCACGTCTCGCCGGAAGCGGCGGCGGGTGGGGCCATCGGCCTGGTGGAGCAGGGTGACACGATCCGCATCGATATTCCCAAGCGCTCCATCGACGTCAAGCTCAGCGACGCTGAGCTCGCGCGTCGTCGAGAGGCGATGGAGGCCAAGGGCAAGGCCGCCTGGAAGCCGAGCATCGAGCGAGTGCGCAAGGTGTCCGCCGCACTCAAGGCCTATGCACTGCTGGCGACCTCCGCCGACAAGGGGGCAGTGCGCGATCTGAGCAAGCTCGACTAGGTTTGCATTGCGCTTCAAAAACCGGGCAGGGCGCACGGCCCGCCGTACCGAGACCCGGGACACCAAGGAAGACATCAAGGAACGATGATGAAGACAACGTACAATGTGGGGCTGGTCGGCTATGGATTTGCCAGCAAGACGTTCCATGTGCCGCTGATTGCCGCCACGCCGGGGCTGGAGCTGGTGGCCGTGTCGTCAAGCGATGCCGGCAAGGTGCAGGCCGGCCTGCCCGACGTTGCCGTCGAAGCCAGGCCGCATGCGCTGTTTGCCCGCGACGATATCGATCTGGTGGTGATTCCCACCCCCAACGAGACTCACTTTCCGCTGGCCAAGGCAGCGCTGGCGGCGGGCAAGCACGTGGTCGTCGACAAGCCCTTCACCGTGACGCTCTCCGAGGCGCGTATGCTCAAGGCTCAGGCCGATGAAGCCGAGCGCCTGCTGTCGGTATTCCAGAACCGTCGCTGGGATAGCGATTTCCTGACGCTGAAGGCGCTGATCGATGAGGGCAGCCTTGGCCGAATCGTCAGTGTCGAGTCGCGTTTCGATCGTTTCCGTCCCGATGTCCGCGACCGCTGGCGCGAGCAGGCCAAGCCCGGCGGAGGCATCTGGTACGATCTCGGGCCGCACCTTCTCGATCAGGCACGCGAGCTGTTCGGCATGCCGCGGGCCATTATGCTCGACATGGCAGCCCGCCGAGAGGGGGCGGTGGTGGATGACGATTTCGTGGCGCTGCTCGACTATGGGGAGCGGCGTGTGACGCTGCAGGCCAGTGCGCTGGTCGCGGCCGACTCGCCGCGTTTCATCGTGCATGGCACGAAGGGCAGTTACGTCAAGTTCGGGCTCGATCCTCAGGAAGCGCGCCTCAAGGCGGGGGAGACGCCCTCGCCCCACTGGGGAGAGGATCCGCTCAACGGTACGCTGACCCTGTTCGAGGGTGGGGGCGAAGCGGCACCCACCATCCGGGAGTACCCCACCCAGGCGGGCGACTACCTGGCCTACTATCGAGGCATCGTGGCGGCACTGCAGGGCAAGGCGGCCTCACCAGTCAGTGTCGACGATGCCCTGAGCGTGATGACGCTGCTCGAGGCGGGGCTGGACAGCTACCGCCAGGGGCGCTGGATGAAGCTCAAGGAGGGTGGCGTCAATCATCGCCGCCTGACGCATGTCTGAAGACTCACCACAGCCTGTTCTGCGGGCGCTGCTCACGTAACTTGTCACGCGCGATGTAGAGCGCCGCAATGGCGCGGGCTTCGTGAAAGTCTTCACGGGCCAGCAGGCTCGGCAGCTCGTCGATGGCATGCGTCTCGACGATCAGCGGTTCGGGTTCGTCCCCGGGCAGGCGCTTGGGATAGAGCTCGCTTGCCAACATCACCTGCATGCGATGGTTCATGTAGTTGGGCGCAAGCGACAGCTCGACCAGCGGCTCGATGTTGCGAGCGCCAAAGCCGCACTCCTCCATCAATTCGCGGTTGGCTGCGGTGACGATATCCTCACCAGGGTCGATCAGGCCTTTGGGCAGGGTCAGGATGTAGTCGTCGAAGCCTGCCGCATACTCGCGGATCAGCAGCACGTGCTCCGGGTCGGGCATGGCGACGATCATCACCGCGCCGTTTCCGCTGCCCATCAAGCGTTCGAAGGTGCGCTCCTCGCCATTGGAAAAGCATAGGTCGATGGCTTCGATGGCGAACAGGCGGCTGCGCGCGACTTCGCGCTTGGCCAGGATGCGGGGCTTGGTCAAGACGTTGGGGAATGAGCGGGTCATGGTCTCTCCGGCTTGGCATGCGTCGGGTCTGTGTCTTGACCCCAAGGATACCGTACAATATCACTCCTCAAGCCTTTGCGGAGCCACGCCGAATGATCGACTGGAGAGCCATCGATACGGTGCTGCTGGACATGGACGGTACCCTGTTAGATCTGCACTTCGATAGCCACTTCTGGTTGGAGCACCTGCCGCGCCGCTATACCGAGTTGCATCGCCTGGACGAGGCGACCCAGGAGGTGCTGAGAGCGCGGATCATCCGCGAGCAGGGCACCCTCAACTGGTACAGCCTGGCCTACTGGAGCCGTGAGCTGGGCGTGGATGTCGTGGCGCTCAAGCGTGAGGTGCAGCACCTGATCGGCCTGCGCAGCGATGCGCTCGATTTCCTGCAGTGGCTCAAGCGCTCCCATCCGCGGGTGATACTGGCCACCAATGCCGATCGCGAGAGCCTGGCGCTCAAGCTGCCGCTGACTGGGATCGAGGCGTATCTGGACGCGATCGTCTCCTCGGCGGATCTTGGCGTGGCCAAGGAGGCGCAGGAGTTCTGGTTCGCGCTGCAGGAGATCGAGCCCTTCGATCCGACCCGCACGCTGTTCATCGATGACAACCCGGCGGTACTCGAAAGTGCCCGCGAATACGGAATCAGGCACCTGCTGGGGATCAAACAGCCCGATAGTCGCCGCCCCGAGCGTGAACTCGAGGAGTTCATTGCACTCAATAGCTTTGCCTCGATCCTGCCTGACCAGGGTCCCCCACACTGACGAATGAACCAGGAGTCCATGGATAACGTACGACTCGACAAGTGGCTATGGGCCGCCCGATTCTTCAAGACGAGGGCCATGGCCAAGAAGGCCATCGAGGGTGGCAAGGTGCACTACAACGGCGCCAAGGCCAAGACCAGCAAGAGCGTCGAAGTGGGCGCGGTGGTGCGCGTCCCCCAGGGCTGGGATATCTGGGAAGTGGAAATCGTGGCGCTCAGCGACCAGCGCCGCGGTGCCCCCGAAGCCCGGGAGCTCTATCGCGAGACCGCAGAAAGCCAGGTCCGGCGCGAGCGAGAAACCGAAAATCGTCGACTGGCCAATCAGGCGATGTCGATGCCGCCGCGGCGCCCCGACAAGAAGCAGCGTCGCGAGATCACCCGATTCCAGCGGCAGCAGGACGACGAGTGACCTCGGCCTGCTCCGTCCTACCCTTACTCTTACCGAGACCGTGATGACCGACCAGATTCAGCGTTTTCTTTTCGATCACACCAATGTGCGTGGCGAGATCGTCACCCTGCAAGCCGCCTACCGTGACGTGCTCGACAAGCAGGCCTATCCGGCGCCGATCGACCAACTGCTCGGCGAGCTGATGGCCGCCGTGGCACTGCTCACCGAAACCGTCAAGCTCGATGGCACCCTGAGCATCGAAGTGCGCGGCGAGGGCGCGCTTGCGCTGCTGATGGCCGAGTCCAACCCCGGTGGCGAATTGCGCGCCATTGCCCGCCTGGCCGAGGAGCAGGAGCTGCCCGATAGCAGCGCCAGCTTTCGTGAATTGATTGGCAACGGCCGTATCGTGATCACCCTCGATCCCCGTGAGGGGAATCGTTACCAGGGGATCGTCGAGCTGAGCGAGCAGACCCTGGCCGGCTGCCTCGAGGAGTACTTCGCGCGCTCCGAGCAGCTGCCGACGCGGCTATGGCTGGCGGCCGACGGCACGCGGGCGTCAGGGCTGCTGCTGCAGCAGCTGCCGGATGACGCCGCCAATCAGGATCCGGATGCCTGGGATCGTACCGTACATCTGGCCTCCACGCTGCAGCACGACGAACTGCTCGGCCTCGAGCCTCAGGCGCTGCTCTATCGCCTCTACCATGAGGAGCAGGCCAGGGTATTCGAGCCCAAGGCGCTGCGCTTTGGCTGCACCTGTTCGCGGGAGCGTATCGCCCAGGCGCTCTATAGCCTGGGAGCGCAGGAGCTGCGCACGATTCTCGAAGAGCAGCAGGCGGTGGAGACCCAGTGCCACTTCTGCCATACCCGTTACCATTTCGGCGCGGCCGAGATCGAATCCCTGATCGAGGCGCCGGATGCGCCACCCCCTACGCTTCACTAGCGGTACGGTTTGTAAGTTGCTGTCTTGTAGTAGTAAAACTACATGAAATTCGGTGAATTTCTGCGTTTTCCTGCCGTTCGCTTTTTGTCATAATGCGTGACCAAAGTGGTAATAAACGTCGCTCCTTCGGGTATGTCGACGAGAACCAGAAGCGAATCAATCGTTCATTCAGTGACTAGGATCAGGCGCCATTCCCGTCGGTATCGACGTGTGGCAAACGAGAGAGAGATGGCCGCAAGGCCAGGGAAAACCAACATGACCACAACCAGTGCACAGTTCAGCGCCGTCGAGGCCAGCACGCCTCGTCGTTTTACCAATCTTAGCCACGCCGACTTGATCGAGCAGGCTGTGTTGCGCGGCGAAGGGCATCTGGCAGCGAACGGCGCCCTGGTAGTGAAGACCGGCAAGCGGACCGGTCGTTCGACGGCAGACCGCTTCATCGTTGATGAGCCTTCGACCAGCGCGCAGATCGAGTGGGGCAAGGTCAACCGTCCCTTCGATGCCGCCAAGTTCGATGCCCTATGGTCACGGGTGGAGGCTTACCTCGACGAGCGCGAGCATTTCGTCTCCGAGCTGCATGTCGGCGCTGATCCGAAGCACTATCTGCCGATTCGCGTGAATGCCGAAATGGCCTGGCAGAACCTCTTCGGTCGTACCATGTTCGTGCGCCCCGATGCCTACAACCCCTCCGGCAAGCAGGAGTGGTCCATCATCAACGCGCCGGGATTCGTCTGCGAACCGGGACGCGACGGCACCAACTCCGACGCCTGCGTGATCATCCATTTCGCCAGCCGTAAAGTACTGATTGCCGGCATGCACTATGCAGGTGAAATGAAGAAGGCGATGTTCTCGGTGCAGAACTTCCTGCTGCCGGAGTCCGACGTGCTGCCCATGCACTGCTCGGCGAACATGGGCGAGGATGGCGAGACTACGCTGTTCTTCGGCCTCTCTGGCACCGGCAAGACCACGCTCTCCGCCGACCCCGCGCGCTACCTGATCGGTGATGACGAGCATGGCTGGGGCGAAGGCACGGTCTTCAACATGGAGGGCGGATGTTACGCCAAGTGCATCGATCTCTCCGAGAAGAACGAGCCGCTGATCTGGAAGGCCATCAAGTTCGGTACCGTGCTCGAGAACGTGGTGCTCGACGATCGTCGCGAGGCCGATTATGCCGACGACAGCCTGACGCAGAACTCGCGTGCTGCCTATCCGCTCGAGCATATCGACAAGCGCGTCGCGGAAAATCGTGCCGGTGAGCCGAATGCGATCATCTTTCTGACCTGCGACATGAGCGGGGTGTTGCCGCCGGTGTCGCTCCTCTCCAAACAGGCGGCGGCCTACCACTTCCTCTCCGGTTATACCGCCAAGGTCGGCTCCACTGAGATGGGGTCGTCGAGCGGCCTGGAGGCGACCTTCTCGACCTGCTTCGGCGCGCCTTTCTTCCCGCGTCCGGCACGCGAATACGCCGACCTGCTGATCAAGCGCGTCGACGCCTTCGGCTCGCGCGTCTATCTGGTCAATACCGGCTGGACCGGGGGCAGTTACGGTGAGGGTGGATCGCGCTTCTCGATTCCCACTACCCGCGCCATCATCAGCGCCATTCAATCCGGTGCGCTGCGTGACGTGGAAACCCGCCATATCGATGGGCTCAACCTGGACGTGCCTCACGCCGTGCAGGGTGTCGACTCCCGTCTGCTCGACCCGCGTGAAGCCTGGGGTGATGCCGAGGCCTACCAGCGCAAGATGCAGGAGCTGGTGGCCAAGTTCGTCGACAACTTCACCAAGTTCGAAGGTGTCGATCCGGTGATCATTGCCGCTGGCCCACGCCTCGACTGAGACTTGCTTCAGGCAAACCGAGTCGGGACCGCAAGGTCAAACGGGGAAGTCTTTTGACTTCCCCGTTTTTTTGCCTTCCGCGAGGAGATATGCCATGCAACGCCGTTACTTTCTGGGGATTCCGGCACCGGCTGCGCTGGTGCGACAACGGGCTGGCGCTCAGTGCTGGAAGCCTTCGGCGATATAATTGGCCAGCCCCTCGACCACCGGCGAATTGGCGTCGGCTGAGCGCAGCAGAACGATGGAGGCGTCCGGCAGTGCCGGAAAACCCTCCTTTTCATCCAGGATGCGCATGTCCGGTGTGATCAGACTCTTCATCGTCGCCGAGACGGCCAGCCCCGCGCTGACCACGGCCTGTAGGGTGGCAAGGCTGGGGCTGCTGTAGGCGACCCGGTACTGCCTGCCGGCGCTTGTCAGCGCATTGCAGGCGTGCTGCCGGCAGAAGCAGGGTTCCTCGAAGAGCGCCAAGGGCAGGGGAGTCTGGCGATGCAGTGCGTAGCTCTCGGCGGCGACCCACACCGTCTCTTCCCTGCGCAGGGTCTGGCCGATCTCATGACCGACCTCGCGCGTCACGATGACCAGATCCAGGCTTCCGCTCGGGCGTGACAGCAGGCGCGACGAAGGCTCGCAATGGACCTCGACATCGACCATCGGCCAGCTCTGCGAGAACGACTTGAGGATGCCGGGCAGAAAGCGCATCACATAGTCGTCCGGCACGCCTAGACGAACGCGACCCACCATGTCGGGCTGGCGCAGGACATTGAGCGCCTCGCCATGCAACTCGAGTATCCGCCTCGCATAACCCAGCAGCGTCTGCCCTTCACTGGTCAGTAGCATCCTGTGCCCTTCGCGGATGAACAGTGGACGAGCGATGACATCCTCCTCGAGTCGCTTGATCTGCATGCTGACCGCCGACTGGGTGCGATTGACCACCTGGGCGGCCTTGGTGAACCCCCCGTGATCGACGATGGCGACAAAGGTGCGCAGCAATTCGTGATCGATGGTCGCTAACATAATTGCATCACCTCGGTTGATGTTTAACATCACAAACATTCGTTAGAATGATTTTATGACGTGACCGAGACTCTCTCCAGTCATTTCGATTGGGCAGTAAAGGAGAGTGTCATGATGCCGGTCAAATACTCCGATTCCCCCCTCGCCAGGTTTCACAAGCCGCGCATGCCCCCGTGGTACGCCAGGTTGTGGGCGCGGTCGAAGCGCTGGCGGCAGTTGAAGCGTGAGCGCCGTCAGTTGCGCGAGCTGAGCGATGCGCTCTTGCGCGATATCGGCTTGACCCGCCGGGAGGCGGATCGGGAGTGGCGGCGCCCCTTTTGGGACGATGGGGGCTGGTATCGTTAACGAGGCGGTAGGTCGACTTGTGTCGGCGCCTCGGCTTCGGCGCGGTCGAAGCCTGGTGCCAGTCGCATGACCAGGACCAGGAAGCCGAGCAGCAGCAGGCCGGCGAACAGGAACGTCAAGGCAAAGCCCATCAGCTCGGCCAGCACGCCAAGCAGCAGCGGTGCCAGCACCTGGGCGCCGCGATTGCCCATCAGGCGCATGCCGAGCGCGCTCGAGCGTTGTTCGGCTGGTACGTGTTCGGCGAGCACCACCATCGACAGCGGCTGCGAGATGCCGGAGCCCAGCCCGATCAGCACGGCGAACAGAGCAAGCAGCGCAAGCTCGCTGGTCATGCCGGTCCAGACCAGGCCTGCGGCGACGGCGGCAACGGAAGCGATCAGCGTTTTCGAGCGACCGCCAAGGCGCATGATGATCGACGACATGAAGGGACGAACGAGCATGGCGCATAGCGCACGCAGGCTAACCAGGAGGCCGATGGTGGTCGCCGTCATGGCCAGGCTCTCAAGGTAGACTGGCAGAAAGGCACCATGCGCGCCGAGCGCGAAGAGCACCGCAACGGTCACCGCGATGGACATCTGCACGCCGGTATTGTGACGTAGCAGGTTGGCTTGGGCGCGATAGCCGAGCAGGGTTCTCGACGTGCTCTGTCCGTGGCGGGCGCTGCCAACGAAACCTAGGGAACTCGCCAAGCCAATCAAAGGGATCGCCCCGATCGTGGCAAATACCCACCCCATCGAGAGCGTGTCGATCATACGCCCCGCCAGCAGCGGGCCGATCAACTGCCCCCCTGAGAGGCACATGGTGTACCAGCCAAAGTAGCGCTCCAGCGCTCGGCCGCGACCCAGGGCGGCGACTACCGACTGCGCGGCGATCACCATCACCACATGCGCCACGCCGATGGTGAGCTGGGTTGCCAACAGTCCCGTGTAGTTGGGCGCGACAAGGCTCAGCCAAGGCCCCGCCACCATGCCCAGGGCTCCCACCATGAATACCTTCTGCGGGCCGACGCGTGTGACCACGCCCCCTAGCGGGATGGCGAACACCAGTGGCAGCAGATAGGGAGCGGAGAGAATCAGCCCCACCAGCGAGGGGCCCGCGCCCAGCTCCAATGCCCGCAGCGGCACCGCGACCAGCAGCATGGTCTGGGCGACGAAGACGCTGGTCAGGCCGATACAGACCAGGATCAGGTTGCGAATGGCACCGGGGTCCGGGACGCTCGCGTCGCTCACGCAGGCTCAGGCGCTGAACAGCACGGGGGCGAGATGATGCTTGTCGATCATCACGTTGACTACTGCAGGGCCGTCCGCCGCGAAGGCACGCCGCATGGCATCCTCCAGATCGCCTGGGCGGGTCACGGTCTCGCCATGGGCGCCGAAGATGCGGGCCAGTTCACCGA
This sequence comes from Halomonas sp. TA22, assembly GCF_013009075.1. NCBI lineage: Bacteria > Pseudomonadati > Pseudomonadota > Gammaproteobacteria > Oceanospirillales > Halomonadaceae > Halomonas > Halomonas sp. TA22. The sequence continues at coordinate 306,383 of NZ_CP053108.1, read as the reverse complement.
AGTCGGGATTGCGATAATCGACGGCAAAATGCCGCCCGCCGTAGTGGGCATCCTGAAAGGCGCGCTCGTTGCCTAGTCCCTCGTCGTTGAAGATCACCGCCACCAGCTTGATCTTCTCGCGAACGGCGGTCTCGAGCTCGCCAATATTGCACATGAAGCCCATGTCGCCCTGTACCGCGAGCACGGGAACGTCGGGGCGCGCCAGGGCAGCGCCGATGGCGGTGGGAAAGCCCGCACCCACCGCCGCCCAGTTGTCGATGAACTGATAGGTATCGGGGGCGTAACTGACGAAGTGCTGTCGGGCGTGCTTGCCGGCATTGCCGGCGTCGACCACCATGATGCCGCCGCGGGGCAGGGTACGGCGCAGCACGTCGGCGACGAAGGGTGGCTGGATCGGCTCGGCTTCGGGCTCGACAAGGCTCAGGCGCTCCTCCTCCCAGCGCGACACTTCCTCTGCCACGTCGACCCACGCCCAGCGCTTGTCGGCCAGGCGCTCGGTGAGGCCCGAAAGGAAGCTTGGCGTGGCGCCGACCGCGGCCACGTCGACTGGAAAGATCGTGCCGATGGGGTCGGTGCTTGCCGCCTGGTGGATCAGCTTGGCGTCAGCCTGGATCAGGCCATGCTTGAAGGTGGTGGAGAAGAGATCCATGCGCGCGCCCACCGCGATCACCACATCGGCGCGCTTGACCACGCGGTTGGCGCTGCTCCAGCCGTTGCGCCCGAGCGGGCCGAGCCCCAACGGATGCGAGGTGGGGAAGGCGTCGGGGCTGAACTGCAGCGGTGCCACCGGGATGTTGTGGCGCTCGGCGAAGGCGATCAGCTCGGCGCTGGCTCGCTCGCGCAGCACGCCGCTGCCGGCCAGTATTACCGGGCGCTGCGCGGAGCGTAACAGCTCGGCGGCCTGGTCGAGTATCGCGGACGCCACACTGGGCAGCGCCATGGCCCGATACTGGGCAGGCGATTGCTGTTCCAATGGCGTCTCGTCGAGGTAGATTTCCGATGAGGCTTCGAGATGCACGGGGCCGGGAGGTTCGCTCAACGCTACGCGGAAGGCCTTGCGCAGCGCCTCCTGTGCCTTGTCGGGTCCGGTGATCGAGTAGGCCCACTTGGTGATCGGCTTGACGAAGGCGATCTGGTCCATCTCCTGGCTGGCATCCTTCTCGCGCAGCCACGCCTCCTGAAGCCCATTGAGACCAATGATCGGCACATTTCCGCGAAAGGCGGCCCCGAAGGGGGTGGCCATGTTGGTCACGCCGGGCCCTTCGGTGGCGGTGACCACGGCGGGGCGATGGCCGGCGCGAGCATAGCCGTAGGCCATGAACGCGGCACCCTGCTCATGGCGGGTGAGGATGAAGCGGATATCCGGTGTCTCGCGGATCACATCCAGAATCGCCAGATTCTGAGTGCCGGGGATGCCGAACACATGGGTGATGCCTTCACGGCGAAGACCTTCCACGAGGGCGTGGGCGACGGTGGGCATAGCGAACTCCTGTACGGATGTTGTCGTTGATGGCGTACGTCTCGTTCAGACGGTGGGGCCCCTGCCTCCATCCACATTGAGGCTGGCGCCGGTGACATAGGCAGCGAGTGGCGAGGCGAGAAAAACGATGCAGTTGGCGACATCGCGAGCTTCGCCGAGCCGCCCCAGGGGGATGCTCTGCCCTTGGCGGGCGGAGTACTCCTCCCAGCTCAGTTCGGAGGCTTCACGCTGCCAGCGCCTCTCCACTTGCGCCGAGCGCACGCGCCCCACGCAAACGGTATTGACACGAATGCCATCGCCTCCCAATTCGTTGGCCAGCGACTTGGTCAGGGCGATGCCGGCAGCGCGCGTTACCGACGTGGGCAGCGACGCCCCCGGCGGCGCCTTGGCCGCCGAGGTGGTGATATTGACGATGGCGGCGGCGGATGACGCTTTCAGATAGGGCAGCGCGACGCGAATGCAGCGCACCGCCCCCATCAGCTTGAGCTCGATGTCCTCTTGCCACAGCGCATCGTCGGCGTTGAGGAAAGGGCCTGCGGCGCTGCTACCGGCATTGTTGACGAGAATGTCGAGGGCCCCGTGCGCCTCGATGGCGGCGCCAATCGCGGCAGCTGGCCCCTCGGGAGTTGCCATGTCGGCCGCCACGATCGTCGGCCGTTGGCCGGTGGCTGTGGCGATCCGCTCGGCGGACTGTTCCAGGAGGTGGAGTCGCCTTGCGACCAGCACCACACGTACGCCTTCGGCCGCCAGCGCGCAGGCTGTCTCGAAACCGATGCCTTCGCTACTGCCAGTGACCAGGGCCACCTTTCCCGCCATGCCCAGTTCCATGTGTTCTTCCTCGCTGTGGCTGCCGTTTGCGGCCGGCGTTCCACGGACTTCCGGCTTGCGCGTAGCCAATATAGCAGGCGGAAACGCTCGTTAGGACACTTGCGCATAACTTTGAGGTCAGTTGAATACTAAAGTATACATTCATGCTGAGCCGGTATGTCATAGAGTGAGAGCACTACCGATACGGCGCACTCGAACGTCTGTCGGAACGTGCACCAGCTCCAGAGGAGATACAACATGAACAATAAGGGCCATACCCTCTATCACGCTCGCCGTGCGGCCATGCTCATCGCCGCGGCGGGGCTCGCCCTGGGAGCGATGTCGCCGGCCTACGCCGAGCGCACCGGTTTCTACGACGGCGAGACCCTGGAAATTCTCACCCCTTGGGCACCCGGCGGCGGGGCCGATACCTGGGGGCGCTACATCGCCGCCACGATCGGGCCGTTCCTTGGCGAGAATGCCAGCGTCCAGGTGATCAATCGTCCCGGCGCGGGTGGCGTGCAGGGTACCAACGAATTCGAGCTGCGCACCAGAGGCGACGGCAAGACCGTACTGCTGCAGAGTGCCGGACAGGTGTTTCCCTTCATGTACGGCTCCCAGGCCGTGCGTTACGACTTCCGAGACTACGTGCCGGTCGTGGCCATGGCCCAGGGTGGGGTGGTATATGCCAGCAGCACGCTCGGCATCGAAGGTCCCCAGGAGCTTTGGGATGTCGACGAACTGATCTATGGCGAGGTCTCACCGCAGGCGATCGGCTCCATGGCGCTGGCCGCCTTCGCTCTGCTCGATCTGCCCCATGAGGCGATCTTCGGCTATGAGAGCCGTGGGCCGACTCGCTTGGCACTGGAGCAGGGCGAGACCAACCTCGATTTCCAGACCACCAGCGCCTACACCTCCAACGTCGAGCCGTTGATCGAGGAGGGCGTTGCGGTGCCGCTGTTCAGCCTCGGCATCATCGATACCGATGGCGAGCTGATTCGCGATCCGGCCTTCCCGGATATGCCGACCGTGGCCGAAGTGTACGAGGAGCGGCATGGCGAGGCACCGTCAGGCGTGGCATGGGATGCCTATCGCGCCGTGCTCTCGGCCGGCAGCATCAAGATGCTCTGGGCCAAGCCGGATGCGCCGGAGGAGGCGCTCAACGATCTGCGCTATGCCTTCGAACAGGCGAGGCAGGACGAGGCATTCCACGAGGACTCCATCGAGGCCAACGGACCCTATGAGTGGTTGGTGGGCGATGATGCTTACACCGCCATGAGCGCGACGCTGGAGATCTCCGACGAGGCGCTTGAGTATCTGCGCGAAACCTTCAAGGAGCGCTACGACGCCGATCTGTAATGGCGCCCTACATGCATGGGGGGGCCGTGAGCGGCGCTCCCTTTCTTGCCTTTCTTGAAAGGAGCTCGACGCCGTGATAGCTGCCGCGTTCGATGCCTTGGCTCTGGTGCTCGACCCATCACGACTCATCTTCATGCTGCTGGGCGTGGGCGTGGGACTGATCGTAGGAATTCTCCCTGGCCTGGGGGGAGTCGTGGGCATGTCGTTACTGCTGCCCTTCGTCTACGGGATGGACCCGCATGCCGCCATTGCCATGTTGATCGGCATGGCGGCGGTGATCGCCACCGCCGACACCTTCCCAAGCGTGCTGATCGGGGTGCCCGGGTCGGCGGGCTCGCAGGCAACGATTCTCGATGGCTACCCCATGGCCCAGCAGGGCCAGGCGGGGCGCGCCTTGAGCGCGGCCTTCAGCGCCTCGATGATCGGTGGCCTGATCGGGGCGCTGGTGCTGTTTCTGATCCTGCCCATTGCCCGCCCGCTGGTGCTGGCCTTCCAGTCGCCGCACCTGTTCATGCTCACTGTGCTTGGGCTGTGCGTGGTCGGGCTGCTCTCCGGCAAGTACCCTTTCCGGGGCATCCTGGCGACGATGTTCGGCATCATGATCGCGATGCTGGGTTCGGCTCCGGCATCGGTGACCTTTCGCTTCGTCGGCGACAGCGTCTATCTGATGGACGGCATCCCGCTGGCCATTCTGGCCATGGGCCTGTTCGCGGTACCGGAGATCATCGATCTGCTGGCCGACAACCGTGCGGTTTCTAAGGTCAAGGCGGTCTCCAGCGGCTGGAAGGAGGGGATCTGCGACACCTTCCGCCACCGCTGGCTGGTGCTGCGCTCCTCGGCGTTGGGGGTGGCGGTGGGTGCCATACCCGGTCTTGGCGGCTCGGTGGTCGACTGGCTCTCCTATGGCCAGGCGGTACAGAGCGCCAAGGACAAGCGCGGCTTCGGCAAGGGCGACGTGCGCGGAGTGATTGCGCCGGAGAGCTCCAACAACGCCAAGGAGGGGGGCTCGCTGATACCCACCATGCTGTTCGGGATTCCCGGCAGCGGCACCACGGCGGTGCTGCTCGGCGGACTGATCCTGCTCGGCATACAGCCAGGCCCGTCGATGCTGACCACCGACCTTTCGATCACCCTGACCATCGTCTGGACGCTGGCGCTGGCCAACGTGGTGGGGGCGCTGGCCTGTTTCATGCTGTCGCGTCCCATCGCCCGGCTGAGCACCATTCCGGCCAAGAAATTCGCCCCCTTCCTGCTCATCGTGATGCTGGTGGGCGCCTATCAGAATACCCATCAATGGGGCGACCTGGTGACGCTGATGGCGGTCGGCCTGTTCGGCTGGCTGCTCAAGACCTATGACTGGCCGCGCGCCCCGGTGCTGATCGGCTTCGTGCTGGCGCCCAGCATCGAGCGCTACCTGACCATCTCGGCCTCGCGCTACGGCTGGTCGTGGCTTGCCGACCCGATCGTGCTGGTGATCGGCGCCCTCGCGGTCGCCGTAGTGATCGCCGGTGTACGGGCCAAAAGCAAAGGGTTGGGAGAGAGCTGATGACGACGCGTCTATGGGAAGAGCTGCTGTTCATCGTGTTGCTGGCCGGCGTGATCACGGCAGCGCTGATCATCTCGGCCGATTACCCCTTCACCGCCCGGCTGATGCCCCAGGTGGTGGCGATCGCCACGCTGGGCCTGATAGCGATAGAGGCCGTGCTGACCTTTCGACGCCTGCGCCGGGCCAACGATTCGGCGGAAGCGCTGGAGCCGGTGTACGGCGCCAAGTTCAGACGCACCATGCCCTACTTTCTGTGGCTGGGTGGACTCTATGCAGGTATTGCCCTGATCGGCCTGATGGCCTCGGTGGCACTGTTCACCTTCGCCTTCTGCCGCTTCGTCGGCAAGATGAGCTGGCTGGCGACCCTGATCGGCGCCCTGGTGCTGATTGCGATGCTGTTCGGGCTCTCCGACGCCTTCAACCTGCGCTGGCCGGTGGGTTACCTCTTCGACCCCTTCCGCTGACGCTACAGGAGACAAGCCGTGGTCAAGATCTATCAACTGCGTATCGGCAATGAGTGGCGTGACGCTTCCGATGGCGGCAACTTCCCCGCCATCAATCCGCTCGACCAACGTATATGGGCCCACCTGCCGCAGGCGACACAGCTCGATGTCGATGCGGCGGTGGCCGAAGCGCGCCGGGCCTTCGACGAGGGCTGGGGTGCCAGTGCCGGCTTGATGCGCGCGACGTTACTCCATCGTCTGGCGGACCTACTCGAAGCAGATGCCGAACGCATGGCCCGGCTCGAAACCACCGACAACGGCAAGGTGATACGCGAAACACGAGTACAGATGCGCTTTGCCGCACGCAACTATCGCTATTTTGCCGGCTGGGCCGACAAGCTGCATGGCGAGAGCATTCCCCTGGATCGTCCGGAGCTGGTCGATTTCACCACTCGCGAGCCCAGGGGCGTGGCGGCATTGGTGACCTCTTGGAACTCGCCGATGGCGATTCTCGCCAACAAGCTGGCACCGGCACTGGCCGCGGGCTGCACGGTGGTGATCAAGCCCTCGGAGATGGCCAGCGTGACCACGCTTGAATTTGCGGCGCTGTGCGAACAGGCCGGCTTTCCCGCCGGCGTGATCAACGTGGTGACCGGCGACGGCGCGGTGGGGGCGACACTTACTTCACACCGCGATATCGACCTCATCAGCTTTACCGGCGGCAGCGCCACGGGCCGCGCGATCTCGCGGGTGGCGGCCGACAACCTTACTCCGGTGACCCTCGAGCTGGGTGGCAAGTCGGCCAATATCATATTCGCCGATGCCAATCTCGAGCAGGCCGTGACCGGGGCCGTGGCGGGCATTTTCGCCGCGGCGGGGCAGACCTGCATCGCCGGCTCGCGCCTGTTGGTACAGCGCGAGATCTACGACCAGGTAGCGGAGGCGGTGTGCAAGCGTGCCGCGGCGATCCGGCTCGGAGATCCGTTGAACGAGGCCACTGAGATGGGACCGGTGGCGACCCAGGCGCAGCATCGCAACGTGCTTGCCTTCATCGAGCGGGCAAGGCAACAGGGCGCCCGGTTGCGTGTCGGTGGCGGCGTGCCGCAGGGGGAGGCGTTCGCTCAGGGGTGCTTCGTCGAGCCCACCGTATTCGTCGACGTGGCGCCACACAGCGAGCTTGCCCAGGAGGAGATCTTCGGCCCGGTACTGGCGGTGATCCCCTTCGACGACGAGGCCGAGGCGATCGAGATTGCCAACGGCACCGCTTATGGCCTGGTGGCGGGCCTCTGGACCCAGAACCTGAGTCGTGTGCACCGTGTGGCCAAGCGGCTCAAAGTGGGCGGGATATGGGTCAATACCTACCGCACCAGCGCGGCCCAGGCACCTTTCGGCGGCGTCAAGGCCAGCGGCATCGGCCGCGAGCGTGGCCTGCGAGCCTTGGATGAATACCTGGAGGTGAAGAACCTGATGATCGACCTCTCGGAGGAGGACCGCGACCCCTTCGCGATCCGTACCTGAGAGGCGGGTCGTCGGCTAGCGATCGCTGTCGAAGAAGGCGCCGAGGCGAACCTTGTAGGCCTCGCGGATGTGCTCGCGGGCCCGCTGCTCGGCGGCGGCGGGATCGCGCTGCACCAAGGCATCGATGATGGCGCCGTGCTCGGCGCGTGCGATCTGCTGGCGCTCCGGCTTGGCCAGGGTGCTGCGTCCCAGCAGCATCATTGACTCCTGGAGCGTGTGCAGCATCTTCAGCAAGTAACGGTTATGCGCGCAGCGGTAGAGGGTGCCATGGAACAGCTTGTTGTTCTTCACCAGGTCGGCAACCTCGGTGAGCTGGGCATCGCGCTCGCTGATCTCGCGCAGAAAGCCGATCTCGACATCGGAGGCGTGGCGGGCCGCAAGACCGGCGGCGGTGCCTTCGAGCACCTCGCGCATGGCATACAGCTCGCTGATCATGCCGTGGTCGAGTTCGGTGATGATCATGCCGCGGGCCGGGTCGTTGGCCACGAGCCCCTCGAGCTGCAGGCGATTGAGCGCCTCGCGCACGGGGGTGCGGCTCAGACCGATTCGCTCGGCAAGATCCACTTCGCGCACCCGGGTGCCGGGTGGCAGGGTGTCGTCCTTGATTGCCTCGACGATATAGCGGTAGGCCTGCTCACTGCGCGGCTCACCACGATGATTCGATGTCACCGGCGCGTTCTTGCGTGTCTTGCGTTCCGCCATGATGTGAAGCTCGGTTGCCATTGCCTAGTGCATGGTAAAGGGCCGTCCGTCTCTTGTCATTTTGAACACGCTTGAATACAGTTGTATTTAAAAGAATCCAAAGGTGTCTGGCCATGCCCAAATCCACGAACGCACCGTCACTTGGCTCCGGCGATCTCGTGCATCACGACGTGCTGGTGATCGGTGGCGGCAATGCGGCGCTGTGTGCCGCGCTGTCGGCGCGCGAGCAGGGTGCCAGTGTGTTGATGCTTGAGAGCGCGCCGAAGGTATGGCGTGGTGGCAACAGTATCCATACCCGCAACCTGCGCAGCATGCACACCGCACCCACCGATGTGCTGACCGACGCCTATCTGGAGGAGGAGTTCTTCGAGGATGTGTGGCGGGTCACCGGTGGCAAGACCAACGAAGCCCTGGCGCGCATGGTGATACGCGCCTCGGAAACCTGTACCGACTGGATGAAGGGCTACGGGGTGCGCTTTCAGCCCTCGCTTGGCGGGACGCTGCATCTGGGGCGTACCAACGCCTTCTTCCTGGGCGGCGGCAAGGCCCTGGTCAACACCTACTACCATGCCGCCGAGCGGCTGGGCGTGAAGGTGATCTACGAGGCCGAGGCACAGCAGCTTGTATTCGACGGCAAGCGTTTCGACCATGCCCTGGTGAGTATCGGAGGAGAGACCCATCAGGTCAGCGCCAAGGCGGTGGTGGTGGCCTCGGGCGGTTTCGAATCCAACCAGGCGTGGCTCGAGGAGGCCTGGGGGCCGGTATCGCGCAACTTCCTGATCCGCGGCACGCGCTTCAACCAGGGCAAGATGTTGCGCTCGCTGCTCGACAATGGCGCCAAGTCGATCGGCGATCCAACCCAGGGGCACGCCGTGGCCATCGATGCGCGATCGCCGAAATACGACGGTGGCATCGTCACCCGGGTCGACTGCGTGTCGCTTGGGATCGTCGTCAACCGTGACGGCGAGCGCTTCTACGATGAAGGCGAGGATTTCTGGCCCAAGCGCTACGCGATCTGGGGCCGCTTGATCGCTCGCCAGCCCGATCAGATCGGCTACTCGATCACCGATGCGAAAGCGGTGGGGCGCTTCATGCCCTCGGTCTTTCCGCCGGAGCAGGCCGACACCCTGGAGGAGCTGGCGCTCAAGCTCGACCTGCCGGTGGCCTCGCTGCTCAAGACCGTGGATGAGTTCAACGCCGCCGTGCAGCCCGGCCATTTCGATCACAGCGTGCTCGACGACTGCCGCACACGGGGCATCACGCCGGAGAAGACCCACTGGGCGCAGCGGCTCGACGAGCCGCCCTTCTTCGGCTATCCGCTGCGCACCGGCATCACCTTCACCTATCTCGGCGCCGAGGTCGACGAAAAGGCGAGGATGTACATGGCGAGCGGCGAGCTTGCCGACAACGTCTTTCTTGCCGGCGAGATCATGGCCGGCAACATTCTAGGCCAGGGCTATGTGGCCGGCTTCGGCATGACCATCGGCACGGTATTTGGACGTATCGCGGGAACAGAGGCAGGACACTATGCAAGTACCTGAGACAGTGCAAGCAACTGAGACAGCCACGCAGCGCTCGGCGGCGCCTGGCCAGGGACAGCGCATCGATGCGCTGATCGATGAGGCGCGCCACAACATGACGATCTGCAATGCCTGCCGGTATTGCGAAGGGTTCTGCCCGGTATTTCCGGCCATGGAGCGTCGCCGCGCCTTCAGCCCGGAGGATCTCAAGTACCTGGCCAACCTGTGCCACAACTGCAGCGAGTGTTTCTACGCCTGCCAGTACGCGCCGCCGCATGAGTTCGCGGTCAATGTGCCGCAGTCGTTGTCCAAGCTGCGCACCGAGTCCTATCGTCAGTACGCCTGGCCCGGCCCTCTGGCCCGGTTGTTCGATCGCAATGGCCTGGTGACGGCACTGGCGCTGGCCTTTGGGGTGACACTGCTGTTGCTGATCGCCATTGCTCTGAATGGTGGGTTGGCACCGCTGGTCAGCAATCAGCATGGTGGTGACTTCTATGCTCTGATTCCGCATAACGTGATGGTGATCACCTTCGGCAGCGTGGCACTGTTCGTGCTGCTGGCGCTGGGGATGGGGTCCGCCAACTTCTGGCGCGAGAGCGGCGAGGGGGCCAGGGCGCTGGGCGATGGCAAGAGCTGGCGACAGGCGCTGGCCGAGACCTTCGCCCTGCGCCACCTGCATGGCCACGGCAAGGTGGGATGCACCTATCCCGATGGCTATCACTCCCATGCCAGGCGTTACTTCCACCACTTCACCTTCTACGGCTTCATGCTCAGCTTCGCCGCCACGGTGACCGGTACGATCTACCACTATGTGTTCGGCTGGGTGGCGCCCTATGAGCTGACAAGCCTGCCCAAGCTGTTCGGCACCCTGGGGGGCATCGGGCTTTTGATCGGCCCGGCGGGGCTGCTCTATCTCAAGCTCAAGCGTGACGAGAATACCGGCGATGGCAAACAGTTAGGCATGGACGTGGCTTTCATCGCGCTGCTGTGGTTGACCGGCGCCACCGGCCTTGCCCTGATGCTGTTTCGCGAGACCTCGGCGCTGGGGCTGCTGCTGGTGATTCACCTCGGTGTGGTGATGTCGCTGTTCGTCACCATGCCCTATGGCAAGTTCGTGCATGGCCTCTACCGGCTGGCGGCGGTCTACCGTAACGCGCTGGAGAGCCGTCGCCAGGGCCACTGATCCTGCTGCGCGAGCGGGCGTCGGCGTGAGCGTGAGGTTTATGGTACCTTGTCGCGACTGTCTGGATATCGTCGATTGACAAAGGTTTATCAGCATTCATGGACGCCCACGCCAAGATCATTGCCCGCCTCGCCGAGGAACTCTCCTCAAGCTCTTCTCAAGCCGTTCGCCCCCAGCAGGTGGCGGCCACCGTCGAGCTGCTCGATGGCGGCGCCACCGTGCCCTTCATCTCCCGCTACCGCAAGGAGGTGACCGGTGCGCTCGACGACACGCAACTGCGTTTGCTTGACGAGAGGCTGCGCTACCTGCGCGAACTCGAGGAGCGGCGCCTGGCGGTGCTCGCCGCCATCGACGAGCAGGGTAAGCTCGGCGACGAATTGAAAGGGCTGATCCTCGCCGCCGACTCAAAGCAGCGCCTCGAGGATCTTTACCTCCCCTACAAGAAGAAGCGCCGCACCAAGGCGCAGATCGCTCGCGAGGCGGGGCTCGAGCCGCTGGCCGATGCGTTGCTCAATGATCCTGCACTCGACCCCGAGCGCGAGGCCCAGGCCTATCTACGCCCCGCCGAGGAGGAGATTCCCGCCATTGAGGATGCCAAGGCGGCGCTCGACGGCGCCAAGCAGATCCTCATGGAGCGCTTCGCCGAGGATGCCGAGCTGGTCGGTCGTCTGCGTGAGCGGCTGTGGGAGGAGGGGGAGCTCAGCGCTCGGATGATCGACGGCAAGCAGCAGGAGGGCGCCAAGTTCTCCGACTACTTCGAACACGACGAGCGGCTGGCCAAGACGCCATCGCACCGAGCCCTGGCGATGTTTCGTGGACGCAACGAGGGGGTGCTGGCGCTCGCCATCCGCCTGCCGGGAGAGGAGGAGGCACCGATCCACCCCGGCGAGGTAGCCATTGCCCGGCATGTGGGCATCCAGGATCACGGGCGCGTCGCCGATCGCTGGCTCAAGGAGGTGGTGCGCTGGACCTGGAGGGTCAAGCTCTATACGCACCTTGAAACCGAGCTGATGGGACGCCTGCGCGAGCGCGCCGAGGGTGAGGCGATCGACGTCTTTGCCGCCAACCTCAAGGATCTGCTGCTTGCCGCACCGGCCGGCCCCAAGGCGACCCTGGCGCTCGACCCCGGGCTGCGCACCGGCTGCAAGGTGGCGGTGGTCGATGCCACCGGCCAATTCCTGGAGCACGCCACCCTCTATCCCCATGCGCCCCACAACCGCTGGGACGAATCGCTGGCAGTGCTCGGCAAGCTGGTGGAGAAGCACGGCGTCGAGCTGATCGCGGTGGGCAATGGCACCGCCAGCCGCGAGACCGACAAGCTTGCCGGCGAGCTGATCAAGCAAGTGGCGCCGCGCGTCGCACCGCGCAAGTTGGCCAAGGTGATGGTCAGCGAGGCGGGCGCTTCGGTCTACTCCGCCTCGGAGTATGCCTCACGCGAATTTCCCGATCTCGACGTCACCATTCGTGGCGCGGTATCGATCGCCCGGCGTCTTCAGGACCCGCTCGCCGAGTTGGTCAAGATCGAGCCGAAGTCGATCGGCGTCGGCCAGTACCAGCACGACGTCTCGCAGCTGCAGCTGTCGCGCAGCCTCGAGACGGTGATCGAGGATTGCGTCAACGCCGTGGGGGTGGACCTGAACACCGCTTCGCCGGCGCTGCTGTCGCGTGTCTCGGGGCTCAACGTGACGCTGGCCGAGAACATCGTGGCGCAGCGCAACGCGCAGGGGGCCTTCCGCAATCGCCGCGCACTGCTCGAGGTGAGTCGTCTGGGGCCCAAGACCTTCGAGCAGTGTGCCGGCTTCCTGCGCATCATGGGCGGCGACAACCCGCTCGACGGTAGCGCCGTGCACCCCGAAGCCTACCCCCTGGTGGAGCGCATCGCCGGTGAGCGAAAGCGCGAGGTGGCGAGCCTGATCGGTGACAGCGCCACCGTGAAGGCGATCAAGCCGGCCGACTACGTCGACGACAGCTTCGGCGTGCCGACCATCACCGACATTCTCAAGGAGCTCGACAAGCCGGGGCGCGATCCGCGTCCCGAGTTCAAGGCTGCCGAATTCCGCGAAGGGGTCGAGACGCTCAAGGATCTCGAGCCCGGCATGCTGCTAGAGGGCACCGTGAGCAATGTCACCCCCTTTGGCGCCTTCGTCGATATCGGCGTGCATCAGGATGGCCTGGTGCATATCTCGGCGCTTTCAGACAAGTTCGTCGAGGATCCGCGCAGCGTCGTCAAGGCCGGCGATATCGTCAAGGTCAAGGTGATGAGCGTGGATGTGGCGCGTGCCCGCATTGGCCTCACCATGCGCCTTGACGACCCGCTGGGCGACTCCCGCCAGCGCAGTCCGCGCAGCGACAAGGGAGCACACCCCGGCGGCAAGCCAGCGCGTCGCCAATCGCGAGGCCAGTCCCAGGGCCAGGGTCTTCAGGAGCCGGCACCAGTCGGGGCATTGGGTGCGGCGCTGCTGCAGGCACGCCGCAAGGACAAATGACGCTTGCAGGCCTGGCCGGGCATCGCTTTGACAGGTCAGGCGCGCCGATAGCCTGAGCAGGTGTGCATCGATAGCTTGAAAGGCCTCGAACAGGCACCATAATGTGGGTTTCATGCGAGCGTCACGGCCCCGTCCGGACGCTCGCCCGTTTTACGTACGAAGAGAGGGGCGCGGGCCCATCCTTCCATGCCAAGGGGTGTTCACCTTGTCCGAGCAACTCGCGAGTGTCATCGCCCATCTCAATGGAGCGGCCCGCAAGGGAGCGTTTGGCCGTCTGCGCCGCGGGATCGAAAAGGAGGGGTTGCGCGTCGACGCTGCTGGGCACATCGTCCAGACCCCGCACCCGCATGCGCTGGGCTCGAAACTGACCCATCCCTATATCACCACCGACTACTCCGAAGCGCTGCTCGAATACATCACCCCGGTCTACTGCCGCCCTCGGGATGCGATGGTCTTTCTCGGCGATCTGCACCGCTTCAGCTATCGCCATCTTGGCGAGGAGCTGATCTGGCCCGCGAGCATGCCCTCGCGCCTCTCCGGCAACGACAGCGTGCCGATCGCCGACTACGGCAGCTCCAATGTGGGGATCATGAAGCACACCTACCGCAAGGGGCTCGACGTGCGCTACGGCCGCATCATGCAGGCCATCGCCGGGGTGCACTACAATGTCTCGCTGCCTGACAACCTCTGGCCGCTGCTGCGTGAGCTCGACCCCCTGGCGCCTTCACGCGAGGAGTCGAGCGATGGCGACTATCGCTCTGGGCGCTACTTCGGCCTGATCCGTCAGTTCCGCCGCAACAGCTGGCTGCTGATGTATCTGTTCGGCGCCTCGCCGGCCATCGACAGGAGCTTCCTGGAAGGCAAGCCGACTCCCGACAGGCTCGAGGCCCATGGTCACGAGACCCTGGTCTCGCGCTACGCCACGACCCTGCGCATGTCCGGTCTGGGGTACCAGAACAAGGTCCAGGAGCAGCTCAAGATCTGCTTCAATTCACTGTCGAACTATGTCGGCACCCTGCGCCACGCGATCAGCTCGCCCTGGCCGGCCTACGAGGCACTGGGCGTCAATGTGGACGATGAGTGGCGGCAGCTCAACGCCAATATCCTGCAGATCGAGAACGAGTACTACAGCGATATCCGCCCCAAGCGGGTGGCGCGCCACAACGAGACGCCCAGCCAGGCCCTCGAGGCGCGGGGCGTTGAATACATCGAGGTGCGCTGTCTCGACCTCAACCCCTTCCTGCCGTTGGGGGTCGACGAGCGGCAGATGCGCTTCATGGATACCTTCCTGATGTGGTGCCTGCTCTCCGAGAGCCCGTGGATCTCCGACGAGGAGTGTGACCACCTGGATGACAACCGTCGGCTGGTCGTCGAGCGCGGGCGCGACCCCTCGCTCAAGCTGTTCATCGACGGCGAGCAGCACTCGCTTGCCAGTCGTGGCCATGCGATCTTCGCCGAGCTGGCCGAGGTGGCGCAGCTGCTGGATCTGCTTGAGGAGGGGGCGCCCCACGCCGAGGCCATCGCCTCGCTCGAGGCGATGCTCGATGATCCCGACCTCACGCCGTCGGGCCGCCTGCTGCGTCGCCTCGAGGAGGGTGGCTCTTTCCGAGCCAAGGAGCTGACGGAGACAATGCTGGAGCTCGCCCGGGAGCATGCTCGGGAGTTTCGCACCACGCCCATGGATAGCGCTCGCGATGCGCTGTTCCGCCAGCTGGTCGAGACCTCGCGCCAGCAGCAGGGCGATATCGAACGGGCCAATAGCGAGACATTCAGCGAATTTCTCGATGGCTACTTTACCCGGGCGCGTGAACCGCGCGCCGCGCCGTCGGTCTGACGCGCACGCTACCGATGAATTTACAGAGAGATCTTACTTCGATGCAGGCAAGCCACAAGGCGTCCCCCCTTCAGTCACTCTCCGCGCGACACTGGAGCCTGGCCGGGTTAGCATTCTGTGCATTGATGATGGGAGTGGCACTGACGCTCGAGCATGTTGCCGGCCTCGAGCCCTGCCCGTTGTGCATTTTCCAGCGGGTGGCGGTGCTCGCCACGGCAGCGGTGCTTGCGATCGCCGCGATCCACAATCCCAGAGGCTGGGGGAGAGCGCTTTACGGCACACTTGGCCTGTTGGGCGTGGCGGGCGGCATCGCGGTGGCCTGGCGCCATCTGTGGCTGCAGTCACTGCCTGCCGACCAGGTGCCGAGCTGCGGTCCCGGCCTGAATTACATGATCGAGATACTGCCCATGCGCCAGGTGCTGACGCATGTGCTCTCCGGCTCCGGGGAGTGCGCCGAGATCGATTTCCTGTTTCTCGGCATCTCGCTGCCCGGCTGGACGCTGATCGGATTCGTGATGCTGGCACTGGCGCCGCTGGGCCTGCTCGTAGGTGCCTGGCGTTCGCACAATCGCCGGGCGGTGGCTCATCCAGAGACGCCTTGATAGCGCCCGCTATCCATCTCGTGATAATTAACATGCTAATGTCTCGTAAAACGTGACCCAAGGAACGACTCATGCGTATGACACGAATTCTTCTTCCCCTTCTGCTGATGCTGCTGCTGGCGGGTTGCCAGGCGACTGCCACGCAACAGCAGCGCGCCACCGAGCTGCGTCCCGGCCAGCTCTATTATGGTCAGATGTCGGGGGGCTCGCAGCTGTTCACCTTCACGCTCGCCCACCCCAGCAACGTGCTACTCGAAGCCTCGACACCCCCTAGTCGTGGGCTGCCCGCTGGCTTCAATGGTCGTCTGATCGACGCTAATGGCCAGACGGTCATCGAGGACAATGAGAGCGGTGAGAACCGTAACTTCCGCATCGAGACGACGCTTGCGGCGGGGACCTGGTACCTGGAGGTGCGCCAGCCATTCAGCTGCCGGTCGACGCGCTGCGAGAGCGCCGACATGAGCTATACCCTCAATTACCGCGCCCTGCGCAACTGATCGATATTCGTCATCTGTTCGATTGACAGAGGCGGCGTCTCGGGCGAGTCTGTCCCTTCGCCAAGGAGGCAATGAGTCGGACGTTAGCGAGCAAGCAATCGGAAGGGAGGCGTCAATGCTTGAGAATTGCAAGACAGCCCTGGAACGCTGGGGTGGTGTGCACGAACTGATCGACCGCTGGCTGGATCAGCGCCGCGAGATGCTCGTCGACTTCGTCGAGCTTCAGGAGGCATGCGACACGGATCTGGAGGCGGTGAGCAAGGCACGCATCGACGCCTTCAGCGAGTTGTTGATGGATTACATCAGTGCGGGTCATTTCGAGATCTATCCACAGTTGCGCGAGGAGGCCAAGGCCTTCAACGACAACGAGGCACTGCTGGTGGCCGGTCAGTTGCTCGAGCGGCTCGAGATGTCCACCGAGCTGGTGCTCTCCTTCGATGCCGATTACTCCACTCCCGTGCGCTGCGAGCACTACCTGACTCGACTGCCGGCCTGGCTCGAGCGTCTCGCCAAGGGGCTGACGGAGCGTTTTGCCCTGGAAGACCAGCTGATCGGGCGCCTGCATGCGGCGCATTCGCCGCCGCCCGGCGCTCAATCCGCCCCCAGCGCAGTGACGTGAGCCGTCCCTGAAGGACAAGCGCCAGCATGAGACGTCAACGCCGTTGCGGTTTTCCGCAGCGGCGTTGTCTTTTGAGCGAGATCAGCGTCTGCTGGAGAGCTTGGCGCCGAGGACCAGCATGCAGGGGGTGAGCAGTAGCGTAAGCCCGGTGGCGAAGGTCAGGCCGCCGGCGATGGCGCTGGAGAGCTGGGTCCACCACTGGGTGGAGGGGGCGCCGAGCCCCAGGCTCGGTGCGAACAGGTTGACGTTGATACCAAGCACCATCGGCAACAGTCCAAGTACCGTCGTGATCGCCGTCAACAGCACCGGGCGCAGGCGCAGTCCGCCGGCCTCGAGTGCCGCCTCTGGCGCGCTCAAGCCGCTGCCACGCAACTGATTGTAGGTATCGATCAGCACGATATTGTTGTTCACCACGATACCCGCCAGGGCGATGATGCCCATGCCCACCATGACGATGCCGAAGGGCTGCCCGTTGACCAACAGCCCGAGCAGTACGCCAGCGGTGGAGAAGACGATCGCCGACAGCACCAGGCCGGCCTGGTAGAGGCTGTTGAACTGAGTGACCAGAATCAGCGTCATCAGGAAGATCGCCACACCGAAGGCGGTGATCAGGAACTGGGCGGTCTCCTGCTGATCCTCCTGCTCGCCGGCAATATTGACCATGACCCCCTCGGGCAGGCCCTGCATGCTGGCGAGCAGGGCCTGCAGGCGTTCGTCGGGGCGGTAGCCGGGGGCAACATCCGACTCGAGCGTGATCGCCCGACGGCCGTCAATGCGGTGCAGGCTGGCGACATTGGGGGCGGGTCTGATCTCGACGAAGTGACTGATCGGTACCTGGCCGCGATTGGTGTTGAGGGTCATGCCGCCGAGCTGCTCGAGGGAGCGCCACGCCTCGGGCAGGCGTACCCGGATATCGACTTCGTCGCTGACATGGGCCGGCCGATAGCTGGCGACCTGCAGGCCGGCGGTGACCAGCTGCACGGCGCTGCCGATCGCGGTCACATCGGCACCGAAGCGTGCCGCGGCCTCGCGGTCCACCTCGATGCGCCACTCGATGCCGGGCAGGCTGCGGTTGTCCTCGATGGCACTGAAACCACCGAGTTCGACCATCGCACTGCGCAGCGCATCCACTGTCTCATCGACCCTCTCGGGCTGCTGTCCGCTGATCTCGAGTACGATGGGCTTGCCGCTGGCAGGCCCCTGCTCCTGTTCGCGGAACTCGAGCATGATGCCGGGCAGGTCCTCGGTGCGGCTGGCCATGTCGGCGAAGATACGCGTAGCGGGACGGCGATGCTGCCAGTCGATGAACTGGAAGCTGAGCTGGCCGATTACGTCCGGGCCCAACTGCTCGTTGGGAATCGCAAAGGAGCGGGCATAGAGCGCCTGGACTTCGCTCATGCCTGCCAGGCGTCGCTCGACTCGCTGGACCACCGCATCGCGCTCGCGGGCCGAGAGGTCGCCTCGGGCTCGTACCAGCACCTGGGCGCTCTCGGGCTCGACGCTTGGGAAGAACTCGACTCCATGATTGAAGCGCCCATAGCCGACATAGATCAATGCCATGAGCGCTATCGCCATCAGCAGCGTCGCGCCGGGCCGCGCCAGCAGCCAGCCGAGTAGCCGACGATAGGCACGCCCCCCTTGGGTGATTCGTTGCTCGCCCTGACTGTGCCCCATGCCGCGGCTGAACACCGCACCCAGCGTGGGCAGAAAGATCAGCGCCATGGCCAGCGATGCCAGCAGACACAGGATTACCGTGGCTGGCAGGTACTTCATGAATTCGCCCACTACGCCTGGCCAGAACAGCAGCGGCATGAATACCGCAAGCGTGGTGGCGGTAGAGGCGATCACTGGCCAGGCCATGCGCGAGGCGGCGTTGGCCCAGGCAAGCGACGGTGCCTGGCCCTCGCGCAGATAGCGGTCGGCAAGCTCGCTGACCACGATGGCGCCATCGACCAGCATGCCGGCGACCAGGATCAGCGCGAACAGCACCACGATATTGAGGGTGTAGCCGAGCATCCAGACCAGCAGGATGCCGGTAAGAAAGGCACCCGGGATCGTCAGGCCGACCATCAGCGCACTGCGTGGTCCCATCACCGCCAGAATCACGATCAGGACCAGCACCACGGCGGTGAGCACGTTGTTGAGTAGTTCCGAGAGCATGTCCTGCACGGTGCGAGACTGGTCGGTGATGGTAGTGACTTCAAGCCCGTCGGGCAGCAGCGGGCCCGCTTCGTCGAGCAGCGCTCGTACCGACTCGATGGTGGCGATGATGTTGGCGCCGACCCGCTTGGAGATCTCCAGCACCACGGCAGGCTGATCGTTGATACGTGCAAAGCCCTGCGGGTCCTGGAAGGCGGGGCGAATGATCGCCACGTCGCCGAAGGTCACCACCCTGTCCTCCTCGATCTTGACCGGCATCGCCATGATGTCTTCGAGTGTCTCGATCACTCCAGGCACCTTCAAGGGCATGCGCCCAGCGCCGGTATCCAGGCTGCCGGCCGCCACCAGCCGGTTGTTGCGCGACATCTGGTTGAACAGCGCATCGAAGTCGACTTCGTAGCTGTCGAGCACCAGCGGATCGACGATGATCTCCAGGATATCCTCGCGCTCGCCGCCAATATCCACCTCCAGCACTTCGGGAATCGCCTCGATCTGCTCCTGCAGCAGGCGGGCCAGGGTCTGCAGCTGGAGCTCCTCCAGCGGGCCTGACAGGCCGATCGACAGAACCGGGAAGAGCGCGACATTGACTTCCAGAACGCGTGGCTCGTCGGCTTCGGAGGGCAGTTCGGCACGGGCGATATCGACCCGCTCGCGAACGTCCGCCAGGGCCTGGCTGGGATCGAAACCGGCATCGAACTCGAGTGTCACCGCAGCATGCCCCTCGCTCGATTGCGAGGTCATCTTGCGCATGCCTGCAATGGTGCGCAGCTCCTGCTCCATGGGGCGCACCAGCAATCGTTCGCCATCCTCGGGGCTGACCCCCTCCAGGCTCAGCGAGACGTAGATCATCGGAATCGCGACGTCGGGGTTGGCCTCCTTGGGAATGGCCTGATAGGCCAGGGCGCCGGCAATCAGCAGAAACACCAGCATGAGCAGGGTGGTGCGGGAGCGGTCCAGGGCCGCTTCGATGAGACGGCGCATGTCAGTTGGCCACCGTGGGGCTGGCCTCACCCCCCACCGGGAGATCCTGCAGGATGGCGTTGCCGCCCAGCTCACCGGTCTCGATCGGCGTGACCCGCTCGCCAACGGCGACGAAACCGCCCCCCAGCGTGATCAGGCGCACGCGATCCGGCAGGCCCGAGATCCAGGCCTGGCGGCTATCTGCCGTGAGCAGGTCGACGCGGTGGAATACGACGCGATCCTCGTTGTCGAGCGCCTTGATGCCGATCTGGCCCTGGTCGTCGAGCACCAGCAGCGCCGGCGATAGGCGGTGCGCCTGGCGCTGGGGCAGGGCGATGGCGAGGCTGGCGCTGGCTCCGGCGAGGCGGCGCCGCTCGGGGTTGTCGAGGCGCGCCTCGACGGCGAAGGTACGCGTGCCCTGCTCGGCTCGGCTGGCGACATGCACCAGCTCGCCCGCCAGTTCGCTGCCGTCGAGCAGGCGAATGCTCACCGCAAGACCGGGCTCGAGGTCGAAGGCATCGCGCTGGGCGACATGGCCCTGGGCCTTGAGCTGGCGGTCGTCGACCAGCAGGGCGATGACCTCGCCGACCTGCACGATGTCGCCTACCTCGATATCGAGGCGATCGACAACGGCATCGAATGGCGCCATCGGCCGGGTGTGTTGCTGCAACTGGCGCAGGCGCTGTAGCTCGGCTGCCGCCTGCGCCACTGCGCTGCTTAGGCGCAGCTGTTCGGTACGCGAGATCAGATCGCGCTCGCGCAGCCGTTCGGCGGCGGCCAGCTCGGCCCGAGCCAATTCCAGCTCCGCCTCGGCGCGGGTCAACTGGGCGGGCAAATCCTCTTCAGCCAGTTGCAGGAGCGTCTCACCGGCGGCTACGCGGGCGCCTTGCGCAACCGGCAGGCGCTCCACCTGGCCTTCGCTGCGTGCGCGCAGCTCCACTTCCCGCCAAGCGCCAAGCTGCCCCTGAACATTCACGCGGGGCATATACGCCTGAGCCAGGCTCTCCTGGATCTCGACCCGTGTCAGGGCGGCGGCGGGTTCGAGGGCCTCGGCGGGTGCCTCTGTCTGGAAGCGCTGCAGGTCGCCGAGCAGCAGCCACGCGAGCAGGACGAGGCCAAGGAGGATGGCAAACAGCAATGAGAGCGAGGGGCGGCGCAGACGGGGGGGCATTGGCCCTCCTTGGGCGAAATCGAGTGCGATAGCATAACCCAAGTCGTGGGCGTCTCGCAGTGGCGCTGAAACGCACTGCCCCGGCCATGGGCCGGGGCAGTAATGAGGCGTCCCACTGCTGGAACTAGGCGTCGGGATCGCTCAGCTTGAGAGTCCGATGGGAGCCACGACGGCTCTCCCTGAGCAGCTCTCCATCCTCGGCCAGTACCGTGGCCCGGGCCGGAACGATCTGCTCCAGACGGCTCTTCCACTCCGGCGAGGCATACTTCTCGGGGAAGCAGCGCTCGATTAGATTGAGCATGATCGATGTCGCCGTCGAGGCGCCGGGTGAGGCGCCCAGCAGGGCGGCCAGGCTACCGTCGCTTGCCGCCACCATCTCGGTGCCGAACTGCAGCACGCCGCCTTTCTTTGGATCCTTCTTGATGATCTGGACCCGCTGTCCAGCCATCTCGAGGCGCCAATCCTCGGCCCTGACAGCGGGGTAGAAGGCTTTCAGCTCCTCGATGCGCTCTTCATGGGTGAGGCGAGACTGCTCCAGCAGATATTTGACCAGGCTGAAGTTGTCACGTGCCACCGACAGCATCGGACTGAGATTGGAGGAGCTGACCGACTTGGGCAGGTCGAATACCGAGCCGGTTTTCATGAACTTGGTGGTGAAGCCGGCGAATGGCCCGAACAGCAGTGAGGGCTTACCATCGACATTACGCGTGTCGAGGTGCGGTACCGACATGGGCGGCGCACCGATGGGCGCCTGGCTGTAAACCTTGGCGTTGTGCTTGGAGACCACTTCCGGCAGATCGCAGCGCAGCCACTGGCCGCTGACCGGAAAGCCGCCGAAGCCCTTGGCTTCGGGAATGCCGCTTTTCTGCAGCAGGTGCAGCGACGCGCCACCGGCACCCAGGAAAACGAACCGCGCACGCAGCACGCGATCCTTGCCATGCTTGGCCTCGATCTTGACTCGCCAGGTGCCATCGTCGTTGCGCTCGAGGTCGGTGATGGTCTGGCCGGTACAGGTACGGATCTGTTCGTCGGGGTGCCTGCCGAGGCGCTCGAGCAGCTGGCGAGTGAGGGCGCCGAAATCGACATCGGTGCCGGCCTCAATCCGTGTCGCGGCAATGGCCTCGCCCGGCTTGCGGCCCTCCAGCAACAGCGGTGCCCATTGGGCGATCTCGGCGGGGTCCTCTGTGTACTTGATGGCATCGAAACAGGGGTGGGAGTGCATGGCTTCATAGCGCGCCCGCAGGAAGCGCACGTCCTTCTCGCCGCGCACGAAGCTCATGTGCGGAACCGGGAAGAGGAAGCGCGCGGGATCGCCAAGGTCGCCATGGTCGACCAAGTAGCTCCATAGCTGCTTGGACTCCTCGAACATGGTGTTGATCTGGATGGCCTTGGTCAGGTCGATCGCGCCATCCTCGGCCTGAGGCGTGTAGTTGAGCTCACATAGGCCGGCGTGTCCGGTGCCGGCGTTGTTCCAGGCAAATGAGCTTTCGCTGGCGGCGGAGTCGAGGCGCTCGATAATCTCGATGCGAGCGTTCGGCTCCAACTCGTGCAGGAGCGTGGCAAGCGTGGCGCTCATCACTCCCGCTCCTACGAGTACGACATCTACTGCCTCATCCATAGTGTCTCTACCATTCATATAGTCACTGAAGAAGGACGGCTGTCATCGAGGCGATCAGCCTCTCGGCCGGCGGAGGCTCATGGCCGAGCGTCTCGGTGATACGCCATGATCGGCGCTTGATTCGATGCGGCAGTATAGCGGCTTCGCGCCATAAATACTGCATGCCAAAGCTCAACTTTATGGTTAAGCCTCTCGCCATAAGGAAAACCTTGGGTCTGGGGGCGCAATAAAGCTTTGCCTTTTCAATCAGTTGCAACAGAGTGGGACTTTATCGTTGGTGGTGCAGTGCAATATAGCACTTCTGCAGGGAGCCCGCCGGGATGGCGACAGCGCATGCGCAGCCGTGGAGTTCGGCTGCGTGGATGGTTGCTCGAAGGCGATTGTCTAGCGTGAGATGCGAGTTCAGCGCAGGCTGATGATGCGCCAATCGCGCGCCTCGGCCACCTGGCGCAGAGTGTCGTCCGGGTCGACGGCTACGGGGTGGTCGACCTTCTCCAGTAGCGGCAGGTCGTTGTGCGAATCGCTGTAGAACCAGGCGCCGTCAAGGGAGATGTCGCGGTTGGCAAGCCACGCTTCCAGGCAGACGATCTTGCCCTCCCGGTAGCTGGGCGTGCCCGTGACTCGGCCGGTATAGCGGCTATCGACGATTTCTGGCTCAACGGCGATCAGGTGATCGACGCCGAGACGCTTGGCAATGGGGCCGGTGATGAAGCGGTTGGTGGCGGTGATGATCAGCAGGGTGTCGCCACGTGAGCGGTGATGCGCCAGCAACCCTTCGGCCTTGGCAAGAATGTTGGGCTCGATCTTGGTGGCCATGAACTGCTGATGCCAGGCAGCGAGTTGTTCGGGACTGTTTTCCGCCAGCGGTTTCAGGGCCACTTCAAGAAAGGCGTGGATGTCGAGGGTGCCATTGGTGTAATCACGCATGAAGCGATCGTTGGCATCGCGATAGGCGACGGCGTCGACGGCGCTCTGCTCCAGCAAAAACTCTCCCCAGGCGTGATCACTGTCGACGCTGATCAGGGTATTATCGAGATCGAAGATGGCCAGGCTCAAAGCGCTCTCCCGTGTGGATGGGTGGGCGGCCTGTAGAGGCCGGTAGACAGCAGGAGATTATTGCAGAACGGGGACGTGCTGAACAATGCCACTCACCCGGCGAAAGCCTTGTTGATGCGCTTTCCGGCTTTGTGGAAGAATGGCATCAATGGAAGATTCATAAGGTGACACCCGTGATCGACGCTGACGGCTTTCGCCCCAACGTTGGCATTATCATTGTCAACCATGAGGGCCAGCTGCTTTGGGCGCGTCGGGTAGGACAGAATGCGTGGCAATTTCCCCAGGGAGGCATCAAGGCAGACGAGACACCACAGCAGGCACTGTTTCGCGAGCTCGAAGAGGAGATCGGTCTCACTGCGGCCGATGTCGAGATCCTGGCCTGTACCCGAGGATGGCTGCGCTACCGATTACCCAAGCGCATGGTGCGAATGCACTCCCGGCCGCTCTGTATCGGCCAGAAGCAGAAATGGTTCTTGTTGCAGATCCGCTGTCAAGATAGTCGGATCTGCGTGGATACCACTGCCAAGCCGGAGTTCGACGGTTGGCGATGGGTCAGTTACTGGTATCCGCTTGGGCAGGTGGTGCCCTTCAAGCGGGAAGTCTACCGCCGCGCGCTGCGCGAGCTGGCTCCCCGTGCGCAGCGGCTCGCACTGGGTGAAGAGTGACCCCTTTGCTGGCAGCACGACATTCAAGTGACAAGAAAGAGTGCTTATGCTCGATGTCCTTCGCCGCATCGTCCAAGAGGTCAACGGGGCACGCTCGCTGGAGGCGGCCCTGTCGACCATGGTGCGCCGCATTCGCAAGGCGATGCGCACCGATGTGTGTTCGTTCTATCTGTTCGATCCCGAGCAGCAGAAGTTGGTCCTTAACGAGACGATAGGTTTGCATACCCGGGCCGTGGGCCAGGTTGCCATGAGGGTGGGTGAAGGTCTGGTGGGGCTGGTGGGGTTGCGCGAAGAGCCGCTCAATCTCGAGGATGCGCCCGCGCATCCCCAATTCCGCTATTTCGAGGAGACTGGAGAGGAGCGCTACTCGAGCTTCCTCGGTGTGCCGATCATTCATCAGCGGCGCATGCTGGGCGTGCTGGTGGTACAACAGCAGGAGAAGCGTCGCTACGACGAGGGTGACGAAGCCTTTCTAGTCACCATGGCGGCGCAATTGGCCGGTGTACTGGCCCATGCGCTGGCCACCGGGGCGCTGAGTCGTTCGGCTCGGCCCGATGGCCAGGCAAGGTTCACGGGAGTGGCCGCGTCGCCGGGGATGGCGATCGGCGAAGCCGTGGTGATATCGCCGCTGGCCGATCTCGATAGCGTTCCCGATCTGATTCCCACCGATGTCGATTATGAGGTGAAACGGCTGCGCGATGCGATCTATCGCGTCCGCGACGAGATCCGGGCGGCGGGTGAGCGTCTTGCCAGCAGAATCAGCGCCCAGGAGCTTGCGCTATTCGAGGTCTATCAACAGATGCTCAGCGAGGCTGCGCTGGGCCAAGAGGTGGAGAAGCGTATCCGCGAAGGGCAGTGGGCGCCCGGTGCGCTGGCCGATGTGGTGCGCCGCCACGTGCAGTATCTGGAGCGCGTCGACGATAACTATCTGCGGGAGCGGGCAACCGACATTCGCGATCTTGGTCGCCGCGTGCTTGCTCACCTGCAGGAAGATAGTCCGCAAACACCGGAAAACTTTCCCGAGTGCACCATTCTGGTCGGCGATGAAATCAGCGTGGCGACACTCGGCGAGGTGCCCCGCGACAAGCTGGTCGGGCTGGTGTCGGTGCGCGGCTCCAGCACGTCGCACGTGGCGATTCTGGCCCGCGCGATGGGGATTCCCACCGTGCTTGGGATGGTCGACCTGCCACTGCCGCGGCTCAACGGCTCGCGGGTGGTACTTGACGGTCATCGCGGGCGGCTGTTCGTGCGACCCGGCGCCGAGCTCGAAAGCCACTATCAGACACTGATTGCCGAGGAACAGGCGCTGGCGAAGGTGCTCGAATATGAGCAGCACCTGCCGAGCCGCACCCCGGATGACTATGACATGCCGCTGATGGTCAATACCGGCCTGGCGGTGGATGCCGTGGCATTGTTGAAAAGTCGTATCAGCGGGGTGGGGCTCTATCGCACCGAAGTGCCGTTCATGATCGCCGAGCGCTTCCCCGGTGAGCAGGAGCAGGCCCGGCTCTACCGTGACCAGCTCGAGGGCTTCGCGCCGCTGCCGGTGGTCATGCGTACGCTGGACATCGGTGGCGACAAGGATCTTCCCTACTTCCCCATTCACGAAGCCAATCCATTCCTCGGCTGGCGCGGCATACGCGTGACCCTCGATCACCCTGAGGTGCTGATGGTGCAGCTGCGCGCCATGCTCAAGGCGTCCCAGGGGTTCGATAACTTGCAGATTCTGCTGCCGATGGTGACCAATGTCGATGAGGTCGACGATGCCCTGAAGCTGCTGGACCGTGCCCGGCGGGAGCTGGCCGAGGAGGGCATCGAGGTGGGGCGGCCCAAGGTGGGAGTGATGATCGAGGTGCCCGCCACTCTCTATCAGCTCGACACCCTGGCAGAGCGCGTCGACTTCTTCTCGGTGGGCAGCAACGATCTGACCCAGTATCTGCTGGCCGTGGATCGCAACAATCCCCGTGTGGCGGACCTCTACGATGCCTGTCACCCCGCGGTGCTGGCGGCTCTGGCCCGCCTGGCCAACGAGTGCGCCGTGCTTGAGATGCCGGTCTCGGTGTGTGGCGAGCTGGCAGGCGATCCGGCGGGGGCGCTGCTGCTGATGGGAATGGGGTTCGATGCGCTCTCGATGAATGCCCCCAGTCTACCCCGGGTGCGGGCCGCTATCCGTCGGGTGCCGCTAACTGCGGCTCAGACGCTGGTGGAGGAGACGCTGCGGTTCTCGACACCTGCGGCGGTGCGTCACCATCTAGGCAAGTGCATGGAGAGATGGCAGCTGGCACACCTGCTGCCGCCTCGCGACTAGCCGCCGGCACTATGACGAGAGCGTGATCTGCAATTGGGTCTCCCCCAGTGGCTCGCCATGTGGGCCATAGCGGCGTTCACTTATCTCGATTTGATCTTTTCGCCACTCGAGCCAGGTGGTGGCGCGGGTGCCGTAACGCTCGCCGCTGATGAAGGCCGAAGACAGAAAGTGTTCGAGTGCCGGGCCGACGCCGGTATCCGGCAGCCGGTGCATATCCGTGACGACCGTGGTGTCATGCATCGCCTCGAGCGCTGCATCGGGCCAGGTATCAGTGGCAAGGCTCTCTGCCAGACGTGAACGGGCGAGCTCGAGCTTGGGCCAGGGGGTGTCGAGGCTGGCATTGGAGAGGCCATAGAGTCCCGCCGGCAACCGCTGCAACGTCACGTCTCGGTATCCACGATGCAGGTGCCATAGCGTCTGGCCGTCGCCGGTCAGCAGGTTGAAGCCGCCATAGCGGTAGGCCTCGCCCGCGCCGAGCCGCTCGAGCCACTGTTGGGGCTCCATCTGCGTCAACGCGTCACGTACCAGCCAGCCCCGGCTTGGTGCGTTGGCTAGCGTCTCGATACGCGGATCGCGAACGTTGGTGACGGCGGCGAAGCGACCTTGCCGATGTAGCGCAAGCCAGCTGCCGCCGGCCTCCAGGTCACGCCCGCCAATGATGTCCGGCTCCTCTTGCCATGGCGCCAGCGCGGCCGTGGCGCGATCGTGGCGTTCGTCCCGGTTGGCGATCAAGCGCAGCGGTATCGGGGTGCCGGGGCGGTAATCGAAGGCAATGAGACACATGAAGTAGGTTTACCTTGAGCTAAGCGCGTTGCGAAACGGTGCGATGACAGCGCCGCTGCCTCGACGTACACTCATCAGCTTCCTCTACCGAACCCTATTGAGCGACAGGGAAGCGAATGCGAGTCGAAACGAGCACGAACAGGCTCTGGCGTCAGCTGATATGGCCCGTGCTATGGCCGATGCTGTTGGCTCAGATAGGGCTGTTGGCGCTTTGCGCCCTGACTTGGCTGAGTCTGTGGTATACCGACAATGACTTGCAAGACAGCTGGGATACGCTGACCTGGTTGCTGGCCGCGCTTGTCTTGGGCAGCAGCCTCTGCATCGGTACCTTCCTGCTGCTGCTGCGCCACCGCTTGCAAGCCTGGGAGAGTGCATTCGGGATGCCCTATGAGCGCCTCGAGCGGGTGATACGAGACGTCCACAAGGAGCTTCCTCCCTGGCTCAAGATCAAGCGGCTGTTGCCGGTGGGGCGTCCCGGCGATGGTCAGGTGGCACGCTTGGATGCGCTGCTCGATAGCCTCGAGGTGCTGCTCGAG
This sequence comes from Halomonas sp. TA22, assembly GCF_013009075.1. Taxonomy (NCBI): domain Bacteria; kingdom Pseudomonadati; phylum Pseudomonadota; class Gammaproteobacteria; order Oceanospirillales; family Halomonadaceae; genus Halomonas; species Halomonas sp. TA22. Next base: position 278,530 of record NZ_CP053108.1, on the reverse strand, counting down.
CGCCTGGCCAACCGCCCGCAATTGATCGAGATGCTAGAGCGTCTGCCACAGCCCGCATTCCTTTCCCGCCACGAGGTGCTGGTCGAGGCCAACACCGCCTTCGAGAAGATAATGGGAAGATCGCTTTCCGAGCTACGCGGTCTCGAGGTCTCCTACCTGATCCGTCATGACGACAGCCTCGACGACTCCCCCGATACGGTTCGGGTACATGACGGCGAAGGCCAGTGGCAGAGCTACCGGCTGATCGGCGTTGCCGACGAGAACGGCCACCGACTGGGCTTGCTTGATGACGTCTACGACCAGCGCCAGCGCCTGGCTCAGGTCAAGCTCTCTCGCGATCAGGCGCGCGAGGAGTCGCGTCTCAAGTCGAGCTATCTGGGCGTGCTGCACAAGGAGCTGCACACCCTGATGGATGACCTGGCCAGGCAGGAGGGAGTAGTGCTCACGGGTACCGGCGAGCAGCTCAGCGAGCGACTTGCGGGCCTGCTGATCCTGGTTACCCGGCTTGTCGAGTCGCCGGAATCGCCACGGCTGGCGAGCCAGGAGGGGGCAGCGAGCGTTCCAGTGCCTCTGCTGAGTCGGGCACGGGTCTTGATCGTCGATGATGGACCTGTCAACAGCATGCTGGCGTGCCAGGTGCTCGAAGCGCAGGGCGCGCAGGTCGATACGGCCCAGGATGGTCCTCAGGCACTGCGCCTGGCGCAGCGCAACGAGTACGATTTGGTGTTCATGGATATTTTCATGCCCGGTCCGGACGGCATGGAGACCAGCCGCCGGTGGCGCCAGGGCGAAGTCGAAAGGGGCCAGGACAGACCCAGCACCCTTATCGCATTGACTGCCAATGCCGATGACGATGATCGGCAGCAGTATCTGGATGCCGGCATGGACGACTTCCTGGCCAAGCCCTATCGGCCGCAGGTGCTGGTTGACATGGCGGCGCGCTGGATGACCACGAGAAAAGCACGGGGCGGGCACCAATAGCGATGGAAATGGTAACGATAATAGCGGGTTATCTGGCGTTGGGGGCCGTGGCGGGAACCATGGCGGGGCTGTTCGGCGTGGGCGGCGGGTTGATCATCGTGCCCGCGCTGGTGTTTGCCTTCGGGCTGCAAGGGGTTGACCCCGCAGTGGCAATGCATCTGGCGGTCGGAACGTCGCTTGCCACCATCGTGGTGACCGGGTCCTCTTCGAGCATCGGGCATATCCGCAAGGGCAGCTTTCGACGCGACTGGTTCATGGCGCTATTGCCAGGCTTGCTGCTTGGCGCCATTGCCGGTGTCTTCGTCGCCGGCGCTCTCTCAGCCGGATTGTTGGGCACGTTATTCGGCGTTTTCGTGCTGCTCGTCGCGCTGCGCCTGGCAATCAAGGCAGGTCCGCGGCCGGGAAAGGCGGCACCGGGACGACTTGGCATGAGCGTCGCCGGTGTCGTGATCGGTGGCGTTTCGGCGCTGTTCGGTATCGGTGGCGGCACGCTCAGTGTGCCCTGGCTGTCACGCTGTGGTGCGAAAATGACCGAGGCGGTAGGGACCTCCGCGGTATGCGGGGTGCCGATCGCGCTGTTCGGCGCCTTGACCTTCATCGTCGTGGGTTGGGGAAATTCCGCACTTCCCGCGTGGAGTACCGGCTTCGTGCTCTGGTCCGCCTTTCTGGGTATCGTGATCACCAGTGTGCCCTTTGCTCGCCTCGGCGTTAAGTTGGCTCACATACTGTCGGCCAGGGTGCTGCGGCTGAGCTTTGCCTCGCTGCTGGCAGTCGTCGGGATCCGTTTTCTCGTGGGCTGAGTGCCCGTTCATTTTCCAAAGAGTGTCACTTGATGAACTATCCCGATATCGATCCCATCGCTATCTCCCTGGGGCCGCTTGCCATTCACTGGTATGGCCTGATGTACGTGGTCGGCTTCGCCGGCGCCTGGTGGCTTGGCCGTCTGCGCGCCGAGCGCATCGGCCTCAATGCCGATGACATTGGCGACATGATATTCTATGGCGCCCTGGGCGTGGTGATCGGGGGGCGGGTCGGTTATGCGCTGTTCTATGGCATGGAGCGGTTGCTCGACAATCCGTTGTGGCTGTTCCAGGTATGGGATGGCGGCATGAGTTTTCACGGCGGTCTGCTTGGGGTGCTGCTGGCGGCGCTCTACCTTGCCCGCAAGAAGCGTCTGGCCTTCTTCACGCTGACCGACTTCGTTGCCCCCCTGGTGACGATCGGGCTTGGAACCGGTCGGATCGGCAATTTCATCAATCGTGAGCTACCCGGGCGGGTGACTGACTTGCCCTGGGGCATGCCGTTTCCGGGCATGGGCCCAGAGCCGCGCCACCCCTCGGCACTCTACGAAGCGTTACTCGAAGGTCTGGTGCTGTTCGTCGTTCTGTGGCTCGTCTCCGCCACGCCGCGCCGGCGCGGGCTGATATCCGGGCTGTTCCTGGTGCTGTATGGCGTGTTCCGCTTTGGCGTTGAATTCGTCCGCTTGCCCGATGCGCATATCGGCTTTATCGCCTTCGGATGGGTCACCATGGGGATGCTGCTCAGCCTGCCGATGATTGTGGTAGGGGGCGGCTTGATCGCCTGGTCGCGCCATCAACCGGTAGATGGCAAAATCTCTGCCCCAGTCGCCGAAACAGGGGGAAAGTCGTCATGAGCGCCGAAGCATTGGAGCAACCCTACCTCGACCTGATGCGTCATGTCCTGAACCATGGCGTAACCAAGGAGGACCGCACCGGAGTCGGTACCCGCAGCGTGTTCGGCCATCAGATGCGTTTCGACTTGGCGCGGGGCTTCCCGCTGGTCACCACCAAGAAGCTGCATCTGCGCTCGATCATTCACGAGCTGTTGTGGTTTCTGGCCGGTGACACCAATATCGCCTATCTCAAGGAGAATGGCGTACGCATCTGGGACGAGTGGGCCGACGAAAAGGGCGATCTGGGGCCGGTCTATGGTTATCAATGGCGCAGTTGGCCACGTCCTGATGGCGGGCATGTCGACCAGATCGGCCAGCTGGTCGAGCAGATCAAGCGCAACCCCGACTCCCGGCGCCTGATCGTCTCCGCCTGGAACCCGGCGCTGGTCGATGAGATGGCGCTGCCGCCCTGCCATGCACTGTTTCAGTTCTATGTCGCCGAAGGGCGGCTCTCCTGCCAGCTCTACCAGCGTAGCGCCGATATCTTTCTTGGCGTGCCATTCAATATTGCAAGCTACGCGCTGCTCACGCAGATGATCGCCCAGGTGTGTGGCCTTGAGCCCGGTGAGTTCGTGCATACCTTGGGTGATGCGCACCTCTACCTGAACCATCTGGAGCAGGCCGAACTTCAGCTGACCCGCGAACCCACGCCAGCACCTCGGCTATGGCTCGATCCCGAGGTCGACGATCTGTTCGCCTTCCGTTTCGAGCATATCCGCCTCGAGGGGTATGAGCCGCATGCGCATATCAAGGCGGAGGTGGCGGTATGAGCGGTGACACGACCAACGACGGTATCGATACCCTGGTGCCGGTGGCGATGATCGCGGCCCTGGCGCGCAATCGGGTCATCGGTGTGGACAACCAGCTGCCCTGGTATCTGCCGGAAGACCTCAAGTTCTTCAAGGCGATGACCCAGGGCAAGCCGCTGGTGATGGGGCGCAAGACCTTCGCCTCGATCGGCAGGCCGTTGCCGGGCCGCTTGAACATCGTCGTGACCCGCGACCCCGCGTTCAGCCATCCGGGGGTGCGGGTCTGCCATGATCTGGCGAGTGCGCTGGAGCTTGCCGACCAGCAGGCGATCATCGACGGCGTCGATGAGATCATGGTGATGGGCGGTGCGCAGATCTATGCCCAGGCGCTGGTCCTGGCCTCGCGGCTCTATCTTACCGAAGTCGATGTCGAGGTGGAGGGGGATGCGCATTTTCCGAGCCTGACGCCGGACGAGTGGCAGGAAGTGCAGCGAGTGGCAGGTCAGCCGAGCGAGGGGCAGCCGAATTATGCCTTCGTCGAATATCGTCGGTTCACATAAAAGCGCTAATTGTCAGGCGCGCCAGGCTGGCACAAACTAAGGCCTTCCCAGGCGGCATAGGCACGGGAAGCGCATGGAGGGCGAACCCTTGATCAATCCAAGCACCACGGCGCTGTTCGATGCTCTGGAGACGCGAGCCGAGCGAGGCGCGGTCTCCTTGGCAGCGGCCCGCGCGACCATCGATGAGCTGCAGGCCCGGATTCATGAGCTCGAGGCGGAAAATGCCCGCCTTCGAGAGCAGGGCGAGACCAGAGCTGCTGTGCCCGCGCGCAGCCAAGGGCTCGCTGCGCTGATGTCCAGGCGCCCCAAGTCGACCCCCAGCGTGCCGCCGGAAGCGCTCTCGTCGGCTTCCAGCGCTTCGTTGCCTCGACAAGTACCGGGCAATGATGACGACAGTGCGACGGCGGAGGTTGCAGGCGATGCGACGTCCAACGTTACCGAACCGCTGAACGATCTTTCCGACGACGAGATGCCAGCCCCCCAGACGCTGCTCGACGAGTGGTATCGGCGCTACACGAAAACCTTCTTCAAAGGCCATACTCGCCCGCTCAAGGTGGGGATTCACGAGGAGCTCGTCGCGCGCGAGCCCTGGCCCGATAAATTGGTGCGCCGAGCGCTCGCCTGTTATGTCCATCTGCCGCGTTACCTCAAGGCGGTGCGCACCGGCGCCGAACGAGTCGACTTGGATGGTGAGAATGCCGGTGAAGTGACCGAAGGTGAGGCGCGCTATGCGCGACGCCAGCTGGATGAGTTGCGCGCCCGCAAGCGTAGCCGTTCTGCGAAACGCTCCCAACACAGTGCGCAAGAGAAGGGGCAAGGAGAAGATAAAAAGCAAGGGCATGAGGAGCGTAAGGAGACCAAGCCGGAACAGGCGACGCGGGGCGAGCGGCTCGATCGCAAGTTGAGCGAACTTCTCGCCAAGCACCAGCGCTGAGCATCTTTGTTAGAACGCTAACGTATTGATATTCGAGCTTGCATGTGTTCGGACACGCGGCGATGATGTTCCACGCTTTGTGTCGGCTCGCTGTTTCTGGGGTAGACGGTCTTGATTCTGCAGCAATAGGGTGATGGCAGACTCAAGGGGCAGGGAAAGGTTCCATGATTTCGTGCAAGAAGATTAAAAACAGTGTTTTTTCTTGTTGCGTTCACGAAAATCCCGGTATAAGGTTTCCCTGCGAGCATTGGACTATAACAAGGCTTCGCTCAGGTGGCGGTCGCGGTATCTGCCAAGTGGCATGAGGCCAGGGCGCACCGGGAAAGCCGACTGCATATGCAGTAACGATCGAAACAGTTAGTAAAGGAATATATCGCAATGAAAAAGACACTGTTAGCGACTGCTATCGCCGGCGCCCTGGGCGTCTCCGCCGCTGCCCAGGCAGCTACCGTTTACGATCAGGACGGCACCCAGGTTGACGTCTATGGTCGTCTGATCATGGGTCTGACCACTGGCGGTACCGACACCACTAACGCCGCTGGCGATACTGTTCGCCAGAGCGGCTCCGACTTCGAAGACTTCAATTCGCGCTTTGGCCTTCGTGCTCGTCACCAGGTCAATACCGATCTGTCCGTGTTCGCCAACGCCGAATTTCGCTTCAACGCTGCTGAGCGTCAGCGTGATGGTGAAGTAATTAATAGCAACCGTAGCACCTTCGTGGGCGTGAACAGCCAGCAGTTCGGTCGCGTACAGGTCGGTAACTTCAACTCCATGTACTACAATGCCGTGACTGCGGTGTTCGATGTGCCGGAAAACTTGGGCTGGGAAAGCATCGGCGGCGTCGACAACAGCTCCCATGGCCGTTCCATCGCCTACTCCACGCCGGTACTGGAAGGCTTCCAGGCCCATCTGCAGGCCAAGCACTACACTGGTAACGATCAAATCGTTGGCGTTGAAGGCGTAGGTGCCGACATCGACAGCGGTTCCACCACCAGCCTGCAGGCCGCCATCAATTACACGTGGCAGGACCTGTACCTGGCGGTCGCCTATGATCAGAACCGCGATTTCGGTGTTCGTCCTGGTGGTGGTGAAACTGGCAACTCCGGTGAAAATATCTGGGGTGCGGTGGCGCAGTATCAGTTCACCCCGGCCTTCAGTGCTCGCCTGGGTTATGAAACTACCAGCACCGACGACGCTCAGTACGAAGCGACTATTCCTGCTGGCGCTACCGCCAACATCGACTCCCAGTACCTGGGTCAGGATATCACCAGCGTTGGTGCTACCTTCGACTACGGCATGGGCGAGATCTACGGTCAGTACTCACGTATCAGCTACGATGCCGCTGACATCAGCTCTGCCAACCGTTGGATGCTGGGCGCCAACTACCGCTTCAGCCAGCCGATGTACGTCTTCGCCGAAGTCTATGATGCCGACTTCGACACCGATGCTCGCATCAGCGACATCAATGATGACGTGCTGTACACCCTGGGCGTTCGCTACGACTTCTAAGTCCAGCTACCCCTCGTCGACTCGTTCGACGCCAGAAGCCGGCCCCTTGGGGCCGGCTTTTTATTTGTTCCTATTCTGCTTCCTCTTCCGTATAAGGGCAGCTCGAGCAGCGTTGAAAACGCACCCAGCCTCTTTCCCTAGCGCCTGCTACTATGTGGTAGTTGAACGCACATTCAATTGTCATAGGATTGACATCGTTTCGACACCGGTCCGAATTACAAAACAAGAGCAATAATACGTGCGTCCCCGCGCACGTTTCTCTCAAGGAGACTTTCATGTCGATCTCGCGTCGTCGTTTTCTGCAGGGAACGGCCATGGCAAGCGCTGCCGCTGCGGTGCCGTCGTTCTATGTCAACAGGGCATTCGCTCAGAACCAGCCGCTGCGCATCTATGCCTGGGCCGGTTACTTCACCGATGAGATGCTGGCAGACTTCACCGAGAAGACCGGCATCCGCGCCACCTTCACCCCCTATGGCACCAACGACGAGTTGATGAATTCGCTGCGTGCAAGCGATGGCAGCGGCTTCGACGTGATCATGCCCACCGTTGACCGGGTGCCCGGCTATCTCGACTACGATCTGATCCAGCCGCTAGATGAATCGCGCATCAACTGGAGCGGGGCGCTGGACAGTGCCATCCGGGGCTCCGCAGTGGGTGGTGTGGTGGATGGCCGCCGTTACTTCGCCCCAAGCGACTGGGGAACGGAGGCCATCGCCTACCACCGCCGCTTTGCCAATGTCGACCGCTCGACGCTGAGTTACGCCGACCTGTGGAACCCCGAGCATGGCCAGGGCGTGACGGTGCGCGGCCATTCGGCACTGGTGGGCATCGGGCTGTGGCTTGAGCGCGAGGGCCGGCTGCCGTTTGCGCTGCTCGACTCCTACCGCACTGAGGAGGCGATGCGCGCCAACTTCGATGTGATCGTTGCCGAGGCGGTCAAGCACAAGCAGATGCTGGTGCAGTTCTGGGATACCGAGAACGAGGCCCAGGCGGCGTTCCGTACCAATGGCGCCATCATCGGCCAGACCTGGGACAGCACGGCGTTTCGACTGGCGCAGGAGGGTGAGGAGATCGCCTTTGCCGCACCGCGAGAGGGGGCCCTGGCATGGATGGAGGGCTTCGTGATCCCCAAGAACGCTCAGAATGTCGACGCTGTCTATGAGCTCATCAACTGGTACTACACCCCGGAAGCGGGGGCGATGTTCGTCGAGGCGACGGGCTACAACTCGACCTCGGTAGGGGCGGCAGAGCTGTTGCCGGAAGAGAGCCGCCAGTTCTTCGAGGACTCCTACAGCGATGAGGACCTCGACAACCTCTGGTGGTGGCCGGTGCAGGAACCTTGGTACGTGACCCTGCGCAACGAGTATCAGGATCGCTACCTGTCGGCATAGTGAGCTTATCAATGTCATGTCTCCCCATGCTCAATGTCATCATGGGGCATGCGCATGGTTGCACAATTCCAATAATCGATGACAAGGGGTATCAATGGACGGCAGCGTCTCCCTGCAGGACGTGGTGATGCGCTTTGGCGATTTCACTGCCATCGAGCGTACCTCGCTTGATATCGCATCGGGTGAGTTCTTCAGCTTTCTCGGCCCCTCGGGGTGCGGCAAGACCACGCTGCTCAATATCGTCAGCGGCTTTCTCGACCCCAGCGAAGGCGAGGTGCGCATCGGTGGGGAGGCGATGGCCGGCGTGCCGGTCAATCGTCGTCTCACGGCGATGATCTTCCAGAATTTGGCGCTGTTTCCGCTGATGAGCGTCTACGAGAATATCGAGTTCGGTCTCGAGGTGCGCGGCGTGGGCAAGCGCGAGCGGCGGGAGGCCTCCGAGCGGCTGCTCGCGCTGGTGGCACTCGAAGGCAGCGGCGACAAGCCGATAGTGGAACTCTCCGGTGGCCAGAAGCAGCGCATCGCCATTGCTCGCGCCCTGGCGGTGGAGCCCAAGGTACTGCTGCTCGATGAGCCGCTCTCGGCGCTGGACTTGAAGCTTCGCCAGCACATGCGTACCGAACTCAAGGCGATCCAGCGCAAGACGGGCATCACCTTCATCTATATCACCCACGATCAGGGCGAGGCGCTGACCATGTCCGACCGGGTGGCGGTGATGTCGGCGGGACGCATCCAGCAGGTCGCCGACCCCATGACCCTCTACCGCTCCCCCCAGACCGGCTTCGTGGCCTCGTTCGTGGGGGAGAACAACCGCCTTGAGGTCACGGTGAGCGACCGCGAGGGTAAGCGGGTGAGCCTGGATGGCGGGCTTCTTGGCAAGCTGGCGGGCCGGGCCATCGCGGGAGCCAGCGACAGCCTGCAAGCGGGCGATCCTGCGGCGCTGTTCGTGCGCCCGGAGCAGTTGCGCCTGCTCGAAGCCGGTGCCGCCTTCGGTGGGCCAAGGCTTGAGGTGACAATCGAGGCAGTGCACTTCGAGGGGGCCTGGCTGATGCTTGACACTCGCCTCGATGCCAGCGGTGAAAGGCTGCGTGTACAGCTGGCAGGGGACGATGCCAAGCAGGCCGCCAGCCGGCTGCTTCCCGGGACGCGAACCACCTTCGGCTTCGACCCGGTGGATGCCGTGGTTCTGCCCGACGACGGTAGCCCGGTGGTCGACGAGGAGACAGGCGAAATCAAGCAAGCCAGTAAAGCGGGAGGCACCCATGTTCCGGCAGCTTAGCCAGCGCTTCGGCTCGCCCATCGCCATGGCGATCGTCACACTGCTTGGCATGTGGTTGATCGTCATGGTGACCCTGCCGCAATTGCAGATGATCGACTACTCGCTGCGCCCCAACCTGCTGCCGGCTCAGGTCGGAGGGTCGGAGGATGGCTGGACGCTGGCCAATTACATCACGCTGTTCAACAACGATATTCACCGGGCGATCTTCTTCAAGACGCTATGGTCGAGCGTGCTGGTGACGCTGCTTACCCTGACGGTGAGTTATCCGCTGGCCTGGTATCTGGCCAAGGTGGCCACCCCGCGCCAGGCGGCCTTGTGCCTTTTGCTGCTGATCGTGCCGTTCTGGATCAACGAGATTCTGCGCACTTACTCCTGGTTCATCCTGCTGGCGTTTCGCGGCCCCTTGAACGAAGTGCTGCTGACGCTTGGCCTGATAGATCGACCCATCCGCTTTCTGAGCGGCGATGCCGGGGTGATGGTGGGCATGGTCTATGCCTATATCCTGTTCATGGTGTTTCCACTCTACAACGCCATCGAGAGTCTGGATGGCAACCAGGTGCGCGCCGCCCGCGATCTCGGCGCGGGGACGCTGCGCACCCATTGGCGGATCGTGATTCCCCACGCCAAGCCGGGCATTGCCACTGGCTGCATCATGACCTTCATGCTCGCGGCGGGCAGTTATGCGGTACCTGCGCTGCTTGGTTCGCCAGGTAGCCGTTGGTTTACCCAGATCATCTACAACTGGTTCTTCGAGGGGGGCAACTGGAACCAGGGCGCGGCCTACGCCTTCCTGCTGCTGGTGTTGTGCATAGGGTTCATGACGCTGGTCATGCGTATCTTCAAGGTGGGCTTGGGGGATATTGCCAAATGAGGGAGTGGACGAGATGAGCGCACAACGTCTGATGGCCTTCGGTCTCAAGTTCTATATCGTGGTGTTCTTTCTCTACCTGTTCCTGCCCCTGCTCATCATGGCGGCAGCGACCTTCAACGATAGCCGCTTCCCGACGGTGACGCCCTGGGGTGGCACCACGCTGCGCTGGTTCGGTGAGTTGTGGGCCGATGGCGGCATGTGGGAGGCCTTGGTCAACAGTCTGCTGGTGGCCGTGGGTGTGCTGTGCCTGGCGGTGCCCATCGGTATCTCAAGCGCCCTCTTTCTCAACACCGTCACGAGCCGAGCCAAGCCGTTTCTCTATGCGCTGATTCTCTCGCCACTGCTAACCCCTGGGGTGATCATCGGTATCTCGACCTTGATCTTCTGGCGTCAGTTCGGCGTAAGCGGGGGGATATTTCTGACCGTGCTGGGGCAGGCGACCTTCATCTCCGCCTACGTGATGCTGATGGTGACGGCGCGGCTGCAGCGCTTCGATCGCACCATGGAGCGCGCAGCACTCGACCTTGGCGCCAGCCAGTGGCAGATGTTTCGGCGCATTCTGCTACCCTACCTCAAGCCGGCGATTCTTTCGGCGGCAGTGATTGCCTTTCTGCAATCCTTCGAGAACTACAATACCACGCTGTTCGTGGCTGGCTACGATACCACGCTTACGGTCTATATCGCGTCGAAGGTGCGCACCGGGCTTACACCGGCGGTCAACGCGCTGGGATTGATCCTGATTCTGATCACGGTACTGCTGGCAGTGGCGTATGAGCTCAAGCGTCGTCGCGAGCAAGGTGCTGCGTTGAGACTAAAGGCACTTTCGCGTCCGCCACGCCTGATGCGATCTGATACACTAGAAAAATGATAAAGGTACTCTTCTGGTGAGCCGGCTTTTCGGCTCACTGCATTTCCGACTTTTACTGGGTATCGGGATTGGCTGGCTGATACTCATCGCCACTATCCTGATGGTTTCCTCGCGTGCCGGCAGCGCCCTGGTGCGTGAGGCCAACTTTATCCATCTGGAGTACGAGGCCTCGCTGATCGCGCGCCAGATCGAACAGTCGGTGGAGGTGCGTCTGGAGTCGCTGCGAAGTGCGGCGACCCAGCTCTCCCCCGGTCTGGGCAACGCCGACCCCCTTCTGAGTGCCCACCGTAGCTTGTTGGATCTGTTCGACATGCTGGTGGTGATCTCGCGCGAGGGCGAAGTGATTGCCGATTGGCCGGTGCTAGAAGGGAGGCGAGGCATCGATGTCAGCCACCGTGAATACTTCTCCTATCTGAAAAACGTCCGTCGCCCCTATGTCAGCGAGCCCTATACCGGTACGGCAAGCCCCATTCCGCTGGTCATGATGGGGGTGCCCTTGTTCGACGTCCAGGGTGAGTTCAACGGTATTCTTGGTGGAGCGGTGAGGGTAGAGGAGGGGAGCTTCTTTGCCAATCTGCGCAATATCCGCATTGGGGAGAATGGTTTTGCTGCCTTGTTCACCTCAACGGGGCGTATCCTCACCTACCCCAACGAGCGGCTCATCATGATGCAGGTGCCAAGCGGCAATTCGCACCCGATTCTCGATCTGGCTCTCTCGGGCTGGGAGGGGGCCGCCGAGGGGCAGATGATCGAGGGCGAGCCCGCCTTGCTGGGGTTCCGCCAGGTATGGTCGGCCAATTGGATAGTGGGTGTCTTTCTTCCCAGCAAGCAGATGCTGGGCCCCTTCGAGACGTTCATTCGCCAGCTATGGGGAGTGGGGCTGATCACGGCGCTGCTGATGTTGCCGCTATTGTGGTGGTTGCTGAAACTGTTGCTGCGCCCGCTGCATCGTCTGGAGCGGCACATCGCGGCAGTGGGCAAGGGCGAGGCGTCGCGGGTGGAGCTCTATACCGGCATGCGGGAGCTGAAGCAGGTGGCGGACAACTTCAATGCGCTCGAGGCCAAGCGCGGAGAGGCGACCTCGATGCTCAAGGATCGCCAGGCGTTTCTGGACTCGGTGCTGGCCTCCTCTCCCATTGGCCTCTTCGTGTGCAATCTTCAAGGGCAGATCGACTATATCAACCCGGCGCTTCAGTCGTTGACGGGTTATCCCATCGAAGCGTATTGCCAGGACAGTATCGTCCATCACCTGCATCCTGCCGAACGTCAGGACATTCTTGACCTATGGAAAGCCACGTTGCGTACGGGACGCGATTTTCAGCGGCAGATGCGCTACAACACGGCATCGGGCACAACCCTATGGCTGGAGATCCATATCCGCCAGGTAAAGGGGGGCAACGTGGCGCTGGGCTATGTCGGTACGGTCAAGGACATTACCGATAGCCGTCAGCGGGAGGCTCTGCAGCTATGGGAGGCCGAACACGATCCCTTGACTGGCCTGCTCAATCGGCGCGGTTTCGAGCGGCGCCTGGAAGAGGCGCTGGTGGCTTGGCAGAAGGCCGGCATCCCTTCCGTGCTGTTGATGTTCGATCTCGACCATTTCAAGCCGATCAACGACGAGGGTGGTCATGCGCTTGGCGATGAAATGCTACGGCGTATCGGTCAGGTGCTGGTATGGGAAGTGCGTCGAAGCGATCATGTCGCCCGTCAGGGAGGGGATGAGTTCGCGGTGCTGATGCCCAGTTGTACCCTGCAGCAGGCGCAGCGCGTCGCCAGCAATATCCTGCGTGCCATCAATGAGGTGAGCGTGACCCACGAGGGCCGTGAGTATCGGATCTCGCTGAGCATGGGAATCACCGCCTTTCTGGAAGATGACCATAATGTCGACACGGTGACCTCCCGGGCCGATGCGGCGAGCTATCAGGCGAAGTCGCGGGGGCGCAATCAGATCGTCCTGGCAAGCGAGGAAGTGCCCGGGTCGCCTTGAATCCAGGCTGAGCGAGTCGCTGTTCCAATCACAGCAGGTGCTCAACCGCAATGCGACCCAGAGATCGAGCGCATCTCCGCCAGCACGACGCAGCTGCCCACCTCTACGTTATGAGGCTACTTCCCGCCAGTTGATCGCCTGATTCCCTTCATGGCTCGACCCCTTCCAATCCTCGATTGGCAAGGGGCTTCGTTTGTACTGCCGCTGGTCACGCCGGGAGTGGGGGTGGGCTGTCGTCCGGCTGATCGGCTTCAACAACGCCACAATTGGAGAAGGGGTTGCTTGATACCGTTGCGCCGAGCCATGTACTCCACTTCGCGTCGAGCATTGGCGATCTGCGCCAGGCTCATGGGGCCATCGTCCTCCTGGCGTCGTGTCGAGGCGATCATGCGCTCTGCGCTGGTCATGCCTGCGCCAATATAGCCATGCTGGTAAACCGTGGTAGTGAGTTGCTGGTACATTGGGAATTCTCCATTGGCGAGAAGGTCGTCTACTAGCTTCGTCGCTCGCTCTGTGAATGTGTCTTCCAATGACGGCCTTGATGTAACGATAGTACACATTTAGTTACATGTGAATGTTTTTAATATCCCGGGCAGGAGTCGACATACGACACTGAGCAGGCCTGAAGACCAGGCCCTGATACACAAGTCGTGAGGGACATGAGAGGGAAAGCTGAGCCCGGAAGGCACTATGGGAGTGGAAAGTGCGAAAGGCTAGTGTCGACGAGGCCCATCCCGCAGCATCATGCACTCGATGGCAAGCTCCCCTGCATGGCCGTGGCAGGCGGCATTGATTCGCACGGGAACTTCCTCCCTCGTTTTGGTGAGTAGCGTCAGGTAAACCTCATCGGCCTTGCCGTGCAATCGCATCATGGGGAAGAAGTACATCTGGTAGAAAAGCACGCTTGCGGGTGTCAGCACCACCTCGATGGACCTGTCCTGCAGCTCTTCACGCGCATAGCCAAGCCACTCGAGCAACGTTTCATTGGCAAGCGAAATCTTGCCTTCCAGAGTAAACGACAGGAAGCCGCAAGGAAGCTTGTGCAGTTGTCTTTCCCGTACTGCCAATCTTGGGATAGGTACGAGATAGGCTTTTATCGATGCGATGACTTCATCGGGATGGCTCATATGCGGGCAGTGGCCCGTTGCCTTCATCAATTTATAGGTGCTTTTAGGCATATGCCGATGAACGTATTCACCCACGGCTACGGGGGCGACGGCATCCTCTGAGGATTGCAGTATCAGTGCAGGGACGGTGGCCTTGGGCAGGTCGTCGCGGTTATCCGAAAAGAAGGTAACCTTGGCAAAATTGCGTGAAATGGTAGGATCAGCAGCGCAAAAACTCTCTTTCAGCTCTTTTACCAGCTCCGGACGATCGCCGTTCTGCATGATGACGGGAGCAAGAAAGTTGGCCCAGCCAATATCGTTTTTATCCATCATTACAAGCAGGTCTTCGAGTGATTTTCTCTCAAAGCCACCCATATAATGGGATAAGTCATCGTTCAGATAACATGGCGAGGGACCAACCATGACCAGCCGTTCGAAACGCTCAGGTTCCCGGATGGAGGCGAGGAGCCCGATGATACATCCCACGGAATGGCCCACGAAGATCACCTTGTGGTAATTCAAGGCCCTTAGGATGTCGAGGATGTCCTGCGCATAACCATTCAGGGTTGCGTATCGTTCCTGGTCATAGCTCTGAATATCCGTGTCGCCAGAGCCTACATAATCGAAAAGAATGATCCGGTACTCATTGGCGAAGGCTGGCGTGACGAATCGCCACATATTCTGATCGCAGCCAAATCCCGCGGCGAATATCATGGCCTGCGAGCCATGACCGGTAATCTTTACATTGTTTCTTAACAGTACGTTCTGCTTGATATCTTGCTGCACCCGGTAAGATTCCTATCGATTCTGACACTGTACTGATGCCGATGGTCTGGCTTGACGTTACTTGAGCCCAAGGCGCTTTCCCAACCGATGAAGGTTGCCGGTGTCGGTCGCCAGTGCTCGTGCAGTTGCCGCCCAGTTATCCTCATGGCTCGTGAGTGCTCGGTGAATATAATGGCGCTGAAAATCCTCGGTCGCCACTCTCAAGGCTTGCCAGCTTTCCTTTGTCGCCGGCAGCGTCGATTGCACTTCCTCATCCAGATCATGCGGGATCTGCTTGGTAGGCAGATCGAGATGGTGTTGTGTGATGCGTACGGTAACCTGGCGTTGGTCCCCCTTGAAGTGGCGTCTCTCCTGTAGCGCATCGCCCAATGCCCGAAGTGCTGCACGGCTTATCGTATGTTCCAGTTCACGCACATTCCCTGGCCAATGCCACACCATGAGCGCGCTTTCGGCATCCTGAGCCAAACGAAGGTTGGAAAGCCCCAGCCGGATGCGATTCTCTTCGAGAAAATTGCCGGCAAGAAGTGGAATATCCTCTCGGCGCTCACGCAGTGGCGGGATCTCAAGCGGAAAAACACTAAGCCGATGATAGAGATCCTCGCGAAATCTGCCGGACCTCACCTCGGCGGCAAGGTCGCGATTGGTGACGGCGATTACCCGGACATCCACGCGTTGTGGCCGCTCGCTTCCCAGCGGCTGTATCTCCCCCTCCTGGAGCACGCGCAGCAACTTGGGTTGAAGCACCAAGGGGAGTTCACCGATTTCATCGAGCATCAGTGTGCCGCCATCCGCCATGGCAAAGTGACCCCGATGATCCTTGACGGCACCCGAGAATGCGCCGCGGCAATGACCGAATAGCTCACTCTCGATCAGGTATTCTGGCAGCGCTGCGCAATTGACCCGCACTAGCGAAGCGCGATATCGCGGTGAGCGAGTATGCAACTGCTGCACGATGCGCTCCTTGCCGACACCGGTTTCCCCATGCAGCAGCACATTCATGTCGGTGGGGGCGACCAGGCTTAGCGCATCGTCAAGACGCCGCATGGCGGGGCTGTGCCAGTGCAGGGGCATCGTTTGTCGCTCGAAGGCGTACGTCTGAGTGATGGGTGTGACTGTACCGAGTCGCGCAGCCATGCATAGACAGGTACCAAGCAAGTTGGCTGCTGCAATTAGCCGTTCTTCATCGCAACCCTCCAGCTGGCCAGGGGTGAGGGTATCCAAGGTCAGTATACCGATCAGGCGCTCGCCATCGCGCAGCGCCACGCCAATACTGTCATGTATTTGGCTGAGGGTGTCGTCGATAAGGCCATCGAAGGGGTTGGATAGAGTACAGTCCGGCCCGAAGCGGCTTACGCCCGGCTGCAGCGCAATCGTTGCCAGGCGGGGCTGCTTCTCCAAGGTAAAGCAACGTCCCCATACTTCGTCAGGCAGGCCGAGCGTGGCAATGGGGCGAAAACCATCCTCATTGACCACCAGCAGAGCGCTGGCGTCGGCCCGGAAGGGACCCATCAGGACCTCGAGCAGTTGGGCCCAATGCTCATGCAGGGTTTCCTTAGATTGGCCTTCGCTCAGTCTGGTAAGCAACCCTTGGAGAGTATGCAGTAAAGCTGTCATTTTGATATTTCTTGATGAGGGATTGTCAATTTGCCAGTGTCATTTTTTCACTATTCCTCTCTTGCGACAAATGAATTGCCTATGTTTCATCTGGCCAGACGGACGACGCCACAGGCCACATGCGATCGTTAAGATTTTTATGGCACTTGTGATTTTTTTGGCATGATTGTTGCTTTGGGTTGCTGGGTGTTATCCGTCTCCCAGCGATAGCGTGCTTGAAGGATGCCTGGATGACTGAGCAGCATTTTGATTACATACACTCTATGAGGCTCGTTATCCGCCCTTGGGATTGGATATGACGCTCATATATCAATTTAAAGGAAACGTAATGCTTATCTTGACCCGGCGTATTGGCGAAACGTTAATGATCGGTGATGAAGTCACGGTCACTATCTTGGGAGTGAAAGGGAACCAAATACGCGTGGGAATCAATGCGCCCAAGCATGTTTCGGTTCATCGCGATGAAATATATCAACGCGTTAAGCAGGAAGAGAAGAAGCAGCAGCATGCTGCGAAGCAGGACAAGCCACTTCGCATTGCATGAAAGGCATAAATCACCGGAGGTGATATCGTATCCAGATACAGCATTTACTACCATATTCAGCTGTGATTCTTCATGCTTCTCCTAGTTCAGCGCTCCTTTGGCCTTGGCAGTGTGGGTAGCTATGGCATCCATCAGCGGTGGCGATAGGCAGTCATAGGGTGTCAGGCCGAGTTCGCTCAAGCGTGCCCGCACCGCACCCATTTGCTGTGGATCGGTTCCCGATTCGATAATCGAGGAGACGAACGCCGCGAATTCAGGTGCCGCCCAGCCCTGCTCATCCGATAGTTCGGTATGAATGAAATCCAGGCCATGAAACGGATGAGTGCTGCTTTCGATGCGACCGAACATATGCACACCGCACTCCTTGCAGGCATGGCGCTGGATGGCAGCAGAGGTATCGACGACCTGCAGTTTCTCTTCATGCCCAATGAGACTGACGCTATCTCGAGGCACGACAGCGACCATCGAGAATAGCGCCCCGCTGGGCTTCCAGCATTTGGTGCATCCGCATACGTGGTTATGGGCGCTTTGGGATTTGACGCTCACTTCTACCTGATCTGCAGGGCACTTGCAGTGCAGGGTGCCGCCGTGGAAGTCGTCGCTAGCTGGGGTGACGCCGTCATTCACGGAGGGGTGGATATTGATATGGCTCATAATGCTCTCCCGTTGTTGTGTTGTTATGTCGGGTATGGGGCTGTATCGAGGTCGTTAATTCATTGGGGCAAAGGCTCCGCGAACGGAGCCTTTGCCTGTCCTTATCAGCGATTGGCAATATAAAGCGTTACTTCGAAGCCGAGCCGCAGGTCGTTATAAGCAGGCTTTGTCCACATGAAATATCTCCACTGGTGATTCGTTATTGTTGGTGTCCTGCTTGAAAATAAGACATTACGCTATGGTCTGCCTTGAGACTTAAGTCGTGGTTATGCCCCCTTTTGTTATAAAGGAAAGCATTATATTTAATCCCAAAGTCGCGTTTTAACGATTTTTTGCTTGGCCATGCCGAACTTGTGCTAGACCTTCAGAGTGCTGTCACGAAAACGATAACAACAATCGGTGTCTCGACAACCGTTCGATACACCTTCTGTACTACGGAGACCACGCCATGCTTCGTGAGATGAGCTTCGCCATTGCCACGGTGAGCCTGATGACCGCAACGGCGATACAGGCCAACGACAATCAGAAAGAACTGCAGAGCAACCCTGACCTATGGGTCACTCAACTCGGTAACTATCAAGGGCATCGCTATAGCGAGCTGGACGAGATAAATCGCGATAACGTCAACGATTTGCGATCGGTATGGCAGTTCTCCACGGGGGTATTGCGGGGTCATGAAGGCGGACCCTTGTACGTGGGCGATGGGCGCCTCTACATTCACACTCCCTTTCCTAACAAGGTGTTCGCGCTCGACCTGGAGGAGGAGGGCCGCGTCATCTGGTCCTATGAGCCTGACCAGGATTCGCGCGTCATTCCGGTGATGTGCTGTGACACGGTCAATCGTGGCCTGGCCTATGCCGATGGCAAGCTGTTTCTGGGTCAGGCGGACAATACCTTGATTGCCCTGGATGCCGAGACAGGCGAGCTATTGTGGGATGCCAACAACGGTGATCACACCATCGGCGAGTCCAACACTATGTCGCCGCTGGTGGTACACGACAAGGTGATCATGGGCATCAGCGGCGGCGAGTTTGGGATTCGTGGCCATCTAACGGCGTACGATATCGAAACCGGCGAAATGGCGTGGCGTGGCTATTCCACGGGCCCGGACGATGAAGTGCTGATCGACCCTGAGACTACGTTGATGATGGGCGAGCCGATCGGCGATGCTGACCTCGGCGTGAGCACTTGGCCGGAGGGCGAGTGGGAGCGGGGGGGCGGGGCACCCTGGGGCTGGGTCACCTACGATCCCGAACTCGATCTGATCTATTACGGCACCGGTAACCCCGGTACTTGGAACCCTGAGCAGCGCACCCTTGATGGAGAGCCCGCCGACAACAAGTGGGCGATTACCGTATTTGCGCGTGACCCGCAAACCGGCGAAGCCAAGTGGGTCTACCAGAAGGTGCCATTCGATGAGTGGGATTATGACGGCGTCAATGAGAACGTACTGATCGATGTCGAGATCGATGGCGAGCAACGTAAGGCGCTCTCGATCATTGATCGTACCGGCTTCGGTATGCTGCTTGACCGCGAGACGGGCGAGCTGCTGGTGGCCGAGAAATTCGCGCCGGAAACCAACTGGGCCGACAGCTACGACATGGAGACCGGCCGTCCCAACGTCAATGAGCAGTACAGCACCTATACCCAGGGCGTAGACGTCAATACCACGGACATCTGTCCGACCGCCATGGGTGCCAAGAACATGCAGCCGAGCTCCTACTCACCGAACACCGGTCTGGTCTATGCCGGCATCAACCGTATCTGCATGAACTACGAGCCGTTCGAGACCGATTATGTCGCGGGCCAGCCCTATGTCGGTGCCACCCTGACCATGATGCCCGCTCCGATGGAGAATGGCGGCATGGAAGGGCGGATGGGCAGCTTCATCGCCTGGGACCCGGTGGCCGGCGAAGTGGTCTGGGAAGTGGATGAACGCTTCGCGGTATGGAGCGGTGCGCTGACCACGGCGGGTGATCTGGCCTTCTACGGCACGCTCGAGGGCCACATCAAGGCTGTCGATATCGAGTCCGGCGAGGAACTTTGGCGCTTCAAGACACCCTCCGGAATCATTGGCAACATCAATACCTTCCGCCATGAGGGCAAGCAGTATATCGCGGTCCTCTCAGGGGTGGGTGGCTGGGCTGGCATCGGTCTTGCCGCGGGGCTCGAGGATCCCGAGGAGGGGCTGGGTGCGGTAGGTGTTTTCTCGGCACTCAGCGACTATACCGAACTGGGTGGCGTGCTGACGGTATTCGCTCTGCCCGATGCGTGAGGATGAGATTCCAGGAGGCCGTAGTGCCTCCTGGCGTTGCGTAATGCCAAGTTCGCACTGCTCAACCGCTAATAAGCCCCCCCCATAAAAGGGCACGTACTATGACGAAACGCTGCAAATCACGCCGGTTTACCTTCATCGCGGCTGCGCTGGGTGCCACTCTGGTGGCATCCGGGCTCAGTTTGGCCTTCGCCTCCGACAACGGTCGCTACGGCATCGACTACGGCGACCCCACCGCCTTCATCGTCGAAGAGGGTAACGTCGACCCCGGTACCTACCAGGGCTATCTGGTCTTTACCCGTCACTGCATGGCCTGCCACGGGCCCGATGGCCTGGGTTCCTCCTTTGCGCCAAGTCTGGTCAAGGCGGCAGAGCGCCGCTCGTTTGCCGAATTCGCCCAGACGATCGCCGGTGGTCGGGATGTATTGCCAGGCCAGGTCATGCCCTCCTTTGCCGATGACTCCACCGTGTTGAGCAATATCCCCAATATCTACCGCTACATGACGGCGCGCGCTTCGGGAGAGCTGGGGCGGGGTCGGCCACGCGTCATCGAGGCGATGCAGGAGGAGGCGCCCGAGAACGATCAGTGAGGTTCATCCAATCGGCTGTGCCAATCAAATGGCAGAACCCTTATCACATGATTGGAGGACATCATGAAGCTCTACATCTCTCTGCCCTGCGTTGCCTCGCTCGGTCTCGTGGCGCTTGTCTGCATGCTCACGCCACCCGCCTGGGCGGATCTGCCCGAGCGTGACGATCGCGAGTTTCTGCGTGTCTGCGCCGATGGCAACAACTTGCCGTTCAGCAATAGCGAAGGCGAGGGTTTCGAGAACCGTATCGCTGAGCTGTTGGCCGATGACCTGGGATTGCCGCTGCACTATGTCTGGGCTCCCCAAATCATGGGATTCGTCCGCAATACCCTGGAGTTGCGGGTCTGTGATGTGATCATCGGTGTTGCTGCCGGCTACGGCTTCGTGCAGAACACCAATGAGTATTACCGTTCGGTCTACTCCCTGGTATTGCCTGCCTCGTCGAATCTCGACGTGTCGAGTCTCGACGATAGCGATCTCGACGGCTTGGCCATTGGCGTGGTTGCCGAGACCCCACCCATGGTGCCGCTGCGTCGCAGTGGCGCCAGGGTGAAGGGCTATCCGCTCCAGGTGGATACCCGCCAGCGTACCCCGGTACGCGATGCGGTAGCCGATGTCGCGGCCGGCGAGACCGATGGTGCGGTGATATGGGGCCCCATGGCCGGCTATTACGCCGCTCGTCACGATCCGCCGCTGAACGTGATCCCCTTGCACGCCGACGAGAGTGGAGCGCGGCTCGATTACCGCATCACCATGGGGGTACGGCGTGGCGAGCCTCAGTGGAAGGATGCGATCAACGAGTTCATCGAGCGGAGACGGGAGGAGATCGACGCCATCCTAGTCGAGTATGACATTCCCTTGCTGGATCGCCGCGGCCAGCTGCTTGCGCTTCCTGGGAAGGGCGAGGTGGACGATAACAGGGAGGCCCAGCCATGATGCGCCCCTTGCCTCGAGTAGTACTGACCTTGCCGTTGACCCTGACGCTGTGTTTGCCGTTCTCCATGTTCCTCGCCGCTTCCGCTGAAGCCCAGCGCGCCTCCACGGGTCCTCCCGATTGGCCCTGCGTACAGCGCCTGGTGCCCGAGCTGGCCTGGGGAACCCTTTGGCCAGGCCCTTCGCTCGATGCACTCGAGCGGCAGTGGTGGGAGGACGAGGAGGTAGGACGCCTCGTGCGCTTCGCTGCCGCCAGGGAGACGCCTCGCGAGGAGGCGCTGGCGAGAATTCGCGAATTTGTCGAGCGCAGCGAGGGCGAGGCAGATCGCGAGGAGCGCCTCACACTGCTGTTCTCGGGGCTTTTCCAGCTCACCGACCGCGAGCGCAGCCGCACCATCGAGCGTATTCGTGGCGCCTCGCGCGGTCAGGTGTCGCGCCTGGAGAGCGTGGCAAAGATGGTCGACGAGCTCGAGGAGAAGCGCGCTGATGAGCACGTAGACCCGGAGGAGATCGAAGCACTCTCCAAGGCGCTGTTCTGGGATCAGCGCGCCTTCGAATCACGTCAGCAGGCGTTGCCGGCACTATGCGAGCAGCCCTACCTACTTGAAGAGAAGTTGAGCCAGATGGTGCGCATCATCGATGCAGGCCTGTAAGTCGACATACTGCAAGACGCCATTAAGGAGAGACGATGCTTCATTACTACAAGAACACGCATTGCAAAGAGCGCCGGCACCCCATGACGCGCTGGTTGATGGTCGGAGCGGTGGTGGGGGTACTGGGGTGGGCGGGATCGCTTCAGGCGCAGAGTGTCACCCTGACCCTGGGCTACCTGGGAATGGAGCGCCCCGACGACCTGGAGCCACTCTCGGTGCTCGACCCGGTGCTCGATGGCGAAGGCCTGCAGGGCGCTCGGCTGGCCATCAACGATAACAATGCCACCGGGCAGTTTCTCGGCCAGGAGTTCGTGCTGGTCGAGGTCACTATCGACCCTGGCGGGGATGTCGGGGTCGGACTCGGGTCGCTGATCGAGCAAGGCGCCGACTGGATCATCAGTGGTCTGGATGGTGAGTCGTTGCAGCAGCTGATGCAGCACCCCGACCTTGGCGAGCGGGTGGTATTCAATGCCGCCGCGCCTGATGATGTCCTGCGCGGCGAGGCGTGCCACCCCCAACTGTTCCACAGCGTACCCAGTCGGCGCATGCAGGCCGATGCCCTGGCCCAGTTCCTGGGCTTCAAGCAATGGGACCGCTGGGCGCTGGTGTATGGCAATACCGACGAGGATCGCCTGCTGGCCGAGACACTGCGTGCCTCCGCTGCGCGCTATGGGCACCGCATCGTCGGCGAGGCCATGTGGCCCTATGATCCCATGGCGCGGCGTGCCGAGGGCGGCTTTCATACCATCCAGCGGGAAATCCCGGTCTTCGTGCAGGAGCTCCCCGATCATGACGTATTGGTGATCGCCGATGAGACTGACTATTTCGGCGAGTACTTTCCCTTCCAGACCTGGCTACCCAGGCCCGTGGTGGGTACTCAGGGATTGATGGCCACCGCCTGGCACCGCTCGCACGAGTCTTGGGGTGCGGTGCAGCTGCAGCGGCGCTTCGAGAAAGTCGCTGATCGCTGGATGACGCCCCAGGATTTCGGCGCCTGGCTGGCGGTGCGCTCGCTTGGGGAGGCCGCCAACAGGACCGGCTCGGTCGAGCGTGATGCGATCATCGATTACATGCTCAGTGACGAGTTCGAGCTGGCGGGTTATTTGGGCTTCCCGGTGAGTTACCGCACCTGGAATCACCAGCTTCGCCAGCCGATTCTGATTGCTGGGCCACGCATGGTGGCGTCGGTCTCTCCTCAGGAGGGCTATCTGCATCCACGCACCCCGCTTGACGCCTTGGGTGCCGATGAGGGGGAATCGCAATGTCGCTTCTAACACCAATTATCACGTCATTGACCGGTAAAGCCGCCTTGGGAACCGTCTTGGGGACGCTGCTGGCAATGCCACTCGCGGCGCATGCCGAGCGCATCTTCGTCAGCAACGAGAAGGACAATACGATCTCGGTCATCGATGGGCAGAGCCTGGAAGTGGTGGAGA
Source organism: Halomonas sp. TA22 (assembly GCF_013009075.1). NCBI lineage: Bacteria > Pseudomonadati > Pseudomonadota > Gammaproteobacteria > Oceanospirillales > Halomonadaceae > Halomonas > Halomonas sp. TA22. The sequence continues at coordinate 255,117 of NZ_CP053108.1, read as the reverse complement.
CGATCAGTGTGGGGCGGCGCCCGCGGGCCATGGCGTTCAGCAGCGATGGCAGCGAGCTGTTCGTTGCTGTGGGCGACGATGAGTCCATCGACATGATCGATCTCGAGACGCTGCAGGTGGTACGCAGCCAATCCTCCGGCGATGATCCCGAGGTCATTCGGGTCGATCCCAACCGCCCCTACATCTATGTCTCGAACGAGGATGACAACATCGTCTCGGTGCTCGATTACGAGCGCCGCACGCTGGTGACTGAGATCCCGGTAGGCGTCGAGCCCGAGGGGCTTGGGATCAGCCCCGATGGCCGCTGGCTGATCGCCACGACCGAGACCTCCAACATGGCGCACATCATCGACGCCGAGGCGATGGAGGCCGTCCATCACCGCCTGGTCGGGGCGCGTCCGCGGCATGCCGAGTTCACTCATGACGGGCGCAAGGCCTGGGTCTCGGCGGAGATCGCCGCCACCGTGTCGATTCTCGACATGGTCGATAGCTTCGATGTCGAGCATACCATCCGCTTCGACGTGCCCGGCGTACCACGGGAGACCGTCCAGGCGGTGGGCGTGGCGTTGACCCGTGATGGTCGCTACGGCTTCGTGGCACTCGGCCCCTCGAATCGCGTGGCGGTCGTCGACCAGCAAACCTATGAGGTGCTCGACTACATTCTGGTGGGGCAGCGCGTCTGGCATCTGGCCCTGAACGGTGACGAGAGCCGGCTCTATACCACTAACGGAGTGAGTGGCGATGTCACGGTGATCGACGTGGCAAACCGCCGGGCGCTGCGCTCGATACCGGTGGGGCGCTTCCCCTGGGGGGTGATCGTCGAGCCGTGAGCGATCCGGGAGCGATAGCCCGAGAGGATGCGCCGGTCGCGCTGGTCATCGAGAACCTGAGCTTCAGCTATAGCGGCAAGCCGGTGCTGGAGAGCGTCTCCCTGCGGCTTGCTGCGGGCGAGTTCGCCGTGTTGCTGGGCCCCAACGGCGCCGGCAAGACCACGCTTTTCTCGCTGATCACCCGACTTTACGACCGCCGCCAGGGCGAGATCCGCGTCGGTGGCTTCGATCTGCGCGATGATGCGGTCAAGGCGCACGCCCAGATGGGAGTGGTCTTTCAACAACCGACGTTGGATCTGGACCTTACGGTGCGCCAGAACCTGACCTATCACGCGGCGCTGCATGGCATGTCCCGCCGTGTGGGGCTTGAGCGTGCTGCCGAACAGGCGGCCAGGGTCGGCATGACAGAGCATCTGCGAACGCGAGTGCGGCAGCTATCGGGAGGGCAGCGGCGGCGCGTGGAGATCGCTCGCGGTCTTCTGCACCGCCCACGCCTGCTGCTGCTCGACGAGGCAACGGTTGGTCTGGATAGCGCGGCGCGGCGCGCGCTGGTGGCGCATGCCCATCGCTTGTGTCGTGAAGAGGGGGTGGCGGTGCTGTGGGCGACCCATTTGATCGACGAGGTGCAGCCCGGCGATCGGGTAATCGTGCTCGAGCAGGGGCGCGTGCTTGCCAACGATGTGGTCGAAAACGTCGTGGCCAAGAGCGCCACCGCTTCGATGGCGGAGGCCTTCGACCAGTTGACCGGAGGGGGGCAGGCATGAGCGTTGCGCGCTATCTGCACTGCATGAACGGTGTGGTGGGACGTGAGCTGCTGCGTTTCGTTCATCAGCGCTCGCGCTTCATTGCGGCACTGGTACGACCGCTGGTCTGGCTGCTGGTATTTGCCGCCGGGTTTCGCATGGCGCTCGGGGTGGCCATGACCGAGCCCTATCAGACCTACATTCTCTACGAGGTCTACATCGTGCCGGGACTGGTGGGCATGATCCAGCTATTCAATGGCATGCAAAGCTCGCTCTCGATGGTCTACGACCGCGAGATGGGCAGCATGCGGGTGCTGCTGGTCAGTCCCTTTCCGCGCTGGTACCTGCTGGTGTGCAAATTGCTGGCGGGTACATTGGTCTCCATCGCTCAGGTCTATGTCTTTCTGCTGATCGCCTGGCTCTATGGCGTTCAGGCGCCAGCGATGGGGTATCTATGGATCCTGCCGGCGCTGGTGGTCACGGGGTTCATGGTGGGTGCCCTTGGCATGCTGCTGTCGACGTTCGTGCGTCAACTGGAGAATTTCGCCGGCATCATGAATTTCGTGATCTTCCCGATGTTCTTTCTCTCCTCGGCGCTCTATCCGCTATGGCGCATCCGTGAGGGGAGCTATGCGGTCTATCAGATCGCTGCCCTCAACCCCTTCACCCATGCGGTGGAGATGATCCGCTTCGCGCTCTATGAACAGCTCAACCCCGAGGCGACATTGATTACCCTGATCACGGCAGCAGTGCTACTGGGATTGGCGATCGTCGGCTACAACCCGGCTCGGGGCATGATGGCGCGCAAGGGAGGGGGAGGTGAGTAAGCGAGTTCAGGGAGCGTTTTCTGCGGCGTGCTGGAGATAGTCGATCAGCGGTGCGCGTAACCCCGGCGCCAACCCCCACAGCACCATCAAATTGCCGGGCAGCAGCGCATCGGGATCGGCGAGAAAGGCATCGAGCATCTCCGGTGTCCAGTTGAACGCGGCGTTGTCGAAGGCTGCCGAATAGGCGAAGTCTTCCACGCTGCCGGCGGGGCGCCCCATCAGTTGATAGAGGCTGGGCCCGGCCCGGTGTATGCCGGGTGAGAGTACGTGACAACCGGAGCACTGCTGACGAAAGATGCGCTCCCCCTGCTTGAGCGCGGCTTCGCTCTGGGCCCAGGAGGCGCTCGCCAGACCGAACAGCAAGCCTATCGCGGTCAGAGTGCCAACGCATCGCATGCTAGAAGCAGCGCAGGTCGGCTTCCGCCTGAACGCTGCGGAAGTGACGGAGCTGGTCCTGCATGCTGCGCTCGGTACGAAACAGCATGCCGAGCTCGCCGCGCTGGTCGTTCATGCGCATGACGGTCTCCACCGCCTCGTAATCGGCATAGGGCATCAGCTCGGCGATGGTGTCGATACTGCAGGCGCACTTCTGCATGACCAGGTAGTTCTGGCCATTGGCCGCCATGCAGCCCAGCACGTAATCGACCCGGGTCTCGGTGGGGTAGTCGTTGGCCATGGCCAGGGGTGAGGCCATCAGGGCCAGCGCCGCTGTCAGCCTGGCGAATGCATGGTGGTTATTCATAAGTCGCTCATCCCTATCTCATCCATAGCTCATCGCTAGCTCGGGTTCAGGTCGCCTCGATGTCTGCCGTTTTCGCCCGTGCCAGGCGGCATGCCGCATACTTGAACTCGGGAATCTTGCCAAAGGGGTCCAGCGCCGGGTTGGTGAGGATATTCGCTGCCGCTTCGGCGTAACAGAAGGGCACGAAGACCATGCCCTCCGGCATCAGCGGGTCGGTGCGACTCTTCAGCGTAATGCTGCCTCGCCGGGTGGTGATGGTGATCATCTCGCCGGGCAGGACGTCCAGCCGGCGGAGCTCGCCCGGGGCAAGGCTGGCCACGGCCTCGGGTTCGAGGATATCCAGCACCCGTGCCCGGCGCGTCATCGAGCCGGTATGCCAGTGCTCGAGCTGGCGCCCGGTGGTAAGCACGACGGGGTAGGCGGCGTCGATCGGCTCATCCGGCGGCAGGGGCAGCGTGGTGGAGAACCGCGCCTTGCCTGAGAGGGTGGGAAAGGCGTCCGAAAACACGATGTCGAACCCAGGGGTGTCATCCGCCGGGCATGGATAGGTCACCGAGTTCTCGCACTCGACCCGCTCCCAGGTGATATGGTCAAGCGATGGCATGCCACGTGTCATCTCGGCGAAGACCTCGCGTGGGTGAGCATAATCCCACGCCAGGCCGAAGCGTCGGGCGATCTCCTGAATGATCCACCAGTCGGGCTTGGCATCGCCGGGAAGCGGGATGGCGGCGCGTCCCATCTGCACCTGCCGGTTGGTATTGGTGACAGTGCCATCCTTCTCGGGCCAGGCGGACGCCGGCAGGATGATATCGGCGAACTGTGCCGTCTCGGTGACGAACAAGTCCTGTACCATCAAGTGCTCGAGCTTGGCCAGGGCGGCACGGGCATGGTCGAGGTCGGGGTCGGACATCGCCGGGTTCTCGCCCAGGATGTACATGCCCCGAATAGTGCCCGCGGCGATGGCGTCCATGATCTCGACCACGGTAAGGCCGGGCGTGGCGCTGAGCCGCGGGGTGTTCCAGAGCTCCTCGAAGGCGCTGCGCACCTGCTCGTCCGAGACTGGCTGGTAGTCCGGCATGACCATGGGGATGAGGCCGGCATCCGAGGCGCCCTGTACGTTGTTCTGTCCACGCAGTGGATGCAGACCGGTGCCGGGGCGGCCGGTATGGCCGCAGGCCAGCGCCAGCGAGATCAGGCAGCGGGCATTGTCGGTACCGTGGGTGTGCTGCGAGATTCCCATGCCCCAGAAGATCATTGCCCTGTCGGCATTGGCGTACTCGCGGGCCACCTCGCGAATCTCCTCGGCGCTGACGCCGCAGCTCTCGGCCATTGCCTCAGGAGTCAGCTCGCGGACGTGCGCCTTGAGCGCGTCGAAGCCCTCGGTATGGGCATCGATATAGGCCTGATCATAGAGCTGCTCGGTGACGATCACATTGAGCATGGCATTGAACAGCGAGACGTCGCTGCCTGGGGTGAAGCGCAGCATCTTGTGGGCATGCGCGCCCATGGCCTGTCCACGTGGGTCGATGACGATCAGTTTGGTGCCGCGTTTGGCGGCCTGCTTGAAGAAGGTGGCGGCCACCGGGTGGTTCACCGCAGGGCTGCAGCCGGTGAGGATCACTACATCGGCTTCCAGCGCCTGCATGAAAGAGGCGGTCACCGCTCCCGAGCCGATGCACTCCATCAGCGCCGCCACTGAGCTTGCATGGCATAGCCGGGTGCAATGGTCGACGTGATTGGAGCCGAAACCGGTGCGTACCAGTTTCTGGAATAGCCAGGCCTCCTCATTGGAACATTTGGCGCTGCCGAAGCCGGCCAGGGCATCGGGACCGTGGCGCTGTTTGAGCGCTACCAGCCCGGTGGCGGCAACGTCCAGCGCCTCTTCCCAACTCGCTTCACGAAAATGCGTGGTGGGATTGGCTGGGTCGAAGGTCGGATCCAGCCCCTTCGGTACGCCTTCGCGTCGCAGTAGTGGCCTGGTCAGGCGCGCAGAATGGCGTGAGTAGTCGAAACCGAAGCGCCCCTTCACGCACAGGCGATTTTGATTCGAGGGTCCGTTGCGACCCTCGACGAACAGGATCTGCGCGTCCTTGACATGGTAGGTCAGCTGGCACCCCACTCCGCAGTAGGGGCATACCGAATCGACGGTTTCATCGGCGGCTCTGGAATCGCCACGGCCCTGAGCATCGATCAGTGTTGCCGGCATCAGCGCCCCGGTGGGGCAGGCCTGCACGCACTCGCCACAGGCCACGCAGGTGCTCTCGCCCATCGGGTCATCGAAATCGAACACCACCTTTGAGGCCGCACCGCGATGCGCCATGCCGATCACGTCATTGACCTGCACTTCACGGCACGCACGTACGCACAGGGTGCACTCGATGCAGGCATCGAGGTCGACGTGCATTGCGCTGTGCGTGGCGTCGACGGTGAGTGAGTCCTTGCGAGGGGAGATATGATGCATGGTGGACGCGTCACGCTCGGCGCGTGATGGCAGACGTACTCTGACGGCGGTCGCATCGATCGCCAGCGTGTCGGCCATGTCCCAGAAATGGCTGCTGCGGTCGGGACTCGTCTCGCGCTCGGGGTGATCGGCAATGAACAGCTCCATTACCGTTTCGCGCGCCATATGGGCTCGTTCGGAGTTGGCGCTTCTGACCACCATGCCGGGGGCGGCTTCGCGCAGGCAACTGGCCGCCAGCACCCGCTCCCCCTCGATCTCGACCATGCACACCCGGCAATTGCCATCGGCCCGGTAACCCGGCGCGTCCTTGTAGCAGAGGTGGGGGATACGCTCGCCATTACGCTTGGCGACCTGCCATAGGGTCTCGCCGGGATAGGCCTCCACCTCGATGCCGTCAAGGGTCATATGGAAGGCTGGGAGAGGAATAAACGTAGCGTTCATCGGCAGGATCCTAGCTTTTGACGATGACGTGCTGAGCCGCCAGCGTATCGCGAAAATGGGTGAGCAGGCCGATCACCGGATTGGGGGCCGCCTGGCCCAGCCCGCAGATCGAGGCATCCATCATCACTCGAGACAGCCTGATCAGCTCATGGGCATTCCATTCGTCGCGCTCAAGCAGTGTCAGCATCTTTTCGGTACCCACTCGGCACGGCGTGCACTGGCCGCAGGATTCGTCGGCGAAGAATGCCAGCAGGTTGGTGGCGACTGCGCGCAGGTCATCCTGATCGGAGATCACCATCACCGCGGCCGAGCCGATAAAGCAGCCATGCTCCTGCAGGGTATCGAAATCCAGCGGCACCTCGGCCATCGAGGCGGGCAGGATGCCGCCCGAGGCGCCCCCCGGTAGATAGGCCAGCAGGCGGCTGTCCTCCTGCATGCCGCCACCATACTCCTCGATCAGCTCATTCAAGGTGATGCCCGCCGGCGCCAGATGCACACCCGGCCGGTTGACGCGGCCGGAAAGCGAAAAGCTTCTCAGCCCCACACGGCCATGCCGGCCATGGCCGGCGAACCACTCGGCACCACGCTGCCAGATCAAGGGAATCCAGTAGACGGTTTCGACGTTGTTGACCAGCGTAGGGCGACCGAACAGGCCGTTCTGGGCGACATAGGGCGGACGATGGCGCGGCTTGCCGGGCTTGCCCTCCAGCGACTCGAGCATGGCTGACTCTTCACCGCAGATATAGGCACCGGCGCCACGGCGGATCACGATATGGCCCGGTTCGACCAGCCCGGCGCTCTCCAGCTCGGCGATGGCGAGGCGCAGTACCCGGTGCAGGCCGGGATACTCGTCGCGCAGATAGATATAGAGCGACTCGGCCTCAATCGCCCAGGCGCTGATCAAGGCGCCTTCGAGAAAGCGGTGCGGTGCCCGTTCGAGATAGTAGCGATCCTTGAAGGTGCCAGGCTCGCCCTCGTCGGCATTGATGGCGCAATAGCGCGGGCCGGGCTCGTGCCGCACCAGTTGCCATTTCCTGAAGGTGGGAAAGCCGGCACCACCCAGGCCGCGCAGGTTGGAAGCCTCAAGTGTCTGTAACAGTTGCTCGATGCGCACGTCGCCCTGCCTGCATTGGGCAAGCAGACGATAGCCCCCTTCCGCACGGTATGCGTCCAGACGCTGCCAGTCTATCGCTTCAGGATGGAAGTGGCCGCTATCCAGCACGGCCTCGACACCCCTGGTCGTTGCATGCATGAGGTGACGATGCCCCACCTCGACCACTGGCGCCATGTCACAGCGCCCCATGCAGGGGGCACGTATCACCCGGGCTCTTGCCGGGTCCACGCCTGCGTCCAGTTGGGCCTTGAGTGTCGCGGCACCGGCGAGTTCGCAGCTGAGCGAATCGCAGACGCGAATCGTGACCGCCGGGGGAGGCGATTGATCATCGTGAACGATATCGAAATGGGCGTAAAAGGTCGCGGTTTCATATACCGCCGCCATCGGCAGGTTCATGTAGGCGGCCAGCGCCCGCAGGTTCTCCATCGACAAGTAGCCGTAGCGGTCCTGCAGTGCATGCAGATGTTCGATCAGCAGGTCGCGGCGGCGCAGCGTCTCATCCCTGCGCTCATCACCGAGCAACAAGCGCAACGCTTCCAGGCTGACGGGGTCCAGGTCACGGCCTTTCGGCTTGCCGCGAAAGCGACGTATGGGGGGCACGGTCTGTTGAGTCATGGGCGTGCTCGTTATTGTCCTTGTTCGCGGCCATTATTGGCAACGTGCTCTATTAGCAAGGCCGCCCATGGCGGGCCCAGCAAGAAACTTAATGTCAACTTTTCTTGGCAAGTCGAGATTGAGGAGAGCCCTCATGGAGACAAGCTGGTCACTTCAATCTAACGGATGTGGTCGGACCCGCAACCGAGACTTTGTATGTAGCGCGAGATAGTCCTGGCGTGGCGCCAGTCTTGAGCCTTCTTCTACTGCACACGGTTTCACTGACAGCTATCATCAAACCTCGAAAGTAGCGATATGTTAAACGCACTGAACTTATTAGAGCGCAGTCCAAGCTTGATTCGTAACGTCATTGAGGAGCTTTGCTTTGCTAGGATGGGTTTATTGGCTTGATTTGATTGGTGTAGTGGTTTTTGCGCTCTCGGGGGTAATACTGGCCTGCCGTACACGGATGGACCCGTTCGGAATGCTGGTGCTAGCGGCCGTAACGGCAATTGGCGGCGGCACTCTACGCGATCTGCTGCTCGGGGTGAGTCCTGTCTTCTGGGTGACCGACCCTACCTATATATGGGTGATCATCGCCACGGTAGTCCTTTCGATCAGTGGCTTTCATTATATCCATCGGATATCGCGCGTTTACCTGCCGGTGTTGGACGCCTTCGGTCTCGCCCTGTTCACCATTCTAGGTGCACACAAGGCCTTGCTGCTGGGTCATACTGGCATTGTTGCCGTACTGATGGGACTGATGACAGGTGTGGCGGGCGGCATGTTGCGCGACGTACTCGCACGTCGTGTGCCGATGGTTCTGCGTCAGGAAATCTACGCGACTGCCTCCATTGCCGGTGCCTGTACCTATGTCATTCTGGAGAGGCTGCCCATTCACTCCTATCTGGCTATTGCGTTGGCCATTGGCGTTATTCTGGTATTACGTCTCAGCGCTATTTACTGGCATCTTTCCCTGCCGGTTTTCGCGTGGATCAACGCACCGCCTGAGCCTTCATCGAAAGAGGCACCGAGCGATGTGAGCTCGGCGTTGGCAAGCAAGCCTCGCAAGGCTCGTGTGCGCATGATCCCGCCTGGAAGGCATCATCGTAAACGCTGACGAGCTAGGGGCATGATATACAAACCTAGAACCCCCTTGGATCAGGACTAATCCAAGGGGGCTCTTAGCTTCAGGCTGTATGAACACCAACCAATACTCAGACAACGCCTTGTTCAATCATCGCGTCAGCCACTCTACGGAAACCGGCAATATTGGCTCCCAGAACCAGGTTGTATGGCTGACCAAATTCTTCCGAGGTGGTCGAGCAGCGTTTGTATATATCTCGCATGATCATTTGCAGCTTCGTATCCACCTTTTCCATAGACCACTGCTGCATGCTGCTGTTCTGGGCCATCTCCAGCTGGCTTGTGGCCACGCCACCCGCATTTGCCGCCTTGCCAGGGCCGTAGGCAATCTCCGCGTGAAGAAAGCGATCCACTGCATTTGCGGTCGATGACATATTTGAGCCTTCACTTATGCAGAAGATGCCATTGGCAAGCATGGTCTCGGCATCGGCTTCGGTGAACTCATTCTGCGTTGCGCAGGGAAACGCGAGGTGAGCCTTGAAACGCCATACCGCATGTCCATCTCGAGGATAGCTCTGCGTATCGATGTATACGGCCTCAGGGTGATGTTCGACATACTCGCTCAGTGATTGCCGCTTTGTTTCCTTGATCAGCTTGAGAGTATCGAGATTGATGCCTTGTGCATGATGCCAAGGGAGTCGGAGCAAGAAACCGGAATGGCCCCTAATTGATAGCGTTTTTCGATGGTATAAATAGCGACGTTGCCGGCTCCCGACACCAAGCATGTCTTGCCGGCGATCCCTTCTCCACGCGACTCAAGCATATTCTGTGCGAAGTAGATCGCGGGACCAAAGCATGACGTTGACGCTCGAACCTCGAACCTCCACCTAGCCCTTTCCCCATGTTCAGCAGCAGGCGTCGCCTGTTCAGGTGAGCGTTCGGCTCGCCTTCGCAGGCCCACAACGATACGACCTACAACAAGGGTAAACGGTGCAAGATGCAAACCGTCTGGGAACGGTTGGAAAAGGAGTTGCAGGGCTTGACGAAAGCGGCTCGGTTAGCAATATCGTGACACTGCACGTGTATGGCAGTTTTGCCATATGCTAAAATCTGCAAACCCATGTATTTCTTCGGTTTTACCTCTTCCTTGTATGCGAAGCTCGGAACTTATCGTGGAAACTAGAATGCCAGAGTAAATAGGATTCCTAGTAGCGCACAGCCGCCCAGCACCTTGAGCATGCCGACCTTGAAGCGAAAGATGGCGATCATGGCCCCGGCGGAGAGCAATAGGGCAAGCAGATCCAGCGAGGCCAGATGCGGGATCAACAGGCGAATTCCCAGAAAATGCCACTCCTCAACCTCAGCAAAGATTACGTGGATACCGAACCAGATCGCCAGGTTGAGAATTACGCCTACTACCGCGGCCGTAATGGCGGACAGCGCAGCACTCAGGGCACGGTTGTCGCGCAGACGCTCCACATAGGGCGCCCCCAAGAAGATCCACAAAAAGCAGGGCACGAACGTCACCCAGGTGGTGAGCACCGCCGCCAGCGTTGCTGCCAGCATGGGGTCTAACCCAGTGGCCTCGCGGTAGGCGCCCATGAAGCCGGCGAACTGCACTACCTGGATCAGCGGCCCTGGGGTGGTTTCGGCCATGCCCAGACCATCGAGCATCTCTCCAGGGGCCAGCCAGCCGTAGTTCTGAACTGCCTCCTGAGTCACGTAGCCGAGCACGGCATAGGCGCCACCGAAGGTGACGACCGCCATCTTACTGAAGAAGGTGGCGATCTGGCTGAAGACGTTCTCACTACCCAACATAACCAACAGCAGTGCCACCGGAGCCAGCCACAGCAGCAGGAAGGTCGCCGAGATGCGCAGTGACCAGCTGCGATTGGGGTGCGCATGGGCCGGTAGTCCCTCACCTAGCAGCGAGTCGCGGTCGCTCAGGCCCTGGTCGCTTCCATCTCCATGGCCACTGCCTACCTGAAACGCCGCCATGCCGCGCTTGCCACCCCAGTAACCCAGCAGGGCCGCACTCAGGATGATCAACGGGAAAGCCACTTCAAAGAAGAAGATTGCCACGAAGGCCGCCGCCGCCAGGCCCAGCATGATCCGATTACTGAGCGCCCGCTTGCCGATTCGCACCACGGCATTGAGCACCACCGCCAGCACCGCGGCCTTGAGACCGAAGAAGAGCCCCTCGACCAAGGCTACATTGCCCAGTGAGGCATAGAGGTAACTCAGCGCGAGGATGGCGATGAAGCCAGGCAGTACGAAGAGACTGCCGGCCACCAAACCGCCTTTGGTACGATGCATCAGCCATCCGATGTAGATGGCTAGCTGCTGCGCCTCCGGCCCCGGCAGCATCATGCAGTAGTTGAGCGCATGCAGGAAACGTCGCTCGCCGATCCATTTCTTTTCCTCGACCAGGATGCGGTGCATCACCGCGATTTGGCCAGCGGGACCGCCGAAGCTCAGCATGGCCACGCGCAGCCAGACCATCACGGCCTCACGGAACGGCACTTGGGGCGTCGCATTGACAGGCAGCATGACACACTCTTGAAGAAGTTAGGGCAAATAATTTTGTAGAAGGTATAACCTGAGTGTTATTGCATACAACGGTGAAGAGTTCATGACAGGAGGCAGTCGCCGATTGGCAGCAGGAGTGCCCCAATCTGGAAGAGCGTGGGGCGCAGCGCAGTCTTCTTCAACTGCAGCGGTGTTGTCCTACCGAAACTGTCGGTTATCTCGTACATCAGTTGATAACCTGCGTTAAGACAGAGCGGATGGATGTCTGTCATTGTGTGGTTGTAGAGCAAGGATTGCTCATCAGGGAAGACCAAGCACGGAAGGCTCGATGGTAACAAGGACGCGCGGACAGGATGTTCGTGGAGAGCAAGCAAGGACATGCAATGATCAAAGCCCGGCTTCGGCCGGGCTTTCTTTTGTCTTGCTATCGCATCCTGACGATCGGTAGTTCGTCCCAGCGCGTCGTCGTGTAGCGGGACGTTCGGGCGTTGCTTCTCAAGTGCCATGCGGCACCCTGCGCCCGGTGCAGTCCCGCATATGTGCACACCGTGGCTTTGCCATTGAGCTGCATCCGCGAGCGCCACCTAGCCAAGCATTTCATCATGAAGCATGATTAGTCTGCAAAAAAACAGATCGTCCACACCCTAGACTGTTGCAAGGGGCTTCAGTCCTGCTAGCTATGGAGCCTAAGCATGGCCGCACTTTCTTATTCACCCAACACGCTCATGATCCGCAAGCTGGAAAGGATATTTACCCTCTCGAGCGAGGAAAAACAAGCGCTCCAGGACTTGCCGATTCAAACAAGGGCCCTCAAGCCCAACCAGGAAATTATTCGTGTTGGTGATGAACCATCATCTTGCTGCTTGATACTGGAGGGTTTCACTTGTGTCTACAAGATGACCGTCGAGGGTAATCGGCAGATCTTGGCCCTACATGTTCCCGGCGACATTCCGGACCTACAAAGCCTGCACTTGAGGGTTCTGGATATGAGTATTGCAACGATGAGCCCCTGCCTGCTCGGATTCATTCAGCATGAAGACATGCGCAGTATTTGTGATCGCTATCCCCAACTTACTGCAGCGTTCTGGCGTGAAACATTAATTCATGCATCGATCCTTCGCGAGTGGCTGTTGAATAACAGCCAGCGCGTGGCCTACAAACGGATTGCTCATTTGCTCTGTGAGCTTCTAGTTCGTTTGAAGGCGGTGGGGCTGGCTGAGGAAGATACATTCGATCTACCGGTTACTCAGATTGAGCTAGCTGACGCGACAGGCATAACCATGGTTCATATGAACCGGATACTTCAGTCGCTTCGCTCCAAAGGCTTGATCCAAACCATGAGAAAGCAGATAACTGTTCCTGACTGGAAGAAGTTGAAGGAAGTGGGCGAATTTGACCCTCTCTACCTTCATTTTCTAGCGAAGAATACAGCTTGATTTACCGCATGGGACAGGGGAGCGACAGCTGAGAGGTTGGTGGTGGTCCGTTTCCTATTGCCGGACGTTTTTGTCAATGAGTCATCCGTAAAACCTCGCCGGAGCGCCAATAACCATGCGGAGCATAGCGGCTGTATGCTATCAGTAGGAAAGGCAGGCTTTGCTTGCATCGCAATTGGTTAGACGCACAGCCGCAACACTGGCAATGCTGATGCGACGAGCCCTTCCCGAATCCTCTATTTTGCAGTGGTGTCCAAGACGCGTGAGTCGGGCCAAAAAAAAACTTACCTCGAGCAAGGCAGTCGAAAATTTCAAGGCTCCAGAGGGCAAGACGAAGGCGCGGGTAGTCGTTTCTAATGGCAAGCTCGGTGGGTTAGCCCTTGAAGCTCGCCCTGATAGGCAAGCGAAGCGCTGGATTTACCGCTATCGCCAAGGCGAGACGGTGGTGGAGTATCAGCTCGGCAGCTTTCCCCAAATGAGCCTCGCCGAGGCTCGCCAATCCCACAAAGTAGCCTTTGAGCTCGTCAGGCAGGGTATCGACCCCCGCAAGCAGCGCAAGGCCGTCAAAGCCGCCAACCAAGCGGCTTGGACGATGGGTGAAGCTTTTGAGAAGTGGATCGACTTTTATGCGTCGGCCCCGGCACGGGGTGGGCTACCACCGACCGAGCGCACTGTGCGTAAGCAGAAGGGGCGGTGGCGGTTGCACCTGGAGAAGCGGCTGGGTGGTGCTTACGTTCGGGACATGAGTCGCCGCTTGCTTATTGAGGTGCTTGAGGACATCGCCGGCTCGGCCAGAGAGGAGGCCCGGCAGTGCCTCACTCTACTTCGGCAGCTGCTGGACTACTGCGAGGATCGCGAGCAGATCGGCGATAATCCGGCAGCTGGTTTGAAGCCTGCCAAGGTGAAGGCGAGGCCAGGCAAACCACGTGAGCGCCACCTGAAACTGCCTGAACTGATGGAGCTTTGGGAGGTGATCAACGAAAGCCGCGACGCCGTGGGGTTGGCCTCCACTGCGATGCGCTCCGTGTCGGTTGCCAATGCAGTCAGACTGTTGATCCTGACCGGGGCACGCCGTGCTGAGGTGGCATCTATGCGCTGGGATGAGATCAAGAAGGATACCTGGCACATCCACGCTTCGAGAACCAAGAGTGCACGTGAACACAAGGTACACCTTTCCAACCAGGCGCTAGCAATACTGGATGAGCAACGAAAGTTGTCGAATAGCGAGTTTGTCTTCGCGTCCAGCCGTAATGTCGAGAAACCGATTCACTACGATACGATCACTACAGCGATTGCCAGATTGCAGGGCAGGGCGAGAAAAGAGCCCGATGCTGAAGCGGCGCTCTACCACCTCGAATACTTCACCGTGCATGACCTTAGGCGTTCTGTTGCGACCCTGTGGACCGAGACCTTCATGGCTGATCCACTGCTGGTGGACGCAATGCTGGCTCATGTGCCTCCAAGATTGGTCGGTACTTACAACAAGGGGAAGCGGTACAGAATGCAAGCCGAGATATGGGAAAGGTGGGGCGTGGTATTCGCGGGGCCTGACGAAATCGGTCGGAAAGCAATGTAGTGGCATTTAAGCGATAGGGGAAACGCTGCATGAACCCCGTGTAACCCTCCCCTAAAATAGCGGCATTCGCAATTAGAGTTCTCCGGCTTACACTAGCGCAAAGGTGGGAAGGGTCGACATTGGCTCTACTCCTCGCCGGTTCATCCCCACGCCTGTGGGGAACGGAGTTACCAAGGTTACGTTGCAATGGAGCAAGGCGGTTCATCCCCACGCCTGTGGGGAACGGCTCGTGTGATCTATGCTCCACTGGTCATCTCCCGGTTCATCCCCACGCCTGTGGGGAACGGATCACTAAGACCAACCAGCCATGGCCCCCAGGCGGTTCATCCCCACGCCTGTGGGGAACGGATTGAGTTCCCGGTGAGAGTTGCTATAGCAGCCGGTTCATCCCCACGCCTGTGGGGAACGGTCCTTTGATTGAATACCACCTGCCAAGCCAGCCGGTTCATCCCCACGCCTGTGGGGAACGGCGAAGAGGCCAGTGACCCTCATAGTCAGTATGCGGTTCATCCCCACGCCTGTGGGGAACGGAGTGATAGTCAGGGTCTTCCTCATGTTATTAACGGTTCATCCCCACGCCTGTGGGGAACGGCTCCGCGTGACTAATGCCGCTACGTGCCGCATCGGTTCATCCCCACGCCTGTGGGGAACGGTTTCGTATTGTACGCGGCTGCGTTGGTACTATCGGTTCATCCCCACGCCTGTGGGGAACGGACCGTGTCCGGATTTATTCATGCCTGCGTCTCCGGTTCATCCCCACGCCTGTGGGGAACGGGCAGCAAGCGTGCGCGACATTTGCGACACTAATTGGTTCATCCCCACGCCTGTGGGGAACGGATAGTATTCGAAATGTGCCCGCACGCAGCGGGCGGTTCATCCCCACGCCTGTGGGGAACGGGGTTCCAGTATCCCGAGAGTCCTCTGGATGGCCGGTTCATCCCCACGCCTGTGGGGAACGGGGGGGCTCCGCCGGCTGCGAAGGACTCAACGGCGGTTCATCCCCACGCCTGTGGGGAACGGGTTTTCGTCGGTGTCTTCCCGGTACGTGTAGCCGGTTCATCCCCACGCCTGTGGGGAACGGGGCGAAGCTGATGATCTTGGTCATGGTGTCCTCGGTTCATCCCCACGCCTGTGGGGAACGGGTCAACCTGTGCAGCATCAATCAAATGCTGTTCGGTTCATCCCCACGCCTGTGGGGAACGGCATGATAGATGGTAAAGTAGGTGTGCTCTTCACCGGTTCATCCCCACGCCTGTGGGGAACGGTCATCTGTGCTGCTCCTTCGGTGGTGGTGTGGCGGTTCATCCCCACGCCTGTGGGGAACGGTAGAAATGGGGTTACAGCAACAAACGCCGCTGCGGTTCATCCCCACGCCTGTGGGGAACGGATCCACACATGGAATCACGTAGACCTTTGAAACGGTTCATCCCCACGCCTGTGGGGAACGGAATTGAAGCCGCTGAAAGCGCTTCTGAGTCGGCGGTTCATCCCCACGCCTGTGGGGAACGGAAACGCTACCTTAACTCCGAAGGTTTCGAGAACGGTTCATCCCCACGCCTGTGGGGAACGGCCCATCCTCTACATCCAGTACGATTTCCTCCGCGGTTCATCCCCACGCCTGTGGGGAACGGATTTCAAATGAAATTCTGTGTGCATACTCCAACGGTTCATCCCCACGCCTGTGGGGAACGGGCATGCCTGGCAGCGCCGCCCAGCAGCGAGGACGGTTCATCCCCACGCCTGTGGGGAACGGGGCGTTTGCCGCCTCTGATGGGATAGCGTCTACGGTTCATCCCCACGCCTGTGGGGAACGGTCGCCAAAGCCGGTGTTGTAGACGGCCAGCAGCGGTTCATCCCCACGCCTGTGGGGAACGGTTTGGCAAACTCCAATAGCTCGGCGGTTAGGGCGGTTCATCCCCACGCCTGTGGGGAACGGAGCTGCGCGCGTCTCAAGCTCGCGAGCAGATGCGGTTCATCCCCACGCCTGTGGGGAACGGGGATTGGAGCTCTGCCGCATCGGCTAGCATCTCGGTTCATCCCCACGCCTGTGGGGAACGGAGCCCGCAACCGGGCAAGGTCGAGTTGTATGACGGTTCATCCCCACGCCTGTGGGGAACGGCAGCCGTCCTGTATCCAGTTGCTCGACACGAGCGGTTCATCCCCACGCCTGTGGGGAACGGGCCGCATTTGCAGCGCTTGTGATCGCTCATGCCGGTTCATCCCCACGCCTGTGGGGAACGGACCACCATCCATGCCGCCGTGAGCACAATCGGCGGTTCATCCCCACGCCTGTGGGGAACGGGGCCGGGGTGAAGGTGGATGACCAGTACCAAGCGGTTCATCCCCACGCCTGTGGGGAACGGATGACCTGGCCACACTCCAAGCCGTGCACGATCGGTTCATCCCCACGCCTGTGGGGAACGGTTTGTCCACTCGCATAAGCGATCTGCTCAACTCGGTTCATCCCCACGCCTGTGGGGAACGGGAGTCAGGGCAGAAGGTCACTGGCCAGATCAACGGTTCATCCCCACGCCTGTGGGGAACGGCCTGCTTACGAGGAGTTCGATGACTCGATTCCCGGTTCATCCCCACGCCTGTGGGGAACGGCATACTCTGTCGGGCATGACGGAAACATTGAACGGTTCATCCCCACGCCTGTGGGGAACGGTGGCCCGCTCTCGACTGCCATCGATAAGCGGGCGGTTCATCCCCACGCCTGTGGGGAACGGTTAGCCGGGCGACGGCTGGTCAAATGCAGGAACGGTTCATCCCCACGCCTGTGGGGAACGGAGGTAGAGGCACGTCCATGTGCCGGGATCGTCCGGTTCATCCCCACGCCTGTGGGGAACGGATCACGCCCTCGCCGGTCGCCCAGTCTTGGGACGGTTCATCCCCACGCCTGTGGGGAACGGGTCGAGCGATGTGATGCAGCCTACCGGCAACACGAAGAATTCAAGGATTTGTATCGCCAGTTTGCGCCCGGTACCGATCCGGTCGCGGAACGCGGCGATACGGGAGAAATATCAAACTCCATTTTGGGGCAACTCCGGTTTTTTTCGTTCAATTTGGTGCATTAATGATTAAAATAATTTCCTCTATTTCATGGGGTTGACAAGCACAAACAAGCTTGTCATCTTGAAAAAAAGCGTGGGAGAAAGCAACGATGCTTTGACTCCACCCGCGCGGATTCCATCGAACATATCGGCAATAGAGCCCTTTGACGCCATACGGTGTCGGAGGGCTTTTTTTTGGTCTCGACCTTGGAAACTTTGGGAAACGCATGAGCCATCCGTCACACCAAGTCGGTATTCTGATCTCCTCCACAGGGCCCTACGGTGCCGTAGGGGAGTCGATTCTCAACGGCTGCCTGCTGGCCTGTGCCCAAGTGAAGGCGTCGACGGAATTCCACATCAAGCTAGAACCTTCCCATCTCGACCCGGCGGGGGAGATCGCCCGCTATGTGGAGGGCAGCAAGCGCTTCATGGCGGCGGGAATCCGCCATATCGTCGGCTGCTATACCTCCATCAGCCGCAAGGAGGTGATTCCCTTTCTGGAGAAGTCCAACGCGCTGCTCTGGTATCCGACCCATTATGAGGGATTCGAGACTTCCGATCATGTGATCTATACCGGCGCCGCGCCCAATCACCACATTTCGCCACTCATCGACTACATGCGCGAGCATTACGGTGACCGCGCTTACTGCATCGGCTCCAACTATATCTGGGCCTGGGAGAGCAACCGTATCCTGCGCGAGGGCATCTGTCAGGGCGAGGACAACATCATCGCCGAGAAGTACCTGCCCATCGGCGATCTGGTCAGCGACGACGTCATCGACTCTATCATCGCGGCCAATCCAGACTTCATCTTCAACACCTTGATCGGCAGCTCTAGCTACGACTTCTTCCGAAAATTGCGCACGGCCTGTCGCAGGAGAGGCATTGACCAAGTCGCCGATTATCCGGTGGCAAGTTGCAACCTTTCCGAGTCCGACCTTCAAAGCACCGGGTCTGACGCTTGCGATGGCCATATCAGCTCCAGCGTCTATTTCACTTCGGTATGCACGCCGGAAAATCGCCGCTTCCTGAGCGACTATCGGGCCATGTTTCCCCGTGGACCGGAACCTTCGGTGGAAGCGGAAGCGGCCTACATGGCGACCATTCTGCTCGCCAAGGGCATCAACCGGGTGGGCGACAACGACCCGGAGCGGGTACAAGCGGCGGTTCGCGACCTCTCCTTCGCCGCGCCCCAGGGTCCGGTAAAGCTCGACGCCGAGAATCATCACGCCTGGCTAACACCGCGCATCGGCCGTTCGCGCAAGGATTTCAGCTTCGAGATCCTCCAGGAAGCATCCTCGCCGGTGCGCCCGGACCCCTATTTGGTGAACGTACATCACGAAGCGGTCGCCAAGGCCAGGAAACCGCATTTGAGGGTTGTGTCATGACGTCTAGGATGACCCAGAACTTCAGCCACCGCCGGGCACTACTGGTCTGCAGGATGGGCTACGCTACCGAGCACCTGGAACGCACGCTCGTCAAGTTGGGCCTGAACGTCGAGTACGTGCCGCTGGGAGACGATCGTGCGGTGATTTCGCTGAATGAACTGGATCGCAACCGGGACATTCTCTTTCTGGATGGTGACCTGCCCTCGCCCCTGGGCGAGGCATACAGCGCCACGCCGCAACTGCCGCCGGTACCGCTGATCGGCCTGGTGGGGCTTGAGGCGCCCAGCCGCCTCAAGGCGTTGCTCAATGCCGGGGCGACCAGCTTTTTGAAAAAGCCGGTGCATGGATCCTGTGTCTATTCGGCGCTGTTTCTCGGCGTCAACGAGCACCGGGTGCGCTTCTCCCTCAAGAAGAACGCCGAGAAGCACGAGCGCAAGCGGCACCAGCGAAAGGCGCTCGTCAAGGCCATTCTCAACCTGATGGAGGTGAATTCCATAGATGACGAAACCGCCTACGAATTGCTGAGAAAAGAGAGCATGAAGCACCGCATGAACATCGAGGATTACTCCCAGCATCTGCTGGATGAGTGCGGCTTTCATGATCACCTATACCAATCCAACCGCTAGTCCCATCGGCATTCGAATCGACGACATCAACGATAGCGACCAACCAATAACTCACAACTAGCAGGACACCAAGATGAAAAAATCACTGACACCCATCGTGATGGGTATGGGTCTGCTCGGCCTGAATTCTCCTCTGATGGCCGAAGAGCCCATCAAGCTCGGGGTACTGGAGGATCAATCCGGGGACTTCGCCGTGGCCACCATCGGCAAGGTACGAGCCATCCAACTGGCCGCCGAGGAGATCAACGAGGCGGGCGGGATCGCCGGCCGACCGCTGGAGCTGGTGATCTACGATACCCAGTCGGACAACACCCGCTACCAGGAATTCATGCGCCGCGTGCTGCAACGCGACCAGGTGGACGCCGTGTTCGCCGGCTTCTCCAGCGCCTCCCGCGAGGCGTATCGGCCCATCGTCAGCCAGTTCGACGGCTTCGCCTTCTACAATAACCAGTACGAGGGTGGCGTGTGCGACGCCAACATGGTGGTCACCGGCGCGGTGCCGGAGCAGCAGTTCTCCACCCTGCTGCCGTGGATGATGGAGAACTACGGCGGCCGGGTCTACACCATCGCCGCGGACTACAACTTCGGCCAGATCTCCGCCGAGTGGGTGCGCGAGATCGTCGAGGAACAGGGCGGCGAGATGGTCGGCGAGGAGTTCATTCCGCTGGGCGTCTCGCAGTTCTCCCAGACCATCCAGAACATCCAGCGCGCCCAGCCGGACTTCATCGTCACCCTGCTGGTGGGCACCGCCCAGTCCTCCTACTACGAGCAGGCGATGTCCGCCAACCTGCGCACGCCCATGGCCTCCTCGGTGAACGTCGGCCAGGGTTACGAGCATCTGCGCTTCACGCCGCCGAGCCTGGCCAACATGTACGTGACCACCAACTACATCGAGGAGGTGGATACCCCGGAGAGCCGGGAGTTCGTCGAGCGCTTCCGCGCGATGTTTCCGGACGAGCCCTATATCAACCAGGAGGCGGCCAACTCCTACATTGCCCTCCACCTCTACAAGGAGATGGTCGAGCGCGCCGACGGCGAGACCGACCGCGAGACGCTGCGCGAGATCATCGCCGAGGGCGATGTCTGCTTCGACGGCCCCTCCGGCCGGGTGTGCCTGGACCCGAGGAGCCAGCACATGTCGCACACCATCTACCTCGCCCGGGTGGAGGAGGATCATTCCATCAGCTTCCCGCATGTCTGGGAGGACGTGGAGCCCTACTGGTTGGGTGACAACGGTTGCGACCTGACCCAGGACAACCCCGCCACCCAGTACACCCCGTCCAATCCGCCGCCAGGCGATTGAGTGGGCGTTTCGCGGAGCGGTGGCCTCGGCCGCCGCTCCGCTTTCACTCGAACTGATCAGGAATCGAACCCATGGCATTCCTAAGCGACCTGTTCGCCTTTCTCTACCAGGCGGGGGACGCCTTCGCCTTCCTGGTGCTGGCGGCCTGCGGCCTGGCCATCGTGTTCGGCATGATGGGGGTCATCAACCTGGCCCATGGCGAATTCATTCTCTGCGGCGCCTATGTGTGCGCCACTACCGCGCGCATGGGCCTGCCACTGCCGCTGGCGGTACTCAGCGGTGCGCTGGTGGCCGGCCTCGTCGGGATGATCCTGGAACGGCTAGTGATCCGTCATCTCTATCACCGCCCACTGGATACCATCGTCGCCACCTGGGGCATCAGCATGATCGCCACCCAGGGCACCCTGATCGTGCTCGGTTCGACCCTGCCCGGCACCGGCACGCCGCTGGGCAGCTTCAGCATGGGGGGTTACTCCTTCTCGCTGTACCGGCTGGTGCTGATCGGCATGGCGCTGGCGACCTTGCTTGGCCTCTATTTATTGTTCACCCGCACCCGCTTCGGCGTGCTCGCCCGGGCGACCATTCAGGTGCCGCACATGGCCCAGGCGCTGGGCATCAACACTGGCTTTGTCTACAGCCTCACCTTCGGCCTCGGCGCGGCGCTGGCCGGGCTCGCCGGCGGCCTCTACGCGCCGACCATGACCCTGGTGCCGACCATGGGCAGCGCCTTCCTGGTGGAAGCCTTCGTCACCGTGGTGGTGGGTGGGGCGGACATCTTCCTGGGCACCGCGCCGGCGGCGGCCATCCTTGGCGTGATCAAGGCGGCGCTGACTTCCTGGTACGGCCAGTTGGCCGGCCAGATTGGCCTGCTGCTTACCGCCATCGTGATGATCCGGGTGATGCCGCGCGGTCTGTCCGGCTGGCTGCTGCGAGAGAGGAGTTGAACGTGTCTTCATCGATTCACAAAGCGCTGTTCCATAAGCGCCTGGAAGGCCCGCAGACCCTCGGCAAGGGCAAGGGCTTCTGGAGCGGTTTCCTGCTGGTGCTGGTCGCCGCCTGCGCTTATCCGCTGTTCGCCGACGGCTACGACGTGGGCAACAACATCTACTTCTTCAATTGGGTGTTCATGGCCCTGGGGCTGTGCCTGATCTGGGGCTATGGCGGCATCCTCAGCTTCGGCCAGGTGGCCTTCTTCGGCATCGCCGGTTACTGCTACGGCATCTTCACCATCAACTGGGGCGCGGCCTACGGGTTGACCCTGATCTCCCTGGCGCTGGCGGTGGGCGTCGCCGGGCTGGTGGCGGCGGTGCTGGGCTACTTCCTGTTCTATGGCAGGATCAACGGCGTCTTCCTGGGCATCGTGACGCTCTCCTTCACCCTGGTCTGCGAGCGCTTCATGGCCCAGACCGCCGGACCGCAGTGGACGGTGGGCAGCGCCCGTCTCAACGGCTTCAATGGCATGGGCGGCATGCCACCGCTGACCCTGCCCTGGTTCGGCAACGATATCGTGCTCTACCCGGACGTGCAGCTCTACTACCTCACCCTGGCGCTGCTGGTGGCGATCTATCTGGGATTGCGGGTGCTGCTCAACTCGCGCTTTGGCAACGTGCTGGTGGCGCTGCGCGACAACCCGGAGCGGGCCGAGATGCTCGGTTACGACATCCGCCGCTACCAGCTCGTCGCCTTCGTCATCGCCAGCATGCTGGCGGGGCTGAGCGGCGCGCTCTACACCGCCTGGGGCCAGTACATCACGCCCTCGAGCATGGGCATGACCGCCGCCGCCCTGCCGATCGTCTGGGTCGCGGTGGGCGGTCGCGGCGACATCACCACCGCCCTGGTGGGTACCCTGCTGGTGCTGGCCGGCTTCCAGGCGCTGACCGTCTACGGCAGCCAGTACGCCCTGGTGCTGATGGGCGCGCTGCTGGTCGTCACCGTGCTGGCGGCGCCCCAGGGTCTCGTCATGGGGTTGGCGAACTTCTGCGCCCGGTTGTGGCGCAAGCCAAAGGGCGAGGGGACACGCCAATGACCATACCTGGCCAGGAAGCTCCCGTTCTTGCTCCCCCCATCCTTGAAACCAAGGGTCTCAATAAGTGGTTCGGCGGCCTGCACGTCACCCACGACGTGAACTTCGCCCTGCCACCCGGAGAGATCCATTGTCTGATCGGCCCCAACGGCGCCGGCAAGAGCACCTTGTTCAAGCTGATGCTGGGCGAGCACACGCCCAGCGCTGGGCGGATTCTGTTCGAGGGCGAGGAGATCACCAAGGAGCCCTCCTTCGCGCGCATCCGCCGCGGCATCAGCGTCAAGTTTCAGGTGCCGGGCATCTTCAAGGAACTGCGCGTGCACCACAACCTGGAGATCGCGCTGCAAAAGCGCCTCAAGGGCGACGAGCTCGATGCCGAGATCGAGCGGCTGCTTAGCTTCCTCAATCTGAAGACCCAGGCGGACACTCTGGCCGGCGCGCTGAGCCATGGCCAGAAGCAGTGGCTGGAGATCGGCATGGCGGTGAGTCTACGACCCAAGCTGCTGCTGCTCGACGAACCCACCGCGGGCATGACACCGGACGAGACCCTCGCCACCGGCGAGATGGTCCAGGCGCTCAACGCCGAAGGGGTGACGGTGCTCGCCGTGGAGCACGACATGGCCTTCGTGCGCCAGATCGCCCAGCGGGTCACGGTGCTGCACTTCGGTGCGGTGTTCGCCCAGGGCACCATCGACGAGATCGTCAACGACGACCGGGTGGCGGCCATCTATCTGGGGCAAGGCTATGACTGACACCATTCTCAAGACCGCCAAGCTTGAAACGGGCTACGACAGCAAACCGGTGCTCCAGGGCATCGACATCGAGGTCAAGCGCGGCGAGATCGTCGCGGTGATCGGCCGCAACGGGGTGGGCAAGTCGACGCTGATGAAGAGCCTGATCGGCCTGCTGCCCTGCGAGCGCGGCGAGTTGCTCCTCGAAGGCGAGCCGATCGCCAAGCTCTCCGCCCACCGCCGGGCGCGCCGGGGCATCGGCTACGTGCCCCAGGGCCGCGATGTCTTCCCGCGCATGACGGTGATGGAAAATCTGCGCGCCGGAGAGTCCCTGGGCACGCCCGCGCCCGGTATCTATGAGCGTGTGTTCGAGTTCTTCCCGATTCTAGAAGAGCGCCGCAATCAGCGGGCCGGCACCCTCTCCGGCGGCCAGCAGCAGCAACTCTCCATCGCCCGGGTGCTGATCGGAGACCCCAAGCTGGTGCTGCTCGACGAACCCTCCGAAGGCATCCAGCCCTCCATCGTCCAGGAGATCGCCCGCACCATGGTGCGCCTCAACCAGGAGAGCGGTCTCACGGTGATCTTCGTCGAACAGAACATCGACATGATCCGCGCCATGGCCCATCGCTGCTACGTGATGGACAAGGGGCGCATCGTCACCGAACTCACCCCCGAGATGCTGGAGGACCGCGACACGGTCCGCCGCTATCTCTCCGTCTGACGCACTCGTATCACGAACACTAGACAAGGAGCACAAGATGAGCTGGTTCAACGATTCCATCATGGCGCGCCGCGCCGTTGCCAAGGGCAAGCCCGGCGCCACCCACAGCCTCACCGAGGCGGTGCAGGGCAAGTACCACTACACGCTCGGCCCCTACGCCGAGCCGGTGCTGCGCATCCAGCCGGGGGACCTGGTCAGCGCCGAGACCCACGACGCCTTCGAGGGCAAGCTCAAGTCGGAAAGCGACAAGCCCAGCGAACTGCTCAACCTGCCCTATCTCAACCCGCAGAACGGCCCCATCTACGTGGAGGGCGCCGAGAAGGGCGACTGCCTGGCGATCTATATCAAGGAGATGCAGCCGCGCGGCCCGCAACCGCGCGGCACCACGGCGCTGATTCCCGAGTTCGGCGGCCTGGTCGGCACCGGCGACACCGCCGTGCTCAACGCGCCGTTGCCGGAGCGGGTGAAGAAAGTCGAAGTGGATGCCGAGACCGGCGTGAAGTGGAGCGACAGCATCACCCTGCCCTATCAGCCGTTCATCGGCACCATCGGTGTCTCGCCGGAGATCGAGGCGATCAGCTCGCTGACCCCCGACTATTATGGCGGCAACATGGACCTGCCCGATGTCGCTCCCGGCGCGGTGATCTACCTGCCGGTGCACAGCGAGGGCGCCCTGCTCTATCTGGGCGACTGCCACGCTGCTCAAGGCGACGGCGAGCTGTGCGGTGTCGCCATCGAGCACCCCACCGTGACCACCGTGCAGGTCGACCTCATCAAGAACTGGACCTTCAAGTGGCCGCGCCTGGAGAACGAGCAGTTCTACATGACCATCGGCTCCTCGCGGCCCATGGAGGACGCCGCGCGCATCGCCTATCGCGAACTGGTGCGCTGGCTCGCCAGCGAGTTCGATTTCGACGAGATGGACGCCTACCTGCTGCTGACCCAGGCGGGCCGGGTGCGCCTGGGCAACATGGTCGATCCCAAGTACACCCTGGGAGCGTCCATTCTCAAGTCCATCGTTGGGCAGGCGCGCTAAGGCTAAGCCTGGCGCCGGGAGGCTGGCATGAAGTATCAGGTCGCTGCGGTACAGTTCGAGCCGGAGATGTGCGCCAAGGCGCGCAACATCGCCGCCCTGAGCCGCCTGGTGGAGGAAGCCGCCGAGGCCGGCGCGCGGCTGATCGTCACCCCGGAAATGGGTCTCACCGGCTACTGCTGGCACGACCGGGAAGAGGTCGCGCCCTACGTGGAGCCGGTGCCGGGGCCCGCCACCGAGCACTTCGCCGCCCTGGCGGCAAGGCTCGGCTGCTACATCGTGTTCGGCCTCGCCGAGGTCGAGCCACGTAGCGGCCTTTACTACAACACGGCGGTGCTGGTGGGCCCCGAGGGGTATGTCGGCAAGCACCGCAAGAGCCATCCCTATATCGCCGAGCCCAAGTGGGCCGCTTCCGGCGACAGCGGCCATCAGGTGTTCGGCACCTCGCTCGGCCGCCTGGCGCTGCTGATCTGCATGGATATCCATTTCCTTGAAACCGCCCGGCTGGTGGCACTACAAGGCGCCGAGGTGATCTGCCATATCAGCAACTGGCTGGCGGAGCGGACCCCAGCGCCCTACTGGATCAGCCGCGCCAGGGAGAACGGCTGCTATCTCATCGAAAGCAATCGCTGGGGACGGGAGCGCGGCGTGCAGTTCAGCGGCGGCAGTTGCATCATCGAGCCGGACGGGCGGATACAGGCCAGCCGCGACAGCGGCGATGGCATGGTGCTCGGCGAGATCGACACCGCCCGAGTCGGCGGCCCGCTGATCGGCGAGCGCCGCCCCGAGCGCTACCATGAGCTGCTGCATCACACCCATACCTGGAATCCGCTCGACTTCTATCGCCTCTACGGCCACCAGCCGTTGCCCCAGGGCAAGGAGAGCCGCGTCGCCGTGGCACAGCTGGTATCCTCTGAGGATCTCGACAGCAACCTCGCCCAATGCCTGGCGCTGGCGGAGCAGGCGGCGGACGCCGAACTGGTGGTTTTTCCCGAGCTTTCTCTGACCGGCTTGACGGCGGGCGGCGAGAACGCCATCTCCCACGGTCACGCCGCCTTCGAACGGTTGCGCGAGGCCGCCGAGCAGCGTCGGCAGCACTACGTGGTAGGCTTCGCCGAAGCGGCGGAGGGCAAAGGCTACAACGCCGCTGCGCTGGTGGGCCCCCAGGGCATAGAGGCGATCTACCGCAAGATTCACCTGAGCGATGCGGACCGCGACTGGGCCACGCCGGGGGAGCGCTGGGTCACCCACGATCTGCCGCTGGGCCGGATCGGCCTGTTGGTCGGTCATGACGCCGACTTTCCTGAAGCCGGGCGCATTCTCGCCCTGCGTGGTTGCGACCTGATCGCCTGTCCCGCCGCCGTGGCGGGGCCTTTCCACGGCACCCATGCCGGCACCGCCATCGCCCAGGCCGAGCCGATTCCCACCGGCGCCGACACTCACCATTGGCACCACTACCGGGTGCGCGGCGGCGAGAACAACGTCTACTTCGCCTTCGCCAATCTCCACGCGCCCGACATCGGCCTGCCGGGATTAAGCGGCATCTTCGGACCGGATACCTTCCACTTTCCGCGCCGGGAGGCACTGTTCACCGGCAAGACCGGTATCGCCCAGTTACACATCGACACCGCCAACCTGGCATCGCCCTACCCAACCAATATCGTGCGCCGCAAGGATCTCGTCGCCATGCGGCTACCGCATCATTATGTCGGGTTGCTGGAGCGAAACTGATGCCCCATGCCATGGCAACAACAAAGGATCAGAAATTCTTTACCGCCTAAAGCAGCCGCTTGGAAAGGTTGACACTGGGCGCCTAGCGCCACATATCGGCGCGGCGTATGACACGCTCATCCTTCATCCGACGCGTGAAGCCTAGCCTATCAAAGAATTCAAGGATTTGTATCGCCAGTTTGCGCCCGGTTTTGCGCTAGTGTAAGCCGGAGAACTCTAATTGCGAATGCCGCTATTTTAGGGGAGGGTTACATAACTATTTGGCGCGTGGTTTCAAGATGTATCGAGAAGAAGTCACACCTACCGGTCAAGAAAGCGACTAAGGCTAGGTGTTGTATGGCGGCCATATGCAGGAGGGGGGGCTCTCTTCGGTCATCTTACGTTCATGGAGTGGTAGCGTGGCTTGGGGAGCGTTGATGGTATCCTTCGCAGATTCGCTCCACGGCTAAAAGGCCCCCACTTCAATGTTCCGTCATGCCCTGTCCCGGGTGGTGCAAGATGTTCTCTTCATGGTGCTTCTGGCGGCGCTGGTGCCGCTGTGGTGGCTTTCCCCCGATGCGGGCTGGGCGCTGTATGAGCGTGTCGACTGGAAGACCGTGGGGGCCCTGGCGGGGCTGATGGTGCTGAGCCGGGGCCTGGAGGTGAGCGGCTACCTCAGCCTGGCGGGCAGTTGGCTGTTGCAGCGGGTGCGGGGGGAGCGCTTGCTGGCGGTCTATCTGATTCTGTTCTCTGCGGGCCTGTCTGCCGTTATCACCAATGATGTGGCGCTGTTCATCGTCGTGCCGCTTACCGTCAGCCTGCGCCGGGTAGCGGATCTTCCCCTGGGGCGCTTGATCATCTTCGAGGCGCTGGCGGTCAATGCCGGCTCTGCGCTTAGCCCCATCGGCAATCCGCAGAATCTTTTCATGTGGCAGGCATCTGGCGCGGGCTTCCTTGAGTTCACGGCGATGATGGCGCCCTTGGCCCTGGCGCTTACCGCCCTGCTGATCGCCGCCGTACCGCTGGCGTTTCCCCGCAAGCGCATCTCGGTGTCCGGTGTGGCCGCCGCGGTACCCCGGGACCGCCGGCTATTCCGGGTCTCGCTGCTGCTGTATGTGCCTTTTCTGGTCATGGCCGACTGGGGTTATGCGGCCCTAGGGGCGGCCATGCTGATTGTGCTCTACCTGTTTTACCGGCGGCATTTGCTGTTGGGCGTGGACTGGCTGCTGCTGCTGGTGTTCGCGCTGATGTTCATCAACATGAGTCTCCTGTCGGGGCTGCCTGCGGTGCAGGGCATCACCCATCACCTGCTGCAGCTGCCGGGGGAGGTGTTTACCGCCGCGGTGCTTACCTCGCAGGTCATGTCCAACGTGCCCGCCGCCATCTTCCTGGCCTCGTTTACCGATGACTGGCAGGCCCTGGCGTGGGGAGTGACGGTGGGCGGGTTCGGTCTGGCGATCGGTTCGCTGGCCAATCTGATTGCCCTGCGCCTCGCCTATCAGCCCGGCCTGTGGCGCGAGTTCCATGTCTGGTCGGTACCGGTACTGTTTGGCGGATGGCTGGTTGCGCTGCTGCTGAGGCTGTAGCAATGCCTGGAGCCGGTTGGGTGCCCGCTATCGAGGAAAACATGATGCTACGCGATGCCCGCGTCGATGACGTTGAGTCCCTGTTCGATATCCGCTGCTCGGTCACCGAGAATCACCAGTCCCGCGATGGGCTGGCGGGGTTGGGGATCACCGTCGAGAGCGTAGGGGAGATGGTGGCAAGCGGCGACTATGTGACCCCCATTGCCGAGATCGGCGGCCAGCCCGTCGGGTTCTCGATGGCGCAGGTCTCCGAGGGGTATGTCTTTGCCTGCTTTGTGCGGCCTAGGTGCCATGGCCAGGGCGTTGGCGGTGCGCTGATGGCAGCGGCGGAGGAGGGCTTGCGGCGAGCCGGGGTCAAGGAGGCGTGGCTGTCTACCGGGGAGGATGAGCGCTTTCGAGCGCCTGGCTTCTATCGGCACCTGGGCTGGGTCGATAGCGGCTACCTGGAGGATGGCCAGATCCGATTTACCAAGCGACTGTCATGGTAGGCTTAACTCACCCCTTGGCCCCTTGAGCGTTTTCCTACCACTACCTGGGAGCACCGACCATGTTCACTGGCTTGAGCGCCTTTCCCCTGACCCCTCTGAATGCCAGCGGCATCGACGAGGCGGCCTTCGTTCGGCTGATCGAGCGCCTGGTGGCGGCTGGGGTCGATTCGATTGGGGCGCTGGGCTCCACCGGCAACTACGCCTACCTGTCGGTGGCGGAGCGTGCTCGCGTCGCCCAGCTGGCGGTGCAGAATGCCGGCGATACCCCGGTGATGGTGGGTATCGGGGCCGTGCGCACCCGCGATGTGCTCAAGCTGGCGGAAGATGCCCAGCAGGCCGGGGCCAGCGCGGTGATGCTGGCGCCGGTGTCGTATCAGCGGCTGTCGCCCGAGGAGGTGTACGGGCTGTTCGAGGACGTGACGCGGTCGCTGTCGGTGCCGCTGTGCGTCTACGACAATCCCGGCACCACGCACTTCACCTTCAGCGATGAGCTGCATGGGGAGATCGCGCATCTGCCCAACGTCGCGTCGATCAAGATCCCCGGGGTGCCGAACGACCCCGCCGAGGCCAAGGCCCGCGTGGCGCGGCTGCGGGCGCTGATTCCCTCCCATGTGACGATTGGCGTCAGTGGCGATGCCTTTGCCGCGCTGGGGCTGAATGCCGGCTGCGAGGTGTGGTACTCGGCGATCGGCGGGACCTTCCCCAAGACCATGCTGGCAATCACCCGCGCCGCCCAGGCCGGCGATGCCGAGGAGGCGACCCGGCTGGTCGAGCGGTTGCGGCCTTTGTGGCAGCTGTTTAGCGAAACCGGCGGTAGCCTGCGCGTGACCGCGGCCGCGGCTGAGCTGCAGGGGCTGGTCGAGTCGCCGTGCCTGCCGCGGCCGCTCAAGGCGGTGGACGGCGAGGCGCGGCAGCGCCTGGCGGCACTGATCGATGAGTTGGCGCTGGCGTAGTCCCAGCCGTTACGCCTGGCCCTTGCGTCAGCAACAGGCACCACGGAATCGTTCCTGGCTTGGATCAAGAGGGCGTTCAGCTCCAGTTCCTGAAGGCTGAGGTCCACCCGGTAATGTGCCAGCGGTTCATCCAGTGCCGCGGAGATACGCGCTTCCATCCTCGCTAAGGCCCGCCGCGACAGCCCCCTTATCTCCCCGACAGCCACATGATCAGCGAGAGCACCACGCTGATCAGGATCATGGTGGTGATGGGAAAGAACAGCGAGAAGCCCTCGCGGCGGATGGCGATGTCGCCGGGCAGCTGGCCGAAGGGCAGCTTGGAGAGCCACGGCCAGAGGATGCCGATGGCGACGATGATCAAGCCGATAATGATCAGGGTGCGCGACATGCGGCCTCCTGTGCGTTGCTGGGGCGTTGATGCTTTGACTGCATGCGGTCGGTGGGGAGTTCCTGCCGGCCGCTGCGTTTGGTGGTCACCGCGAAGCGGTGAAAAAATTGTCCGGCAACAGCGGCTGGTTATGCATTATTCGTAGTGGCTCCAGAGCCTGAGAACTTTTACCACTCGCTCGTCTTCGAGCACTTGGTAGACCAGACGATGCTGAATATTGATGCGGCGAGAGTAGGCCCCCGCAAGATCGCCGATGAGCTTCTCAAACGGTGGCGGCTTGCGGTATGGATCTTCTGCTATCAGTGTCAATACTTCCTGAGCTTTTGGCTTAAGGCCGCTGGAGGCCAGCTTCTTTGCATCTTTCTGGGCTTGCTTGGTGTAAACCAGCTTCCATGTCACCAGTCCAACTCCTCATCACAGTCGTCCACGGGGGTATCCATCCCCTCTCGAATAGACTCCCGCATACCAGGCACGGAAAGGAGGTAGAGTGTTTCCTGAATAGCCGACCAATCCTCTTCGGATACCAAGACCGCTTTGTTCCGCTTGCCCATGATGACGATCGGTTGATGGGACTCGGCGGTTTCGTCGATCAACCGATAAAGGTTGCTGCGCGCCTCAGTTGCTGTGATTCCCGTCATGACGCACCTCTTGCGTGTTTAACTTTCCATCAAGTGTACGCTTTAGAGTACGTACGTCAAGACGAGCGCTTTTCGTGAAATTGGCTAGCCGGCAGCGCGCAACTCCTCGAGCAGCGCCTGCAGCGGGTGTGGCAGGGCCTGGTCGGAGAACCGCTTGGCCTGGCTGCGGCATGAGTAGCCGGTGGCCAGCAGCTTGCCGCGATTCGCGTTGTTCTCCACCACCGCCTGCCAGGAGAGGCCGTAGATGGTCTTCGAGGTGGCAAGATTGCGTGCTTCGTGGCCGTAGGTGCCGGACATCCCGCAGCAGCCGGTGCTGACCAGCTCAAGCTCCAGGCCGAAGGCCGCGAACACCTGCTGCCAAGCGCCCGGCGCCCCCGGGGCATTGCTCTTCTCGGTGCAGTGGGAGAGCAGCTTGTAGCCGGGGGCCTGTGCGCACTCGCGTTTGGCGCCATGTGGCGCGATGCGCGAGCCCAGCGAGACCAGCCACTCCTGCAGCATCAATACCTCGGGCACGTTCGCCGGCCCCAGTGCCTTTACATACTCCTGGCGATAGGTGAGCGTCATGGCCGGGTCGATGCCAACCAATGGAATCTCGAACTCGGCGAGCGCCTTGAGCCGCTTGGCCTGCCGTTCGGCGGTGCGCTCGAAAGCACCGAGAAATCCCTGTACCTGTAGCGGCTTGCCGTTGGCCGAGAAGGGGGCCACGAATACGCGAAAATCGAGTCGCGAGAGCAGCTCGACGATATCCATCACCAGCCTCGACTCGAAGTAGCTGGTGAAGGCGTCCTGCACGAGAATCACGCTGCGCGTTTTCTGCTGTTCGGTGAGCAGGCTGAGCGCGGTCGGTGTGGCCTCGGCTACCCCCCACGCCTTGAGCTGCTTGGCGAGCCTGGCGCGTGAAATCCGTGGGCTGTCGACCATGCCGATGGGGCCGGAAAGCAGGCGCTCGACCAGGCGGTTGCCGAGCGCGGCATTGTAGAGCGGCGCGACGGATGCCAGATAGGGCAGCATGAACTCCAGTCCACCGATCAGGTAGTCGCGCAGCGGGCGCAGGTAGCGGCCGTGATAGACCTCCAGGAACTGCGAGCGAAACTCCGGCACGTTGACCTTGATCGGACACTGCCCGGCGCAGGACTTGCACGCCAGGCAGCCGGCCATGGCGTCGTACACCTCATGGGAGAAGTCCCCTTCACGCTTGCGCGTCAGGGTGTTGCGCATGCGTAGCGGGAAGCTCTTGATAAAGCCCCAACCGCGTTCGGACTTCTTTCTGCGCGACTCCTCGACCACGTCGATGCCTGCATTACCCTGCAGGCGCAACCATTCGCGCATCAGGCTGGCACGCCCCTTGGGTGAGTGGATGCGCTCGCGGGTGCCCTTCCAGGAGGGGCACATCGCGTCATCGGGGTCATAGTTGTAGCAGGCGGCATTGCCGTTGCAATAGACCGCACTGGCATGTGATTGCCAGACCCGCTCGTCGATCTGCCGGTCGAACTGGCCACGTGTCGGCACCCCATCGATGCTCAGCAGTTCCGGATCGACCAGCTTGATCTCCTGGGTTTCTCCCACGCTCTTAGACGGGATGACACTTGTGTCTTCTGCGGAAACGGCATTCTCGGCGTCGGGTGAGATAGAAGATGGCGTGGCAATCTTGCCGGGATTGAGCTGGTTGTATGGATCGAAGGCGGCCTTGAGCCGCTGCAGGCTGGGGTAGAGCTCGCCGAAGAACTTGGGGGCGTACTCCGACCGCACTCCCTTGCCGTGCTCGCCCCACAGCAGGCCATGATACTTGTGGGTCAGGGCCGCGACCTGGTCGGAGATATCGCGAATCAGCGACTCCTGTGCCGGGTCTTTCATGTCAATGGCCGGCCTCACGTGCAGTACGCCGGCATCGACATGGCCGAACATGCCGTACTCGAGGCCACGTGCGTCGAGCAGGGCGCGGAACTCCGCGATGTAGTCCGCCAGGTGCTCGGGAGGCACCGCGGTGTCCTCGACGAAGGGAATCGGGCGTTTTTCGCCCTTGGCGTTGCCGAGCAGACCCACGGCGCGCTTGCGCATGGCATAGACCTTGTTGATCTGCTCACGTCCCCGGGCCAGGGTATAACCCAGCCGCTCGACACTGCTGTCGGCCTCCAGGTGGGTGGTGAAGGAGGCGACAGTCGCCTCCAGCGTCTGTGCATCGTCGTCGTTGAACTCCACCAGATTGATGCCGCGAATCGACGCGGCAATGTCTGTTGAGGTGGTGCTGGTCGAGGGAAAGAATTCCGCCACGCTGTCCCAGACGAAATCCTCCATGGCAAGCCCGAGCACCTTGTCGTCCACCGTCTCGATGGAGGTGGGGCGAGGGGCGTGCGACACGGCGCTGTCCAGGCCCATCAGTGCCTTGGCGTCGCGCAGCGCATCCATGAAGCTTGCATAGCGTACGTTGACCAGGATCGAGTGCTTGGCCATCGGCAGTACATTGAGTACCGCCTCGTTGAGAAACCCCAACGATCCTTCCGAACCGCATAGCACACTGTTGAGATCGAAGCGCCCATCCTCGGTATGCAGGTGGGCGAGGTCGTAGCCGGTCAGGCAGCGGTTGAGCTTGGGGAACTTGGCGTCGATCAGCGCCTGTTGGGTGTCGACGATCTTGCGGGCGACGCGGTGGGTCTCTCCAATGATCCCCTCCCTTGCGCACAGCGATACAAGCTCCCGCTCATCGACGGGGTGGCTCGTCAGGCGCTCCCCCCCGAGCAGCACGATGCCGAGTTCCAGTACATGATCGCGGGTCTTGCCGTACTCGCAGCTGCCCTGGCCACTGGCATCGGTGGAGATCATGCCGCCGATGGTGGCGCGATTGGAAGTGGAGAGCTCCGGGGCGAAGAACAGGCCATGCGGCCTCAGTGCGGCATTGAGCTGGTCCTTGACCACGCCGGCCTGAACCCGCACACGACGATTCTCGACATCGATCTCGAGGATGGCGTTCATGTAGCGGGTCACGTCGACTACCAGGCCATCGGTCAGCGACTGGCCATTGGTGCCGGTGCCGCCGCCGCGTGGCGTCAATACCACCTGGCGATACTCTTGCCGGGCGGCAAGCCGCGCGATGCGCTGTAGATCCTCGGCATCGCGTGGATAGAGCGCTGCCTGGGGCAGCCGCTGATAGATGGAGTTGTCGGTGGCCATCACCGTGCGGTTGGCATAGTCGGGGGCGATATCGCCAGTGAAGCCGGAGCGCCGCAACGCCTCGAGGAAGCGTGAATAGTGAGCGTCCAGCCGTTCAAGGGTGTCGAGTCGTGCGATCATGAGTGGGTATCAGGCCGTGGTCGCTATCGCAGAACGACTAGCGTCCTGCCAGGGAAGGAGACATGGCGCTACTTTACCCGAGCGGCCGGGACAGCGCACCCGTGGGAGATGGAGAAAGCCCGGTCTTTTCCTTACAATAGCGGGCTGACTTCCCCATTCTTTGACTTCGACGGACTGGATTCCATGCTCGATCCGAAACTGCTGCGTGGCGACCTCGATCAGGTCGCCCAACGACTGGCCAAACGTGGCTTTACGCTCGACACGGCGCAACTCGAGGCGCTGGAATCCCGGCGTCGCGACCTGCAGACCGAGACCGAGCGGCTGCAGAACGAACGCAACGTCCGCTCCAAGGCGATCGGCAAGGCCAAGGCCTCGGGCGAGGACATCCAGCCACTGCTCGATGAGGTGAGCGATCTTGGCGATCGACTCGATGCTGCCAAGGCGGCGCTGGCCGAGGTGCAGGTGCAGTGGGAGGCGCTGGTCGCTTCGCTGCCCAATCTGCCGCACGAGAGTGTGCCCGTGGGAGCCAGTGAGGAGGAGAACGTCGAGCTGCATCGCTGGGGAGTGCCACGGACATTCGACTTCACGATCAAGGATCATGTCGACCTTGGCGCCAAGCTTGGCTATCTCGACTTCGAGATGGCCGCCAAGCTGACCGGCTCGCGCTTTGCCGTGATGCGCGGGCCGATTGCCCGTCTGCATCGGGCACTCGCCCAGTTCATGCTCGACAAGCAGACCCTCGAGCATGGCTACGAGGAGTGCTACGTCCCCTACATGGTCAATGCCGATTCGCTGACTGGCACCGGTCAGCTGCCCAAGTTCGGCGAGGATCTGTTCCGCCTGCAGGGCGATCAGGAGTACTACCTGATCCCCACCGCCGAGGTGCCGCTGACCAACTTTGCCCGCGATGCCATCCTCGAGTACAAGATCCTACCTGTGAAGTTGACTGCACATACCCCGTGCTTTCGCAGCGAGGCGGGCTCCCACGGTCGCGACACGCGCGGCATGATTCGCCAGCACCAGTTCGACAAGGTCGAGATGGTGCAACTGGTCGATCCCGAGACGAGCTATATCGCACTGGAGGAGATGCGCGGTCATGCCGAGGCGATCCTGCAGGCGCTGGAATTGCCCTATCGGGTGGTGACGCTGTGTACCGGCGACATGGGATTCGGGGCCGCCAAGACCTACGACATCGAGGTG
Organism: Halomonas sp. TA22; assembly: GCF_013009075.1. NCBI lineage: Bacteria > Pseudomonadati > Pseudomonadota > Gammaproteobacteria > Oceanospirillales > Halomonadaceae > Halomonas > Halomonas sp. TA22. The sequence goes on along the minus strand of NZ_CP053108.1, from coordinate 219,609 downwards.
TGGCTACCTAGCCAGGAGACCTATCGCGAGATCTCCTCGGTTTCCAACTGCGAGGATTTCCAGGCGCGGCGCATGCAGGCACGCTTCCGTCACCCCGAGCAAAAGAAGCCTCAGCTGCTGCATACCCTCAATGGCTCGGGCCTGGCGGTTGGCCGCTGCCTGCTGGCGGTGCTCGAGAACTACCAGAATGCCGACGGCTCGATCGGCGTGCCCGAAGCGCTGCGCGGCTACATGGGAGGCGTCGCGCGCATCAACTGCTGACGGCCTGTCTCCACACCCCCTGCCGATCTGCCGGCAGGGGTGTGCATCATGACGTGAAGGATTCGATGGCCCACTCCACCGTCACGCCAGCGTCAAGGCTGATCATGCCGGGGCGGTACTCCACGGCACTGCTAAGGCTTTCCACGGCGTCGGCGCGCATGGCGGCCATGCGTGGGATGAAGATCGGCGACTGGGTCTCCTGAATCAGCAGTACGCGGCCCAGCTCGACCTGCATGGCATCGGCAAGCAGCTCTCCCTTGCGCTGCGCCTTTTCAATCGCCTTGACCAGAGCCTCATCGGTTGCCGCATCGCGGTCGTGCAGGTCGTACTGCACGCCATCGAGCGCGTTGACGCCGGCTTCGGTGAGGGCATCGAGAATCGTCGGCAGGCGTTCGAGATCGTCGACGCTGAGCGTGATGGGGCGTTCGAGTTGGGTACGCACCCTATACTCATCTTGACCATTCTCGCCACGCTGTCCGGGTATATGATCGGGCCTGACATTGAGCGAGCCGGCGCTGATCGCGTCGCGCTCGAGTCCTGCCGCTTCGAGAGTGCGGATCAGCTCAGCGGTGCGCTCTTCGAGGCGGTCGCGCGCTTCTCGCAGGGCCTGCGGATCGGTCTGATTGTCATCGCCCATTGCCACTGTCGGCGTGCGCTCCCAGAGACGAGCGCTTAAGGTGGCTTTGTCCGGTGCTACTTCGATACTGGCCTGGGACTGCACGCTGAGTTTCGCTTCGCGTTGATGAGGCGGCGGTTGGTTAGGGGACTGTGCATGCGCACTCGCGCTTAACAAGCCGCCAAGCAGCAGCGGGGCGAGAAGGGTGACGAGCAGCGGAGCGGTTCGATTCAGTGAGCGGGCCATGGGGCCTCCAATGTCAGGGATAAACGTTGAGTGACGCTGATTCGAATCGCGCCGTGACAAAGCGTTCCCGTGGTGAGGCGACATACATCAGATTTTCTTATTTGCTAATGTATGACCTCAGGATGAGGTGGCTAATCGTCTTCTCATGGGTTTGTTTAGACGTGACGCAGCAGCCATTATTAGGACCATAAACTTAGCCAGGAAGGCAACATGGATCAGAACCCGAACGAGATGCGGCGCACCATTCCTCTCAACCTGATGCTGGGGTTGGCCGCGCTGATCGTCATCATTGCCGGCATGAAGCTAGGGGCGGATCTACTGGTACCATTATTGCTGGCGTTGTTCATTGCCGTCGTATGCACATCGCCAGTGCAGTGGATGCACCGGCACGGCGTTGGTTTGCAGACAGCGGTATGGTTGACGTTGCTGGTACTCGGGTCGTTTCTGCTGCTGCTGGTGACGTTCCTGGTCAACAGCTTCGGCACTTTCATCGAAGCCTGGCCGGAGTTGGAGGAGCGCCTGGAAGCCATCTATCTGCACCTGCTCAACTGGATGGCCAGCAACGAGATGGCCGGTCAGCCAGGACAGTTGGCCGACTGGATGGATTCGATCGATCTGTCGCACTGGCTACCCACTTTTCTTGGAGAGTTGGGCAATCTGCTGATGCAGAGCGTGATCGTCGCGCTGCTGGTGGTCTTCATGCTGTTTGAAACGATGAATTTTCGCCGCAAGGTCGCACATGCTCTAGAGGATCCAATCCCCAGCCTGCGTCGCTTCAGCGAATTTAGTCTGACCTTGAAGCGCTATCTGGCGGTAAAGACGATGATCAGCCTGGTCACCGGGGTGTTGGTATGGCTTGCCTGCGTACTGGTGGGGGTCGATTTTCCGCTACTGTGGGCGACGCTGGCTTTCGGGCTCAACTATATCCCCAACATTGGCTCGGCACTGGCGGCGGTGCCGCCCGTGCTCTTGCTGTTGCTGTCGCCGGATGCCGGCTGGGGCTCGGCTGTGGTGCTCGCATCGGCTTATCTGGCAATCAATTTCGTGATGGGCAACCTGATCGAACCCCGAGTGATGGGGCGCGCCTTGGGGCTTTCCACCTTCGTGGCGTTTCTTTCCCTGGTGGTCTGGGGATGGTTGCTGGGGACGGTTGGCATGTTGCTCTCGGTACTCCTGACCATGACGCTCAAGATCGCGCTGGAGAGTCATCCCGACACGCGCTGGATTGCGCGCCTGCTGGGACCGGGCGACGAACCGGAGCGACACAAGAGCAAAGTCGTGGAGAAAGAGGGCTAAAACGAACGTGCCCCGACAGGTGTCGGGGCACTCGAGATCATCTTGAAAGGAACCTCTTGCGAGAAGAGGACTCAGGCATTCTGCTCGATGAACTGCGCGAGTTGCGACTTGGACTGAGCGCCGACCAGTGAGGCGACCTTGGCACCGGACTTGAACAGCATTACGGTGGGAACGCCGCGTACGCCATGCTCGGCGGCAATCTCTGGGGCATCGTCGACATTGACGCTTACCACCTTGAGGCTTTCCGAGCGCTCTTCGGCGACTTCATCGACCACGGGGGCCATCATCTTGCAGGGACCGCACCAGGGAGCCCAGAACTTCAGCAACACCGGCTGGTCCGCTTTGAGCACTTCCTGCTCGAAATTGGCCATGGTGACATCGACATTGTTTGCCATGTGAATCTCCGTTGCATTGCGCTTTGTCGAGCGTGCTTTCATAAGCGTAGCTGGCTGATGTTAGCGGCAGGCTGCGCTGCTGGCAAATGCGAACCGCTCAATTGCCTCCATAGCGCCTTACTATAGTGGTAGCGGTTTCTCTGAGAATGTCAAAACGCGACGGGGCATGGCTACTCTCTTTTTTATTCTATAAAGTAATTATATGATAAGAAATAAGCATCTTAGGGTATTAAAAAAGGTGCTGCTAGCAGGAGGCGCTTGGAATGAAATTGCAACAGCTGCGTTACATCTGGGAGGTGACACGTCATAACCTGAACGTGTCGGCGACAGCACAAAGCCTCTTTACCTCCCAACCGGGCATCTCCAAGCAGATACGTCTGCTGGAGGATGAGCTGGGTGTCGAGATCTTTGCCCGCAGTGGCAAGCACCTGACACGGGTCACGCCTGCCGGCCAGGCCATCATCGAACTGGCTGGGCAGGTGCTGCGCACGGCGGAAAACATCAAGCAGGTGGCCCAGGAGCATAGCGACGAGCGGCGCGGCAGCCTCTCCATCGCCACCACGCATACTCAGGCCCGCTACGCTCTGCCACCGGTGATCCGTGACTTCACCCGCAAGTACCCCGACGTGGCCCTGCACATGCAGCAGGGTACGCCGAAGCAGATCGCACAGATGGTCAGCGAAGGGCAGGCGGATTTCGCCATCTGCACAGAGTCGCTGGAGCTGTTCAACGACCTGATCCTGCTGCCCTGCTATCGCTGGAACCGCTGCGTACTGGTGCCCCACGACCATCCCCTCGCCAAGGTGCAGCCTCTGACGCTGGAAGCTCTCGCCGAGTATCCGCTTGTCACCTATGTATTCGGCTTTACCGGACGCTCGCAGCTCGATGATGCCTTCCGCGCGCATGGCCTGACCCCCAACGTGGTGTTGACCGCAGCCGATGCAGACGTCATCAAGACGTATGTGCGTCTTAACATGGGCGTGGGCATCGTCGCCCATATGGCGATCGACCCCGAGGCCGACAGCGACTTGACCGTGCTCGATGCAAGCCATCTGTTCGCCAGCTCGACCACCAAGATCGGCATCCGGCGAGGGACCTTCATGCGTGGCTACATGTACGATTTCGTGCAGGGATTCGCCGAGCATCTCGATCGCGACATCATCGAGGCAGCACTGGCGGCGGGACCGCGTCACGAGCAGGAGCTGTTCGAAGGCATAACGCTTCCGATGCGCTGACGGTGAAACGCAAAGCCCTCCGCCGTTACTTCGGCGGAGGGCTTTTTCTATTCCGACTTCTCTTGATGTTTGCGGGTTGCTATCAGTGCTGCAAGTGCAGTCCGCACTCGCGCTTCTCTTCCACTTTGGTGGGGTCGAAATAGTCGAAATTGTTGGGCAGGTCATGCTGCTGCAGGTACTGATACATCTCCTTGGCGGTCCAGTGCAACACCGGGGCGACCTTGATCAATCCGTCGGCATTGATCGAGACCGGCTGCATCTGGGCGCGCTGGGCGGTATCTTCGGCACGCAGGGCGGTGAACCACACCTCGGGTGACATTTCACGCAAGGCGCGCTGGAAGGGCTCGAGCTTGACCTCCTCGGTGAAGGCGGCATGGCGCGGGTCGTCGATGCCGGGAAAGGTGCCCTCGAGCGCTTCACGGTGGGCGCGCGAGCGCTGCGGATGATAGGTGATCAAATTCAGATCGAGACGCTTGACGATGTCGTCGACGAAACGATAGGTCGCCTCGGTATTGTAGCCGGAGTCCATCCACACGATGGGCATGTCCGGCTGCGCTTGCGTCACCATGTGCAGGATCACGGCTTCGAAGGGGCGGAAGTTGGTGGTGCAGATGGCGCGCTTGCCCAGGCCCACTGCCCAGCGCGTCAGAGCAACCGGGTCGTCGCCATGCTGCCGGTTGATGACCTCGATATCCAGATTCATGAAAAACTCCATGTCAGCCGGAGGCTGATGCCTCCACTCATGGCGCTACCCTAGCAAAATCCACACGCTTCGCCCCAATATCAATTGGTTCGAAGCTTATATGCCTGGCTAGATGCGCAGGGGGCGCACTGCTGTAGCACTGTCGAGGGCTCGCATCAGATGGCGAATCTTGTCCAGAGTCTCGCGATACTCTGCCTCTTCGTTGGAATCGGCAACCAGACCCCCTCCCCCCCACAGATGCAGCGTTCCGGCATCGGCAATGACGCTGCGAATGGCGATCGAGGTGTCCATGTTCCCTCGATGATCGATGTAGCCGAGGCTACCGCAATAGGCGCTGCGCCGGCTGGGTTCGAGCTCATCGATGATCTGCATGGCGCGCACCTTGGGTGCTCCGGTGATCGAGCCGCCCGGAAACGCGGCTGCCAGCAGGTCCAGCGGAGAGTGATGGCGGGCCAGCTTGCCGCGCACGATGCTTACCAGGTGATGCACGTTGGCATAACTCTCCAGGCCGCAGAGTCGAGGTACCTCGACGCTGCCGGGGAGGCAGACCCGTCCCAGGTCGTTGCGCAGCAGATCGACGATCATGACGTTCTCGGCACGATCCTTGATGCTGAGCGAAAGCTCTTCGGCGAGTAGACGATCCTGAGCGGCGTCCTGGCCGCGTGGGCGGGTCCCCTTGATGGGACGCGCCTCGACAACCCCGTCCCGGGATTTAAGGAAGCGCTCCGGAGAGAGCGACAGCACCGCCTTGTCATCCCAGGCCAGATAACCGGCGAAGGGAGTGGGAGTTGCATGACGCAGCCGCCGGTACGCTTGCCAGAGGCTTCCTTCATAGGGGGCGCTGAAGCGTTGTGCAAGGTTGATCTGGTAGCAGTCGCCGGCATGGATGTAGCGCTGAACGGCGCGAAAGCGCTCGCCATAGCCGTGGCGATCCAACTCGGCAGTGAAAGGAGCCGTGATACGAAATGCCGGCTCATCATTGCCGCAGGCGGGCGCTGCCAGCCAGGCGAGAACCTGTTCACGCCTGTCGTGACTGGCGACCAGCCAGCTCTTCTCGCGCTGGTGATCTTGGATCAATGCCCAGTCATAGAGACCGACCCGGCTCCAGGGCAGCGCTGTCACTTCCTTCGCCGTACCGTCGAGCCGTTCCAGGCAGCGACCCAGGTCGTAACTCCAGTAACCGATCAGGCCGCCGAGGAAGGGGAGGTCGCTTTGTGGCGCCTCGATATCGAGGCGCTCCAGCAGTGCCTGCTGGGCGGCTATTGGACATGCCGGCAGGCCGGGCACCTCCTGGCAGCGCACTGTACCCCGTTGATCGATCTCCAGCATGGCTTGCGGGTCGCAACTCATGATGTCGTAACGCCCACCTGGACCAGCAGGGCGCCCGCTATCGAGCAGCACCGCGCCCGGTCGGTGCTTCAGCTGACCAAAATAGCCGAGCGGGTCGGCTCGATAGGGTAGGGGGGTGAGGTCGATTCTTTGAGTCATTCGCGGCGCGTTCCTTAACAAGCACACCATTCTAGGTGGCCGCTTGCCATTTGTCCCTGCCTCGCTTCGAGCCGTATGAACGTCAGTTCAACGCGATGAAGCCATGTCTGATTTTAATGATTGTCGACACTCTTCAGGCTACACAAGGCAGAATGCGCCAAAAGATGTAGATGATATGGACTACTCGGCAGTTGATTCCTTGTGCGGCTCTGACATAAAGTGCCCTATGCCCTTAATTGTCGACAATGATATGAATTTCGCCACTCCTCCCATGCCGAATCCACCCCTTGCCGAATTCGAGCAGGCGACACCTGAAGTCCGCACCCTTGCCGAGCGGGTCTTCAACCAGTTGCAGAGTGCCATCGTGCGCGGCGAGCTGGCACCCGGCGCCAAGATCACCGAGCCGGGCCTGTCGAAGCGCTATGGTATATCACGCGGTCCATTGCGCGAGGCGATGCGAAGGCTCGAGGTTCACCGGCTGATCGAGCGTGTGCCTCATGTCGGCGCGCGGGTGGTCAAGTTGTCGATGCGAGAGCTGCTCGAACTCTTCGACGTTCGTGAAGCGCTGGAAAGCATGGCGGCGCGTCTGGCGGCGGAACATATGTCGCCCGAGGAGATTGCTGGTCTGCGCGAGGTGCTGGCGATGCATGAGAACCAATCCGACCTCAAGCGTGGCGAGGCCTACTACCAGTGCGAGGGCGATCTCGATTTTCACTACCGCATCGTGCAGGGCAGTCATAACCGCATGTTGATGACCATTCTGTGCGACGACCTCTATTACCTGGTGCGTCTCTATCGCACCCAGTTCAGCGCCAGCGGTACGCGTCCCCAGCGCGCCTTCGTCGAGCATCACCGTATCGTCGATGCCATAGAGGCGGGCGATGCCGAGCTTGCCGAGTTGCTGATGCGGCGCCATGTCAGCGCATCACGTGCCAATGTCGCCGAACGCTACGCCGCCGTATTGCAACAGGAAGCCGAGCAGGGCGTGGCGTCAAACTGACTGCCAGCGCATCGATAAAGGAGATAGCCATGACTCGTCAAACCCCCGGCGCGCGGTTTCGCGCCGCCCTGGAGGACAACCGTCCCTTGCCGATCGTCGGCACCATCAATGCCTATACTGCCTTGATGGCCGAGCGGGTTGGCCATCAGGCGATTTACCTCTCCGGGGGCGGCGTGGCCAATGCCTCGTTCGGCCTGCCCGACCTCGGCATGACGACCATGAACGATGTGGTCGAGGATGCTCATCGCATCACCGGTGCCAGCGAGATACCGCTACTGGTGGATATCGATACCGGCTGGGGTGGCGCTTTCAACATCGCGCGAACCGTCAAGGAGGTGCAGCGTGCCGGTGTGGCCGCCGTGCATATCGAGGACCAAGTGGCCCAGAAGCGCTGCGGGCACCGACCCAACAAGGCAATCGTCACCAAGCAGGAGATGGTCGATCGCATCAAGGCGGCCGCCGATGCGCGCATCGATCCAGACTTCTACCTGATCGCACGTACCGACGCATTCCAGAAGGAGGGTCTCGATGCCGCCATCGAGCGCGCCAATGCCTGTATCGAGGCGGGCGCCGATGCCATCTTCGCCGAGGCGGTGCATACCCTTGACGACTACCGTGCGTTCTGCGAGCGGGTCGGCGCGCCAATCCTGGCCAATATCACCGAGTTCGGCGCCACGCCGCTGTTCAGCCAGCAGGAGCTTGGCGAAGTCGGCTGTCGCATGGTGCTCTACCCGCTGTCGGCCTTCCGGGCCATGAACGCGGCGGCGCTCAAGGTCTACCAGAGCATTCACCAGCACGGTCATCAGCGCGATGTCATCGTGTCGATGCAGACCCGCGACGAGCTCTACGACTTTCTCAATTACCATGACTTCGAGCGCAAGCTGGATGAACTGTTCACCAGCCAAGGGAGCGATTGACTAGAGGGCGATCAACCCATAGTCCGTTCATATTCGACGTACAACCATAACTTCATCCGTTCTCATTGAGGAGACACGTCATGGCGGAGAAAACACCGGCAAGCACCGGATTGCGTGGCCAGAGTGCCGGTAGCACGGCACTGTGTACCGTGGGCAAGAGCGGTGCCGGCCTGACCTATCGCGGCTATGACATCAAGGAGCTGGCGGAGAAGGCGCGCTTCGAGGAAGTGGCCTACCTGCTGCTCAAGGGCAAGCTGCCCAACCAGGCCGAGCTCGACGCCTACGTGACCAAGCTCAAGGGTCTGCGTGGCCTGCCGGCCGCACTCAAGACCGTGCTCGAGCAGATCCCCAGGGATGCGCACCCCATGGATGTGGTGCGCACCGGCGCTTCCATGCTCGGTAACCTCGAAACCGAGGCAAGCTTCGATGAGCAGCAGGACGTCTCCGACCGTCTGCTGGCGGTACTGCCGTCGATCATCTGCTATTGGTATCGCTACAGCCACGATGGCGTGCGCATCGAAACCGAGACCGACGATGAGTCGGTAGGCGCCCACTTTCTGCATCTGCTGCGCGGCGAGGCACCCTCCGAGCTACATGCACGGGTAATGAACGTTTCGCTGATTCTCTACGCCGAGCACGAGTTCAACGCCTCGACCTTCACCGCCCGCGTGTGCGCGTCGACGCTGTCCGACATGCACTCATGCGTGACCGGTGCCATCGGTTCGCTGCGCGGCCCGCTGCATGGCGGCGCCAACGAGGCGGCCATGGACATGATCGAGAACTGGAAGTCGTCGGAAGAGGCCGAGCGCGAGATCATGGGCATGCTCGAGCGCAAGGAGAAGATCATGGGCTTCGGCCACGCGATCTATCGCGAGTCCGACCCGCGCAATGCCATCATCAAGGAGTGGTCGGAAAGGCTGGCTCAGGACGTTGGCGACACCGTGCTCTACCCGGTCTCCGTGCGGGTCGAGGACGTCATGTGGCGCGAGAAGAAGCTGTTCTGCAACGCAGACTTCTTTCATGCCAGCGCCTACCGCTTCATGGACATTCCCATCAAGCTGTTCACGCCGATCTTCGTCTGTTCGCGTGTCACCGGCTGGTGCGCCCATGTCTTCGAGCAGCGCGCCAACAACCGCATCATTCGCCCCAGCGCGGACTACATCGGGCCCGAGAAGAGCCAGTGGGTGCCGCTCGAAGAGCGCGACTGATCACTCATCTTCGGAGGCGGCCTGCAAGTCGCCTCTCGCGCTATCTGTCTCAACACCACGCGAAGACCGTCGACTCATGAACACTCAATATCGCAAATCGCTTCCCGGTACCGAGCTGGACTACTTCGACGTGCGTGAGGCCGTCGAGGAGATCCAGCCGGGCGCCTACGACACTCTTCCCTATACCTCCCGCGTGCTGGCCGAGCAGCTGATACGTCGCTGTGCGCCGGAGCTGCTCACCGATGCGCTCAAGCAGTTGATCGAGCGCAGGCGCGATCTGGACTTCCCCTGGTATCCGGCGCGGGTGGTGTGCCACGACATCCTCGGCCAGACGGCGCTGGTCGACCTGGCCGGCCTGCGTGATGCCATCGCCGAGAAGGGGGGCGATCCGGCCAAGGTCAACCCGGTGGTGCCGACCCAGTTGATCGTCGACCACTCCCTGGCCGTGGAGTGCGGTGGCGACGACCCCCAGGCGTTCGATAAGAACCGCGCCATCGAGGATCGCCGCAACGAGGATCGCTTTCACTTCATCGATTGGACGCGGACCGCGTTCAAGAATGTCGACGTTATTCCCGCCGGCAACGGCATCATGCATCAGATCAACCTGGAGAAGATGTCGCCGGTGATCCAGGCGCGCCCTGATGAGAATGGAAAGGGCGTCGCGTACCCGGATACCTGCGTGGGTACCGACAGCCACACACCTCACATCGACTGTCTGGGCGTCATTGCCATCGGTGTTGGCGGCCTCGAGGCGGAGACCGTCATGCTCGGTCGCCCCTCGATGATGCGTCTACCCGATATCATCGGCGTGGAGCTGACCGGCAAGCGACAGCCCGGAATTACCGCCACCGACATCGTGCTGGCGATTACCGAGTTCCTGCGCCAGGAGCGGGTGGTCGGAGCATATCTCGAATTCTTCGGTGAAGGTGCCGATAGCCTCACCATTGGCGACCGCGCCACCATCTCCAACATGACGCCGGAATACGGTGCCACCGCCGCGATGTTCTACATCGACGAGCAGACCATCGACTACCTGACCATCACCGGTCGCGAGCCGGAGCAAGTGGCGCTGGTCGAACACTACGCTAAGACCGTGGGGCTGTGGGCCGACAGCCTCAAAAGCGCCAAGTACGAGCGGGTACTGATGTTCGATCTGTCCAGCGTCGAGCGCAACATGGCAGGTCCCTCCAACCCGCACCGTCGCCTGCCCACCTCAGCGCTGGCCGAGCGCGGCATCGCCGCCAACCTGGATCAGGCGCTGGCCGAGGAGAAGGCCGGAAGGATGCCCGACGGTGCGGTGATCATCGCTGCCATCACCAGCTGCACCAATACCTCTAACCCCCGCAGCGTCGTGGCGGCGGGTCTGGTGGCGAAGAAAGCCAATGAGCTTGGGCTGGTGCGCAAGCCCTGGGTGAAGTCGTCATTTGCGCCTGGCTCCAAGGTCGCCCGGCTCTATCTGGAAGAGGCTGGCCTGCTGCCCGAACTCGAGAAGCTCGGCTTCGGTATCGTCGCCTATGCCTGCACCACCTGTAACGGCATGTCCGGTGCGCTGCGCCCGGAGATCCAGCAGGAGATCATCGATCGCGACCTCTATGCTACCGCGGTGCTCTCCGGCAATCGCAACTTCGACGGACGTATTCACCCCTACGCCAAGCAGGCGTTCCTGGCATCGCCGCCTTTGGTGGTGGCCTACTCTATCGCCGGCACCGTGCGTTTCGACATTGAGCAGGATGCGCTGGGTTACGACAAGAATGGCAATCCCGTCACCCTCAAGGAGCTGTGGCCCAGTGACGAGGAGATCGACGCCATCGTCGGCGAGTATGTCAGGCCCGAGCAGTTCAAGCAGGTTTACATCCCGATGTTCAACCTGGATGAAGTGGAGGAGGCTGAAAGCCCACTCTATGAATGGCGCCCGCAGAGCACCTACATTCGCCGCCCGCCATACTGGGAAGGCAACATGGCCCGCGAGCGCGGCCTGAAGGGTATGCGGCCGCTGGCGATCCTGCCGGACAACATCACCACCGACCACCTTTCGCCGTCCAATGCCATCATGCTGGACAGCGCGGCGGGTGAGTACCTGGCCAAAATGGGCCTGCCGGAGGAGGACTTCAACTCCTACGCCACCCACCGTGGCGACCATCTCACCGCGCAGCGCGCCACGCTGGCCAACCCCAAGCTGTTCAATGAGATGGTACGGGACGAGAAGGGCGAAGTGATTCAGGGTTCGCTGGCGCGCATCGAGCCGGAGGGCAAGGTTACCCGTATGTGGGAGGCCATCGAGACTTACATGGAGCGCGGCCAGCCGCTTATCGTGATTGCCGGGGCCGATTACGGCCAGGGCTCTTCACGTGACTGGGCAGCCAAGGGCGTAGCGCTGGCCGGCGTCGAGGTCATCGTCGCCGAAGGCTTCGAGCGCATTCACCGCACCAATCTAGTGGGCATGGGCGTGATGCCGCTGCAGTTCGAGGACGGCACCACGCGCCACACCCTGAAGCTCGACGGCACTGAGACCTACGACGTAGAGGGCAGGCCGGTGCCGGGGGCGACCCTGACGCTGGTGATCCATCGTGCTAATGGCGACAGTGAGCGCGTGCCGGTACTCTGTCGCCTGGATACCGCCGAGGAGGTTTCCGTCTACTCCGCTGGCGGGGTGCTGCAGCGCTTCGCCCAGGACTTCCTCGAATCCGAGGCCGAAGCGACGGCCTGATCAACACGTTGCGTGAACGCCCGGCATCTCGTCGGGGCTTTTCGTCACTTCAGGAAGCGAGTGCCATGGCAAGCGTTGCACAAGTCAGAATTCCCGCCACTTACATGCGTGGTGGTACCAGCAAGGGTGTCTTTTTCCGCCTGGATGATCTCCCCGAGGCGGCGCAGAAGCCCGGCCCGGCCCGCGATGCACTGCTGCTGCGGGTGATCGGCAGCCCCGATCCCTACCAGAAACAGATCGATGGCATGGGCGGGGCCACCTCCAGCACCAGCAAGACGGTGATACTGTCGATAAGCGAGAGCCCCGATCACGACATCGACTACCTGTTCGGTCAGGTCTCCATCGACAAGCCCTTCGTCGACTGGAGTGGCAACTGTGGCAACCTCTCCGCCGCCGTAGGGCCCTTCGCCATCAGCAATGGCCTGGTAGATCCCTCACGCATTCCCGAAAGCGGCATCGCCACGGTACGCATCTGGCAGGCCAACATCGGCAAGACCATCGTCTCACGAGTGCCGATCACCAACGGCGAGGTGCAGGAAACCGGTGACTTCGAGCTCGACGGCGTGACCTTTCCCGCCGCCGAGGTGGCGGTGGAGTTCATGGATCCAGCAGACGGCGATGGTGCCATGTTCCCCACCGGTAACCTGGTCGACCAACTGGAGGTGCCGGCCGATGTGGTGGAGGGGGGCACACTCGAGGCGACCATGATCAACGCCGGTATCCCGACCGTGTTCGTCAATGCAGCAGCGATCGGCTACACCGGTACCGAGCTGCAGGAAGCGATCAACGGTGATACCAAGGCATTGGCCATGTTCGAGACCATACGCGCCCATGCCGCGGTGCGCATGGGACTGATCAAGGAGATCAGCGAAGCGGCCGAGCGCCAGCACACGCCGAAGGTCGCCTTCGTTGCGCCGCCGGCGGATTACGTGGCCTCCAGTGGCAAAACGATCAAAGCGTCCGATATCGACTTGGTGGTGCGTGCGCTCTCCATGGGCAAGCTGCATCACGCCATGATGGGCACCGCCGCGGTAGCCATCGCCACGGCGGCGGCGGTACCGGGAACCTTGGTCAGCCTGGCTGCCGGTGGCGGCGAGCGCAACGCGGTGCATTTCGGTCATCCCTCGGGCACCCTGCGGGTGGGGGCGGAAGCGTCCCAGGTCGCTGGACAATGGACGGCGACCAAAGCGGTGATGAGTCGCAGTGCTCGGGTGCTGATGGAAGGCTGGGTTCGCATTCCAGGCGATGCTTTTTAGGACAAGAGTACGCACCAAGTCTTCGCCTCGAATCGCAAGGCTCGGGGCGTTTTTCTATAGTGAAGGGAGACGACATCGAGCCTGTGACAGGAGTGAGCATGAGCACCACCGCCGAGAGCAACGTCCGACCCGATTATGATTTCGAGCTACAGAAGATTGCCGATTACGTACTCGACTACCGTATCGAGAGTGACGAAGCGCTGGATACGGCGCGAAATTGCTTGATCGATACCCTGGGGTGCGGCCTGTTGGCGCTACGCTTCCCTGAATGCACCAAACATCTGGGGCCGCTGGTCGAAGGTACCATGGTGCCGCATGGCGCTCGGGTACCGGGGACGCCCTTTCGCCTAGATCCGGTCAAAGCGGCCTGGGACATCGGCTGCATCATTCGCTGGCTCGATTACAACGACACCTGGCTTGCCGCCGAGTGGGGCCATCCCTCAGACAACCTCGGTGCCATCCTGGCCGTCGCAGATCACCTTTCACAGAAGCGCATCGCTCAAGGCGAGCCAGCGCTGACCATGCGCGACGTGCTCAACGCCATGATCAAGGCCCACGAGATCCAGGGCGTGCTGGCGCTGGAAAACTCCTTCAATCGGGTAGGCCTGGATCATGTCGTGTTGGTCAAGGTGGCTTCCACCGCGGTAGCTGCCAAATTGATGGGGGCGGAACGTGAACAGCTGCTCTCGGCCCTTTCCCACGCCTGGGCCGATGGTCAAAGTCTGCGCACCTACCGCCATGCGCCCAATGCCGGCTCGCGTAAAAGCTGGGCAGCAGGCGATGCCACCTCAAGAGGCGTGCGTCTGGCCGATATCGCCCTGCGTGGCGAGATGGGCATTCCCGGCGTGCTCAGCGCACCACAGTGGGGCTTCTACGACGTGCTCTTCTCCAAGACCAACAAAGATCAGAAGCTCAAGTCCGAAGGAGAAAGGGAATTTCGCTTTCAACGCGAATTCGGCACCTACGTGATGGAAAACATCCTGTTCAAGATCGCCTTCCCAGCCGAGTTCCATGCCCAAACCGCCTGCGAAGCGGCGGTACGTCTCCACCCCCAGGTCAAGGATCGCCTGGAGGAGATCGAGCGCATCGTCATCACTACCCACGAATCGGCCATCCGCATCATCTCCAAGGAAGGGGAGCTGGCCAACCCGGCGGATCGCGACCACTGCCTGCAGTACATGGTGGCGGTACCGCTGATCTTCGGCGACCTGACCGCCGAGCACTACGAGGATGCCTTTCATCGCCAGCATCCGCTCATCGATACGCTGAGGGGCAAAATGGAGGTGATCGAGGAACCCCGCTACACGCAGGATTATCTCGCCGCCGACAAGCGCTCCATCGCCAATGCCATCCAGGTGTTTTTCAGCGACGGAAGTTCGACGGAGTGCACAGAAGTGGCGTATCCCATCGGCCACCGTCGCCGCCGCGAAGAGGGGATGCCGCTGCTGGAAGCGAAGTTCAGGAGCAACCTGGCAACTCGCTTCCCTTCCATACGCTGCGAGCAAATATACGCTCTCTGCAAGGATCAGCAGACGCTGGAAGCGACCCCCGTGCATCGCTTCGTCGACCTGTTCATGATCTGAGTCATGCATTTTCATGGTGCCTTCGCGTTGCATGGTCTATATTTTTTCGCATTGGCTCTTGCGCTCTGTGAAAGTAGGCCGTAAAGTACGCATCCGCTGCTGGCGACGAGCAACGTTGCAGGCGGTGAAGGGTGGTGGAAGAGGATTCGAACCTACGACCAATTGGTTAAAAGCCAACTGCTCTACCAACTGAGCTAACGACCCCCCGACAGGGCGCATATATTACTGATAGGGCCCTGTGGTGACAACTCTTTTTTCAGCGTGGGCGTGTCGAGCGCGGCTTGCGCATCGCCTGGACCGGACGACGCTTGTTCTTGTCGCGGCTCCAGCGATTCTTCTCGTCCGGCGTCAGCTCCGGCACCTTGCGCGGCGCCAGTCCGGCAAGCGTGGAGAGATCGTCGATCTCATCCTGGGTGAGCTCGGTCCATTCGCCGGCCTTGGCCCGCTTGTCGAGAAAGATGTTGCCATAGCGCACGCGCTTGAGGCGGCTCACCGTCAGCCCCTGGGACTCCCATAGTCGGCGTACCTCGCGGTTGCGCCCCTCCATGATCACCACATGGAACCAGGTGTTGATGCCTTCGCCGCCGAACTCCTGCACATCGGTAAAGCGCGCAGGGCCATCCTCGAGCATGACGCCTTCGACCATCGCCACCACCTGCGCCTTCGTCACCTCTCCCATCACGCGCACGGCGTATTCACGCTCGATCTCGGTGGAGGGGTGCATCAGGCGATTGGCCAGCTCACCGTCGGTGGTGAACAGCAGCAGACCGCTGGTGTTGATGTCGAGGCGGCCGATGGCGATCCAGCGCTCACCCTTGAGCCGCGGCAGGCGCTCGAAGACGGTACGTCGCCCCTCCGGGTCCTTGCGGGTGCACAGCTCGCCCTCCGGCTTGTTGTACATGATCACTCGCCGGGGACTCTCTTCGGCACCGCGCAGGGTCACCGGGCGGTCGTCGAAGGTCACCTTGTCGCGAGTCTCGATGCGATCGCCAAGCGTGGCGACCTTGCCGTTGACTTTGACACGTCCGCCGGCAATGGCGGTCTCCATCTCGCGGCGCGAGCCCAGCCCGGCGCGGGCAAGAACCTTCTGAAGCTTTTCGCTGGTGGTAGTGGTGCTCATGATTCGTCTGACATCTCGTCTGTTGAGGTTGCCGCGTCCGCGCGTCCGTCATCGGCGACGCTCTCGCGGGCGCGTTCGGCCAGGCGGGCTTCCAGGTCAGCGAAGCTCAGTCCCGGCCGAGGTGACGCCATCTCGGCGTGTGAAGATTGCACCTCCCTGCCGCTGGCCTCGCTATCGGCCTGCGCTGCGCAAGAGGTGGCGCTCAATGTGTCGTTGCGCTTCTCGGTGTCCTGTCCGCGCGGTGCCACGCTATCCTCCAGTGTGGCATAGGCGGCGTCGAATGCCTTGAGTTCATGCATCGGCGGCAGACCATCCAGCGTCTTGAGGCCGAAGTCGTCGAGAAACTGACGCGTGGTGGCGTAGACCGAAGGCCGCCCGGGAACGTCACGCTGTCCGACCACGCGAATCCAGCCACGTTCCACCAGGGTGCGCATGATCGAGGCGCTCACCGCGACCCCGCGCACCTCCTCGATATCGCCACGCGTCACCGGTTGCCGATAAGCGATCAGCGCCAGTGTCTCCAGCAGCGCGCGGGAGTAGCGTTGCGGACGCTCGTCCCATAACCGCGACACCCAGGGCGACAGACGAGCGCGGATACGCAGCTGGTACCCTGAAGCGGTCTCGATCAGCTCCAGCGCCCCCTGCTCCCGGCACTCGCCAAGGCGTATCAGCGCCGTGCGCAGCTCGCGCCTCGGCGGGCGCTCATGCTCATCGAACAGTCCTTCCAGGCGCTCCAGCGAGAGCGGTTCGCCCGCCGCCAGCAGGGCCGCCTCGAGAATCTCCTCCAGCAGATGGGTGCCCGTACGCTCACTCATGCGGAATCTCGCTCACCGTCTCGTCGGCAAACGGGCTCTCGCCCGCCTCGTCCTCCTCGTGCTCGACCTCGGCCAACTCGCGCTCGCCAGGCAACCGGGCACGCAGGTGTATCGGCGAGAGCGGCGCATTCTGTACGATCTCGATCATCGCCTCCTTGGCCAGCTCAAGGATTGCCATGAAGGTCACGATCACACCGGCTCGCCCCTCCTCCAGGGTGAACAGCGCCTCGAAGGGGGTGTACTGTTCGTGGCCGAGGCGCGCCATGATCGCCAGCATGCGCTCACGTGTCGAGAGCACCTCGCGGCTGACCTGGTGCGACTGGGTCAGTTCGGCGCGCCGCAGGATGCCCGCCAGGGCACCGAGCAGCTCATCGAGCCCCACCTCGGGATGCACCACCCGTGTCTCGAGCGGCGGCAGGCCAGCCTGGGCCGGGAACCAGTCGCGCCCCAGTCGCGGCACCTCGCCCAGCGCCTCGGCCGCCAGCTTCAGCCGCTCATACTCCTGCAGGCGGCGGATCAACTCGGCACGGGGGTCGTGCTCGCCGTCCTCTTCGTCGCCCTTGGGCGGCCGCGGCAGCAGCGTGCGCGACTTGATCTCGGCGAGCATGGCGGCCATCAGCAGATACTCGCCGGCCAGGTCGATCTCCATCGCCTTCATCAGCTCCACGTACTCGATGTACTGATGCGTGATCGCCGCCACGTCGATGGAGAGGATATCCAGGTTCTGACGCCGGATCAGGTAGAGCAGCAGGTCAAGCGGCCCCTCGAAGGTTTCCAGAAAGACCCGCAACGCCTCCGGGGGAATGTAGAGATCTTCCGGGGCGGCAAGGATCGGCTCATCGAACAGGCGCGCGAATAGCTCGCCCTGCACGGCGGCGGGCATTTCACTGGCGGCGGTCGTTGGCGTATCGCTCACGCGTGGCCCGGCCTCCTGAGCCGATGGGACTGAAACGGGAAAGATCGATCGTACAGTCTAGCAAGACACTCCTTGCGAGGTAAGCCGGCGCTGTCGGCACTCCCTCGACAGGCCCCATCACGCGCTGGTGGCCTTGCGATAGCGACCCACATAATCGAACAGTTTTTCGCGCACCTGCCAATGGCGCCCCAGCTTGCGACCGATCACGAAATCCGGCGCGCGCAGGCGATGCTGTTGCGAGATCACCTCGTCGGGAGTGGTGGGCGACCACCGGCTGCCCGACGCGCGCAGATGATCACGCAGGAACACCGCCGCGAAGGCGCCGCGCTGGGCCGGCGTCTCCAGGGCGAACCACTCAGACAGCGTGGCGCCATCCTCGTCGTGGTAGGTGACCTTGAGGCGCTCGAGTCCCCGGCCATTGACGGTCGCCTCGAGCTGCATCCCGCTGACGCGCAATACCCGGGCATCCTTGAGGCGTAGCGCCTCCTTGAGCTTGTCGTCGGGGTCGACCAGCCGCGCCTGGCAGCCGTGACAGCTACGCGCGGCGATATCGTTCTCGGCCCCGCACTCACCGCATACCTTGAAACGAAAGCGAAAGGAGCACTGCTCCATCGCAGGCATTGTCGATGTTGCCCCTGTGCCTGTCGCGCAGGGTCGGGCGCGTTCAACGAGCCCCTGGCAGCGGCGACCGAAGTGCTCGATGACGATGTCGCCATCGCGCTTGCCCCAGAACAGGTTGGCGTGGCCGCAGGCGGGGCACTCGACCTGTACCGGCTCGGCATCCGAATCTGGCTTGGGCGTGCCGACCTCCGGCGCATAGAGATCCCAGGGGTTGCCGGCATAGTCGAGGATCAGGCAGTCGCGCTTGCCCGGAGCCAGACGCAGCCCACGACCGACGATCTGCTGATAGAGCCCCACCGATTCGGTGGGGCGCAGGATCGCGATCAGATCGACATGCGGCGCATCGAAGCCGGTGGTGAGGACCGCCACGTTGACCAGGTACTTGAGCCGCTGCGCCTTGAAGGCATCGATCAGCGCCTCGCGCTCACGGGAGGGTGTCGTACCGGTGATCAGCGCCGCCTCGCCAGCCGGCAGGTAGCCGAGAATCTCCTCGGCATGCGCCACCGTGGCTGCGAAGATCATCACCCCGTGGCGCTCGCGGGCGCGCACGACCACCTCGGCGATGATCCCCGGCGTGGCGCGATGACCGGCGACCACGCGGTTGAGCTCCTCCTCACGGAACACCCCCGCGGTCGAGGGAACGAGATGCGAGAAGTCGTAACGTTCGACCGCCGCGTCGATGCGTTTCGGCTCGGCCAGATAGCCCTGTTTGACCATCAGCCGCAGCGGCTGCTCGAAGACACAATCGGCAAACAGGCTCTCGGCGTCGCCCCGGACCATGCCGTGATAGTGGCGATGGTAGATGAATCCCTGGCCCAGGCGAAACGGCGTGGCGGTCAGCCCGAGCACCTTGAGGCGCGGATTCTGCCGGCGTAGATGGTCGATCACCTGCCGATAGCTCGACTCCTTCTCGAGCGAGACCCGATGGCACTCGTCGATCACCAGCAGCGTGAAGCTGTTGTCGCCGAAGCGCGCGAGATTCCTAACCACCGACTGTACCGAGCCGAATACCACCTGGCGCGCCGCCTCCTTGCGCCCAAGCCCCGCGCTGAAGATATCCGCCTCGAGCCCATAGGCCTGGTACTTGGCGTGGTTCTGCTCGACCAGCTCGCGGACGTGGGCGAGCACCAGCACGCGCCCGCGAGCCAGCCGCGCCAGCTCGGCGATTACCAGCGACTTGCCGCTACCGGTGGGCAGTACCACCACGGCGGCTTCATCGGAACCCCGGAAGTGCTCGACCACCCGTGCCACTGCGTGCTGCTGATAGGGGCGCAGCGCAGGGGCTGGCGCAGCATGAGGCGTCAAGGGAGCGGAGGCTGACGAGGGAGGCACGGCGGACATCGGATGGCAACGCAAGCTAGGGAAGGCGCCATCTTAACGCCGCCAGCGCGCCGCTTCACCCATGATCGAGGCCATTGTGGCGCGCCAGGCGCACCTCGGCACATGTGCTTCGACGCTCAGCGTGACGCGCTCGTGAAGGCTCTCGTGCATGCTCCTCTCCTTGTTGGTGGCCAACTCTCATCCGCTGCCATTGCCAGGAGTGTGGCCCGTCAGCCGAGCAATTAAAAACGGTCGTTTAATTCCATAAGGGAGCCAATAAAAAAAGCGGCCCGCAGGCCGCTTTCTCAGCTACGCGCCACTATCAGCCCAGCCAGACCCGGGCATTGCGGAACAGCCGCGTCCAGGCGCCATCGCCGGTCCACTCGGCGGGACGCCAGGAGTTGTTCACCGCTCGCGCCACCCGCTCGGGGTGCGGCATCATGATGGTGACGCGCCCATCCGGCGTGGTCAGTCCGGTGATCCCCGACGGCGAGCCGTTGGGGTTGGCCGGATAGCGGCTGGTGACCTGACCGTAGTTGTCGATATAGCGCAGCGCGATCTGCTCGCTGCCCTGCATGGCACGCAGGTGGGCGCTGTCGCGAAACTCGGCACGCCCCTCGCCATGGGCCACGGCAATCGGCAGGCGTGAGCCCTCCATGCCGGCCAGCAAAATCGAGGGGCTCTTCTCGACCTGGACCATCGACACGCGCGCCTCGAACTGCTCGGATTCGTTGCGCACGAAGCGCGGCCAGTTTTCGGTGCCGGGGATCAGCTCCCTGAGCTGCGAGAACATCTGGCAGCCATTGCATACGCCAAGCGCAAAGCTGTCGTCACGGGCGAAGAACGCTTCGAACTGCTCGCGGGCCATGGCATTGAACAGCACCGACTTGGCCCAGCCACCGCCGGCCCCCAGCACATCGCCGTAGGAGAAGCCGCCACAGGCCACCATGCCCTTGAATTGATCGAGAGAGACGCGCCCGGCCAGGATGTCGCTCATGTGCACGTCGACGGCCTCGAAGCCGGCGCGGTCGAAGCCGGCTGCCATCTCCAGATGGCCGTTGACGCCCTGCTCGCGCAGGATCGCTACGGCCGGGCGCGTCACGTTGAGATAGGGCGCGGCGATATTCTCATCGACATCGAAGGTCGGTTGCGCCGAGAGCCCCGGGTCACGGCCGTCGAGCAGGTCGTCGAACTCGCTCTTGGCGCACTCGGAGTTGTCGCGCATCGCCTGCAGGCGATAGCTGGTCTCGGCCCAGCTGCGCTGGGTCAGCAGCCGGGTGGTCTCGAGCAGCGGCTCCTCGAACAGCGTCACCCGCACTTGGTCGTCGTAGCGTGGCCGGGCGATCACGCCACAGGTATCGATCCCGGCGGCGGCGAACTGTGCCAGCACGAATTCAGTATCGGCGCGATTCACCTGAATCACCGCGCCCAGCTCCTCGGCGAACAGCGCATCGACCGCCTGATAGGCCTCGTCGACCAGCCAGTCGAGCTTGATCTCGAGCCCGGCATGGGCGGCAAACGCCATCTCCAGCAGCGTGATCATCAGCCCGCCGTCGCTGCGGTCGTGGTAGGCAAGCAGCTTGCCGTCACGGTTGAGCCCCTGGATCACCTCGAAGAACGCCTTGAGATCCTCGGCATCGTCGAGGTCGGGGCAGTCGTTGCCGACCTGGCCATAGACTTGGGCCAGCGCAGAGCCGCCCAGGCGGTTCTTGCCACCGCCCAGGTCGATCAAGATCAGGTCGCTCTCGTCCTGCTCCAGGTTGATCTGCGGTGTCAGTGTCCTGAGCGCGTCGGTGACCGGTGCAAAGGCAGTGACCGTGAGCGACAGCGGCGCGGTGATGCTCTTCTCCTCGATCTCGCCCTTCGCGTTTTCCTCCTGCCAGGCGGTGCGCATCGACATCGAGTCCTTGCCCACCGGAATGGCGATGCCCAGCGCCGGGCACAGCTCCATGCCCACGGCGTAGACGGCATCGTACAGCGCCTGGTTTTCACCGACGTGGTCGGCGGCACTCATCCAGTTGGCGGAGAGCTTGATATCTCCGATCTTGTCGATGGGGGCGGCGGCCAGATTGGTGATCGCCTCGGCCACCGCCAGACGAGCGCTGGCGGCGGGGTCGATCAGGGCCACCGGCGGACGCTCGCCGATCGCCATCGCTTCGCCGGCGTGGGTGTCAAAGCTCGCCGTGGTCACGGCGACATCGGCCACTGGCACCTGCCAGGGGCCAACCATCTGATCGCGGGCCACCATGCCGGTGATCGAGCGATCACCGATGGTGATCAGGAAGCTCTTGGAGGCCACCGCAGGCAAGCGCAGTACCCGATCCAGCGCTTCGCGCAGGTCGAGGTTGTCGAGCGCAACGCCAGACAACTCGCGGGTCTCGCGCGTAAATTCACGCTGCATCTTCGGCGGCTTGCCGAACAGTACGCTCATCGGCAGATCGACCGGCTTGGTGGTGATGGACCGAGCCTCGAAGTGGCCGTCGCGCACCTCGAGATGGTGGGCATCGAGTGCCTCGCCAACCACCGCATAGGGGCAGCGCTCACGGGCACACAGAGCGTCAAAAGTGTCGAGATCCTCGGGCGCCACCGCCAGCACGTAACGCTCCTGAGCCTCGTTGCACCAGATCTCAAGCGGGCTCATGCCCGGCTCGGCGTTGGGTACGGCGCGCAGTTCGAAGGCCCCGCCGCGACCGCCATCCTTGACCAGTTCGGGCAGGGCATTGGAGAGCCCGCCGGCGCCCACGTCGTGAATGAAGCGGATCGGGTTGTTCTCGCCCAGCGCCCAGCAGCGGTCGATCACCTCCTGGGCGCGCCGCTCGATCTCGGCATTGCCGCGCTGTACCGAGGCGAAGTCGAGATCGGCGCTCGAGGTGCCGGAGGCCATGCTCGACGCCGCCCCGCCACCCAGGCCGATCAGCATCGCCGGGCCGCCCATCACGATCAGCTTGCCGCCGACCGGAATCTCGCCCTTCTGCACGTGGCCTTCGCGGATGTTGCCGTAGCCGCCGGCCAGCATGATCGGCTTGTGATAACCGCGCCGCTCGATGCCGCCGGCGCCCACTGCATCCTGCTCGTAGGTGCGGAAGAAACCGGTGAGGTTGGGTCGACCAAACTCGTTGTTGAAGGCCGCCCCGCCGATCGGGGCCTCGAGCATGATCGCCAGGGCCGACTGGATGCGCTCCGGCTTGCCATAGTCGAAGGCTTCCCACGGCTGTACGAACTCAGGGATACGCAGGTTGGAGACGGTGAAGCCGGTCAGCCCCGCCTTGGGCTTGCCGCCGATACCGGTAGCACCCTCGTCGCGAATCTCGCCACCCGCCCCGGTGGCCGCACCGGGATCCGGGGCGATTGCAGTGGGGTGGTTGTGGGTCTCCACCTTCATCAGGATATGGATCGGCTCGTGATGGGTGGCGTAGACGGCGCGCTCGCCCTCGGCCCCAGTCAACGGCTGGGCGAAGAAGCGCCCGGCGGTCGTGCCCTCGATGACCGCCGCATTGTCGCTGTAGGCCGAGAGTATGCCCTGCGGGGATTGGGCGTAGGTGTTCTTGATCATCTTGAACAGCGAGTGCGGCTGGGCCTCGCCGTCGACCAGCCAGTCGGCGTTGAAGATCTTGTGGCGGCAGTGCTCGGAGTTGGCTTGGGCGAACATCATCAGCTCGACATCCGAGGGGTTTCGCGCAAGCCCCTGAAAGGCCTTGAGCAGGTAGTCGATCTCGTCCTCGGCGAGTGCCAGCCCCAGTTCGCGGTTGGCCCTGACCAGCGCCTCGCGCCCCCCCTCCAGCACATCGATCTGTCCCAGCGGCGCTGGCTCATGGTGCGCGAACAGGCGGCTGGCGTCCGAGGCATTGGCCAGCACCATCTCGGTCATGCGGTCATGCAGCAGCGCCACGATGGCATTGAACGTCTCTTCGGAGAGTTCACTCGAGAGCTTGATCCGGTAGGCGGTGCCACGCTCGATGCGACGAATGCGCGAAAGTCCGCAGTTGCGCGCGATATCGGTGGCCTTAGATGACCAGGGCGACTGAGTACCGATGCGCGGCACCACCAGAAACAGATGCCCTTCCGGGGTGGATGTGCGATCGTCGACATGGGCGCCATACTCCAGCAACCGCGCCAGCACGGCACGCTCCTCGTCGCCGAGATCACCGTCATGATCGACGAAGTGCACATAGTGGGCATGCAGTGCCTCGACCACGGGCACATGGGCGCGCAGGCCGGCCAGCAACTTGGCATGGCGGAAGTCGGAGAGAGCGGGCGCACCTCGCAATTCGAGCATGGTCGAGAGCCTCTGAAGAGAGCGAAATGAGGGCCGCGGCCTGCGGCGGTGAGCGCATATGATACTGGAAAGCGGCGATCACGCGAAACGTAAGGGCGAACATTGGCAAGGTGACAGTATGTGGCGCGACCGTTATGGTGTGTCGCTCCGTTGCCATGTGTTACTTACATGTTCAAAGCGTTAATTCATTTTCTGCACCGCCACCCTCGGCAGGTTGTCTCGACGTGCCTCGGCGTAGCGCTGTTTTTGTTGACGCCCCCTGTCGCTACACATGACAGCCAGCCGCTAGAGGAGATACGGACCCGCGACTTCCTCGCCGTCTATACCCGCAATACGCCCACCACCTACTATGAAGGGCGCCATGGCCCCACCGGGTTCGAGTACGATCTGATGCTGCGCTTCGCCGAACATCTCGGCGTGAGTCTGTCGATGGATGCCAACCACAACATCGAAGGAGTACTGGACGCGGTACGCCGTGGTGAAGGGGATCTGGGGGCGGCTGCGCTGCCACTCGACCCCAGCCTGCCGGGCATCAACTTCAGCCGTCCGATCCTGACGCTGCAGCCGCTGCTGGTCTATCGCCGCGGTCTGCCGCCAGTACGGCAACCGCAAGACCTGCTCGGTCTCAGCATTGGGGTGATCAGTGGCTCAGGCACCAGCCTGATTCTGCGCGAGCTGCAGCGCGAAATGCCCTCTCTCTCCTGGAAGGAGGCGGCCGAGCTGGAGGTCGCCGATCTCCTGCAGCGCGTCGAGAACGGCAACCTCGATGCCGCGGTGATCTATGCCCATCAGTTCAAGCTCAACCGCCTCTTCTATCCCGAGGTGGAGAACGGCTTCCCGCTGGGTGAACCGCTCTCAATGGCCTGGGCGTTTCCCGCCCGCCAAGGGCTCGGCGTGCTTGAGGAGGCCAACCGCTTCCTGCTCGAGCTGCAGCGCAACGGCACTCTCGCCGAACTGATCGACAGCTACTTCGGCCACGACGACTACCTGGAGTATGTCGGGGCACGCATCTTCATCCACCATATCCGCGAGAAGCTGCCGGAGTATACCGAGCTGTTCCGTGCCGCCGCCCGGGAGACCGGCTTCGACTGGAAGCTGCTAGCGGCGCTTGGCTACCAGGAGTCGCACTGGGACCCGCAAGCCACCTCCCCGACCGGCGTACGCGGCCTGATGATGCTGACCCTGCCTACCGCCAGCGAGCTGGGCGTCGCCAACCGTCTCGATCCCAAGCAGAGCATCGATGGCGGCGCCCGCTACCTGCGCCAGATGAAGGAACGCCTGCAGGAGGAGATCCAGGGACCGGATCGCCTGTGGATGGCGCTTGCGGCTTACAATGTCGGCCTTGGGCATCTCTACGATGCCCAGCGCATCGCCGAGATGCGCGGTGGCGATCCTTATGTCTGGGCCGACGTGCGCGAGGCGCTGCCGCTATTGCAGAATCGTGAGTGGTACAGCCAGACGCGTCATGGTTACGCGCGGGGCGGCGAGCCGGTCATCTACGTGCGCAACATCCGCCGCTACTACGAGATCCTCAATTACGTGGATCGCAGCCAGCAGCAGTTTCACCAGTTGAATCAGCGTATGCCCGATGCCGACGACGACAGTGAGCTCTTCGATACCGTGCCGCCGGTCCTCTAGCTGGAGGGGCATACCCAAGGTCACTCGCGCCGCGCCACGAAGAAGTCTCGTAGCAGGCGGCGTGCCTGGCTGGCCAGCAGCCCCCCCTCCACCTGCACCTGATGGTTGTGCCATGGCTGAGCGAAGAGGTTGGCCCGAGACTCGGCCATGCCGGTCTTGGGTTCGGCGGCACCATAGACGAGACGCGCGAGACGCGCATGGATGATCGCGCCGGTGCACATCAGGCAGGGCTCAAGGGTGACATAGAGCGTGCAGCCCTCCAGGCGGTAGTTGCCAAGGGCATTCGCGGCGACGCGCAGCGCCTGGACTTCGGCATGCGCGCAAGGGTCGTGACATGCCACCGGCGCGTTGTATCCCGCCCCCAGTATCTCGCCTGCGCCATCCACCACCACCGCGCCCACCGGCACCTCCCCAGCCGCCAGCCCCAGCCTCGCCTGATCGAGAGCTCGGTGCATGTAGAATTCATCGCTGCGCATCGGCGCCCCTCTCCGGTATGCTGGTGAAATTAAACAAGCGTATGATGCCGGCGCCCCGACCGGCCGTATCAAGGAGTCCCAATGGCACACGCCCTGAATGACCTGGTGGCCCTGCTGGGCCTGGAGATGATCGAGGAAAACCTGTTTCGTGGCCATAGCCAGGACCTGGGCTTCCCCCAGCTGTTCGGCGGCCAGGTGCTTGGCCAGGCCCTGTCGGCGGCGACCCAGACGATTGGCGCCGAGCGTCATGCCCACTCGCTGCATGGCTACTTCCTGCGCCCCGGCGACCCGAAATTGCCGGTGCTCTATCAGGTCGACGCGGTGCGTGACGGCGGCAGCTTCACCACCCGCCGGGTCACGGCCATCCAGAAGGGCAAGCCGATCTTCTTCTGCAGTGCTTCTTTCCACGGTACGGAGGAGGGCTTTCATCATCAGCTCGAGATGCCCGAGCTGCAGGACCCCGACCGCCTGATCGCCGATGGTGCCAAAGTGTCGAGCTTCGAGGGGCACTCCATCGAATTTCTCTATCTCGACGACGACAAGGGCGACGGCCGACGGCCGCCGCGCAAGCAGCTGTGGTTCCGCCTCGCCGGTGACCTGCCCGACGACCCGGCGCTACACCGCCACCTGCTCGCCTACAGTTCCGATTTCAACCTGCTCACCACAAGCCTGGTGCCCCACGGCATTCAGTTCGGCCACCCCAGGCTGCAGATCGCAAGCCTCGATCATGCCCTGTGGTTCCACCAGGATGCCAGGATCGATGACTGGCTGCTCTACGACATGGATAGCCCCTGGGCTGGCGGCTCACGCGGCTTCGCCCGCGGCAGCATCTACGACCGACAAGGTCGCCTGGTCGCCTCGAGCGCTCAGGAGGGGTTGACCCGGATGCGCAACTGAGCGCCAGCCTATGCCGCCATCACCAGAATGATGCCCTGCACCATATAGAAGGTACCGATGGCGGTGACGATCCAGCGCGTCCAGGTCCGGAAGTTGGCATCGGTCAGGCGCTGCAGGATGCGATTGCCGGTGTGGGTGCCGAAGATCGCGAAGGGTGCCGCCAGCAGGATGATCGACCACTGGCCGGCACTCAGCGCCAGTGCCGAGCCGAGATAGAAGAGAATCTTGATCGAGTGCGAGATCACCTGGATCATCGCCTTGGTGGCCACCACCTGCCGTCGATCCATGCGCGTTCGGATGAAGAAGATATCGATCAGCGGCCCCGATACGCCAGCGGCGATCGTCAGTCCGCCGGCAACGATGCCGCAGCCCAGCGCGTGACTGGTCTTGGCGGCATCGAGCTGAAACCACTGCTTGGGCATCCACACCAGAATCGGCATCAGGCCGATCAGCAGCGAGACGATGGCCGCATTGGGCGTGTAGTTGACCATCAACAGCGCAAGCGCGGCGAGCAGCACGCCACTGGTCATGATCATCACGATGCGCCACACGATGAAGCGCCGCGACAGCCAGGCCCGCGAGGCGTTGGCGGTGAGCTGAATGACCCCGTGCACGGCCATCGCCGTGGCCGCGGGAAATAGCACCAGCAGGAACCACAACAGCACCAGCCCGCCTGCCATGCCAAATATCCCCGACAGCGCCGAGGTCAGAAATACCACTACGATGAAGGCAATACTCGACAAAAGCGTCACGGGAGTCCTTAGGGTACACGCGCTACCAGGCAAACAAAGAGGGGAGTTTACCATGAGTAGGCTCACTCTCTTTGCTTGCGCACGTCACGACTCGGTGGGGCTCACCAATGCAGGGGGCTATACCATCTCATCCCGGCTGGCGGGCGGTTCTTGAACGGGGCGACGCTGGCGAGGCGCGGGCACATCGGTGGGCAGCTCGAGCTGCTGCTCACCGCCTTGCTGCCAGTAGCGTAGTCGCGCCTTCTCGCCTCTCGGCGTGGCGCGAACGGACTCGAGGAACTGCATCGGCGTAAGAGGGGTGCGCTCGTTCACCTCCAGCAATAGGGCGCCGGGCTGCATCCCGGCCTGCTCGGCAGGCCCGCTGACATCGGTGATCAGTACGCCCTCGCGGTCGGGCAGTTGCAGTGCATCGCGCAGATCCTCGGTGACAGGAGCCACGGTGATGCCCAGCGCGGTCAGCACCTGATCGTCTAGCCCTTCGAACTCGATATGTTGGGCGGCAGCCATGACCTGTGGCGCCACATGCACGCTGGCGCCCGCCTGCAGGGCCAGTGCGATGGCATCGCTGGGGCGACTGTCGATGCGTACCGGCGCGTCACGCCCGGCAATGCGCAGCTCCAGCATGCCCAGAAAGGTATTGGCCTCGAGCGCATCGACATAGACGCGCTCCAGGCGCATCTCAGTGCCTTCGAGGACACTGCTGAGCAGGTCGTGGGTCAAGGGGCGACGCGGGCGAACGCCATGCAGGCTGCGCAGGATCGCTTCGGCCTCGGCGGCACCGACGAAGATGGTGATCACCTCGTTGGCGCCGGGCTCGCGCAGCAGTACTACCGGAAGTCCGGTATGGCGCTCCATGCCGATGGTCGCCACCTCGACCTCCACCATCTCCTCGACATCGACGGCAAGCTCACGCCCGATTGCCCCCTCAAGAACGCCGAGGAGCAGCAGGCCGATGAGCCAGGCAGAGGCGCGCGTAGCGAGTGATGGCAACATGAGCCGTCTCCTGCTGAAGTGATATCTCAGGATGGCATCGATAGCGTCAACCGGCCAGTCGCCTCGGCCGCTCGGCAGAGACAAATGAAATAAGGCACCGCTTGGGTGCCTTATGGGATCGGCGACATGTCGGCCGGCGTGAAGGATCATTCATCAACTGCTCTGAGCGGGCTCCAGTCCTTGCGATTGGCCAGAAAATCGGGACGTGGCTTGTTGCCGCAATAGGGATCATGAAGCGTGTTTTCGACACTGTTGTAGACGAAGAACAGGTTGCTTCGCGGCCAGCAGGACATGTTGATGTTGGAGCCATGCATGGTGTTGCACTCGAACATCACCAGCGAACCTGCCGGTCCCTTGGGCGCCTCGATGTCGCCTTCGAGCATCAGCTTGCGCAGGCTGGCCTCGTCGGGCACTCCCACCTCCTGGCTCTTGAGCGACTCCTTGTAGTTATCCTGAGGAGTGCGCCCTACACAAGGGATGAAGTAGTTGTGCGAGCCGGGAATCAACATCAGCGGGCCATTGAACTCGCCGTTGTCGGTCAAGATGATCGAGCAGCTCAGCGAGCGCATGCGCGGCATGCCATCCTCACTGTGCCAGGTCTCGAAATCCGAATGCCAGTCGAAGCCCTTGCCCTTGAAGCCGGGTTTATAGTTGATGCGCGATTGATGGATATAGATATCGCCACCCAGCAGCTGCTGCACCATCGCCAGCAGGCGCGGGTCACGGGTCAGGCGGCTGAAGCGCTCGGATATCTCATGAATGCCGAAGATCGAGCGGATCTCCTGGCGACCCGGCTCCAGCACCGTGCCTTCGGAAAGCTTGAGATCCTCATCCTCCTCGTAATCGCGAAGCTCCTGAATAAAGGCTTCCATCTCTTCTCTGTCGAAGAAACTCTCGAACGAGAGAAAGCCCTTGCGCTCGAACTCATCGATCTCTGCAGTGCTCAACGGCCCAGCGCTCCGCTGCGCTCCCTCACTATGCACCACAGGGTCGATACGCTTGAACATGTCCAACTTGCGCTCCAGGCGTGTTGGAAACAGGTCCTGTTTGTCCTGCATGGCAAACTCCTCCATTAGTCTGCATGTGACATTCGATTGCGCTATAGCGTCCTACGAACGGTACAAGACCGTAACGCGCAATAAATTCGATAGCAACGATGCAAGTCAATGTGCCGCCAGCCTGCCATCGGGCGGCAATCCTTTGGCCTATATCAGGAAAGTGGACTACGTTGAAAGAAGCACAATGTTAGGAGCCAAACTAATTTACGAAAAAACACAAATGGCAGTAATAATATTTTGCTTAACTGCTAGCCTGAATCAGGAATCATCTCGATAACCGATTGGCTAGGAAGCAAGACGTTAATTAACATGAGTTGGTTTTTCTAACCTCCCAAACTCAACTTGGGGAAATTTCCTTTCTATTTCAATTTGCTGGGAAGAAAAGTTGCTATAGATGGGCAATAGCCATAAGTGAAGTAGTAGTAACGTCCGTAAACAACGCCTGAGAAACGCACTAAAAGGTTAGTGCATATGAATGTCTAGCTTAATGTAACCAACATCAAGGAAGAGAGCCATGTTCCATCATTCGTCCAATCTTCAGTACCCGGTTAAAGTCGACAAGCCCGATCCGCAATTCGCCATGCTGCTTCAGCAAGCCATTGGTGGCGTGGAGGGAGAAATTCGCGTCGCGATGCAGTATTTCTTCCAGGCCATGGGCGCGCGTGGCGATGACCGGATCCGCGACATGTTGATGTCGACGGCTACGGAAGAGCTTGCGCATATCGAAATGCTTGCCCATGCCGTGGCCCTCAATCTCGAGGGGGCCCCGCTTTCCTACCAGGAGGAGTCGGCCAAAGACCCTGTGGTCCACGCCATCCTGGGTGGCATGAACCCTCGCCATCTGTTGAGTTCGGGCCTCTCCGCCATGCCTGTCAACTCCAATGGCGTACCCTTCGACATGAGCCATATCTATGCCACCGGCAATGTGGGGGCGGACATGCTGGCCAACGTCGCCGCTGAATCGAGCGGTCGTGTGCTGGCCTCGCGTCTCTACAATTGGACCGATGACAAGGGGATGAAGGACTTCCTGTCGTTCCTGATCGCTCGCGACACCTATCACCAGCAGCAGTGGCTGGCAGTGATCGAGGAGCTGGGCGGTATCCAGGCAGCCTTGCCGATTCCCAACTCCACACCGGAAGAGCATGAGGCAACACAGCACTCTTACTACTATCTTAATACACTCATGGACAAGCAAGCACCGGAAGGACGCTGGGCCCAGGGTCCGTCACTGGATGGACGTGGCGAGTTCAGCGTCAAGCAGCAACCCGAACCGGAAGGCGAGCCCGCGTCGCTTGGCAAGGCGCGACCGGGTTCAGGTGCACAGAGCGAGCAGATTTGATTGTCGCTTGAAGCCCCGCACCGGTTTTTAACCAAGGAGAGGTAATATTATGAATGAGTCCAGCCGCAAGCATCTCAGTGACTGGTTGCGCGATGCGCACGCCATGGAAGTCCAAGCCGACAAGATGCTCAGGGACCAGGCGAGCCGTCTAGAGCACTACCCTGAGTTACAGTCTCGTATCGAGAAGCACATTCAGGAGACCCAAGGCCAGCTCGAGAAGCTTGAGAGCGTGATCGACAAGGCCGACATGGACACCTCCGCCTTCAAGGACATAGGCGCCAAATTCGCCGCCATGGGCCAATCGATGGGCGGTATGTTCGTCTCCGATGAAGTGGTCAAGGGTGGCATTGCCAGCCTCTCCTTCGAGCACTTCGAGATCGCTAACTACAAGGCCTTGATCAGTGCAGCGGAGTACTGTGGTGAGCTTGAAGTGAAACGCGTCTGCGAAGAGATCCTCAAGGAGGAGGAGAACATGGCGCAGTGGCTTGAAGAGAACCTTCCTGCCGTGACTCAGGCTTTCCTGGCACGCTCCAGCGAGGACGACGTTCCCGCCAAGCGTTGAGCGTAATGCCCCCCTGCAGCGAGCAAGACTCAAAGCAGTGGTGGCAAAGGCCTACAAAGCCGCACGGTAACCGTGCGGCTTTTCGTTCTATTAGGTGCTTAATACAGCGTCAATGAGCTTATCTCGATTAGGCAGCGTTCTCCTTTAGCGAGGCCATGTCGATCACGAAGCGGTAACGCACATCGCCCTTGATCATGCGCTGATAGGCCTCGTTAATCTCGTCGATACCGATCATCTCCACATCACAGGTGATGCCATGCTCGGCGCAGAAATCGAGCACCTCCTGGGTTTCCGGCATGCCACCGATCAACGAGCCGGCCAGTACGCGGCGCTTGAAGATCAGCGCAGCACCACTGATAGCGGGATCGATCGGCTCGAGCAGGCCTACCAGGATATGTATGCCATCATGCTTGAGTGCCGCCAGGTATGGGTTGAGGTCGTGCTGCACCGGTATGGTGTCGAGCATGAAGTCGAACGTCGCCTCCACCGCCGCCATCTGCGACTCATCAGTGGAGACTACCACGTGGTCGGCGCCCTGCTGCTTGGCCTCGGCGACCTTGCTCTCGGAGCGGGTAAACAGCGTGACCTCGGCACCGAACGCCTTGGCCAACTTGACGCCCATGTGACCAAGCCCACCCATACCGATCACCCCGATCTTATGGCCCTTGGTGACGCCGAAGTGCTTGAGTGGCGAGTAGGTGGTGATACCCGCGCACAGCAGCGGTGCGGCTGACTTGAGGTCGATCCCCTCGGGCATGCGCACCACGAAGCGTTCGCTGACCACGATCGCATCGGAGTAGCCCCCCTGGGTCAAGCTGCCATCATGCCGATCGGGGCTGCCATAGGTCATGGTGAAGCCCTCCAGACAGTACTGCTCGAGACCATCGTTGCACGCCGAACAGTGGCGACAGGAGTCGACCATGCAACCGACGCCGACGATATCACCCACCTTATACTGGCTAACCTCATCGCCTACCGAGGTGACACGTCCCACGATCTCGTGGCCAGGCACCACCGGGTAGGAGCTCATGCCCCAGTCATCCTGGGCGAAATGCAGATCGCTATGGCAGACCCCGCAATAGAGGATCTCAATGGCGACATCGTCCGGACGCGGCGTGCGGCGCTCAAACCGAAACGGTGCCAGCGGTGTGGTGGCGGAGTGGGCAGCATATCCTTTTGCTTCAGGCATGAATGTCTCCTTGTAAGTGAAACAGGCCGAAGGCGCTAACGCGCATGGCAATATCATGGCGATTAGCCAATATAGTGTGGCGCGATGCACGCCTCGCGGCCATACACGATTCTGTACAATGTTTGCTCAAAGCTATGAGATGGTGCTTGGCAATTACCTAACATCGGCAATTTTATGCCCAATGTTATTATTCGGCCATGTACCTCATGAATAGCGATGACCCTGGATGTCCCTGATCGACCCTAAGGCCGCCGCCGCGGCACACGACCGATATGGCGCCTCCATGGCGTCACTCATAGCACCGCTGGTGAAACGGGAGGGTTACTCTGAAACGCGTCTACCGGGCGTGCAGATCATTGCATCGCACTGTAGCCAGCCGCGCACGCCGCTGATCTACGATCCGAGCCTGGTGATCATCGTCCAGGGCAACAAGATCGGTTACCTGGAGGAGCGCGTCATCCATTATGGTCCCGGCAACTATCTCATCCAGGCGCTGCCGCTGCCCTTCGAGTGCGAAACCTTCGCCGCCGAACGACAGCCGTTGCTGGGTATCTCAGTGAGTCTGGATCGGCTCATGCTGGATGAGCTGGTCCGACCGTTGCTGGCAAGGGATGAGCGTTACCCGGTGATGGCCCCCTCGCCGATGGCGGCGGTGCCCATGAACGAATCCATGGGCGATAACGTGCTGAGGCTACTCGAGTGCCTGCACGATCCGCTGCTGTGCGAGGCGTTAGGCAGCGGTCGTGTGCGAGAGGTGCTGTTCGAGGCGCTGCGCGGCCCCCAGGGCGACTCACTGTGCCAACTGCTTCACACTTCGGGAAAGTATGCGCAGATCGCCGATGCGCTCGCCTACCTGCACCAGCATTATGCCCAGCCAATCTCGGTGGAACGGCTCGCCAGCCAGGTCAACATGAGCGCTTCGCACTTTCATCACCATTTCAAGCGCACCACGCAACAGGCCCCGATGCAGTACCTGAAACGGCTGCGCCTGCTCAGAGCGCGTCTGCTGCTCAACCGGCAGACGCTCAATGTCTCGGGCGTCGCGACTGCCGTGGGGTATCAGAGCGCCTCCCAGTTCAGCCGCGACTACAAGCGCTATTTCGGCCTCGCACCCACTGCCGAGCGCACCGGCTAAACCCTAGAACTCAAGACAGATCTTGCCGAAGTGACGCCCCGCCTCCTGATGGCGGAAGGCATCGGCAATCTCCTCCAGCGAGAATCGGCGGTCGATGACCGGGTGCAGGTCGCTTGTCTCCAGTGCCCGCACTAACTCCTGCTGCTGCCGACGGCTGCCGACGATCAGCCCCTGCAACCTGGCCTGCTTGGCCATCAACTTGACGGTTGGCACTTCGCCGCCACGCCCGGTGAGCACGCCGATCAGCGAGATATGTCCGCCGATTCGCACCGCGTCGATCGATTGCGGCAAGGTGCCAGGCCCTCCCACCTCGATCACGTGATCGACGCCATGCCCATCGGTCAGAGCCTTGACGCGCTTGCCCCACTCGGGCTCCGCCTTGTAGTTGATGGTGTGGTCCGCCCCCAGCGCCTTGAGTCGCTCGATCTTCTCATCCGACGACGAGGTGGCGATGACCCTCGCCCCCATCATCCTGGCGATCTGCAGCGCGAAGATCGACACCCCACCGGTGCCAAGCACCAGCACCGTATCGCCGGCCTTGAGACCACCATCGACCACCAGGGCCCGCCAGGCGGTCAGCCCCGCCGTGGTCAAGGTTGCCGCCTCGGCATGGCTGTACCCCTTGGGCGAGTGGGTGAACCAGCTCGCCGGGCGTACCACGTACTCGCGTGCATAGCCATCCACGCCATCGCCGGGCACGGTAGAGAAGTCGCCGACCATGGCTGGGCCTGTCTGCCAGGTAGGGAAGAAACAGGAGACCACGGCATCGCCCACCGTGAACTCCTCGACACCCTCGCCCACCGCCTCGACCACGCCGGCCCCGTCCGACATCGGGATCCGCCCGTCCTCGGTGGGCATCGCCCCGGACACCACCCCGTAGTCATGGAAGTTGAGCGAGCTTGCCTGAACTCGCACCAGGATCTCGCCCGGCCCCGGATTGGCCGGCGCGTCACGCTCGCTCAGCTCGAGATGATCAAGCCCGCCCGGGCTACGCAGTGTGACTACCTTCATCGATGTCTCCTTGAATCATGATCACATTTCCAATCCCAGACGCTGGTGCCATTCGGCGAGACTCTCGTCGGGATACTCCTCGCAACACTTGTCCTGCGCCTTCGCCTCCACCTCGACCCAGTCCGCCTTGCTACCGAGCATGAGATGCGTGCGCTCCGGCGGAGTCGGCAGCTCACTGTCGATGGCCGAGGCGAAGGGGTGGACAAGATCGGGCCAGCTCGGGTCGAAGAGCCACAGCGCACTGGCACAGTGCTTGCAAAAGTGCCGCTCCCCCGAGCTCTGCTGGCCATCGATGATCGCCCGGTATATCCCGATGTTGGGGCGCCCCTCCACCTCCAGCGTCTCGGCGTTGCCGCTCAGGTTGATGGCATAACCGCCACCTCCCGCCGTCTTGCGGCACACCGAGCAGTAGCAACGCATGAAGGGATAGGGGTGCGCCGATTCCAGCCGGAAGCTGACCGAACCACAGTGGCATGAGCCTTCGAGTCGCATGTCTCCTCCTTGCAAAATATTGCACCTGCAGCGAAGCATAGCTGGCCAGTGGGGCGTCTGCCTTCAGTCCGCGTGCGATGCCTCGCTCGGCGTCGGGTCGAGCCCCAAAAAGCCACCGGATTGGTGCCGCCACAGCGAGGCGTAGAGTCCATCCTCGTCCAGTAGCTCCTCATGGCTCCCCTGCTCGACGACACGCCCCCCGTCGATCACCAGCAGGCGATCGAGGGAGGCGATGGTGGAGAGGCGGTGGGCGATGGCGATCACCGTCTTGCCCTCCATCAGCGTGTAGAGCTGCTCCTGGATCGCCGCCTCGACCTCGGAGTCGAGCGCCGAGGTTGCCTCGTCGAGAATCAGGATCGGCGCGTTCTTGAGCAGCACCCGGGCGATCGCGATACGCTGGCGCTGACCGCCGGAAAGCTTCACCCCGCGCTCACCGACATGGGCATCGAGCCCGGTGCGCCCCTGGGGATCGCTGAGCGTGTCGATGAACGTATCGGCATGGGCGCGGCGGGCAGCGGCAAGCGCCTCCTCCTCGCTGGCATCGGGCTTGCCGTAGCGGATATTGTCGAGAATCGAGCGGTGCAGCAGCGAGGTATCCTGGGTCACCATGCCGATATGCCGCCGCAACGACTCCTGAGTCACCCCGGCGATATCCTGCCCGTCGATCAGGATGCGGCCGCCCTCGACGTCATGAAAGCGCAGCAGCAGGTTGACCAGCGTCGACTTGCCAGCCCCGGAGCGGCCGATCAGCCCGATCTTCTCGCCTGGGCGAATCGTCAGATCGAGATGCTCGACCACCGGCGTCTCGCCACCATAACCGAAGCGCACCTGATCGAAACGGATCTCGCCGTGGGTCACGGCAAGCTCCTTGGCATCATCGCGGTCACGCACGGCGGGCGGCTGGGCGATGGTATTGATACCGTCCTGCACGGTGCCGATGTTCTCGAACAGCCCCGCCACCTCCCACAGGATCCAGTCGGACATCGAGCGCAGCCGCAGCACCAGGGCGATCGCCACGGCGATGGCGCCAAGCCCGATCGCCGCCTGCTGCCAGGCAAAGATCGCGATCCCGGCGATACTCGCAAGCAACAGCGCATTGCTGGTCTGCAGACAGACCGTGAGCACCGTCACCAGGCGCATCTGGCGGTAGACGGTGTTCATGAAACCGCTCATCGCCTCGCGGGCGTAGTCCTGCTCGCGCAGCGTATGGGCAAACAGCTTGATGGTCTGGATATTGGTGTAGCTATCGACCACGCGGCCGGTCATCTGCGCCCGGGCATCGGCCTGAGCCATCGAGATGCGCCGCAGGCGCGGCACGAAGTAGCACATGATGGCGATATAGATGCCGAGCCACAGCACCAGCGGCAGCATCAGCCATGGCTCGGCGCGCCCGACCAGGAACATCGCCCCGCTGAAGTAGACCACCACGTAGACGAACACATCCATCAGCTTGACCACCGTCTCGCGGATCGCCAGCGCCGTCTGCATCACCTTCTGCGATACCCGCCCGGC
This sequence comes from Halomonas sp. TA22, assembly GCF_013009075.1. Classification (NCBI taxonomy): domain Bacteria; kingdom Pseudomonadati; phylum Pseudomonadota; class Gammaproteobacteria; order Oceanospirillales; family Halomonadaceae; genus Halomonas; species Halomonas sp. TA22. The sequence continues at coordinate 182,576 of NZ_CP053108.1, read as the reverse complement.
GAACTCGTCCTGGAAGAAGATCATGCTCTGGCGCAGGATGTAGCGGTGCGTCAGCCAGCGGGCGATCATCGGATAGTTGCCGAAGACCGTCTGATGCGTGAGCAGCGACTGTGCCAGTACCGCCAGCGGGAAGCCGATCACCACGAGCGCCCCCATCGCCAACAGGGTGCTGCCATGCTCGCTGAAGAATGTCTCGCGATCCGCAGCGGCCAGCCAATCCACCAGCGAGCCGAGAAAGCTCAGGATGACCACTTCGGTGATCGAGAGCAGCGCCGTGACCAGCGCCATCAATACAAGCCAGGGCAGCACCGGACGCGAATAGTGATACAAGAAGGCCACCAGACCACGCGGCGGCTCGCTCGGCTCGTCGATGGGAAACGGGTCGACCAGCCGTTCGAAGTAACGGAACATAAAGGATCCTTGTGTTGAGTCATCGGCCCCGGTCAGGGCCGCTCCAGGCTGACGATGCGCGTGAGAAAGTGTTCTATCCCCTGCAGATACTCCACCTCGCTGTCGATGAAGCCGGTATTGTGGCCACCCCCGATCACCAGCATCTGCTTGGGCTCGCTTGCCGCCTCGAACACCGCCTCACCTTCGCTGAAGGGAATGATCTCGTCTTCGCGGCTATGGATCACCAGCAGCGGTGAGGCGATCTGCTTTACGTACTCCTGGGTAGGGTAGTCGAAGCGCGACAGCCAGCGGACGGGCAGAAACGGGTAGAGTTGCTGCGCGAGGTGCGGCACCGAGCGGAACGGGGATTCGAGGATCACCCCGGCAGGCAGGTCATCACCTCGCTTCCGGTGGGCGAGCTCCGCGGCGACAGCCGAGCCCAGCGAACGGCCGAAGAGCACGATCTCGCTTGCCGGCAGGCCCCTCTCCTCGCGAAGCCACCGCCAGCCGGCCCGCGCATCGCGGGCAATACCCGCTTCGGAAGGCCTGCCCTCGCTACGGCCATAGCCACGGTAGTCGAGTATCAGCACCGACAGGCCCAGGCGGTTGAAGTGGGCAAGTGATGCCAGGCGATGCGAGATATTGCCGGCATTGCCGTGCAAGAACAGCAGGGTACCGCGAGGCTCCGCTGCCGGCACCCACCAGGCGTCGAGCATCAGGCCATCCTCGGTTTCGAGTGCCACCGACTCCCAGGCAAGGCCGATCTCCGCTGGTGTGGCGACATGCTCACGCCCTAGCGGCACGTAGAGTAACCGGTCCTGGAACGCCCACGCCAGCCCCACGACCAGGGCGTAGATCGCGACCAGCCCAAACAGGAAACGCCACATGAGCACACCTCGTCAGCGGTTTCGGCGACCATTTCTCGAACGTAAGCGAGCGTTTACTTCCCGTGCCATTTGGATAGCCACCACTACGCCTACTATAGTGAATCGTGGCAAACCAGTGGATTCAGGCCAACAGGAGGGCAACCCATGCCAGCAAAGTCTAAATCTCAGCAAATGGCCGCCGGCGCGGCGCTTTCGGCCAAGCGCGGCGACAAGAAGGTCAACGAGCTCGAGGGCGCGTCTAAATCGATGTATGAATCGATGAGCGAGAAGGAGCTCGAGGAGATGGCCTCCTCCAAACGCAAGGGCAAGCCCGACCACAACGCGAAATCATGAATCGGGGCGCCGGAAAGGCGCCCCAGTCAATGCTCACTTACCTGGATCAGCCGTCGATGAAGGCCTGGTACGCCTCCCAGGCATCCTCCACCCCCGCCTCCAGGAAACGTTGGCCATGTTCGACAGTGGCAAGCGACGGGTCGGAGCCCATGCGGCCATCCGGAAAGCGCCGCCGAAACTCGTCGGCAGTGCACATGGCGCTGCCCTTGGGCGCGATCTTGGGTGACATGGCGACCTGCTTGACCGCTTCAGGGCGCGCGTACCAGGAGAGCGCGATCTCCGAAGCCGTGGCATGACTGCCTTCGGCATCACCATATAGCGACTTGGCCAATTCACGCCCGCGCCGTCCGGCGAACCAGTTGAATAGCGCCAGGTTGAGTTCGACGCCACGTGAAGCCCCGAAGCTCTGCTCGCTGTGGATCTCGGCAAAGGCCGCACTGATGGTGGCGATATTGCCACCGTGTCCATTGATGAAGAACACATGGGTGAAGCCGTGCCGAGCAAGCGAGGCAACAGTATCGCGCAGCACGGCGATCAGCGTGCTTGGCCGCAGTGTCAGGGTGCCGGGAAAGGCGAGGTGATGCTGCGCCACGCCGATGTTCTGGGTCGGGGCCACCAGCACGTCATGCCGCTCTCCCAGCGCCCAGGCGATTGCCTCGGGGCAGATCGCATCGGTACCCATCAGCCCGTTAGGGCCATGCTGCTCGGTAGAGCCGATCGGCACGATGATACCCCTGGCGCGCTGCAGGTAGGTTTCCACCTCCTGCCAGGTCGCGTTCTGCAGTTTCATGCTCTCTCCTCGTCATGCGCCGGTTGCCCTAGCGTCCTCTCAATCGTCGTCTCCGTCGTCGCGGGCTCGCTCACGGCGCTCGGCTTCCTCCTCCTGAACATCTTCGATCACCGCCATCAGATCACCGACATCGACGAGACGGGTATCGTGAACGAAACGACCGGTCAGCTGGCTCTCCGGGTGTAGCTCGCCCGATTCGAACAGGGCCCAGAGCTCCTTGCCAAATTCGGTCGTCAGCAGCTCAGGAGCGAAGCGCCCGAAGTAGTCGCGCATGTTGTTGACGTCGCGTTCGAGCATCATCGCCGCACTGTTGTTACCCGCCGCATTCACCGCCTGGGGCAGGTCAATGATTACCGGCCCGTCCGGCGCCAGCAGCACGTTGAATTCGGAGAGATCGCCATGGATCAGCCCGGCGCTCAACATGCGCACCACGTCGGCGATGATCTTGGCGTGATACTGCCTGGCCTGCTCCGGGGTGAGCGTCACGTCGTCGAGGCGCGGCGCGGCATAGCCTTCGCCGTCGTCGATCATCTCCATCAGCAGCACACCATCGACGAAGCCGTAGGGCTTGGGCACACGCACTCCCGCCGACGCCAACCGGTAAAGGGCGTCCACCTCGGCGTTCAACCAATCCTGCTCCTGTTCCTTCTGCCCGTATCGGGTCTTCTTGGCCATCGCCCGGGCGCGGCGGGTGTTACGCACCTTGCGCCCCTCCTGGTACTGCACCGCCTGCTTGAAGCTGCGCTGCTTGGCCTCCTTGAATACCTTGGCACAGCGCAGCTCATCGCCGCAGCGAACGACGTATACCTGGGCTTCCTTACCGCTCATCAGCTGATTGACGACCTCATCGATCATGCCATCGTCGACCAGCGGCTGTAATCGCTTGGGTACTTTCATAGGCCCCTTGTTGTTAATCCTCGAGGATGGATCCTGTGGGTAGAGAATAGCTCCTGAATGAGCCCGGGAGTTAACAATTGACCCGACGGGCGCGGAAAGAGCGCCCTTTCATCTTGCCCGAACTCAACTTCTCCAGTGCGACGTTGACCACGTCGCGACGAACCGCAACATAGGCACTGCGCTCCAGCACCTTGATCTTGCCCACCTGGTCGCCGTTGATGCCCGCCTCACCGGTCAACGCACCGAGGATGTCCCCCGGCCGCACCTTCTGCTTCTTGCCGCCATCGAGCTGCAGAGTGGCCATGCGCGGTATCAGCGGCTCCGGCTCGCCTCGCAACGCCGGTAACGGCTCGGCCTCGAGCGGCTGGTCAAGGAACTCGGCGAGACGCTCCAGGCGGTAGTGCTCCTTGTCGCTGACCAGGGTGCAGGCCACGCCGCTGCTGCCGGCCCGACCGGTACGCCCGATACGGTGCACATGCACCTCGAGCTCACGGGCGATCTGGTAGTTGATCACCATGTCCAGCGCTTCGATATCCAGACCGCGCGCCGCCACGTCGGTAGCCACCAGGAGGGAGATACTGCCATTGGCGAACAGTACCAGGGTGCGGTCGCGATCGCGCTGCTCCAGGTCGCCATTCAAGGCCAGGGCGCTGAAGCCCTGCTCACGCAAGGCGTCGACCAGTTCCTGCGTCTCACGCTTGGTATTGCAAAACACCACGCATGACTCGGGACGGAAGTGCAGTAGCAACCGGCGCAGCGCCTCGAAACGCGACACCTCATCGGCGACCCGGTAGATGTGCTGACGAATGCTCATCTGATCATGCGTGGCGATCACTGCCACCGTGACCGGATCGCGCATCAGCCGCTCGGCGACGGGCCGAATGCTGTCACCATAAGTGGCACTGAACAGCAGAGTTTGTCGGCTGGCGGGTGTCTGACCGACGATCGCCTCCAGCGAAGCCTGAAAGCCCATGTCGAGCATGCGGTCGGCTTCATCCAGCACCAGGGTGGTGAGCTCATCAAGTGCCAGCGAGCCCTTGCGCAAGTGCTCCTCCACGCGCCCAGGGGTGCCGACGATCACATGCGCACCGTGCTCAAGCGAGTTGAGCTGCGGCCCGAGCGGCGCACCACCGCACAGCGTCAGTACCTTGACGTTGGACAGGCCGCGCGCCAGCCGTCTCACCTCGCCGGCCACTTGGTCGGCCAGCTCACGGGTCGGACACAGCACCAGCGCCTGCACGCGAAAGCGCGTCACCTCGACTCGCGAGAGCAGGCTCAGGCCGAATGCCGCCGTCTTGCCCGAGCCAGTCTTGGCCTGGGCGATGACGTCACGTCCGGCCAGCATCGCCGGCAGGCTCTTTTGCTGAATCGGCGTCATGGCGTGATAGCCAAGCGACTTCAGGTTGGCAAGCAGCTCCGGCATCAGCGGCAGGGAAGCGAAATCGCCATCGTGGATATCACTGGAGTCGGGCACGGAATCAGACACGTTGGGGGTCCTGTAACGAAATCAAGGCGTGAAGCGAGCGGGAGGTCGAAGGGGAGCGCAGCCGAGGAGATAAAGGCCATATACAAGGGTGCAAAGGCAGCAGAATAGCAGAGACCGCCGTGGTATGCCCGTGTGCGGATTGCACGCATGGTTTCCTGCCACTCGGGCACGTTATCATCATGCCTACCTCTCCTGCCAAGATGCCTTCATGCCGATACTCAACAGCATCGTCCATCAGATCGACAAGCCCACCCCCGATCGTCCCGCCACGCTACAACGGGCCGGCCAGGCGCATGACGCAACACCGTCCATGGCGGATCTGCTGGCAAGCTTCAATGACAGTTTTCATGCCAAGCCCAAGACGTGGGGCCACTTCAGCCATGCGACGGGGAGTCGCGCATTCGAGATGGCACTCGCGCGTTACCTCGACGATGAAGGCGACTTTACGACCTTTACCCTGGAAGTGGTGGAGAAGCTCAAGGCACTCATCGACGTACACCTGCCGGTGGGTGGCCCGGTACTGTTCGTTCACTACCAGCAGGGCGATACCCAGTACCTGAGCTTCTCCCTGCTGCATCACCGCCAAGGCTTCGGTATCGATGCCTCTCTCAAGGTAGCCGCGGTACAGCAGCTCAACCTCAGCCAGTTGATGCTGGCAGCGCGCATCGACCTGAACCAGTGGAGAGGCGGGAAATCGCAGCAGTACATTTCCTTCATCAAGGATCGCGGCGGCAAAAAACTCGCCGACGACTTCCGCGAACTGCTGGGCTGCGAGGAGGGGGTAGACTCCAGTGGCGAGACGCGCACCCTGCTCAAGGCCTTCAGCGATTACGTGGAGAGCGAGGATCTCTCCGAGGAGCAGAGCCGTGAGAAGACCGACACACTGATCGACTACGCCAGTAACCAGGCTCGACGTGGCGAGCCGATCACCTTGGACGAGCTCTCGGAATTGGTCGACGAACAGCAGCCAAAAGCTTTCTACGATTACATCCGTCAGCAGGACTACGGCCTTTCGCCGGAGATTCCCGCCGACCGACGCACGCTCAACCAGTTCCGGCGCTTCACGGGCCGCTCTGCTGGCGTATCGATCAGCTTCGACTCTCACCTGCTGGGTTCAGGCATCGAGTACGATTCACAGCATGATCGCCTGATCATCAAACAGGTTCCACCGCAACTGCGCGACCAGATCAAGCGCCGCGAGGGGTCATAGGCACCAACGAGAAGGCCGATCGGGGAGTGGCGCCTTGCCAACCCCGACCGGCCTTGGTCACATGAGACTCCTTGCGTCACGCCAGAAGCTCAAGCCAACGACTGCCTTCCGTTAACGAGGATCAGGTATCCCGCGTCGAGCGGCTGCCGCTCTTGATGGCATCGTCACCCTTGGAGCCAGCCCCGCCGGTACCTACCTTAGCACTGGCCGCAGACGAGGGTGCCGTCATCGCTTCGCCATGCGAAGCACCGCCAGGCGTGGTCTCCTCCTTGGTGACCGGCGCCGTGGCCCCTGTCGAGGTGGAGCCGGATTTGGCGGATGGCACATCCGACTGTCCGGACTGGGCCTCCTCGGCCTTGTCATGAATCTTGTCACGAGCCTCTTCGATTTTCTCGCGGGCCTCGCCGACCTTCTCCTGGGCGGCGGCTTGTGCCTTTTCCGCCTGTTCATGACCCGCTTCCGACGCCTTGTGCATTGCCCGGTCGCGATACTCGCCCAGATACTTGTTCTCGACCCGCGTCGCCGGGAACATGCCACCTAGAGCCGCACCGATGGCAAGGCCCAAAGCACCCGCAACGAAGGGATGATCTTGGATGAAGCCTCCCGCCTGGCTACCCGCGTGCTTGGCGCGATGCGATATGTCATGCATCGAATCGTGCATCGAGTGGTTGCTATTGCGCAGGTGCGATGCGCTATCGCGCATATGTGATGTGGTATCTCGCATACTCTCCCCCATGTGCTGTGCTGTTCCCTTCACGCTGTCCGTGATGTGCTGCGCCTTGCTCTTAACGGCATCCATCCGACTCTTGTCCGATGCCGAGCCACTGGCGCTCCCGGCAGGCGGCGTGCTCCCCACTGAAGGGGTGGCCTGCGACGTGGTGGCAGAGGCCCCCACGGAAGCGGGATCGGTCCCATAGGTGGTGGTGCCGGCGCCCGTCATGCTGTCGGAATGCGTGTGGGTGGAAGACGCATGTGTAGTGTGTGTGGGTGGAACTCCCGGACTTGGTGACGCGCCACTGACATGATTATGCGAACCTCTGCTGGCATCATTGTATCCCGCATTGGTTCGCATTCTTGAGCGGCCATCGTCATGGTGCGTAGGTTTGCGCTGTGCCAGTATCAGCCAGCCCAGCCCAGCGCTAGTGAGCATGAACGGCACAGGATTGCGTTTGATGGCATCGCCAAGGTTGGCGATGAACTCATTGGCACCGCCATGGCGCAGGTAGTCGTAACCCGCGTTCATCAACTGCTGAGGAGAGAAGCGCTCCTCGATTTCATGCAGGGTATGATCGAGACGCGCACGCGTCTCATGAATTTCGCTCTCGATCTCTTCCGATTTGCGCTGATCGCGGTGCTCGCTCATTTCAGCTCCTCCTTGGCTATTTCTTCATGCTGCTTGGCGAAATCCTTGTCGCGCTGCAAGCTGGCCATGGTCCTGTTTGGCATCAGGTTCTGGCTCTGCAGCTTCTTGCGTCCGCTCTGAAGCATGATGAAACCAATGATGGCGACGACACCGCCAACGATCAGGGCTGACAGCCAAGGCGTATTAAGCGCCTCGTCGAGGGCGAACACCGCTGCTGCGAGCAGCACGAGAAAACCGCACAAGAGCACAGCGCCCGCCGTCGCGATGGCTGCAATGCCACCCATGGCCTGGCTAGTCTTCTCGGACATCTCCACTTTCGCAAGTTCCGTTTCCTTGCGCACAAGTGACGTCATCTCGCGGGTCAGGCTTGAGAGAAGTGATCCGATGGAGGAGTTTTCCGTTGTAGAGCGGTTATCTGCATCCATGCTATTTAGCCTCCCTGGCTGTTAGAAACGAAGGGAATTAACCTATTAACAATGAAGCCTCTAACTCTGCCGAATTAGCACCTCGACTCAGTATTGCGGCGCATCATCGTAACTGCTGTCAGTCGTGCCACTCCGCTTACCGGAGCTGCGCAGAAAGCGGGATATAAAGAAACCCGCCGCAATCGCTCCGCCCATGAATAGTACCGGTTCACGACGACTGTATTGCTGAGCGTCATTAACCAGACTCTGAATATCCTTTTCACGAAGTTGTTGAGAGACGTGATCGACACAGTTGGCCATGTTTCTGGCGTAGCCAGAAAAGTAGGATTGATCCTGATTGTCGAACTCATCGGCCATCTTCTGAAACACGCTGGAAAGCTTGCTGGTCTGCTCCACCGCCGCCTCTTTCTGGCTATTGAACATGTTCTCAGCCTGCTGTCGCGCTGCGCCGGCGACTTCTTCGACCGTGTCCCGCGCCTCGTCCTTCAACTCGTGCGCCTGCCCTTGGGCTTCTCTCTTGATCTCCTCACTGCCCATGGTGCCGCCATGGGATGAGGATGATGCGCCTGTGCCGGTCTGATTATCTGAACCCACCATGCTGTTACCTCCATGTTTTGACATGACTTTTAACCAAGGCGCGTAATTCCGTTGGCGCCTGCCCTTACAATCTAGGGCCTCATACTCGAACGATAGTTCGCATAGGCAGGTTGTCAATGTCCGACTTGCTATCCCAAGATAATATGGGCCAACATCAATACCTGTAATTACACGCGCTGCATTTGAATACACAAGACATAAAAATCATAAAAAACATCAGAAAAAAATTGCAACACTGACTTACAAAACCGACTGATATTAACGACACCAATTTTATGCATGCGCAGCCACAGCCATGCCTCGAGATCGCTCAAGCAAGCCATCCAAAACGCTATCCTTGGCTAGCGCTACCGCTATCGCGATCATTGTCACAGCCCATGGTGCCACCCTTGGCCCAGTTCTTGCCGTCGATCTCATTGAAGAAGAGCTGCACGCTATCTGCATTGGCACCATAGACCTCGACGAACGCTTCAGTGATACGCCTGGCCAGCTCACGCTTCTGTTCGACCGAACGCGGAAACTGCTGAATAGTTACGATAGGCATGCTCATCTCCCTGTATCAAAGCCCTAATGGTCGATCTAGACGCCATTGATCGCAAGCTGGAGGGCGATCATGGCCATCATCGTGCCGATCAAGCCATCGATCATCCGCCATACGGCCGGCTTGGAGAGCCATGGAGCCAAGGTCGCTCCCCCCCAAGCCAGTAGTGCGAACCATAGGACGGAAGCACTCCCCGCGCCGGCCAGGAAAACGGTGGGGCTCTCCTGCTGGGCACCTATGGCAGGAATCAGCAAGAGCGTGTCCAGATAGACATGAGGATTCAGCAGCGTCACCGCAAGTGTCGTCACCACCACCGCCTTCAAGCTGCGTCGTTCTCTTCGTTGAGCCGCCAGCCCGTGCGCCCCCGTGAAAGCGCGCTTGAACGCCTGAACCGCCAGCCAGCCCAGAAACAGCACCCCCACCCAGCGCAGTACCTCGACCGCTTCGGGCAAGGCCATCAGCGCGGCGCTCACTCCCAGCATCCCCATGGTGAACAGCAGGATATCCGTACACATGCATAGGCACGCCGACCACCACTGGTGCTCGCGACGGATTGCCTGGCCCAACACATAAGTATTCTGAGCACCAATCGCGACAATAATGCCGCCACAAACCAGCAGCCCGGTGAGGTAACTCGTCAACATGGTTCGCTCCTGTGTGAAGCGGCAAGTATAACGGACCATATATATACTAAAAATTCATCCTGCTAATGGTGCATTAAAACTGCTTATGCTGGACTACAAGCTTCTCGAGGCGCTAGCCACGGTGATCGAGCACGATGGCTTCGAGCGCGCCGGCGCAGCATTGGGGCTGACGCAGTCGGCGGTGTCACAGCGCATCCGCTTGCTAGAAGGGCGAATCGGCCAGTCGGTCTTGGTGCGTCATCCGACCCTTCAGGCCACCCCGACCGGGCAGCGGTTGCTCAACCACTTTCAACAGGTGCAGCTGCTGGAGTGGGATCTTCGCGATGCCCTGCCCTCCTTGGTGGCGACCACACCAAGGCTGCGCATCGCCCTGAATGCCGACAGCCTAGGCACCTGGTGGGCGGCGGCGATCGGCGAGCTGTGCCGCTCGGAAGGGGTACTACTGGACATGGTCATCGAGGATCAGGACGTGGGTCTAAAGCGCTTGCGCGATGGCGATGTCGCGGCTTGCCTGTGCAGTAGCGACCAAGCCATCGCTGGCGCCCGATGCATCGCAATCGGGCACATGGTCTATCAGCCGCTCGCCTCGCCGGACTATATCTCGCGCCATTTTCCCGATGGCCCCACCGAGCGGGCGTTTGGCTCGGCGCCGGCCATCGTGTTCGGCCCTCACGATCAGCTGCAGCATCGCTTCCTGGCCCAATGCGGCTATCGCGGGAGCTTCCCTTATCACCTTTGCCCCTCCTCGGAGGGCTTCGTGCGGCTGGCGGAAGCAGGCATCGGCTACGGCATGATGCCGACCCGGCAAGTGCAAGCGCAGCTGGCGCAAGGCACCCTGGCGAGCCTAGCCCCCGGTAAACAACTGAGCGTCCCGCTCCATTGGCACTTCTGGCGCCATGGCGGACAGTTACTGGAGCGCCTTACGGCGAGATTGGAAAAGGTAGCGCTCGATTGACTTTCAAGAGGAATAGGCAGATTCCCGACAGGATCATGCTAGCGGCTCCGCTACGGTGAACCATACTTGCATATCGCCCATCGTACCCAGCAGGAGTCTTCCATGCGTTACAGAAAATTCGGCAATACCGGTCTGTTCGTCTCCGAACTCTGCCTTGGCACCATGACCTTCGGTGGCGAAGGCGAACTGTGGGGCCAGATCGGTGATCTGCAACAGGGCGACGCCGACAAACTGATCGGCAGGGCCCTAGATTCGGGCATCAATTTCATCGATACCGCCGACGTCTACTCCCTGGGGCAGTCGGAAGTCATCACCGGCCAGGCACTGAAGAATCTCAAGGTGCCCCGCGACGAGGTCGTGGTCGCGACCAAGGCCTTTGGCGAGACCGGCAGCCGGGGCGTCAATTCACGAGGCACATCGCGTTACCACATCATGGAGGCGGTGAAGGCCAGCCTGAAGCGGCTGCAACTCGACCATATCGATCTCTACCAGATCCATGGCTTCGATCCGGCCACCCCGATCGAGGAGACCATGCGCGCCCTGGACGTACTGGTACAGCATGGCCATGTGCGTTATATCGGCGTCTCCAACTGGGCGGCGTGGCAGATCATGAAGGCGCAAGGCATTGCCGAGCGCCAGAACCTGGCCCGCTTCGAATCGCTCCAGGCGTACTACACCCTGGCCGGTCGTGATCTGGAGCGCGAACTCATTCCCATGCTCGAGAGCGAGAACGTTGGCTTGATGGTATGGAGCCCACTGGCGGGTGGCCTGCTTAGCGGTAAATACAGCCGCGACGGCCAGGCCGAGGCCGGCAGCCGCCGTACCAGCTTCGATTTCCCACCGGTGGACATCGAACGCGCCTATGACGCCATCGACGCAATGCGTAGAATCGCCGAGGCGCACGGCGTCTCCGTCGCCCAGATCGCCCTGGCCTGGCTGCTGCATCAGCGGGCCGTGACCAGCGTGATCATCGGCGCCAAGCGCACCGACCAACTCGACGACAATATCGCCGCTATCAACATCACGCTAAGTGGCGATGAGCTTGCCGAACTCGACCGCGTAAGCGCCCTGCCCGCGGAGTACCCCGGCTGGATGTTCGAGCGCCAGGGCGAGTATCGGCGCCAGCAACTGGCAGAGTCCTTCCGCCGCTGAACCCTGCTCTGCGTCGCCCCTTCGTCCTCCCTTACGCTCGGCAGAAGGGCCAGATCTGGTAGAAGTGGCGGCAGCGGAATTCGGACTCGCAGGAGGCCAGCTGCGACTGGTAGCGGCTGGCCCGCGAACTCACCTGGCTTGCGGCCTGCATGACGTGGGGCTTGCTTCGGTAGGTGCCGCGGCGGTAGCCACCGGCTCCCTCATGATAGGCAAGGTAGAGATGCTCGGGATTGTAGAGCGAAATGCCAAGCTGCCGGTGCGTGCGTGCGTTATACCAGCCGACGAAGTCGGTGGCGTGTTTCATATGGGTGCGGCGGGCAAAGAGACGCCCGGCATCGGCCTGGTACTCGCCCCAGACCGGATCCTGCGCCTGGGCATAACCCCGTGCCGATGAGTGACGCGGACCGGGGAATATCCATAGGATTCGCTTGCGGTCGGGTCGGACATGGCTGCGAAACGAGGACTCCTGCTGAATGAACGACATCTGCGTCGCAATGGGCGTGCCCCACGCTTCCTGCGACGCGCGGGCGTAGTCATACCAGGAGGGCTGCTCGCGAAAGATCTCGCAGATGTTGCTCTGATCCTGCGGTGGCGCAGGCGCCATCATTGCGCAGCTGGAGGAGAGCAAGCCAAGCGCCACGATCAGCAGCCACCGCCCTACGCGCTTGCCACCGTGCCGATCAATCGATAACCGCATCCGCCCCCCTGCTGAATGTTTTTCTCTTATTCCTCATGACATCCTTCGGCAGGGGGACGATTTACTTTAACCAATCGCTTTGGCGGGCCATGTTGCCACTCTATCCCGGCAGCCGAAAGCCTGTATGATGATTCTGCAACAGTTGCCAATACGGAGCAGAAACCACGATCGAACATTCCTACCAGACCAGCCCAGGAGGTTCTCATGAAGGTATACAAACCTGAATGGCACTGCACGTTTAGCGTAAACGAAGGCGTGGAAGAATCAGCTAGCTGGCAATCGCGACTTGCCTGGCGCATGCGTGCGCTAGCCGACAAGCTGGATAGTGGCGGAAGAACGATCAAGATCGATTGCAACGTAATGCCCCAAGTCAGCCGTCAGGAGGTCGACACCTGCCTGGGCAAGGGCTTTGAAGTGACCCAGAGCCTGCTCACCCAGCTCGCCCATCAAGCTGCCTGTGAGGATGTCATGCGCGACGCCAGGGCCAATCTCTTCGAGGAAGATTATCAGTTCTGACGTTCCATCCCTGTCACACACGGCCCGCCCAATGGTGGGTCGTGTCGGGACAATAGTTGAACACTTGTTACGGCGACTCGGTGCCATTCGGTGCTGGCCTGTTTCGCATCACGACCTAAACTGAAGGCACTCACCGAATCGACTCTGAGGAGCCATCATGGCGCTTACCGCAACAGACCCCATCAAGATGATCTTCGCCATCATTCTTCCGCCAGTTGGCGTTTTTCTGGAAGTCGGATTAAAAGGCCACTTCTGGTTGAACATCCTGTTGACCATGCTGGGCTTCATTCCGGGAATCATTCATGCCTTTTACGTGATCATCAAACACTAGGGCAAGAGACCTATGGTGCATTTCCGCTTACCAGCGATGCTTCATGCTGCATAAGCACGATCTGCCCGCGCTGCTGACCGGCATCATGGCCACACTTGCCGGCATCGGGATAGCGCGCTTCGCCTATACACCGCTGCTGCCGGCATTGATCGAGCAGGGCTGGTTCACGGCTTCGCAAGCCGCTTATCTGGGCGCCGCCAACCTGCTGGGCTACTTCATCGGCGCCCTTACCGCCCACAGGCTATCGGAGCACTTCCGCCCCCGCTGGGTGCTGGCAGGCGCCTTCGCTGCCATCGGGCTGAGCTTTCTGCTCTGTGCAAGTCCAGCGCCCTTCGCTTGGTTCTTCATCTGGCGTCTGGTCTCAGGCGTTGCCGGCGCAATTCTAATGGTGGTTGGTCCCTCCATGGCCCTGGCGGCCACCGTGCCCGAGCGCAAGGCCTCCGTGGGCGCCCTAGTCTTCAGTGGTATAGGTCTGGGGGCCTTGATTGCGGCGACCGTGGTGCCGCTGCTGCTCGAGTATCCCCTGGCCGTCACCTGGTTGGCGCTGGGAGGGGTTTCACTGCTAGCGGGGGGAATCTGCGATCGAGGCGTCACCCGGCTTGACAAGCCAGCCGGACTCCCCTCATTGAGGGAAGGTGGAGACACCCGTCAGCTTGGCGCACTGGTCGTGATCATGGTGATCGCCGCTTATGGCCTCGATGCGGCAGGCTTCGTGCCACATACGGTATTCTGGGTCGATTACCTGACCCGAGAAGCCGAATTGGGCCATGAGGCCGCCTCTCTGCAATGGGCCATGTTCGGAATTGGCGCAGTAGTAGGGCCGCTGCTGGCTGGCCTGGTGGCGAAACGACTGGGGTGGCATACCGGCCTGGCGCTGGCCTTCCTGGCCAAGGCCCTGGCTGTCGCGATCCCCCTGATCTCGCTCTCTCTCGTCAGCCGGTCGATCTCGTCGCTGGTGGTGGGCGCCATGATTCCCGGCATCGTCGCTTTGACGTCGGGCCGCCTGGCGGAGCTGGTGGGGCCACGTGCGCACAAGCGCCTATGGGGTTACGCCACGGCCACCTTCGCCGCCGCTCAGGCAGCTTCCGGTTACGGCATGTCGGCACTCTATGCCACGACCGGCACCTACCATCCGCTCTTCGGCATTGGCAGCTCCATGCTTGCCGTGGGGTGCCTACTGCTCCTGTTCAGCCGCAACATCGGCGCCACGGCCGAGTCACGCCCACTTGCGTAGCATCGGCAATTTACCATCCTTGCCTAGGAGCCACACATCATGCAGCTCTACCTGAACGCCACCTCGCCCTTTGCTCGTGTCGCGCGTATCGTCGCCATGGAAAAGGGACTCGCCGAGGCCGTCACGCTCTGCTGGTGCGATCCTTGGTCAGACGATGCATCTCTGCTTGCTGCCAATCCGGTGGGCCGGGTGCCTACCTTGGTAACCGATGAGGGGACGGCACTTAGCGAAGCCCTGCTGATTGCCCAGTACCTGGACGCTACAGGCGAAGGGGAATCACTGCTGCCCCCTACCCGACTGGGCCGTGTGCTCAGCCTGGCCGGCCTTGGCCAAGGGCTGATGGAAGCCGCGTTCAATACTGTCATCGCCCGTAAGCATAACGGCCCTGAGGTCGATGCCAGCAATCTCGGGCAGCGCCGTCTGTGGGCGATTCCCCGCATCCTGCAACGACTCGAAGATACGATGAACGAGGCGCCTCCCAAGCCCCCGAGACTCACCCTTGGCGATATTGTCGTTGGCGTAGCGCTCGAGTATCTCTCCTTCCGCTTGCCGGAATTCGATTGGGCAGCCGATCACGCCGCATTGGCAGGTTGGCATACGGTCCTGATCGGACGCGACAGTTTTCGGGCGACAGCTTTTGGTTAGTCAAATCACCTTTGAATTACATGAACCAATAATAAGCACCGATTTTATTTGCCAACTGACAATAATACGCGCAAGAGTGACGAATTCGCACTTGCCGTCACAATGCGGTTGCACTGCAAGTTTACGTCATGTGCCCATTTGGAGACACATCAAATCATTGATTTTTAATTATTATTTAAGGAATGTCAGAAAAGCGTCGCCATAAAGAAACAATTAATACCTTCACCTATTCTATTTTACACCTTGCGCCTTCTGGTCTACGCTTCATCTCATTGTTTTTGTTTAGCGAAATCTTCTCTGGCCCACTTATCGCACTAGTAAAGTACAACTGGGAAGAGTAGATGTTTAGCCATAGGCTCTCCCAGTATAAGGAGGCTCTTGTTCGCCAAGGAGTGGCGGTTGATGGAAGGATTTCGGCAAGGACGCCTCCCCTCATTTTATGCTGGCGGCTACTCGGTAGCGGCCAGCTGGCAAGACCCTTCAGTTCCCTGCGTACCTTGGGCCGCTTTGCGGCCTCATTTTTTGCGGCTGCCTACGCATCCTCCGGGAAAAAATGGCAAGCCAAATGCGTCAGCTTTGTACCTCTACTACTCAGCACTGCCAGGACGGATCCTGGAACGAGACGCCCAACATGCATATGAAACCTAAGCAACCCTTGGTCATCAGCCTCAGCCTCACGGCCGTCGCGCTTGCCGCAGTGCTTGCCTGGAGCCTCGAGCCAGCAGCCACTTCCCTCTCTCTCGGCGTCATCGAGTCTCTGATCGAACTCCCTCCGGGCCTCCCTCGCAGCAGCCTGATCCTTCTCGCCTTTATCGGCGGTATCGCTCTCACGATCACCTTGATCGTGCGCCCCATGCGCAATGCCTACCAAGAACGCGAACAGCAACTCAAGAACAAGCAGAAGCAGCTCGAAGCACTAAACGACAAGCTCCATCGCCAGGCCACCAGTGATGGTCTGCTAGGCATTGCCAACCGCCGCGAATTCGAACGGGTGCTCAAGCTTGAGTGGCGCCGTGCGGCTCGCGAACGGCAACCGCTGAGCCTGCTGCTGATCGACGTCGACAACTTCAAGGTATTCAACGACACCTATGGCCATCTGGAAGGTGATGAATGCCTACGTCACATCGCCTCCACCTTAAAAGAAGCAGCTGCCCGGCCAGGCGATCTAGTGGCGCGTTATGGCGGAGAGGAGATGGCCATCCTGCTGCCTCGCACAGAACTGGAAGGCGCAACGCACATGGCTCAGCGCATTCATGATCTGTTGGCCGAACGTGCCTGCGCATTTCCCGCCTCCCCCGTGGCAAATCATGTGACTGTCAGCATTGGTGTCACCTCGATGCTGCCGGTACGCCATGCCAATGCTCATACGCTGATCAAACAGGCCGATGAGGGGCTATATGCCGCCAAGGCCAATGGCCGCAACAGAACCGAAGTCGTTTCACGGATACGCCTGATCGCTTCGATGGATGACGCTCATCGCAAGCTATCCCACCGCGCCTGAGCCCGACCACGACACCTGCATATCATAACGCCGGCCAAGTGGCCGGCGTCGTTGTCAGTATCGTTGCCCGCGCTGAATCAGCTGATATCGACGATCTTGCGAATCAGCCCATCCTGGAATGAGAATTCGGAGCGCCCCTCCATCTCCATTGTCTCTCCTTTGCTGGCACCCTCGGGAATATCGAAGGCCAGCGAGCCCCGGAAGTGGATATTGACGGTCGCGGGTTCCGCTTCGAGATCGTAGCCGCGCACGGTGAGCTGACGCGAGAGGAACAGCGTCTTGCCATGTTCCGCCAGGCGACGAAACTGCTCCTTACCCGATGCATGTGCATTTATGACGCCGCCCGAGACATTCCTGAATTCGATCTCGTCATGCAGCGTGGCAAGCATCCTATCGATATCGAACGAATTGTAGGCGCTCAGGTACTTCTCGATCAGTATCTGCTTGTGCTTCTCGTCATCCATGGCATGGCGCTCCTGATATATGCATAGCATCGTCGTCATGACGGTAAATCTAGATCATTGATCATTATGCACCAAGCAAACCATTTTCGCCCTAATGACGCGATTGACAAAAATATTGCAGCGAATTCCGTCAAACGCCGCTTTGGTTGCCACATCCCGCTACGCCGGCTATTATTCTCCCTTGTCCTATGGCCCTCATTGCATCAATGGATGCTGAACACTGCTACACGAGAACCTTGAGGAAATATCATGGGAAGATTTTCCCAACTTCTTATCGCCTGCGCATTGGCAGGGGGTCTGCTGGCCTCTGGCCATGCGATCGCGCATGCTCAGGCAGACGATACCGAGCAAGGCATCGCCTCCTTCTACAGCGATGCTTTCCAAGGTGCCGCCACCGCTAGTGGCGAGCCTTTCGACCAGCAGGCGCTGACGGCCGCTCACCCCTCGCTGCCGCTGGGTACCATGGTGCTCGTCACCCGCCCGGATACCGGCCAGGAAGTGGAAGTACTGATCAACGATCGCGGTCCCTACGTCCAAGGGCGCATCATCGACCTCTCCAAGCGCGCTGCACGCAAGCTCGGCATGATCAATCGAGGCACGGTGCCGGTAATGGTGACGCAGGTAAATTGATAGTAGCCATATCAGAAGCGAAGCATGCCGGCCTTGGAGCCGGCATCTATGTTTGGCCCTTCTGCCTTAACGCGTTTTGTCTAGCTTGTCCTGCGTGCGGGTCTCGAAGTCGCTGGCGTCGTGGCGCTCATGTAGCTGTCCACCGGGATCGCCGAAGCTACGGTTGACCATGCACCCACGCTTCACTGCCGGACGCGCTTCGATCTTCCTGGCCCAGCGCAGGACATGCTCGTACTCCTGTACCTGCAGGAACTCGGCGGCCTCATACAACTGCCCAAGCACCAACTGGCCGTACCAGGGCCAGGCCGCCATGTCGGCGATGGTGTATTCGTCACCGCCGAGATAGGACGACTCTGCCAGACGCCGGTTGAGCACGTCGAGCTGACGCTTGGCCTCCATGGCGTAACGGTCGATGGCATATTCGATCTTGACCGGCGCATAGGCGTAGAAGTGACCGAAGCCACCGCCAAGCAATGGCCCACTGCCCATCTGCCAGAACAGCCAATTCAGCGTCTCCGCACGTTTGGCGGGATCGCGCGGCAAGAACTCGCCGAACTTCTCGGCCAGGTAGAACAGGATCGCGCCCGACTCGAACACGCGGGTGGGCGGCGTGGAGCGGTGGTCCATCAAGGCGGGAATCTTGGAGTTCGGATTAACCTCGACGAAGCCGCTGCCGAACTGATCGCCCTCGCCGATGTTGATCAGCCAGGCGTCGTATTCGGCCGCCTGGTGACCCAGCGCCAGCAATTCCTCGAGCATCACCGTCACCTTGACCCCGTTGGGCGTGGCAAGCGAGTAGAGCTGTAACGGGTGCTTGCCGACCGGCAATGCCTTGTCGTGGGTGGGGCCGGCAATGGGCCGGTTGATGCTGGCGAACTTGCCACCACTCTCCTTCTCCCATTTCCATACTCGAGGCGGCACGTACGCGTTTTCCTGGCTCATAAACAACTCCTGAAAGCATGAGGATGGCGCGGCCCGGCTAGTGCTGCGGAACATACTCGGTAGCTAAAAGATAGCGTGTTAAGTGTCGTTCTTCGAGCCGGCGTTGCACCATTGATCGCATTGGTCACCTACCGGTCGATGGCCGATGATTATCCTTATTCAGCCGACCTGTCGCCGGCCCCCTCCTGCACTGCTGTCTGGCGGTTGCCTGACCGTTTGTCCTTGGCGATATCATGATGGCTGATGACTACCACGTCTCGCGGCCACCACTCGGGGTGATTCTCCCGGATGAAGGCCATCAGCCTCTCGCGGATATTCATTTCCGCGACCCAGCCGGCGAAGGGGTCGGACGCCATCAGGTAGCAGGAGACCGTCTGGGACGTCTCGCTCTGCGCAGTTACGTAGCAGCACAATTTGTGATGCTCGACGACGTTGTCCTCCTCCTTGGCGAACGCCAGGAATTTCTCCCTGATCTGCTGTATGTCGGCGCTCAAATGAAGCTTCATCTCCAGCGTCCTGTACATCTTGGCGCTCTTCACCGACAGGTTCTCGAAGGGCTTGGAGACAAAGTACGTTACCGGCACGATCAAGCGCCGCTCGTCCCACACCCTCAAGCGAATGAACGTATAGAAGATACCCTCGACATAGCACCACTGGCCCTCGAACATCACCAGGTCGCCGATACGGATCGGCTTGGCCAGCGACAGCTGAAACGATGAGAGGATGTTGCCAAGCACCGCTTGGCCGGCAATACCCACCAGCACGGCAATCACGCTGGCCGAGGCCAGCAGCGACAGCCCCAGCGTCTCGAAGAGCTGGATCTGGCTAAGCACATAGACCGAAACGGCGATCACCGTGACCAGGATGATCAGCCGACGCAACGCATAGAGCGATGTCAGCAACTTGCGCTCGTCCTTGGGCTTGGTATCGTCGATCCCGCCCACCAGGCGCCGCATCATCCTCAGCATGATGGTGTCGACGAGACGCAGCGCGATCGTTCCGCCCCCCCAGGCCATGATAGTGATCAGCAGCACGCGAATGAACGTGGTGGCCACCGCCGTGAAGGAGACCACGTAGTCGAGCAGTACCTGGGCCACGAGCGACATGACGAGCAGCGCCATGGGGCCCCTGATACGACTGGCGAAGATGCTTGGCGAACCCGACGGGAACCAGTGTGCCGTCAAGCCGACCAGGCTGTAGACCCCCCACCCCACCAGGCCAATCGCCAGCAGGAAAGCCGGAATGGCGATCCACTCCCATATCTCGAGCATCCCGAACGACGACTTGAAGCGCTTCGGGATGTACTCCTCCAACAATGAGGGGCCGTACTCCTCGTAAAGCACGGGAAGCGATGCAACGCTGTCCGGCGTGATCAGCCAGACCGGCTCCTCGTCGCCCTCCCGGTAACGACCCAGCCGAATATCATAGGCTTCGCCATCGGCCTCGAGCGAGGCCAACTGGATATTCCGGCGCGGCTCTCCCGTCAGGGGATGCTCCCCTGAGGGGTCCTCGATGGCGGCATCCTGGCGCCCCGAAAGGTTGGACACGTTGAGCCACTCGCCACGCCTGAGAACCGCCGCCAACTGCATGGCAAGTTGCGCCCCTCGCGCTTGCTGCTCGGCATCGGTCAGGTCGGAGAGGTTGAGCACATGCGCCGCCGCCGCGAACTCCTCCTCTTCGGTAAGCGAAAGGAAACTGCGGATCGCCTCGCGTGGCGAAAGGCGCTGGACCGCCTCGGGGGGGTCGTCCAGTCCGGCATTCAGTGAATCGACGGCGAACCACAACCTCTCTTCGCTTTCGCCTTGGCTCTCGCCACCGCCTCCGCCCTGCGGCATTTGCGCCATGCACAGGCTCGAGAACGTGAATGCCACTGCCAATACGATCCACAGGCGCCATGTTCCACTTCGCTTCATACGTGCCTTCCGATTGCGATAACCCACCCCCATGCTACCTGACAGTCGGGTTGTATTGGGCTTACCGATACCAACGAGTGGAAGCGCGGGTATGCAGTCGCGAAGCGTGAATCGTCTTGCCTAGCCAAAGAGCCGCATCAGGTGCTTACGGTAAGCGATCTTGTCGCGCTGTACCTCAGGTGCCTTGATCACATCGGTGGCAATGAACGTGGGCAGTGCTGCCAAGCCCACGAACGCCTGGGACTTGTGAAACGGGAAGTAGACGCCATCCACGCCACGCCCCTCGAAGAAGTTGCCCGCCTCCTCGAAGGCTTCCAGCGGCGCGTTCCAGGTGAGCGAAAGCATGTAGCGCCGCCCCTGCAGCAAACCACCACTACCGTACTGCTTGGTCGGGTCTTGGCGCGAACGCCCATCGCTGGCATAGAGCGAACCGTGCCCAGCGGTAAAAACCTCATCGATGTAGCGCTTGACGGTCCAGGGGGCGCCCATCCACCAGCCTGGCATCTGATAGATAATCGCTTCGGCCCATATATAACGCTGCACCTCTGCCTCTGCATCGTAACCACGCTCGATCACCGTCTCACGCACCTCGTGGCCCAGCTCACTCAGGGTTTCGAGTGCAACACCGTGAAGGGTATTGTTGAGCTCACCACCAGAGTGAGCAAACGCCTTGCCGCCATTGATCAGCAGAATCCTCATTCATCAAACCTCTTGAATAGTCGTCATGGCCTGCCCTCACGTCATAGGCAGGGATCCGGTGAGACGTATTGTGGGAGTCGAGAAGAAGAAGAAAAACCGAGATCAGAACAAGACACTTTTGACTTAAAATCAACAGTGCCTATTTAATCCCGCATCTAAAACAGTGCAAATCCGCATGAAGAGACTATGAAAAGCACCCTCGAAGAGCAGCAAGCGTTTGTCACCGTGGTCGACTGTGGCTCGATCACCGGTGCCGCAGAACGGCTCGGCATCACCGTCTCCGGCGTCAGCCGTGCGCTCAACCGTCTGGAGCGGAAGCTCGGCGCGACCTTGCTGCGCCGGACCACGCGCCGCTTGGAACTCACCGAGGAGGGCGAGACGTTTCTTGGCCACTGCCGCCATATTCTTTCCGCCGTGGAAATGGCGGAGGAGTCGATCCTCGACCGTCACGACCAGCCGCAGGGTAGGCTCAGGATCAATGCCGCCCCGAGCTTCATGCAGTTCGTCATCGCACCGGTGATCGGCGAGTTCCGCGCCCTCTATCCTGGCATCACGTTGGAGCTCGACACCCACGACCGCTTTGTCGACCTACTCGAACAGCGCGTCGACCTCGCCATCCGCATCGGTGAACTGGAGGACTCCTCGCTCCATGCCCGGCCACTGGGCCAAAGTCCGCTGCGCATCCTGGCCAGCCCCCGCTACCTCGAGTGCCACGGCGTACCGCACAGCGTCGAGGCGCTTGGGCATCACAGCCTGCTTGGCTTCAGCCAGCTCGACCATCTCAACCGCTGGCCCCTACGCCGCGCCGATGGCAAATATCTGCACATCACGCCGACACTGGCGGCCTCAAGCGGCACCACGCTGCTGGAACTCACGACCGCTGGCGAAGGCATCGCCTGCCTCGCCGACTTCATGACGCTTTCCCTCCGCCGGAAAGGGGCGTTGGTCGAGGTATTACCTCAGCATGTCGAGTTCCAGACCCAGCCCATCAACGCTGTCTATTATCGCCAGGCCATACTTTCCCAGCGCACCCGGTTGTTCATGGAGTTTCTGGCACAGCGGCTGCCAGGACAGTATCTGCAGGGGTGAAGGAAACAGTGACGATTAGCCACCCTATTTAAACTGTAATGATTCTCATCAGCATTGACAGTTGATCTGGGGCACGAACAGCGACGAGAACGACTGATCAGCCTCCCGGATCGCCAGCGCATCGTGACACTGGTGCAAGACGTCCAGCGTGACGGTGCTCGGCTGGCCAAGGCCTGTCAGATGATGGGCATCAATGTCCGGCAGATCAACTGCCGAGTTGCGACAAATGGTGAGGAAACTGAATGACCGTCCTCGAAAGCGTCTCGGCTATCGGACACCGGCACAGGTGTCCCTGGGAGTGTTTAGGAGCCCTAAACACCGCTGGTGCTGCGCTTATGGTTGAATTCAAGATCCAAAGCATGGAACTAACCCTCTTCTGTGCTAGCATCGTTACAAATGGCAATATAAATACAACAAACACACAAACTTTACGCGCAGGGAAGGACCATGGCCAATGACTCCGTCAAGCCTCGCATTGTACTGCATCCTCACAATCGCCGGGTGCAGGTAAAGCTCGGTGACACGCTTCTCGCCGAGACCACCAGCGCCATCGAAATTCACGAACGCGGCTACCCACTGCGCCATTATCTGCCTTGCGAAGAGGCGCGGATGGAATGGCTGGCTCGCTCCCATAAGGTGATCCGTTACTTCTACAAATGGCGAATACAAGAACATATGCTTACGCAAGTCCTTTATGCTGGTCCGCTTTGGATAGTCACCGGTTATTTTCTGCCTTTCATTTCGATCATTTCATTTTCAAAGCCACCTTTCATGCAATTGCCTCCATGACTTCCATCGTCTACTCATAGCTTTACTCCACATTGTTTATTATTGCTGTGTAATTTCGCTCAAAAGGAAAACTTTCATGATAAATTACAAGTCTTTTTACAACCTGTCAGAAGATATTAAGAAGCATCTGTATAAGATTCATTCAGGTGGATATGATTTGATAGTAGGCATACCAAGAAGCGGAATGATACCTGCTTACATGATTGGGCTGTACACTAACTTAAATGTTATTGATATTGATGGATACATTCAGAACCGCCCACTGAAAAATGGGCTCACTCGGCAAGTCAAAAACAAGCTTTGTACTGCGCATGATGCAAGAAAAGTTCTGTTGGTCGATGATAGCATTTTATCGGGTGAGTCTATGGCTTATATTTTAGAAAAATTGCCCAATGATCTAAGAGAACGTGTTACATCTGTAGCTATCTATTCAGATAGGAAGAATCGAGCTGATATAGATTTTTATTTTGAGCATGTGCCCGCACCCAGAATTTTTGAATGGAATGTTTTTCATCACAGAATATTGTCTCGGGCTTGTGTTGATATTGATGGCGTACTTTGTCTTGATCCAAGTGAAGATGAAAATGATGATGGGAAAAAATATTTGGGTTTTTTGACTAACGCAAAACCGCACATCATTCCTTCCTGTAGAATACATTCATTGGTGACAAGCAGGTTAGAAAAATATCGGCCTCAAACAGAGGAATGGCTTAAGAAAAATGGAATTCAGTATGAAAACTTAATAATGCTTGACCTGCCATCTAAAGCTGAGCGACAGAGGTTAAGTGCGCATAGTGCTCATAAAGCCGCCTATTTTAAGGATCAGAGCGAGCTTGTTTTATTTATAGATAGCAATGTTAGACAAGCCAAAAAGATTATGGAGCTGACGGCAAAGCCTGTTTATTGCGTTGATAATAATCATATGTTTTTGCCTAGCTTCTTGGGACTGGTTAAAAACAAAAGAAAGAAAGTGCTTTTCAGAAAATTCAAGATTAGGTTTATTGAGCCTCTTTCGCATCTGGTCTTTAGGGCGTTGGTGTTTGTTAATAATAGGACAATAAAGTAGGCATAGGGTTCCGCATGATAAAATGAGTTATAGGAGTTATCTTCTGCTGACAGCAAGAGGGTGATCTCAAGTTCCAGCAACGCTATTGAAGTGTGCTCGGGCCGGCGACCGACTTCTTGAGCACTTCGGCGTAGACTTCCAGCGGCGGTCGCCAGTTCAGTGTTTTGCGTGACCGTGTATTCAGTGAGTTGGCGATCTCGTCGAGCTCTTCCTGGCGGTAGATCGAGAGGTCTGTGCCCTTGGGCGGGTACTGCCGCAACAGGCCATTGGTATTCGCGTTGGAACCCCGCTGCCATGGGCTATGTGGGTCAGCGAAATAGATCGCTGTACCGGTTTTCTGAGTAATTCGGCACGTTTCACCATCTCTCGGCCTTGGTTGTAAGTCATGGACAGGCGCAGAGATCGCAAGCCCCGACCACCAGGGAGGTCTAGCGCCGGACTGTGCGGCCTTGCGCCATCGGCAAGCGAGTGGCGTAGGCCGATACTGAGATGCGCTCGCGCTCACAGCGCGTTGAGCATCTCGACCTTGCCCTTGAGCTGTTCGCGCAGGGAGACCGAATAGGAGTGAAGCGCCGCCTTGGTGGCGCTGTAGGTTGGCGTGGCGCTCAGCGGGACGAAGGCAAGGCCGGACGATACGTTTACGATTACCGCGTCTGGCTGGCTTATCAGGTGGTCGATCAATGCGTTGGTCAGCCGAATCGGCCCAAGCAGACTAAAGCAACACGCCTAAGGTGCGGAAAAATGAGGACAGCTAGCCACAGCATTGGTGAACCGATGTCTAACATCGCCACCGCACCGGCTACAGCGATACCCCCTGCAAGTGCTGCTTGGCGGCATCGATGAAGGCGCGCACGTTCGGATGATCTCTGCGACCGCTCTGGAACAGCAAGGAAATCGGCAGCGCCGGGGCGGCATCGTCATTCAGGATATGCTCGAGCCTCCCTGCCGCGACATCATCGGCGACTTGGTAGGAGAGCGTTCGCACCACGCCGAGCCCGGCGACCGCAGCGGCAATGGCCGCGTCCATATGGTTGACTGTCAGTCTGGCGGGGCTTCCGGATCGCCGAACCTCATCGAGGCCCCACCCGCGATGCGGCCCGGCCTCATCCTCTATCCAGATCAGGTCATGATCGCGAAGATCGGTCAGCGACGTCGGCCTGCCACGCGCGGCGAGATAGGCCGGGCTCGCACTCAGCACTCGCCGCACCTGACCGACTTGCAGCATGTGCAGCGAGCTGTCCGGCAACTCGGCGATGCGAACGGCAACGTCGATGCCCTCATCGACCAGGCGAACCACCCGATCCAGCAGCAGGAGCCTGACCTGAAGCTCGGGATACTGCCGCAGCAGCTCGACCACCACCGGCAGCACGTGCAGCCGGCCGAACATGACCGGCGCCGTCACCGTCAGGGTGCCTCGCGGCGTCGCGCGGCCACCACGGACGATATCGAACGCCCCGTCGATCTCGGCAAGCCCTGCCCGGCATCGCTCCAGGAACAGTGCCCCCTCCTCGGTCAGCCGAACGCTGCGCGTGGTGCGCATCAACAGCTGAACGCCAAGGCTCGCCTCCAGCGCCGCGATGGTCCGTGTCACGGTGGTGGGCGACATGTTCATCCGCCGCCCCGCTTCGGCGAAGCTCGATTGTTCCGCTACGCAGATGAAGGTCCTTAGCGTTCGCAGCCTGTCCATTGCGCCTCCTGTCCATCGCTCGTCCATCGCCGAGCATTATTATCGGTTATCGCAATGATGAAGTGTGATTCTGACGGATTCTCTCGCCTTCAAGCGAGAGACAGAATGAGGCTTCGTCTGCAGGAGGACAATTGTCATGAAGCTCTACCATTACGCTCTCTCAGGGCACGCCCATCGCGCCGCCCTGTTTCTCTCCCTTGCCGGAGTCGAGCATGAACTGATCGAGGTCGATCTGGCGGCCGGCGCCCACAAGCAACCGGAATTTCTCGCGCTCAATGCCTTCGGTGAAGTACCGGTGCTCGACGACAACGGCATCATCATCGCGGACTCGCTGGCGATTCTCGTCTATGTGGCGAGGAAGATCGGTTCTTCCCATTGGCTGCCGACCGATCCCGCCAACGAGGCGCGGGTACAGCGGTGGCTCTCGGTCGCGGCCGGCAAGGTCGCCTATGGCGCCTGCGCCGCCCGGCTTATCACCGTATTCGGTGTACCCTTCCGCCCCGAGGAGGTGATCGAGCGCGCCCACGCCACGCTCGCCGTCATGGAGCGGACGCTGGAAGGCCAGCGCTGGATCGCCGCAACGGCAGAGCCGAGCATCGCCGACATCGCGCTCTACAGCTACATCGAACGGGCCCCCGAGGGCAACGTCGACCTCACCGGCTACCCCAGAGTCCAGGCCTGGCTGCGCCAGATCGAAGGCCTCCCCGGTTTCATCCCCTTCCAGCGCACCCGCGCCGGACTCAATGTCTGAGCAGGCCACTTCCTCAAGGAGTCATTACCATGCGTTTTGACACGCTTCATCTCGACCATATAGGCATCCGCGTCACCGATCTCGCCACAGCGGAATCCTTCTACGCCAAGCTCGGTTTCCTGCGCGATCCCGGAGAGTTTGCCCCCGAGGCCAAGGCCTGCGGCCTCGTGCATCCGTCAGGCCTGCGCATCCACCTGATCTACAACGGCGAGCTTGCCGAGGAAGGCAACGTGCTGCTGGACGCGCCGATCAAACGGCCCGGCTACACCCATGCCGCCTTCATCGTCGAGAGCATGGACGAACTGGTGGCATGGCTGACGCATGAAGGGACCAAGATCACCGAGGGGCCAGTCATGATGGGCCACGGACGCCGCAATGTCTGCTTCATCCGCGACCCCGATCTGAATGTGCTGGAGTTCAACGAAATCCTGCCGCACCCGCACTAACTTGACGACAAGCCATGTTCAGCGCTGCCCGGCGCCACGGAAGGCCCGTGATGGCATCGGCTCGACGAGATGTGCCCTGCCCACGGGGGCCGAGTAGGGCTCGGGCCAGTATTCGACCAGCCGGATAATC
This sequence comes from Halomonas sp. TA22, assembly GCF_013009075.1. NCBI lineage: Bacteria > Pseudomonadati > Pseudomonadota > Gammaproteobacteria > Oceanospirillales > Halomonadaceae > Halomonas > Halomonas sp. TA22. The sequence continues at coordinate 155,376 of NZ_CP053108.1, read as the reverse complement.
CTTCCCTTCTCTACCGTGAAAAAGGAGATCGCCGTTGCCGACTGGACACCATCGGTGATGGCGACTTCCGTCACCACCTCACCGTCACCCTCGACGACGCGATTCAGCGTGAACTGCCAACGGCCATGGGCCGGGTATTCGGCATTCATCCGTGCGAAACGCTCAGCGCCGCGGATGCGCTCGTTGGACTGCGGCCATTCGAGAACGAATTCCGACACAAGCACCGCCATGACCGAGTAAAAGTCATTGGTTGCCATCAGCCGCCAGAATTCGCGCACCACATCGCCTGCTGTTCTCATCCTGCTTCCCCCTCTTGGAGCCCTGGCGCAGCCAGGTCGCGATGGCCACCCTCTACATGCTCAATCTACCCACTTACAGCCACGTGGCTCGACAGTCGCTGCAACCCCGTGCTATGCATCAAGTGTGCTTGCGACAGCAGCGGGGTGATAGTCATGGCCTTCCACAACCCGGATCCGAAAATGCGCGAAATCGAGCAGCGCAATGCCCGGTTGCGCGCAGGCCTCTTTGCCAAGCTGTTTAGCGGTGCCTGGCGTGGATTTCGGAAGGCCTTATCACGCCTTCGATTCCGGCGCCGTGGGCGCCAACCTTGAGACCGATACTCTGCGCTTCTCACGCTCCACTTAGCTAGAACGCGGCAAGATGGAGCGACGATTGATGGTCACCTGGGGGTTCGATAACCACTTCAACCTGGCGAATGCCCTCAAGGCCGCCGCATGGCAGCGACCAGGGCACTCGCCCCGATCAGGCTGCCGGCACCGGTGCGGTGCAGGATGCGGCGCAACCGAGCACTCAGCACCCGGCCGCCGCTGGTGGCCAGGAAGGTGAAGGCGAGATCGCTGAGCACGCCGATGACCAGGAAGGTCGAGAATAGGATGACCAACTGCGGCAGCAGGGGCTGGCTGGGCGCCACGAACTGGGGCATGAAGGCCATGAAGAAGGCCAGGCTCTTGGGGTTCAGCACGGTGACCAGAAACGCCTTGGCGGTACCGAGACGAATATCCGTGCCTGTAGGCTGCAGTTCGCCCAGTTGGCCGGCCTCGCGCCACATCTTGATGCCTAGATAAAGCAGATAGGCGGCCCCGAGCCATTTGAAGAGCTGGAACAGCTCGGCGGAGGCCATCAGCAGCGCACCGACCCCGGCAAACGACAGGGTCATGGCCAGCAAATCCCCCAGGAAGAAACCAGGCAGCATGGCTAGGGCAGCGCGTCGCCCTCGGTTGATCCCGGTAGTGACCAGCAGGGCCACGGCGGGGCCGGGCGAAACGATGATCAACAGCGAGGCCAAACAGAAGGAAAGCCACAGTTCCAGCGGCATAGCGTGCTCCTTGCACGAGCTTCAATGGGTCATATCGGTGACGTTCAGCACATGCTTACTAAAGCATCCCCGCCGCCGCCTGTAAAAGCAACGGCCGGCACCGGCAACCGCTTCATCGTCGCCTGGAGCGCGGCAAACCGACCCTGCAACTGCAAAAGGTGTTGGACGTGCTGGGCCTGATGAGGCTCGAGGTCGTAGTGCGGCGCAAGGGTGGCAGCCGTCATGAATAATGACACCAGTCTTCGTAAACTAAGGCTTTAACACGGCCGAATTCACGAACGTTGTTGGTCACCAACGTACAGCCAGAGGCAATTGCGTGTCCTGCTATCGCTGTGTCGTTAGGTCCGATGGGCGTCCCAGCACTGGTCAGGTCGCCCATGACCTCCACCGTCGCATCCACTGCTGGCTGATCCCACGCCAATACGGCATCAAGACGCTTCACGAACTCATCGACCAATATCTTGTGCTTGGCTGATGCCTTCTTGCCGAGCTGACCATAACGCATCTCGGCGTAGGTGATGGCAGAAACGACTATCCGATTGCCCTTCTCAACTTCAGTGGTCAAGCGCTGGATCACCGATGCTGGGTGCTCACGCATGATGAATGAGCAGATGCATGTATCGAGCATGTAGGTAGTCACAGATGGAACCTACCTTCATCGCCCACGACTGTTGGCCGTTCTTTCAGGAAGTCGTCGTCAGCTTTCGGCAAGTCATGCAGAGACGCCCAGGAAGGCCGAACAGGGCGAAGGGTGATCACATCTCCCTCCCTCGTGATTTCCAGCTCCCCAATGCCTTCATAGGCCATGTCGGCGGGCAGTCGGACTGCCTGATTCTTGCCATTCTTGAATATTGACACGGTACGCATTTCTCTCACCCCACGCACATGCTTTACATATGGCACTATAGTAGCCGCACCATGCATATGCAAGACATATGCAAGCGGTGGATCAGATGGGATTTCCATGACTCTACAGCGGCCTCGCACGCCGCTTCACGTTTCGCATTGATGGTGAGGCTCGCCCCAACCGTATCGAACGCTCGCAACTCGAAGCGCTGGCACGCTCGATGCGATTCCAGCCACGTTACTTCATCAAGCAAGGCCTCGAACTCGCCGAACGCATGCCGGCAGCCATCGACACTACCCTCGCCACCCTGAGCGCAGAGACACACCAAGGCACCGAGTAAACGCTGCTGGAGAGGCTGCAGCAGCGGCTGCTAAGCAACTGCAGCAAGCTGCCGGAGCGGTGGGCAGTCGGGGGCAGTTGACCCCACCAGCTTAAGCACCCGCCCCACCGTCCATGGTCAGACCATGGAGGCCGTCAGGCAGCACCTATACTATCCGACAATGACGCGAGAAGGGCCAAGCGTCAGCCATAATCAAAAGCTCCATTTACCCCCAAAGATTCGGGCAAATATTCTGCATTAATATGTCAATATAGCCACTTCGTCTTAATTATCGGCACATCGCCGTTTTTATGACAAGTGCTGATAAGCTCCGCACATGACAGGCTCTGCCCGCCGCGGAGCTTCCGAATCATCGGCAGGGAGACTCTCATGGCCCGCAATATCATCGTTCTTGGTGCCGGCATGGTCGGCGTATCGGTGGCCTGGCATCTGGTGCGTCGCGGCCATGACGTCACGCTGGTGGACCGCCGCGAGCCGGGGCTCGAGACCTCCTTCGGCAATGCCGGCATCATCCAGCGCGAGGCGGTGCGCCCTTATGCCTTCCCCCGTGATATCGGCACCCTGCTGCGGGTGCTGCCCAACCGCGAGGTGGACATCCGCTACCGCCCCACCGGCATGATGAGCGCAGCGGGCCCGCTGCTGAACTACTGGTTGAACTCGAGTGGCGAACGCTACGAGCGCATCGTTCGCGAGTGGGCGTCGCTGATCATGCGCTGCCAGGATGCCCACGCGCCGATGATCGAGGCCGCCGGCGCCGAGGCGCTGGTGCGCAAGGGCGGCTGGCTGGAGCTTTACCGCACCCGCAAGGAGTTCGAGGAGCGCCAGAAAGAAGCCCAGGAGAACCACGAGCGCTTCGGAGTGGAGTACGAGGTGCTGGACGCCGAGGCGCTCTACGCCAAGGAGCCGCACCTGGGCAAGGGGCTGATCGGGGCGATCCACTGGGCGCAGCCCTGGATGGTCTCGGACCCGGGTGGCCTGGTGCAGGCCTACGCCCGCAGCTTTGCCGAACAGGGCGGCCATGTGATGAAGGCCAGCGTCGAGGACGTGCTCCAGGTGGATGGCGGCTGGCGAGTCAATACCAGCGAAGGCCCCCTGGAGGCGGAGCAGGTGGTGGTGGCCCTGGGGCCCTGGGCCGGAGAGCTGCTGGGAAGACTGGGCATGAAAGTGCCGCTGTTCGTGAAGCGCGGCTACCACATGCACTACTCCGCCGAAGGAGAGGCCAAGCTCAACCACTGGGTGATGGACGCCGAGAAGGGCTTCCTGCTCGAACCGATGCGCGCCGGGATTCGCCTGACCACCGGCGCCGAGCTTGCCAACCTGGACTCGCCGCCCCAGTACAAGCAGCTGGCCGCCGCCGAGAAGGTGGCACGCAAGCTGTTCCCGCTGGGCAAGCGTCGCGACAGCCAGCCCTGGAAAGGCGCCCGGCCCTGCCTGCCTGACATGAAGCCGGTGATCGGCCCCGCCCCCGACAAGGAAGGGTTATGGCTCGCCTTCGGCCACGGCCACCAGGGCTTTACCCTGGGCCCGGCCACAGGCGAGCTGCTCGCCCAGATGATGGATGGCGAAGCGCCCGAGGTGGATATGACGCCGTTCCGCGTCGATCGCTTCTGACTGTGAGGTCACAACGAAAGCGGGCGCCCTTGTGGCGCCCGCTTTAAGCTGTCTACCAACTCCCCTGCCCACTTGGGCACTCCCATTCGCCACAGCGAAGAACTCGGCAAACTGGTGCGCCAGCTGCGTACCGAGCAGGGGCTGTTGCAGAGGTGGTAGTGCAGCGAGTGGGTGGTTAGCGCCATGGTAAGTGACGATACGTTGGAGGTGTACAGCCTTAGGTCAACTAACGGCCAAAAGCGGACCTTGAGAAGTCCCTGATATAACGCCAGCCAGCATGCGCGCCTTTGTGGTGGAGGCGACGCCGCAACGAAACAGGCGTCGCCAAACTTCACCTGCGCTTGTGCTCCGTCCGAGAGGCAAGGTCAGGTATCGAATCTGCAGGGCTGGCTACGGTTTGGACTTTTGCACGATCTTTTAATCTTTTCTGAGCGATATAGGAAAGTGACTTTCCAATTCTTTCCGCTTCCTGCTGCATTTAATAAATCTCTTCACCAGATATAGGGTCATCCCTTGCGTCGATCATTGTCGAAAAGTGGTATACCGCGTCACTCTCATCTTCCGACCTAGTTGTATGCTCCAGAATGTCATCCAACTCGACACTTACCGCGTCTTGCATACCAGAACCTATTGCGCCGAAGTCCTGTTTTAACCAGTCGGACTGCTCCATGCTGTTTTTAGGACAAATAGGTCATGTTCAGTAAAAGGCACATGAAAGTCATTAAAGTTAATGAATTTTGACCATCAATTCGCATTTGAAAATGATAGTGAGAAAAGTCTATCGATGTGTCCTGGCTTCGGCTTGCCGTTGGTGTTCCTCATAACTGAGTCGGTTCATCTCCTCAATTTCTTGGGGAGACATCTGCTCAAATAGCTTCCTATATTTTTCGGTTCCGTATTGCAAAAATCCTCCCAGTGAACACCGGAGTTAAGCGGCGCGCCAAACGCCAACATTCAATCTATGGCAAGGAAGCACTGACGCTCGAAAGAAGCAACGCCCGCCAGCGGCGCGTCCGCTTGAACGACTGGTTATGCGGAAGCCATGCGGCTCATTTACTGAGCACACCCCGGGCCGCAACGCCGAGGCTTGTAGATGGACATAGAGGAATCTATAGAGCCATCTATAGAGCCATCCCAAACGAGTCGCCTCCGGGGCGGAGTCTCTCCCTCACATGGCAGCGGGCTCGCCGAGAAGACGTTCGATCTGATCGGCTGCCTCCATTGCTCCACCGCCCTCGTGCAGGGTGGCTGCAAGAGTGCGGGCCGAGGCCGTGTAAGACGAATCATCCAGCAGTGCCTCGACGGTTGCCCGTAGTTCCCTCGTGCCGATCTTCTGCCCGCTGAGGTGATGGCGCAGCACAAGACCCGCGCCACGGTCCGCGACCGCCTGGCCGATAAGGAACTGCTCGACCTGCTGGGGGATAACGACCATCGGCACGCCGAAGTGGAGCCCCTCCAGCACGCTGTTCATTCCGCCATGCGTCACGAACACCGCCGCCTGCCGCAGCGCCGCGAGTAGGGGCACGACGGCCCGTACCACGATGTTCGACGACGCTGATTCGAAATCGGCAGGGTCCATGGCACGGCCGACGACCAGCAGCACGTTCGCGGGCAGCGCAGCGAAGGCGTCGATGCAGGATCGGAAGAAGTCTTCGCCGCCGCGGTGCAGTGTCCCTAGGGACACCACCACCAGGGGGACCTCGTCTCCAAAGAGGCGTTCAAGTTGCTCGTCGATCTCCTCGCTGCGCAACTCGGTATCGATGGAAGGGCCGACGAAGTGGCTACTCGCATCGCACCGGTCATCGGGAGATTGGATCCATGCAGGAATCGGGAAGATTGTTAGATCACCTCGGGTCGGGAACACCGGACTCGATGGTAGGAGGTCACGACCGGCGCTTCGCAGCAGCCGTCGTCGCGCGCCGAGGATTCCCGGCAGGGAGGTCGCGGTCTCCCGCACTACGGCAAGACGCTCGCGTACAGTCAAACTGCGGAACACGGATGCGTCGACGAGGATCGTGGTCATAAGAGAGATCGCCGGACGGCGCAGGCTGGTCGCGAGCATTCGGCCCCATAGGGCGTTCGAGTCGAACATGATCGCGTCCGGGGGGGCCTCCCGCAGCTCGGACTCCAGCAGCGGCAACAGCGTCTGCGTCGCCTCCAGCAGTCGCTGAACGACCTTCGCCGATCCGCCGTGAGCGGTGGCATCGGCAATTACATTGGAGGAGATCGTGCCGTCGGGATAAGCGCGGCAGGTGGCCCCTAACTGCTCGACGACAGCGCGGAACTCCTCGGTGACGTAAAAGGTGACGTCGATGCCGCGCCGGACCAGTTCACGGACCAGCGGCGCGCTGGGGTTGACGTGGCCAGCTGCCGGCATGGCGGTCATGACGATGCGGGTCATCGGCACCTCCGGGTGGGATCAACTCGAACGACCTCAAAGTCCAACGTGTCCCCATAAATGGATTTCTGCTTGTGGGTCGCTTACGGGGATGGAGAAGATGTCTAACCGGTTGATCTCCATTTAGGCGTTGTCTGTTTCAGGAACGAGTCAAAGGCTTCCGCGCCGCATAACAGTTGTGTTATGTAGCATAATCGATATTCCACTTGAACACGCATACGCGTTCAAGAATATTATGCCGCGCGCCCGCAGCCTTATTAAGGCACTGAAATATAGGCGCATTAAGTATAGCTCGGCGGCATTGAACCAATCACCGCGCACGCTGCATAACACAGATGAACGTGCTTGTTCTCTTTGCCACCATGTCCGCTCAGGGGCGTCAGCTGCCCACGTAACTCCATCAGCATAGACTGAATTTCACCATTCGGCCAAGAGCAGACGTTCGGCGAAGAATTATGTAATGCACCCATCAAGTGCAGCTTTGCTGCGTCCCGTTGGCTGTCTTGTTAGGTCAATTTTTGACACTTTTCCCAACCACCATATTCATTGCGTCAAACTTCCCCCGTTTCTGATGCCCTTTTGAATGATCCCGCACTATTGGCTTACATTGCAAACTATAACTTTACCTGTGTTCGATCGTTTATATGTTGTGGTGAAGCAGGATTTCTTTCCACATTCTTCACACTTCATTGGTACCCAATTCTTCCGGCCGCGTATCGATTTCAGAACTATTGGCTTATTTGTTTTTCTAAAATCATTCATTTTTTAGACCCTTCGGAGCCATTAGGCTGAGTGATTGTCTGCCAAGCTTAACTCGCACATGCGCTAAACAATTTTTTTCTACCGCACACAGCCCCAACTACTGGAAATCCCTTATATTAATTATAAATTTATCGCATAACGAAAATGATCCTAAACCATAAGACCGAAACGTTTTCAGCCTTTAGCAGGACGACCTTTTTAGGCCGAGTCCGACCTCATAAGAATTAAGGATAGTCTAAAGTTCACCTGTCGGCCAAAAGCTGACTTTCAGGTTATGAGCGCGAAGCTTTCCGGAAATTTTTGAACCGTGCAGCGGTGGAAAAATTGTCCGACAACAGCGCATGGTTATGCATTGCCGAACCTCTTGATGCAGTCCTGAATGTATCGAAATATTGTATACACGGCATTTAGTGCCACTGTTGCTTCCGGTTCATCCAAGAGTTCATTTGCGTGTGCTAAGCTGGCCCGGTTACGAAGTGGACAATGCATCAATTGAAGCCGCGAAGGATTGAAGTATTTTAGTAACATCCGACGCTCTCGGTCCATCAGGGGAGAGAGCGGGATGAGATTGGCGCAGCAATTTAAATACTCTCGATAATTAAGCATCATCCTCTACTGGTATTGAGGCGTTGCCACAAAGTTTGATCAGGTAACCGTGCAATGCCGTATGCGCTCTATCTATTGCACTTGAAGCATCAGAATAACCAACTAATGCTTTGGCATCAGCCAGCGCTCTAGAAACGGTTGACTCTGCTGTTTCAATCACAGGATCCGGTGGTGAAATGTGCTCATCAGTGGCCGCCAGTTGGCTATCGATAACTCTAAACGGAACCGAGTGTTTCTCAAGAATATTGTTAACGTATTGGTGTCCGGGAACAGCTACTCCCCAATTTTCTAGCGCCTCACATGCATCACAAAAAGCGGCAATGAATCCAGGTGCATCAGACGCAGCTTTTTCGGCATGATTTTCCAGATTTGATTCAGCCCACGACAGACTGGAGCTGTTGGCGTACTGGTCACCACTTGCAATAGCCAAGAACCCCTTATATTTTTCAATAATCTGTTGGCGACCAATGGTGCTAGATGAGGCCTTTCGAGCAAGACTAATAAAGTCTTGAACCGCTCCCACAGTTAACGGAGTCGTTCCCCCATCGGGAACCGTAACTCTACTGGCATTTCAATTGGCACGGTAGCTCACCCTTTTGCACTGCATAACGCCCACGTAACCGGCCGACTTTGGAGCGCCAGCGGAAAATCGGCCCGTGTTGACGCTGTTGTTAGCTCACCAATGACACCGTTTTTCACTTTTGACCTGTGGATTTCACATCAAAAGCCCTTGGATTTCGACTTGATGCTGTCGAGTTTGGACAACCACTCCACTATCGGTTGCGTAAATTGTCCGTATAGGGTCTCTCGCCATCAATTCACCAGTTTTCACGCCGGCATGCGTGAACCACTGGAGTCGTTTTCCTGTGTGCAACCCAAATCCGACTTGCGTTACAAGTAACCGCCCCTGCTGGAAGACATCGAGAAACGCAGAGAGCTTTGTACTATCTTCTATGATGTAAAGTCGGGTGGGTGTGAGAAAGTAAGTATACCGATCAACATCAACGATCTCGTTCGGGCAGGTCCCGATGTCGTACACCACCTCGGGTCGCCCCTCTCGTGAAACTAGGATGACTTTGCCCGAGTAAGTAGCCAGATAGGCCCCACCGCCGACAACAGCAAAGCTGGCCGCGTAGACCCAATCTTGAGGCACTCCACCGGTCATGGATATCTCAAGCCGAAAGCCCTCCAGCTCCATAACGTAGTCGGGAGCCGCCCGGGCGAAATAAGTAACATCAGACTCTTCGTATCCGAGCGTGTTCGGATCGACACCGGTCAAAATTTCGAACGCAGCGTTCAACGCCTTCATCTTCTCGGTAGCGGCCGGATCGCCAGCATTGCGGTCCGGGTGGTGGGCCTGCGCCAACTTGCGGTACTTTCGCTTGATGTCCGTGGGATCAACGGGTAGGGACAAGCTGAAAAGCCGTAGCGCCTCCTCAACCTCTTGAGCTACCCCGAAGCGCTCGCTGCGTCCCACGACACGCTTCCAACCTTCCTTCAGTGGCATCACGAGCCCCCAGGCTGCTCTGCCGGAGGCCGTGCAGCACCAAGTCTCGTCGGCTAACGTGAAAAGGTACCGATCCCCCTCAGGAGAAACATCCACGGCTCGCACCTGGGATTTGAACTCACCCCAGTAATTCGTGTCGATGGTCCGGAAGTGATCAACTACACGGGAGTCCTCGCGCAGATTTGACTCGGTTACGATGTTCAGCTCTTCGTTGTAGACGTGAAGCAACCCGCTGGAATCCATGATCGCTATACCGGAACCGGCGCCGCCGGTTCCGGTTCGATAGGCATCATGGAGCAGCGCTTTTTCGCCAACAAGGCACCCAAGTCGGTCCATTCTACGAAGTACGCTCTTTACCTCCGATCGGTCCGCACTGGCCCCGGAACGGTCGAGTAACCAAGTCCCTCTTGCATCGATGGCAGCAATAGTGAAGGCAGGATCTGGCCGCTCATCACTGTTCAGCTTTCGCTCGCCTACAAGTTTCCAAGGAGCATCTTCCGATGCTTTAAACAGCGGCAATGATGAAGGGCTTGCGACATCCACCGGTGAGTAGCCATGCTTCTTCCCTGACTTTTCCATCTCTTTCAAGATACGATTAAAGCGACGGCGATCAACGTCCTTCACGTGCTCAGGGACACGCTCGAACATTTCAACAGCTTGCTTTGCCGCCGCCGCTAGCTGCCCAGACTTCATCCGCCGCATAATCAGCTTGGCATATGCCTTGGCTATGACCTCCCCGACTCGTCCTTGCCGCTGTTCTTGAGGTAGGTCACCGGCGAGCTTCACGACCTTGGAGTGTTGGTTCTTGAATCCAGCCTGAAACACAGGGCCAATCGATGGGTCATTGTACTCACGGTGGAACTCGTCGCGACCATCCACCTCCCAGGTAGGCGGTGATGGTGGCAGCGGGACGTACTCGGCTTGGGACCAATCGAGTTCCTTCGGTGGTTCCCGCCTGCCGGATTTTCTATTCGAATCGTGGGCAACACACGTCAAGCCAGTGGATTCTTGGGGATCTGTATCCCTTCCATTTCCGAAAATTTTTGAGAGGAAGCTAAGCATCCGTGATCTCTCTGTTAATGTCATTATTAAGCCAATGCCAAATACATAGAGCAGATAGGTTTTTATTTCCCGTCCGATAATTGGATGTACGTGCCGACCAGTTCCTGCGTGTTATGCCGCACTCCACTCACACCCCGGCCTACTTAAAATTCTAGACATTATGTATAAATCGGCAATATAACACCTATCATCGTGCCGGCTGTATATCACGGAAGTGCGTGCATGCTGCCTTTGCCTGTATGTCCGCTTTGGGCCGGAAGCGGAACTTTGCACTAAGACTTCTCTCGGCTAATTCCAAAGGTAACGTTATCGAAAATCGGCTGCATTTATTTGTCAAAGCACGCTACCGCCCGGGGATGATATCCTTTCCCTGCGACAGCCCTGTCTGCGTTGTACTACCTGTTCCTGTTCTATCGGCGGTCGTCTCGGCAACCTTAACCCGAGCAAACAAAACCCTGTAACAAATTGCAAAGAAAAAGGGCCTACCCTTTGGTAGACCCTTGATCCCGGTCAGCTTAACTGTGTCAGGCGTTCTGCCTAGGCGTGCCTCACTCCCACTCGATCGTCGCAGGCGGCTTGCTGCTGACGTCGTAGGTCACGCGCGATACGCCGCTGATCTCGTTGATGATGCGGTTGGAGACGGTTTCCAGCAGCTCATACGGTAGATGTGCCCATCTTGCGGTCATGAAGTCGATGGTTTCCACGGCGCGCAGGGCGATGACCCATTCATAGCGGCGGCCGTCGCCGACCACGCCGACGGACTTGACCGGCAGGAACACGGCGAAGGCCTGGCTGGTCTTGTGGTACCAGTCAGCGTTGTGCAGTTCTTCGATGAAGATGGCGTCGGCTTCGCGCAGGATGTCGGCGTACTCCTTCTTCACTTCTCCGAGAATGCGCACGCCCAGGCCCGGCCCCGGGAAGGGGTGGCGATAGACCATGTCGTAGGGCAGGCCGAGCTCGACGCCAAGCTTGCGTACCTCGTCCTTGAACAGTTCGCGCAGCGGTTCGACCAGCTTGAGCTTCATGGTTTCGGGCAGGCCGCCGACGTTGTGGTGCGACTTGATCACGTGGGCCTTGCCGGTCTTGCTGGCGGCAGATTCAATCACGTCGGGGTAGATGGTGCCCTGGGCGAGGAAGTCGACGCCCTCGATCTTGCTCGCCTCATCGTCGAACACCTCGATGAAGGTATTGCCGATGATCTTGCGCTTGGCTTCCGGGTCGTTCTCACCTTCCAGCTTGCCGAGGAACAGCGCTTCGGCGTCGACGCGGATCACCTTCACGCCCATGTGGCGGGCGAAGGTCTCCATCACCTGCTCGCCTTCGTTCTTGCGCAGCAGGCCGTTGTCGACGAACACGCAGGTGAGCTGATCGCCGATCGCCTTGTGCAGCAGTGCCGCCACCACCGAGGAGTCGACGCCGCCGGAGAGGCCGAGCAGCACGTGGCGCTCGCCGACCTGGTCGCGCACGCGGGCGATCTGGTCCTCGATGATCTTGGCCGGGGTCCACAGCTTCTCGGCACCACAGATGCCGACCACGAACTGCTCGAGGATGCGCTGGCCCTGCAAGGTGTGAGTCACCTCGGGGTGGAACTGCACGCCGTAGAAGCGCTTCTCGGCCCAGCTCATGGCGGCGATGTGGCAGCTCGGGGTGGAGGCGGTCACGGTGAAGGTGTCCGGCGCGCGGGCGACCTTGTCGCCGTGGCTCATCCACACGTCGAGCAGCGCCTTGCCGTCGTGGCCCACATGGTCCTTGATGTCGCGGAACATGTCGTCGCCTTCGTCGATCGTGACCTGGGCATAACCGAACTCATGCTTGTTGGAGCCCTCCACGGCGCCGCCGAGCTGCTCGGCCATGGTCTGCATGCCGTAGCAGATGCCCAGCACCGGCAAGCCCAGCTCGAACACGCACTGCGGCGCCCGCGGCGAGCCTTCGGCGACGGTCGATTCCGGCCCGCCGGAGAGGATGATGCCGTTGGGGTTGTACTCGCGGATCTCCTCTTCGGTGATATCGAAGGCGCGAACCTCGGAGTAGACGCCGATCTCGCGCACGCGGCGGGCAATGAGCTGGGTGTACTGGGAGCCGAAGTCGAGGATCAGGATCTTGTGGGCGTGAATATCGGTCATGAAAGCGTCTCGTTAGGGCCGCGAAACAGGCCGCGTGGGAATCGAAAAGCGAGCGGCGGGGCTATGCCCGCCGCCATTCATCAAGCTTGGTGATCAACCCACCCGGTAGTTCGGGGCTTCCTTGGTGATCTGCACGTCATGTACGTGGGATTCGGCGAAGCCGGCGCCGGTGATCTGCACGAACTGCGGCTTGGTGCGCATCTCCTGGATGTCGCGGCAGCCGGTGTAGCCCATGGAGGCGCGCAGGCCGCCCATCAGCTGATGGACGATGGCGCTCATCATGCCCTTGTAGGGAACGCGGCCTTCGATGCCTTCCGGCACCAGCTTCTCGGCGCCTTCGCTCTTGTCCTGGAAGTAGCGGTCGCTGGAGCCCTGGCTCTGGGACATGGCGCCCATCGAGCCCATGCCGCGGTAGGCCTTGTAGGTGCGCCCCTGGTAGAGCTCGACCTCGCCCGGTGCCTCTTCGGTGCCAGCCAGCAGGCCGCCGATCATCACCGTGCTGGCGCCGGCGGCAATCGCCTTGGCCAGGTCGCCGGAGAAGCGCACGCCACCATCGGCGATCAGCGGGATGTCGAACGCCTTGAGCGCTTCGGCCACGTTGGCCACCGCGCTGATCTGCGGCACGCCGACGCCGGCGACGATGCGCGTGGTGCAGATCGAGCCGGGGCCGATGCCCACCTTGACCGCGTCGGCACCCGCCTCGGCCAGCGCCACGGCGGCGTCGGCGGTGGCGATGTTGCCACCGATCACCTGCACCTCGGGGAAGTGCTCCTTGACCCAGCGCACGCGGTCGATCACGCCCTGGGAGTGGCCATGGGCGGTATCGACGATGATCACATCGACGCCGGCCTCGGCCAGGGCGGCCACCCGCTCGGGGGTTTCCGGGCCGGTGCCCACCGCGGCGCCGACCAGCAGGCGGCCATCGGCATCCTTGGCGGCGAACGGGTAGGTACGCGCCTTCTCGATGTCGCGCACCGTGACCAGGCCGTGTAGGCGGAAGGCGTCATCGACGATCAGGATCTTCTCGATGCGGTTCTCCTGCAGCTTGACCTTGATGTCGTCGAGCGGAGTGCCGACCGGCACGGTGACCAGCTTCTCGCGCGGGGTCATGATTGCCTCGACGCTGTCGCTGTAGTCGGGCTGGAAGCGCATGTCGCGGCCGGTGACGATGCCCACCAGGGTCTCGCCCTCCACCACCGGGAAGCCGGAGTAGCCATACTCGTCGGCCATCGCCAGCAGGTCCTGCAGCTTGGCCTTGGGTCCCACGGTCACCGGGTCCTTGACGATCACGCTCTCGTGCTTCTTGACCTTGCGCACCTCGGCGGCCTGTCCGGCGATGGTCATGTTCTTGTGGATGATGCCGATCCCGCCCTCCTGGGCCATGGCGATCGCCAGGCGCGCCTCGGTCACGGTATCCATGGCGGCGGAGACGAGCGGGATATTGAGTTCGAGATTGCGGGTCAGGCGGGACTTGAGGCTGACATCCTTGGGCAGGACATTCGAGTAGCCGGGAACGAGTAATACGTCATCGAACGTAAGCGCTTCTTGGGCCATACGTAACATAGCGGCAACACCCATTTGAGCAGATGGGAAGACGGGGCGTGGAGGAGTTAATCGACCATTATAGCGCTCCGCCCGCCCCTGCTTCAATGAAGGGCGGGCTTGGCTGAAGTGGTAGACTTGCCAAGACTTGCCTTGCCACTTACCGGAGCCGCCATGCCCACCGTCAGCGATGCCCTCTCCGTCAGCGAACTCAATCGCCGCGCCCGGCTGATGCTGGAGAGCGGCTTCGGCGACTGCTGGGTGGAGGGCGAGCTCTCCGGGGTGTCGCGCCCGGCCTCGGGGCACGTCTACTTCACACTCAAGGACGATCGCGCCCAGCTGCGCTGCGCGCTGTTTCGCAACCGAGCGCGCTTCGTCGCAACGCCCATGCAGGATGGTGACCGCGTCAAGCTGCGTGGGCGCGTCTCGCTGTTCGAGCCGCGCGGCGATTTCCAGATGATCGTGGAGGCCGTGCAGCCGGCCGGCGCCGGCGACCTGCTCGCCGCGCTGGAGCGTCTCAAGCAGCAGCTTACCGCCCAGGGGGTGTTCGCCAACGCCCGCGCCCTGCCGCGCCCGCCACGCCAGCTGCTGGTGATGACCTCACCCAGTGGAGCGGCGATTCGCGACGTGCTGGCGGTGCTCGCGGCACGCTGGCCGCTGGCCCGCGTCAGCGTGGTGCCGGTGCCGGTGCAGGGGCGCGAGGCGGCGTCGGCGATGATCCGGGCGCTGGGGATGATCAATCGGCATGTCGGCGAACAGGGGCGCTTCGACCCGGCCCAGGATGCGCTGCTGATCACCCGCGGCGGCGGTAGCCTCGAGGACCTGTGGGCGTTCAACGACGAGCATCTGGCAAGGGCGGTGTTTCACTCGCGGCTGCCGGTGATGTCGGCGGTGGGCCATGAGGTCGACACCAGCCTGGTCGATTTCGCCGCCGATACCCGCGCGCCCACCCCCTCTGCCGCCGCCGAGCAGCTGGTGCCGGACCGCCGCGAGCTGGTGCAGCGCCTGGCGGCCTCGCTGCAGCGGCTGGCGCACTGCCAGCGGGTACGCCTCGAGCGGGAGGCCCAGCGCCTCGATCACCTGCGGGCGCGGCTGCGCCACCCTGGCGAGCGCCTTGCCCAGCAGCGCCGGCAGCTCGAGCAGCTCGAGGCACGCCTGCAGCGCGCCATGTACCAGCAATTGAGCGCGCGGCGCCAGCAGCAGCGTCATCTCCAGCAACGGCTCTCCACCTTCGACCCGGCAAGCCAGCTGCGCCTTGCCCAGCAGCGCCATGAGCAGGTCAGCCAACGCCTGCAGGCGGTCATGCCGCGTCTACTCGCCACGCGCCGCGCCGAGCTTTCCGGCGTGGTGCGGGAGTTGAATGCGGTCAGCCCGCTGGCGGTGTTGGGGCGCGGCTATGCGATTCTCGAGGATGAGCAGAGGCAGGTGGTACGCCACGCGGCCGACACTCGACCGGGGCAGCTTCTCACCGCCCGTCTGGGCGAGGGGCGGCTGACGCTGGAAGTGAAGCGGCGGCTGTCGCGCTAGGTGGACACCATCAGAAGTCGCTGACCATCTCGGCGCCCGGCTTGAAGGCGCTCGGCTCGAGCTCATGGCGATTGAGCAGCTTGTAGAAATCGGTGCGGTTGCGTCCGGCGATGCGCGCGGCCTGGGTCACATTGCCTTCGGTGATCTTGAGCACCTTGATCAGATAGCTGCGCTCGAAGGTGGCGCGCGCCTCGTTGAACGAAGGCAGCGCATTCTCCTCCGCTGCCAGCGCCTGGGAGACCAGCGCCTCGGGAATGATCGGCGAGCTGGTCAGCGCCACGCACTGCTCGACCACATTGACCAGCTGACGCACGTTGCCCGGCCAGGCGCTGGAGGCAAGCAGGTTGAGCGCCTCCGACGAGAAGCCCTTGACGAAGGGCTTGTGGCGCGCCGCCGCCTGGGTCACGAGGTACTTGGCCAGCAGCGGCACGTCCTCGGCACGCTCCTTGAGCGCCGGCAGCTTGAGGTTGACCACGTTGAGACGGTAGTAGAGATCCTCGCGGAAATCCCCGTCGCGCATGGCGCGGTCGAGATCGCGGTGGGTGGCGGAGATGATGCGCACGTCGATATCCACCGAGACGGTGGAGCCGAGCGGACGGATCTGGCGCTCCTGGATCGCGCGCAGCAGCTTGACCTGCAGCGGCAGTGGCATGTCACCGATCTCGTCGAGGAACAGGGTGCCGCCATTGGCGGCCTGGAATAGCCCTTGGTGCTGGCTGACCGCGCCGGTGAAGGCGCCCTTGGCGTGGCCGAAGAGCTCGCTTTCGAGCAGCTGCTCGGGCAGTGCGCCGCAGTTGATGGCAATGAAGGGATTATTGGCGCGTGGACTGGCCTGATGAATGGCGTTGGCCAGCAGCTCCTTGCCCGACCCCGATGCTCCGGTGATCAGCACGCTGACATCGGCCCCGGCCACCATCCTTGCCTGCTCGAGGATGCGCTCCATCTGCGGGCTGCGGGTGATGATCGCCGCGCGCCAGGCGTCGTCACCATCGCTTGAGGAGCCGGGCGCCTGGGACAGCGCCTCGTCGATGGCGGCGAACAGCTCGTCGCGATCCACCGGCTTGGTGAGAAAGCTGAATACGCCCTGGCGAGTGGCGCTCACCGCATCGGGAATCGAGCCGTGGGCGGTGAGGATGATCACTGGCAGGCCCGGCGTGCGGCGCTGGATCTCGTGGAACAACTCAAGGCCGTCCATCTGATCCATGCGCAGGTCGGAGAGCACCAGATCCGGGCGCGTTTCGCTCAGGCGGGTCAGCGCCTGACGGCCGCTTTCGGCAGTGCTGACGCGATAGCCACGGCTCTCCAGGCGCATGCCGAGTAGCTTGAGCAGGCTGACATCATCATCCACCAGCAGGATATGGGCTGCTTGCTTCACAATTACACTCCCTTGAATCGCAAGATAAAGCAGGCGTCAGGGGGATAGCTGACGCAGATTGATGCTCTGCTCGATATCGGTCAACGCTTCGAGCTTTTCGCTCAACGCGGCGTTCTCTTCACTGGCGGCGCGGCGCTGCGATTCGCTGCGCTCCAGCCGCTCGGACATGCCGCGACGCCCTTCCACTTCGTTCAGCCAATAGCGCAGCAGGGGCTGCAAGTCGCTGGGGGCGGCATGGATATCCTCGCGCAGCAGCTCGGCGGCCTGATTCCACTGTCGCTCCGTGCCCCACGCCAGCAGCACGGCACGATTGAGCCGTGCCTGGGCGGTGGGACTGTCGACTCGCTCAAGCATCTCATCACGCCACTCGCGGTTGCCGCGCTGCGAGGCAAGCCCAAAAGCGACCCAGGCGTCGACCAGGCAGGTACTCTCCACCAGAGTGGGAATCTCTTCATTGCACTCCGTGGGCAGCTCCGAGTTGGCATTGGGTGCCTCGATGTGCGCAGTCGGCATCATTTCGCAGCCAACCAGTGCCACTGCAATCAACAGCGGCGACAGCATTCGATAGTTCATGATCAATGGTTCCTTGCGTCGTCGCTTACCGCCTCTCTCGGTAGAGGTAGCGCCGTTGTATTTTCATGTGTGTTATCCAGGCTCTGCTGGGCCCAAGGCAGCGTAAGACGGAAACAGACCGGCAGACTGTCCTGATCGACCAGTTCGAGCTTGCCATGTTGCGCCCGGGCGCAGTCGGCGGCCACCGACAGGCCGATTCCCGATCCCTTCAATGGTCCCTTGCGCTGCGCGCGCCCTTGGTAGAAGGCTTCGAACAGACGAGGACGGTCCTGCTCGGCGATGGGCTCACCGCTATTGGCCACTTCGATCTCAAGCGACCTGCCGCGCTTGCGCGCGCGGATCTCCAGGCGCCCGCCATCCTCGCCGTAGGCCACGGCATTGGAGAGCAGGTTGTCGAGTATTCGCCCAGTCGTAATGCGATCGGCACGCCACTCTAGCGGCACATCGAACCAATTGACGCGCATGCCCTTGTGCTCCAGGGTCAGCTGATGCTTGGCCAGCAGCTCCTTGACCACCTCTGCCACGTCGAAGGTTTCACTGCTGCTGGTTCGCTGGTGCTGCTGCAGATTATAGTCGAGCAGCTGTTCGATCAGTGTCTGCAATTCGCGGCCGCTGGCATCGATCAACTCGAGTATCTCGCGCTGGCGCGGCGTGATCTCGCCTGCCACACCATCGTTGAGCAGGGCTGTGCCTTCGCGCACGCTGGCCAGCGGTGTCTTGAGCTCATGGGACATATGACGCAGGAATTGCCGCTTCTGTTCCTCGAGCTCGCCAAGACGCAGCGAGAGCCAATCCAGCCGATCGCCAAGGCTGACCAGTTCCGCCGGCCCCTGGATAACCTGCGCCGTCTTCGCCTTGCCCTCGCTACCCAACCCTAGGATACGCCGTTCGAGCTGGCGAATCGGACGGATGATCAGCCAGGTGAAGAGCAGCATCAGCGCCAGGCTTGCCGAGACCAGAGCAGCGGTCTGCAGCCAAAGTCGCGTCTGGACGTTGCTGGCCTGCTCACTGATCGCTTCGATGCGCGTGTCGATATGGCGATTGGTGGCCCGGCGCATGGCCTCGGTACGTGCCGCAAAAGAGGCGAAGACGGGCAGTGCCTCGCGAAACTCTTCGAGGGACAGATCGGGCAACTGGCGCACCTCTTCGAGCTGGTCGGCCAGCGCCAGTACATCGGGGTCCTCCGGCAGCAAGCGAGTATGCTGGCGAAGCAGAATACCGAACTCCCTGGCACGCTCGGTATAGATGTCGAGCAGCCCTTCCTGCTCCACCACCGCGTACTGCCTGGCACTGCGCTCCATCTCAAGCGCGAGGCTCGAGAGCGTACGCGCACGCCGCGTCTCCTCCACCGCCTGTCTGGCGCTGACATCGGCCAGGCGCGTAAGCTCCGCGAGCGCCTGACCGGCCTGAAACATCAGCACGCCAAGCGGCAGCATCACGGCCATGAAGGCCAGCAACACCAGCTGCAGCAGTGAGCGAGGGCGCCAGCGACGCGAGACCTGAGTGGTCATGACGAGTGTTCTATGTAAGAGAAAAAATGGCAGAGTCATACTGCTTATCACTGAGAATAACAGATAATCGACGTTGACGACGCTCACCTACATCAACTGCCTTTGCACACTCAACAGACACGCAAAAAAGAGGGCCGGCAGAGCCGGCCCAAGGTACGCAGGGAACTGAAGGGGGTAGAGATCTCAATAGGTCGCAAGCCTGGCCCAACGATCTGTCGCAATCTCCGGCGAGCCCGAGGGCTCTGAAGCCGTGCCAAACAAGCCGTACCACCAGGGACTTGCCCGCACTCGGGTGGCGCACCACCCGGCTCCGTACTACGATATCGCTGTCGCACAGCGCTATCCTGAATTCGATCCCCCGAAGGGGATGAGGCATCCTTGCCAGGGCATCCTTGCCCGTAGGTGCACTTCCATGCGTGTCGGCGGCACCAAGTCTCATCGCAACCTAAGTCACACATCGCGTGGAGCAGACGTAGACCCAACCTAGCGAGGGATCTGTCCAGGGTTGCGATAGCGCCCTAGCCGGTTAGGTCGAGAAGTTGATCGAGCCGTGTTGATCAACTTCTCTTGCTCACATTCTATATAGTGCGAAAGCCATGCCAATAAACCTATTTTATAAATAAAAACAATTGTTTGAGAATGGCATATTGAAGCAAATAGGCAGACCTTGAAGAAAACCGCTGGAAAAGGGCTAGAAAGAAAGAAAATGTGTCTCCAATTACCAACATGGAAACACTGTTATTTTTAAAACCCAATAATAACAATGATTTATTAGTATCTTTTTGGCGACACATCACCGCTCAGCGTCGAGAATGTGTCTCTTTTCAGCAGACACTCAGCTCAAGGGTTTCAATAGGACTTTCGATTTACGCGCGTGATTGTAAGCATCGCGCTTGAGCGTGGGCAGGTCGGCAAGCTCCGCCAGACGGAAACCATGTTCGTAGAACCAGTGCGTGGTATGGGTGGTCAGGGCGAACAGGCTCTCAAGCCCCCGGCGGCGTGCATGGCGCTCCACTTCGGCCAGCAACAGCTCGCCCCGCGCCCCACGCCGATAGTCGTCGTGCACCGCCACGCAGGCAAGCTCGCCCATTCCGGCATCGCTGAAGACATGCAGTGCGGCGCAGCCGATGATCATGCCATCGCGCTCGATGACCAGATAGTCGTCAATTTCATGCTCGAGCCGATCCCGTGAACGGGGCACCAGCATGCCGTTGCTCTCCAGTGGCTCAAGCAGCTCCAGCAGACCGGCAATATCGGAAAGCTCCGCGGCGCGCAGTTGCTCGTAGCGGTGCTGGGTGATCATGGTACCCACCCCATCGCGGGTGAACAGCTCGCCGAGCAGCGCATCGTGGTCATGCCAGGAGAGCAGGTGAGTACGGGCCACGCCGCTGCGTGCCGCACCGCATGCTGCGGCGAGATGCCGATCGAGCTCGCTGCCGGGGTCGGTCTGTCGCCTGAGCGGCTCAGCCTCGCCAGGCGTCAGCTGCCGTTGAAGCGCACCGCTCTGATCATGCAGGCCAATCGCCTCGCCGAGCAGGATCAGCTTGTCCGCCTTGAGCGCCACGGCCGCCTGCTGGGCAACCTCCGAGGCATCCAGATCGAACACTTCACCGGTACTCGAAAAGCCCAGCGGGGGCAGCAGCACCAGTGCGCCCTTCTCGATCAGCGCCTGGATGGAGCTGGCGCGCACGCGGCGCACCTCGCCGCTGTGCTCGAAGTCGACCCCTTCACGCACCCCAAGCGGCTTGGCCATCACCAGATTTCCGGAGATGGCGGTCAGCTCCACGCCGTGCAGCGGCGTATTGGGGAGCCCTAGCGATAACCTCGCCTCGAGCCACAGACGCTGTTCGGCGGCGATACGCTCGACACAGGCCATGATCGCGTCGGTGGCGACCCAATGCCCAGCGTACCGACGGGGCTCGATCCCCGCCGCCTCCAGGGCCGCCGTCACCTGGGGGCGAATGCCGAAGGCCACCACCAGGCGCACACCCAGCGTGTGCAGCAGCGCCAGATCCTGAATCAACTGCTCGCCGCGGCCATCCTCCATGGCCTCGCCCTCGATCAGGATCACGAAGGTGCGGCCGCGATGCGCATTGATATAGGGCGATGAGTTACGGAACGAGTCGACGAAGGGAAAACGAGTGTTCAAGAGCCGCGCTCCGGCGCAGGGTGAATGAGCGTTACTGCCAAAGACTATAACAGAGGCCAAAAAAAGGCGGCACCACTCTCGTGGCGCCCGCCTTCCACTCACTGCCTTCAGGCTTGCCGCTTAGCCGAAGATGCCCTTGAACATGAAGAAGAACATGATCGCCAGTCCCGCACCGGCAGGCAGCGTGATCAACCAGGACATGACGATGGTGACGATCACACGCAGATTGAGGGCCGCCATGCCGCGCGCAAGCCCCACCCCCAACACGGCCCCGACCAAGGTGTGGGTAGTAGAGATGGGCAGCCCAGTGCCCGATGCCAGTACCACGGTGGTGGCAGCGGCAAGCGTCGCGGCGAAGCCGCGGCTGGGGGTCAGTTCGGTGATGCCGGTGCCCACGGTGGCGATCACCTTGTGTCCGTAGGTGACCAGGCCGAAGACGATACCGCCGCCGCCCAACACCAGCACCCACCAAGGCACCAACGCTGCCGCGTCGATCGCGCCATCGCTCTGTACCACGCTGATCACTGCGGCCAGCGGCCCCACTGCGTTGGCCACGTCGTTGGAGCCATGGGCGAAGGCCATGGCACAGGCGGTGAACAGCATCAGCACGCCGAACACCCGCTCCACCCCACCGAAGCCGAATTGATCCTCGGAGGGCTTGCCCGGGTTGATGCGGTTCTCGAGCACGATGCCAAGCCCCGTGATCGCCAGGCCAATCACCACCGAGATGATGAAACTCTGGCCGAAGGTGAAGTCCAGCCCGACATGGGTGAGCCCCTTGGTCAGGGTCACCATGGCGACGATGAAGCCGACCAGGAAGATATAACCCGGCACGTAGCGCTTCGCCGCGGCGAAGGGGTCGCGATTCTCGAAGATCAGGTGCTGCACCGACTTGAACAGCATGAAGGCGATGGAGCCGGCCAGCAGCGGCGAGATCAGCCAGCTCGAGGCGATCGTTCCCACCCGCCCCCAGGCCACCGCCTCCATGCCCAGGCCCACCGCACCGAAGCCGACGATGGCGCCGACGATGGAGTGGGTGGTGGAGACCGGCCAGCCCTTGCTCGAGGCGACCAGCAGCCAGATCGCCGCGGCCAGCAGCGCCGAAAGCATGCCATACACCAGCAGTTCAGGATTTTGCGCCAGCAGCGCGGGGTCGACGATACCGCCGCGAATGGTGGCGGTGACCTCTCCTCCCGCCAGCCAGGCCCCCAGGAATTCGAAGATCACGGCGATGACGATCGCCTGCTTGATGGTGATCGCCTTGGAACCCACCGAGGTGCCCATGGCGTTGGCGACATCGTTGGCCCCCACCCCCCAGGCCATGAAGAAACCGAAGGCACAGGCCAGGATGATGAAGATTTCACCGTGTTGCGCAATGATCGACATAGGTTTTCGATCCTATGTAGGTGTCGAGGACAAAGGAGATCGGGACGTGCGGGAAGACGACGTGTCAGCGAGCCGTCAATATCTGCAGTCGGCTACCCACGCGCTCGGCGCGGTCGGAGAGTTCGCCGATCCAGTCGATGATCTTGTAGAGAAAGATCACGTCCACGGGGGGCAGCTGGCTCTCCAGCGCAAACAGCTGGCGGCGGATCTCGACCTGCTGGTTGTCGGTCTGGTGCTCCAGCTCGTGCAGGTCGCGGATCAGATTCTGCATGACGTCGGAGACATTGCGGCCGAAGCCTGACTCGAGCAGCTCCTTGAGCTCACCTAGCGCCTTGCGCGCCTGGGCGACGGAGGCGACGGAGGTCACGAGGTACTCGCGCATCGGCTGGGCAAGCTCGCTTGGCATCTGCATGCGGCGACCCAGCATGATGCCGGTGATGTCACGCGCCTTGTTGGCGATCTTGTCCTGCACGCTGATCAGGTCGAGCAGATCGGAGCGCGACACCGGCAGGAACAAGGTATTGGGGAGGTTGAGACGCAGCTCGGTCTTGAGCTCATCGGCGTCGTGCTCGAGCTGGGTGATGGCTTCACGGTGACGGGAGGCAGCCTCCCAATCGCCGTCGAGCGCGGCATCGAAGAATGGCAACAGCTCATCGGCACACTCATTGACCTTGACGATATGCGCAAGCAAGGGCTGGAATGGCGAGCGGCCAAACATCGCGGAGAACGGATTAGGTGTAACCATGGAAACGATGCGCTTTGGAAATGGCGGCGTCAGTATAGTGACTGCAGCTCCCAGCGTCATGAAAATTTAACACTCTCTCATTCAAGGGCGCATGGATCATGTCGCAGGAAATCGAATTGAAACTGGCACTTGGCGCCGTGGACTCCGAGCGTCTCGGCCGCCACCCCCGGCTTGCCACCCTCGTGCCGCAGGCAATCGAGTTGCGCAACACCTACTTCGATACCCCCCAGGGCGACCTGGAGCGCGCCCGCGTGGCCCTGCGCATTCGCGAGAAACGCAGGCAGGGTGCAACGGACCTGCAGCGACTCCAGACCTTGAAGACCAGCGGGCGGGGCAGCGGTGGCCTGTCGATTCGCGGCGAGTGGGAGTGGCCCATTGCGGGGGCGGAACTCGACCTGGTCGGCCTTGCCGCACTGCCGCCGATGCAAGATGTCGATGCATCCCTCCTCGACGCCCTCACCCCGCGCTTTCGTACCGATTTTCGCCGCCTGGCCTGGCAGCTGGAGATGCACGGCAGCCGCATCGAGCTGGCGCTCGATATCGGCGAGATCATCGCCGGTGAGCGCCGCGCGCAGATCCGCGAGCTGGAACTCGAGCTGCAGGAGGGAGAGGTCGCTCATCTGTGGCAGCTGGCACTGGAGCTTGCCGAGTGGCTTCCCCTGCGCCCGGCCAGCGCCAGCAAGGCCGCCCGCGGCACGGCACTGGTCGACTGCCGCTGGACGCTGCCCGAGGCGTGCGTGTCGCGTGCCGACTGCCTCGAACGGGCCACCTCCGCACTCGATGCCTTCTATGACAGTGGCGCTGCCCACTTCGCGGCGGTGGCGCACGAAGCGCTGGCACGCCTGGCAGCGCTGGGCGATGATCGGCTGAGCACGCAGCTGCATACGTTTCTCGCCGCCCCAGGTGACGGCGACAGGCTCACCACCGAGCTCGGCCAGACCCTGGTCGCGCTTGCCCGTGACCTTCATGCCGCCCAAGCTTGACCGCCCAGGAGACTGCCTGTGTCACTACTGAAGCCCGGCGGAGAGGGCCTGCGCACGCGCCTTTTCCAGATCATCTTCGAGTCGGACACGCCGCTGGCCAAGAGTTTCGATATCGCCCTGATCGTGGTGATCCTGGCCAGCGTGGCGGTGGTGATGCTCGAGAGCGTGCCGGCCTGGCAGCGCGAGTATGGGGAGCTGTTGACGATTCTCGAGTGGACATTCACGCTGCTCTTCACTCTCGAGATCGCCGTACGCCTCTACTGCCTCGAGCGCCCCTGGCTCTACCTCAAGAGTTTCTACGGCATCATCGACCTGCTGGCGATCCTGCCGACCTGGCTGGTGCTGCTGGTTCCCGGCGCCCAGACGCTGCTGGTGGTGCGCATCCTGCGGGTATTGCGCATCTTCCGCATTCTGCGCCTGATGCAGTTCGTGGGAGAGGGCCGGCTGCTAGTGGAAGCGCTGAAGAACAGTACCGACCAGATCCTGCTGTTCCTGTTCACCGTGTTCATTCTGGTGACGATATTCGGCTCGGTGGTCTACATGATCGAGCCCATGGAAGCCGGCTTCACCAGCATCCCTAAGGCGATCTACTGGGGCATCGTGACCCTGACCACGGTCGGCTACGGCGATATCGTGCCGACCACGGCACTGGGCCAGGCGATTTCGATGATAGTCATGCTGCTCGGCTACTCGATCATTGCCGTGCCCACCGGGGTCTTCTCCGCCGAGGTGATCCGCTCGATTCGCGCCGATCGCTACTCCGACGAAGCCTGCCCGGGCTGCGGTCACGACCGCCACGAGAAGCGCGCCCGATACTGCCTGCGCTGCGGCACCTGGCTCGACGAGACTACAGACGATCCTGCGGAGCATTCACACGCTAGCGGTCATGAGCACTAACTGGCGTTTCTTCTTCCACGAGATACTGTTATCGACGATTTATCACTCTCTCCCATAAGCACGCATTGGAATAAGGCTTTTTGTTAGGATGACCACAACCTCATTTTTTGGCGTGGCCTCGTAGCGTGCTCTTGGAGATATGACAATACGATGCTCGAACAAACCTTGATACAGATGTTGCTACTGCTGGGCGCAACCGTTTTTATCGTACTGATCTTTCAGCGATTGCGTATTCCCCCGAGCCTTGGCTATCTGCTGGTAGGCGTCATCCTTGGCTCGCATACTGCCGGACCCGTGCTACCTGACGAAAATATTCGTGTCATCGCTGAATTCGGCATCGTTTTTCTGCTGTTTACCATTGGCCTGAGTTTCTCGATAAAGCAGATATACGCGCTTCGTCATACGATTCTGGGACTAGGGTCAGCTCAGGTCGCTCTCACTACCGCCGTCATCGCCCTGCTTGCCTGGAGATTAGGAACGCCGGCAGCGGCAGCATTCGTGATAGGCGCCGTATTCGCACAGTCTTCAACCACGATCATCACCAAGCAACTGATGGAGCAAGGGGAGAGCCAGACTCGCCATGGGCGGCTCGGCACCACAGTTTCGGTATTTCAAGACATAACGGCCGTTCCCTTCGTTGTCGTCATTCCTGTCTTGGGTGTGGCGGCAGCCAATGAAGTCGCCAGCGCCTTGGGGTTTGCGCTATTCAAGGCTGCTTTGGCCTTTGCCGTCGTTATGGTGTCGGGTCGCTACTTGCTAAAACCTCTGTTTCACCTGGTTGCGGAAAGGCGCTCAGCGGAGCTTTTCACCCTGACGGTACTTTTCGTTTCCTTGGTAGCAGCCTGGACTACCAATACATTGGGGCTGTCCATGGCATTCGGTGCGTTTCTTGCCGGAATGGTTCTGGGAGAAACCGAGTTCCGTCATCAGGTAGAATCGACCATTCGACCTTTCCGCGATGTACTGCTCGGCCTGTTCTTCGTCAGCATCGGCATGCTGGTGGACCCGATGCTGATTCCCGACATCTGGCTGGAAGCATTGTTGGGTGCTCTCGCCCTGCTGGGCATCAAGCTCCTGCTGGTGACAGTGATCGTCAAGTATTCCGGCATAGATCTCTATACAGCCTTTCGCACGGGCATGTTGCTTGCTGTTGGAGGGGAGTTCGGTTTCGCCCTGCTCGCCATTGGCCTAGAGGCAGCGGTCATTACCCCCTACCCTGCCCAAATCGTTCTGACTGCAGTGCTCTTCTCCATGATCCTGGCTCCCTTCCTGATTCGCTACAATCAACCGATAGCAGCCAAGCTGTTCAGTACGATACCCAACCGCCCCTCCAATGAGGCGAACTCTCAACGTCTTACTGAACAGCAGGACCTTAAACGACATGTCGTGATATGTGGTTATGGTCGTACCGGCCAAGTCGTCAGTCGCTTCCTCGAAAGCGAGAATATCGATTTCGTGGCGCTGGACATGGATCCGGCAATCGTCAAGGAGGCGCGCCTGGCTGGCCAACCTGTCTATTATGGCGACTCATCAGATCCGACCATTCTCGAGACAGCAGGTGTCGAACGTGCAGCGCTCTTGATCGTCAGCCATGACGATCGACCTGCCGCGCTAAAGTCCCTGCATCATGCCCGCTTGCTGAATCCCGCACTATCCATCGTGGTCCGCACTCGGGATGAGAGTAGCGTGGACGAATTACGCAAGGCCGGGGCCACGGAAGTCATCCCCGAAACATTGGAAACGGGCATGATCATCGTCTCCCATTCGCTGCTCGCGTTGAGCGTGCCGCAATACAAGATCACTCAATATCTCCAGGAGCAGCGAACCAGCCGTTACCCGATGTTGAAGGAGCTGTTCCGAGGGGATCACGACGCCCTCAACACGGAAGATGAAAAGGCCGAACGCCTTCACTCCATTGTCATGCACGAAGGCAGCCCCGTGTTGGAAGAAGAGTTGGGCGCCCTTGACCTGGAAGATGATCAAGTGATGGTAACGGCGCTCGTAAGAAATGACAGGCGCCAACGCTACCCAGACAAGCGTACCCGGATTATGGCGGGGGACGTGCTGGTGATGCTGGGCGCACCGGAGGATCTGAAGAGAGTGGAACGACGGCTGACGGGCAGTGAGCCGGCTTAACGACCTGCTTTGGACTTCTCCAGTGCCCTGATATGTTCGCTCAAGCCCATGGCATTGATAGCATCCCACTCAAGCGCGACACCGGCCATTGCCGGTTGATACGCATCAAGCAATCCGCTGCAGGCCCCATACAATCAGCGGAACGGCGTCAGGTCGCCACGTCCTTCACGCACAATCACCGGCGGCAGTTCGCGCAGGTCGATGACGCTGGTGGGTTCGAGGTGGCAGGCGCCGCCGTCGATGATCAGGTCCAGGTGCGCATCGTAGCGCTCGCGAATCTCCTCGGGGTCGGTCAGTGGCAGCTCCTCGCCCACCGGAATCAGCGTCACGCTCATCAGCGGCTCACCCAGGGCATCGAGCAGGGCACGGGTGATCGGGTGGTCGGGCACACGCACACCGATCGAGCGCCGCTTGGGATGCAGCAGCAGGCGCGGCACCTCGGTGGTGGCGACCAGGATGAAGGTGTAGGGGCCTGGCGTATGTGCCTTGAGCAGCCGGAAGACGATATTGTCGACCTTGGCGTAAGTGCCGATCTCGGAGAGATCCGAGCACATCAGCGTGAAGTTGTGCTTGTCGTCCAGCGAGCGCAGCCACTTGATCTTCTCGATCGCCTTCTTGTCGCCCAGGTGGCAGCCGAGGGCGTAGCCGGAGTCGGTGGGGTAGGCGATCACGCCGCCCTGGCGGATGATCTTCACCGCCTGGTCGATCAGACGCTTCTGCGGGTTGTCGGGATGCAGCTGTAAGAACAGGGTCATGGCGAATCCTTGCGGTAATGGTTCCTCGGTTCAGCTTAACCAGCGAA
Source organism: Halomonas sp. TA22 (assembly GCF_013009075.1). Classification (NCBI taxonomy): domain Bacteria; kingdom Pseudomonadati; phylum Pseudomonadota; class Gammaproteobacteria; order Oceanospirillales; family Halomonadaceae; genus Halomonas; species Halomonas sp. TA22. The sequence continues at coordinate 127,158 of NZ_CP053108.1, read as the reverse complement.
CCCCTGCTTAGCCATCCAACGCGGCATCGCCGGCAAAGGCGGCGAGATGGGGGTGCTGCCATACCGGCTTGACTGCGGCACGCGGTACCGGACTAAGGCTGCCGGGCGCCAGCGGCCCGCCGGGGAAATGGAAGTCGCTGCCGAGTGAGGCATAGAGACTGCGCTCGGCGAGCTGGCGGGCCAGGTCGCGGGTCACATCCTGGTTCTGGAAGCCGCTCACCAGTTCTGCCGCCTCGCCCCCCGCCGCCTGAAAATCGTCGAGTAGCAGGCCGCGCTTGCGCCGCGTCATGCCGTAACGCAGCGGATGTGCCAGCACGGCCACGCCGCCGGCATCGCGAATCCACTCCACAGCCGTGGACAGGAACGGCCAGTGGGCCTTGATGTCGCCAAGCTTGCCGCTGCCCAGATACTTCTTGAACGCCTCGGCCATGTCCTTGACGATGCCCGCCTCGACCAGCGCCCGGGCGAAATCGGGTCGGCCAAGCGGCCGGTCGCTGCCGGCCTGGGCCCGCGCATGCGCCAGCGCATCGTCGAGCCCTACCGTTTCCAGGCGACGGGCGATCTCCTCGCCGCGCTCGATACGCGCCAGGGCCTGCGCCTCGAGCCCGGTCACCAGCAAACCCCGGGCGCCTTGGGGCAACAGCCCCACCACATGGATATTGACGCCTCGCCACTGTGTCGAGAGTTCGGTTCCCGCAATGAAGCGGATACCCAATGGCGCCGCGGCGGCTTGCGCCTCGGCGACCCCGGCCACGGTGTCGTGGTCGGTGAGCGACATGTGGGTCAGGCCGCGGCGATGGCAGAGCGCCACCAGCTCGGTGGGCGACAGGGCACCATCGGAGGCGGTGGAGTGCATGTGCAGATCGAGGCCTGTCACCTCGTCGATGGCATTAGGCAGAGCGGGTATGGGCATGACGCCGACAGGCTTCTTTGTCAAAATGGGAGCACCATGGTGCGCGCCCGCCGCGCCACGGTCAATTAGCCGAGGGTCAATCAACCAAGTGGCGGATAAGGAAAACATGACGATGCTCTATGCGATTATCAGTGAAGACGTGAAGGACAGCCTCGAGCGCCGCATGGCGGCCCGACCCGATCACCTGGCACGCCTGGAGAAACTGCGCGACCAAGGCAGGCTCGTGCTGGCCGGTCCTCACCCGGCGGTCGATGCCGAAAACCCCGGCGATGCAGGCTTCAGCGGCAGCCTGGTGGTCGCCGAGTTCGATGACATACAGGCTGCCCGGAGTTGGGCCGATGCCGATCCCTACATGATCGCAGGTGTCTACGCCAAGGTGGCGGTCAAGCCGTTCAAGAAGGTCTTTCCGTAACGCCCCACCACTTGGCACAGCCTCTCGCGTCGCCGCCTGGTTTTCCACAGGGCGTTACCCACAGAGGCTGTGGAAAAGACTGTTAACAGGGCGCGGACGCATCGTGCAAGCGCAGACAAGCTGCCGCCCAGCGTCAATCGCCTACTTTTTGATCACCTGTGAAGCGGAGCCGCCGGTGCCCCCTTGCGAAAATCGTAGCGCCAGCCTGCCCCCCCTCACCGCAATGGAAGAGGCTCGCCTCGACTGGGCGCGTGACGACGCCGATCTCGAGTCGCCGCGCTCCACTACCTTCGATGATCTTTACTTCTCGCGCCAGAGCGGCCGCGCCGAGAGCGAGCACGTCTTCATCGCCGCCAACGACCTGCCCAGGCGGCTTGCCGAGTGGCGCGAGTCGCGCCCCTTCGTGATCGGCGAGACGGGGTTCGGCACCGGGCTCAACATGCTCTGCGCCTGGGCCAGCTTCGATGCCCACGCCCCCCCCGGCGCCCGCCTGCACCTGGTCTCCACCGAGAAGCACCCGCTGAGCCGTGATGATCTGGCCCGCGCCCTGCGCGCCTGGCCCGATCTCGCCGAGCGGGCGCAGCGGCTGGTATCGCAATGGCCAGCGCCGGTGGCGGGCGTGCATCGCCTATGGTTGGACCGACGCGTCACGCTGGACCTGCACTTCGGCGACAGCGTCGAGCGGCTCGCGCGGCTGGAGGGGCGTGTCGATGCCTGGTTCCTCGATGGCTTCGCCCCGTCGAAGAATCCCGAGATGTGGCAGCCGTCGCTGTTCGAGGCAATGGCGGCGCACAGCCGTGCCGGTGCCACCTTCGCCACCTTCACCTGTGCCGGCATCGTCAAGCGCGGACTCAAGGCGGCCGGCTTCAGCTGGCGCAAGGTGCCGGGCTTCGGGCGTAAGCGCGAAATGCTCACAGGCGAGATCGTCACCCCGCCCGCCGGACACAGCCGCCGGCTCACCCCCTGGTTTTGTCCGCCTCCTGCGCTGCCCGTGCGACACGTGGCGGTGATCGGTGCAGGGCTTGCCGGCACCACCACCGCCCAAGCGCTGGCGCGGCGTGGCTTGCAGGTGACACTCATCGACCGCGAAGCCCCTGGCGCAGGTGGCTCGGGCAATGGCCAGGGAGCGCTCTATGTGAAGCTCTCCGCCGACACCAACCTGCAGAGCCGCGTCTATCTTGCCGGGCTGCTGCATAGCCGCCGCTGGCTTGCCGAGCTCGACCCGACGCGCCGGCTGTGGGACGACTGCGGCGTCATGCAGCTGGCCACGAGCGAGCGCGAAGCGAAGCGCCAGCAGCGCTTTGCGGACAATCACGCCCTACCAAGCGAGGTGGTCGAACACGTCGCGGCCGAGACGGCCGATGCACGTAGCGGCCTGCCCGAAGCGTTGGCGCCGCGCATGCCCGCGCTGGATTACCCAAGCGCTGGCTGGGTCCGACCAAAGGCAGTATGCGAGCAGCTGTCCAAGCTTGACGGCATCCATTTTCACCGGGCGGACGTGGTAGCGCTTGAGCGCTGTACCACGGGTTGGACGCTGACGATGGCCGATGGCCACACGCTCACAGCCGACCAAGTCGTGATTGCCAACGCCGCACTGGCCAACCGCTTCACCCAAACGGCCGGTTTGCCACTGCAGCCGATTCGCGGCCAGGTGAGCACGCTTGCCCTATCACCCGGTATCGCCGAGCGCCTCCCGGCGCCCAAGCGAGTGATCTGCGCGGGCGGCTATCTGCCTCCCCCGCTCGATGGCGCCCTCACCTTCGGCGCCACCTTCGCACCCAACGACAGCGACACCGCGCTGCGCGACAGCGACCATACGGCCAATCTCGCCGAGCTCAAGCGCACCTTGCCGGGTTACGCCGAGGCGCTTGACCAGGCGCTGCGCGATACACACCGCGCGCTTTCCCCCGCGCAGCTTGGTGGCCGCGCCGCGGTGCGTGCGGCAAGCCCCGACAAGACACCCTATGCAGGCCCGCTGCCGGATGCCGAGCGCTGGAAGCGCGACTATGCCGTGCTGGCCCGGGACGCGCGCCGCGTGCCGGCCACTCCCGGGGCTCATCATGCCGGGCTGTGGATCAGTGCCGCCCATGGCTCGCGTGGGCTTGCCAGTGCGCCGCTATGCGCCGAGCTGCTTGCCTCGCGGATCTGCGACGAGCCGCTACCGCTGGAGCGCGAGCTGGTCGATCACCTGCACCCCGGCCGGCGGCTGATCAGCGATATCGTGCGCGGCACGGCAGGGTAGGCTCACCCCTGTTGCAGGGCGAGGAGCGCGGGGCGATCGAGGCAGCGGTAGCTGAAGGAGGGGCGCCCGACCTGGCCGTAATGGAAAGACTCCTCGAGGATACCCTGCTCGGCGAGGTACTTGAGATACTTGCGCAGCGATACCCGCGACATGCCGGTGGCCGGAATCAACGCCTCAGTGGCGAAGCTCTCCCCTCCTTGGGCCAGTGCCGCCGCGGCCACCTGGCCAAGCGTCGGCGCAGTCAATCCCTTGGGCAGCCCATCCGGGCGGCGCGGCAGCGCCTCACCGCCGGTCGACTTGAAGAGCCGGTCGAGATCGCGCTGGGCGAGACGTTCCGGCAGGGAGCCCAAGGAGCGGCGCACCTCGACACAGGCCTGGACCGCATCGCGGAAGCGTTCGAATTCGAAGGGCTTGACCAGAAAATCCCTGACGCCGAGCTGACGCGCGGCGCGCACCGTCTCGACCTCCGAAGCCGCAGTGATCAGGATCACATCGATGTCGCGTCCCTGGCGCTGCAGCTGGCGGACGATCTCGAGCCCGCTGCGCTCGCGCAGATAGACATCCAGCAACACCAGCTCCACCGCCCGCTCTTCAAGCACTGCCAGGGCGGAGGGGACGTCGGCACACTGTGCCACCAGAGTCACGCCTTCGAGACGGTTGAGATACTCCAGATTCAGGCGCATCACCATTGGGTCGTCCTCGACGATCAGGACGCGAATGAGATCACTCATGGCAGCTCCTCACTAGCGACCGACTGAGACGGGAGATAAGGCAGCGCCACCTCTATCAGGGTGCCGCGCCCGGGGCTGCTGTAGAGCGAGAGCGTGCCTTCGTGGGCCGCAATGCGCTCTTTGACCAGCGCAAGCCCTAGGCCGCGCCGGTCGCCCTTGGTCGATACGCCACGCTCGAAGACTTGCCCCTGCAGCGCCTCGTCAATGCCCGGCCCGGTATCCTGCACCTCGAGGGTCAAGAGTTGCTCGTCGAGCCCCAGGGTCAGGCCGACCCGTCGCTCTTCGCTTGAGACCAGGGCCTCGAAGGCATTCTCGAGCAGGTTGCCGATCACCGTGACCAGGGTATGGCCGAGTGCCGGATCGGCAGGGCCCGGCAGCGGGCTTGCCGCGCTAATCGTAAGCTCGATACCGCGCTCGCGCGCTTCACTGCGCTTGCCGAGCAGAAAGCCAGCTAGCACCGGATCATGGAATTCATCGCCCAACGCCGACGAGGAGGCCAGGCGGTCGTCGGCCAGCTCACGCAAATAGCGGCGCAGCGAGGCCAGATCGCCGAGCTTTGCCAGGCCCGTGATCACGTGCAGCTTGTTCTTGAAGTCATGGGTCGAGGCGCGCAGCGCTTCGGCATAGCGCTTCACGCCGGTGAGCTCCTCGGCAAGTCGCGCCACCTCGCTCTTGTCACGCAGTGTCGCCACCGCGCCGATCACCTCACCCAAGTGACGGATCGGAACACGGTTGACCAGCAGTACCTGGCCATTGATCAACAACTCGCCATCCAGCACCGGACGCAAGTCGGTCAGCACCTTCGGCAAACCGGCGTGGGGTATGTAGTCGGTCAATGGCGTACCCAGCGGTGGCTCGCCAAGCCCGGCCCGGGCAAACAGGGCGCGTGCCGCCTCGTTGGCAAGCGTTATACGCCCCTCGCGATCCACCGCCAGGATACCCTCGTGCACCGAGGCGAGCATCGCCTGGCGCTCCTCGACCAGCCGCGCGATCTGATGCGGTTCCAGTCCCAGCAGCACACGCTTGATATAGCGGGCAAGCCAGCCGGCGCCGAGGGCGGCCGCCAGCATCAGTATCGCGATACCAAGCCACAACTGCCTGCGATGCTGCTCGAGCGATGGCAGCAGCGAGGCCAAGGTCACCCCCACGGACACCGCTCCGATTACCTCGCCCTGCTCGCCGACCACCGGTGCGAAGCCTCTGATACTGGTGCCCAGGCTGCCCTGGGAGCGCGAGGCGTAGTGACTCCCCGCAAGCGCCGGCCCTTCGTCGTCACCCTGAAATCGCTGGCCGATCAGCCGCGGCTCGGGGTGAGTGAGACGCTGCGCAACGGGCGTCATGACCACGATGAAGTCAACCTCCAGCACGCGCCGCAAGCCATCGATATCACGCTGCAGCACGCTCTGCGCATCGCTTGATTTCGGCATGTCCGAGGCGAGCACGGCGCGTACCTCGGACATGCCGGAAACGACCCGGGCAAGGTCAGTGACCCGCGTCGCTTCGGCCTGCTCGAGTACGCTGCGCTGCTGGGCGGCGAAGAGCCACAGCGCTAGCCCCAGCGACAGCACGATCATCACTGCCACCAGCAGCGAGATCAATACGTTCAAGCGGGGTCGTCGGGCATTCAAAAGAGATGACACGCACGATTCCTGTTGAGAGACACTTGTTAGACCTTGGTGGCATTTCCACTTGGCGCACGCTGTGCCGCCAAGGCAGCGTTCGTTTTCAATAACTTCAAAACGCTTAGTTAAGTTTGCAAAGCTTGGCTCATCGGCGCTGGCGCTTATTCTCGCTCACCACGCTAGTGAATACCGAATGATGGGACGCCACTCACACTGGCCGTTCACACCAGATCATGACGCCGTCTCTAGCATACCGCAGGCGGCAGGAGGAAATGCATGAGCAACGCGAACGACACCGCGACGCTGGTCGCCAATTCCCGCCATAGCCTGCCGCGTATCGCCGGCATGCCGATGCCGGCCTTCGGCATGCTGAGCGTGGTGCTGTTGACTGCCATCTACACCGACAATCTGCCCGCCGGGATGATCGGCGGCCTGCTGACCATGATGGTGCTGGGCGAACTGCTGGGCTTCGTCGGTGATCGCCTGCCGATCGTGCGCACCTACCTCGGTGGTGGGGCAATCCTTGCCATCTTCGGTGCCGCCACCTTGATGTACTTCCCGGTGATGCCGGCAAGCGTCGGCGAGAATATCACCCAGTTCATGCAGGGCGGTGACTTTCTCAACTTCTATATCGCCGCACTGATCACCGGCAGCATCCTGGGCATGGATTCCAAGGCACTGGTGACCATCGGCACTCGCTACTTCATGCCGATCATCGGCGCAGTGCTAGGCGCCATGGCGCTGGCGGCACTGTTCGGCACCCTGGCAGGTTTCACCCTCAGCGATGCCGTGGTGGTGATCACCCTGCCCATCCTGGGTGGCGGCATGGGCGCCGGCGCGGTCCCGATGAGCCAGATCTACGAGCAGATGCTCGGCCAACCGGCAAGCTACTACATCTCGCTGCTGGTGCCAGCCCTAGCGCTGGGCAACGTCTTTGCCATCGTCTTCGCCAGCCTGCTGGCCAAGCTCGGCGATCGCTACCCGAGCCTGACCGGAAATGGCCAGATCATGCCCGGCGTCAAGCTCGAGGAGCGTCGCCAGGAGCTCGATATCGCCGCCATGGGGATCGGTGTGATGGTGGCATTGGGCTTCTACATCGGCGGTCAGATCATTGCCGACCTGATTCCGCTGCACCCTTACGCACTGATGATCATCGTGGTCGCGCTGTTCAAGATCTTCGGCCTGGTGCCCCAGACGCTGGCCGACGCCGCCACCCAGTGGTACGGCTTCGTGGCCCGCAACTGGACCTTTGCCCTGCTGTTCGGCATCGGCGTGGCCTATACCGACCTGGGCACGGTGATCGAGGCGCTCACCCCCGCCTATGTGCTGATCGTCTTCGCCGTGGTGGCCGGTGCCGCGCTGGGGGCTGCCCTGCTCGGCAAGCTGGTCGGTTTCTATCCCATCGAGTCGGCGATCACCGCCGGGCTATGCATGGCCAACATGGGGGGTACCGGTGACGTGGCGGTGCTCTCCGCGGCGCGACGCATGCAGCTGATGCCCTTCGCACAGATATCCTCGCGGCTGGGGGGTGCCCTGATCCTGCTGATTTCGGGGCTCGGCGTGCCATTGCTGTTCGGCTGAGACAGGCCTTCCGCCAGCCATGCGCACCAGGCCCGCCTCTCTTGAGGCGGGCCTGGTCTTTTTTGCCGGGCCCTGAGTGTGCCGGCTCAGCCCTCCTCGTCGTCGGCCAGGTCACGCCCGAAGGCTCGCCACTGGGCAAGCGTCATCACCTCGGTGGTTTCAGTCTGCAGATCATGCGCGATGATCAACTCGCCACGCTCCAGTTGGCGCTTGAGCTCTTCGACCCAGCCGCCCATGCCCGCACCGGTATCGGTGGTGTCGTAGCCCTGGCGAGTGACGAAGGTCTCGAGCAGCACCTCGAGCGTCTCGCCCGGCAGCATGCGATAGGGCACCTCGATAAAGCGTTCGCTCATGTCGTCTCCTCCCCGCTTTCCCACTTGGCAAGACTGGCCAGGAACGCCGGCTCATCGATCACGGTCACGCCCAGCTCCTCGGCCTTGGCAAGCTTGCTGCCCGCCCCCGGGCCCGCCACCACACAGGCGGTCTTCTTCGATACGCTGCCGGCGACCTTGGCGCCCAACAACTGCAGTCGCGCCTTGCCTTCGTCCCGGGTCAGATTCTCGAGCGTGCCGGTCAGCACCCAGGTCTGCCCCTCGAGCGGTTGAGGGCGTTCGCCGATCTCCTCCTCCTGCCACTCGAGGCCTACCACCAGCAGATCGTCGATGGTCTCGCGATTATGCGGCTGACGAAAGAAGGTATGCACATGCGAGGCGACCACCGGCCCCACGTCATTGACCGCCTCGAGTTCGGCCACCTCGGCGCTCATCAGAGCAGAGAGCGTGCCGAAGTGCGCCGCGAGGTTGCCGGCCGTGGCCTCGCCCACCTCGCGAATTCCCAGTGCGTAGATGAAGCGTGCAAGGGTGGTATGGCGCGACTTCTCGAGGGCCGCCACCAGCTTCTCCGAGGACTTGCTCGCCATGCGCGGAAGCTCGGCCAGGCGCTCGGCCTCGAGCCGGAACAGGTCGGCGGGAGTCTTGACCCAGTCGAGCTCGACCAGCTGGTCGATCAGCTTGACGCCGAGCCCCTCGATATCTAGCGCGCGGCGGCTGGCGAAGTGCTTGAGCGCCTCCTTGCGCTGGGCCGCGCAGTAGAGTCCGCCCGAGCAGCGCGCCACCGCCTCGCCCTCCAGGCGCTCGACGTCGGAATCGCACACCGGACATCGGCTGGGGAAGCGGATTTCTCGGGCATCGGCGGGACGCTGCTCCTTCAACACCCGAACCACCTGGGGAATCACATCCCCGGCGCGGCGAATGCTGACGGTATCGCCGATCATCACTCCCAGCCGCTCGATCTCATCGGCATTATGCAGGGTGGCGTTGGAGACCGTGACGCCCGCCACCGTCACCGGCTCAAGACGCGCCACCGGGGTGATCGCCCCGGTACGCCCAACCTGGAATTCGACGTCGTTGAGCTGGGTGATCTGCTCCTGGGCGGGGTACTTGAAGGCTACCGCCCAGCGCGGTGCGCGGGCAACGAAACCGAGTTCGCGCTGCAGTCGCAGGTCATCGACCTTGATCACCACACCGTCGATATCATAGCCGAGGTTGTCGCGCCGCTCGCCCAGGCGGCGGCAGTAATCGATGATGCCCTGAGAGCCATGCACCACCTCCAGCGCGGGGCTGCTGCGAAAACCGAATTTGCGCAGCTGCGCCATCAACGCGCTGTGGGTCTGCGCCCCTTGGTCGGGCTCGATACGTGCCACTTGGTAGGCGCAAAATTCCAGAGGGCGGGTCGCGGTAATGCGCGGATCGAGCTGGCGCAGGCTGCCGGCAGCGGCATTGCGCGGATTGGCGAACACCTTGCCGCCCTCCTCGCGGGCACGCTCGTTGAGTGTCTCGAATCCTGCATGGCTCATGGTCACTTCGCCACGCACCTCGAGAAGTTCCGGCCAGCCGTTGCCACGCAACTTGAGCGGCATTGAGCGCAGGGTGCGCAGATTGGTAGTAATGCCTTCACCGGTACGCCCATCGCCACGGGTCGCACCGCTCAGCAACACGCCATTCTCGTAGACCAGCGACACCGCCGCACCGTCGAGCTTGGGCTCGCAGCAGAACGCGAGCTGCTCGCCGTCACGCTCGAGCCGCTCTCCCAGTCGCTTGACGAAGGCGGTGAGCTCGTCGTCGTCGAAGGCATTGTCGAGGGAAAGCATCGGCATGGCATGCGCGACCTCTGGGAAGCCCGCGGCAGGCGCGGCGCCGACGCGCTGGGTCGGAGAGTCGGGCGTCACCAGTTCGGGAAACCGGGCTTCCAGCTCCTGCAGCCGACGCAGCTTGCGATCGTACTCGGCGTCGGTCAGCATCGGCTCGTCAAGGACGTAGTAACGGTGATTGGCATCGTCGATTTCGGCCCGCAGGCTGGCCGCCTCGGCAACACTTTTCTGATCGTGCTGGCTCATGCAGTGGAGAACTCAGGTCGTCTCAAGGAATGGATGTAGTGTAACGAATCCCGGGCAGCGTTGGGCAAAAACGCCATGGGCTCCCGAAGGAGCCCATGGCGAGTGCCTACTGAAAGGCAGCTCGATCAGTTGACCTGATAACGGTGCAGGCGATGACGCCGCTCGAAATCGTGCACGCGCTGACGCGCGAACTCGACGGTCTGCGCCGTCATCACGCTTCGGTTCTCATCCTTCAGCTCGCCACCCAGATGACGTACCACCACCATGGCAGTCTCCACCATGGCTTCGAAGGCGGCACTGGTATCCGCAGCACCGGGTAACGGCATCAACAAAGTGATGCCGGGCGTCTGGAACGTCTCCATCGATTCGAGCGGGAAGGTCCCCGGTTTGATGACGTTGACCATTGAGAATTGCAGCTCACTGCCGGGATCTTCCGTCTCGCAGCGGTGGAAGATGCCCATGTCGCTGCTGTACCGCAGCCCGCAAGCGAGCATGAGTTCGAGCAGTGCTGGACCGGAGAAGCCCTCCTCATCACGTGACATCACACTGATGACGATGACTTCGTCGGCATGGCTGAGCGTATCGCGAGCATGGTCGCCATTGACATCGTGGCGTAGCACTCTCTCCACCAGCGAGTTCTCGACGATGGGGCGGGGAGCCGCTTGCTCTCCGGCATGCCCCTCGACGCCTACCTGCGCATCGGCGTGGTGAACGGAATAGTGGGCAGGCTCCGCTTCGCTGCCATGATCCGCTCCGCCTGCAGGCCCGTCGGCGTAGCGGCCATCATAACGACTATCGACATGGCTCAGCCGGCCTGGCGCAAATAGCGGATCGTCATACTCCTGTGCGTCGATCACCTGCTGCTCGCGCAGGGCTGTCAGGCGTGCCTCTTCCTGCTGACGCTGCAATGCTTTTTCGGCCTCGGCCTGCTGCCGACGGCTGGCTTCTCGAGCTTCGCGCTCGGTCTTGATCCTGGCCCGCTCGAGCTTCTCCTTCTTGCGCTGCTCCTTGCGTTCGGCCATTGACTTCTTCACCGAGGCCCCGAAGCGCTGCATGGAGGCACCGGCACGTGCCGAGCGTGAACGCAGCGAATCGGACATGCCATCGAGATCAACCAGACGATAACGCTCGCCATCCTGATACTCTTCGTGATCAGCGGGATCGGCCGCGAGAGGCTGAGTGGTGTCATCCGCTTCGGGATCCATGCCATCGTCCAGTGCTGATAGCGTCGGCTCGGCGCGAGGTGTTTGCGACTCGGAAACAGGTGGCACTTCTGCCTGAACGAGCGGCTCTTCCGGCGTCTGGGACGAGGCAGGCTTAGGAGACGCATCGCGGGGAGAGGAGACTTGCTCCTTTGAGGACATTTGTTCCATCGCCGGCTCGACACGGCTTGGCTTGCTCGCCACGCCTTTATTAGCTATATCTTTTTCAGAAAGGGGGGCAGACGAGCTGATAGTGTCAGAAGGCTTTTGCGTAGGCACCACTCTTTCAGGCTCAGGTTGAGACGCAGAGGCAACCGCTGCTTGTTGAGCCGCTTCCCGGCGCCAAGACGAAAGCACCCGCGACGGCCCGGGATGCTCCTGCCGCTTGAGCTTGGGCTTCGGCGTCGGGATCACCATGTCGTGCTCTTGCGAGGTGTCACGGCTGTAGGAGGCCGGTTTGACTACGCGCGCGCCGCCATTGGGAAGTTCCCAATTGATCTCGGCTTCTCGAGCCACCTCTTCGGGGTCAGCCTCGGCTTTCACTCCGCTCTTACCATTACCGGTGCCTACCGGTGATGCGTCGACCTGATCCAGTCGAGGCACGCGACGCTGGCGCTGCAGGCGACGTACACCATCAATCACGATGATAGTCACCAGGGCTAGCCCCAGGATGATCAGCCACTCTCTTAGTTCCATGGGTCGTCTTGCCTGTGTGCTAAGGCGCCATGCCTGATAAATTGTTCGTCACCAGCATAGCGCGATTCCCAAAAAAAAGGCCACTTTTTTTGAATGTCAAGCATCTCTGATAAAACAGCGAGCTTGCTGCGCCCAGTGCAATTGCCCTTCTTGTTCCCTGTACTTCATCGGTTTGCATCCTTGTTAACCCGTTTGTGGTTTCAGTGCAAGGCGTTCATGCCTCTGCCAGTACCGCCGCCTCCTCGACACCGACCGAGACCAGGCGTGACACCCCAGGCTCCTGCATGGTAACGCCCATCAGCCGCTCCGCGGCTTCCATGGCAATTTTACTATGTGTGATATAGATGAACTGAACCGACTCGGACATCTCCTTCACGAGCTTGGCATAGCGACCGACATTGGCATCATCGAGAGGCGCATCCACTTCGTCCAGCATACAGAAGGGTGCCGGATTCAATTGGAAGATCGCAAATACCAGAGACAACGCGGTCAGGGCTTTTTCTCCCCCGGAGAGCAAATGAATCGTACTATTCTTCTTTCCGGGTGGCCTTGCCATGATGGCTACTCCAGTCTCCAACAGATCATCACCGGTCAAGGTTAGCCAGGCAGTACCCCCACCGAAGACCTTGGGAAAAAGTGTCTGAAGACCTGCGTCGACCTGCTCGAAGGTCTGCTTGAAACGGGTCCGAGTCTCCTGGTCTATCTTACGAATCGCCCGGTCGAGCGTCTCCAGAGCTTCGCTGAGTTCGGCATGCTGTGCCTCGAGATAATCGCGCCTTTCGGCCTGCTGATCGTACTCCTCGATCGCTGCCAGGTTGATGGCACCAAGCCTTCGGATCTTGTCGGCGAGCTCCTCTAGACGGGTCTGCCACTGCGATTCGGTGGCATTGGGGTCCAGCGTCTCGGCCAGCGCCTGGGCGTCATGACCCAGCTCCGCCAGCTGTTCATCCTGAGCGTCGGCCTTCAACTTGAGCGCTTGAACCTGCAGGCGTCCTTCCTGCAATCGCTCGCGCACCCCTTCCAGATTGCGTTCATGACTCTGCCGGGCCAGCTCGTCGCGGCGCAGCTGTTCGCCGAGCTCGGCGGCCTGGTCGCGACAACCATTCAATGCGCGCTCATCGCGCTCACGCTGCTCCAGCAGTTCGGCGAGGCGCTCGTGCTCGATATCCTGAGGCTCGTGAAGAAGTTCGCGCTGCTCTTCAAGGGTGATACGCTTCTCCTCGAGCCGTCCCCGCGACTCCTCTACCCGCGAGCGCTGCTGACACAGACCATCGCGCTCGGTCGTCACCCGCTGATACTCGAGGGCAAGCTGCTGAGCGCGCTCCGCCATTGGGCGCTGACGGGCCCGCAAGGCAGCCACTGCCTCCTGCCGCTCGCGACGCCGCCTTTCCAACGACTCGCGCTCGAGAGCGCTTTCGTCGAGACGAGCCATGGTCAGCTGCCATGTCTCCCGCGCCTCCTCAAGCGCAAGGGCATGGTTTTCACGCTGCTCGAGAAGCGATGCCAGCTCCTCGTCTAGCTCGGCGGCACGCTGGTCGAGGTGCTCCAGGCGGGTGGCGAGGTTCGACTCGGCAAGCGCCACCTGCTGGCGTCGTTGCTGCTGTTCGCTCTGTTGGCGTCGGCACACTTCGAGCTCCGATTCGGTCTGATGCGCCTCTTCCCGAGCCGCCTCCAGTACCATGTCCAGCGACTCGAGTTCGATGCCAAGCGTCTCGAGCTGCGCTGTCACCTCGTCATGCCGCTGGCGGCTCACCAGCAGACTGGCACCGCTATCCTCCTGGCCTTGACGGCGTGCCCAGCCCGACCCGAGCCACAAGCCATCGGTAGTGATCACGCTCTCGCCAGGCAGCAGGGTCGCACGGCGCTGCCACGCTTGCGCGGCGCTTTCAGCGGTGTGGATACCAGCAAGCAGCTGACGCGCTGCTCCAGCCCCGCTGACCTTGGTGGCCAATCCCGTACCCGCCTCGCGCTCGGCCGCTCCCTCACGCTCGTCGACCAACGACATGCCACGGCTATCGCCGCCCTGCACCAGCGTTGCCACCTCGTCCAGTCTTGCCAGGCGAGCATTGAGCCAAGGTGCCAGTACCCAGGAGACGGCATTTTCCCAACCGGGGGAGACCTGCAGGCACTCGCCAAGGCGCGATGCCTCGTCGAGGCCATGGGCGAGCCACCGCTCATTCAGCGCATCGTCGTGATCGGTCAGTGCCGCCTGAATGAGGGCAACGAGCGAGGCCAGCTCGCCATTCAGGATACTGCGCCGCTGACGCCCCTCTTCACGCCGAGACTCATGCGTCTGGATCGTGTCGCGGGCCGCATCGCGCTGCGCCAGAAGGGTCTCGTGCCGCATTTCGACGGCGTCAAGGCCGAGATCGAGTTCGCCAAGCTGTTCTCTCAGGACATGGCGCTGCTCGCGCATTTCGCGGACATCAGGCAACTCGCCCCGCTGTTGGCGACGCCGCGCGAGTGCCTTGTCGGCATCCTCGAGGGCACGTTCGAGCGAGCGCACGCGCTCCTGGGCGCGCTCGGCGTCACGGCCGGTATCGCGATGTCGGTCATGGAAGGCTTCCCACCCTTCGTTGGCAACAACCTGATACTGCTCGGCCTCCTCCAGCGAAGCCTCGAGCGTCCCCAGCGCTTCGGCAATTCCTTCTCGCTCGGGCTCCAGCGCCTCCAGTCGCGCATCGAGCAACACCAACCGTTCGCCATCCGCCTCGCCCAGCCGGTCGAGCTCGGCAAGCTCGCGGCGCGCCTCCTCCAGGTCGCGAGCCAGCTGCTGATCGCGGGTACGGGCGTGCTCCAGCTGCTGCTCGAGCCGGGCAATGGCGGAGGTAGTGTCGAAGAATTTGGCCTGGCTGGCATTGAGCCGTTCGGCCAGTTGATCGTGCTCGAGACGCACCTGTTCGAGACTCGACTCGCACTGGCGCTGCCCCAGCAGTTCCCGTTCCACCGCAGTCTCGAGATCGCGGACGCGGCTCTCCTGCTCGCCCTGTTCGGCACGCAGGGCACGTCCACGCAGCAGAGCCAGCTCGCCCTTCAGACGATGCTCTTCCTGCTTGAGCGTCTGGTAAAGCCTGGCGGCCTCGGCCTGGCGCTTGAGACGCTCGAGCTGCTTGTCGAGCTCCTCGCGAATATCGTCGAGGCGCTCGAGGTTCTCCTGGGTGCGACGCATGCGGTTCTCGGTCTCTCGGCGCCGCTCCTTGTACTTGGAGATCCCGGCGGCCTCCTCGATGGTGGCGCGCAGCTCCTCGGGGCGCGCCTCGATCAGCCGCGAGATCATCCCCTGGCCGATGATGGCGTAGGAGCGCGGCCCGAGGCCGGTGCCCATGAACAGGTCGGCGATATCGCGGCGCCGGCACTTCTGGCCATTGAAGAAGTAGGAGGATTGGGCGTCGCGGGTCACCACGCGCTTGACGGCGATTTCCGCGTACTGTGCGTAGATACCGCCCATGCTGCCATCGCGGTTGTCGAACAGCAGCTCGATGGAGGCCTGTCCCACCGGCTTGCGCCCGGTGGAGCCGTTGAAGATGACGTCGGTCATCGACTCGCCGCGCAGGGTCTTGGCCGAGGATTCGCCCATCACCCAGCGCACCGCGTCGATGACGTTGGACTTGCCGCAGCCGTTGGGCCCGACGATGGCGGTCATGTTGCCATCGAAGGGCACCGTCACTGGATCGACGAAGGACTTGAAGCCGACCAGCTTGATCGATTTCAGCCGCATGGCCTACTCGAATATCCGGTTGACCACTACGTCCACCGGGTCGCCATCGATGTCGCCCACGGCCACCGCATCATGATCGCCGAACAGGTCGCCGGCCTGTGGCGTGGCCTGACCGCTGGGCGAGACCCGCACCATCAGCCGCGCCTCGTTGACCTGCGACAGCCGCGCGGCATCGCTCATGGCGGCAGTGTCATCGAGAAACACCGTCGCCGGCAGTTCCGAGACCAGCAGTTGGGTAATCGCCAGGGGCGGCAGTTCGCCCGCCACGTCGCGGGCCACCACGAACACCACGGCATCGTCATCGACCTGACCGCGCAGCGCCTCGTCGAGCGTGACCCGTACGCTGATACCCGGCCCGTCGGCAAGCTCGGCGGCGATCTCGTCGCTGCTCACGCCGAGACGCTCCTGGGCCACGGCGATCCCTTCACGCAGCGCAGCTGCGGAGCCGGGGTCGTCGTAGCCGGCAATCGCGCGGCGCCAGTAGTCGATGGCTTCCTCATAGCGCGACTCATCGAAGGCATTGATGCCGAGCATGCCGAGCACCGTGGGCTGGCGGGGATCGAGGTCGAGGGTCTCCTCGACCAGCGCCTGAACCTCGTCTGTGATGCGGCGGTCAGCGATGAAGAACTGCAGCTGAGCAAGCTGAGCAAGTAGCGCCGGCTGGCGACCTTCGAGCTCGATCAGGCGATCCAGGGCATGCAGTGCCTGGGGCGCCTGCCCGGAATCGCGATAGAGCGGAAACAGCGCAAGCCACACATTGACGTTATCAGGCTGGCGTGCGGCCTCCTGCTCGAGGCGCTCGATCATCATCGGCATGGAGCGCTCGGGGTGGTTGCGCACCTCCTGCTGGGCGGCATGCAGTGCCAGGTCCCCTTCGGCCCCTTCGCGCTGATACCACACTACCGAGGCGACCACCACCGCCAGCATCGCCACCGGCACCACCAGACGCCCGGCGGCCGGGCTCTTGAGCGGTGCACGCTTGAGGCCCTCGGTATCCTCGAGCAGGCTGCGCTCGAGATCCAGACGATCCTCGTCGAAGCGCGCCTGGTCGATCTCGCCGCGCTCACGCGCCGCCTCCAGCGACGCCAGGCGGCGTTGATACACCGCCACGTTCTGCTCGGCGGTGCGGTCTTGGGCCTCGAAGTCGCTCTGTGCCGTATGCACATGGCGCGCCGTGCGCAGCGGCACGATCAGCAGCCATAGGGCGGGCAACAGTAGCAGCGCAAAGGCTAGCCAGAGTGAAGTCATTGCGTCCTCTCGCGATTGATCAGGTCGTGGAGCCGTTGACGTTCAGCATCCGTCAGCTCGCGTGCCGAGGCCTTGCGGCGGGTGCGTACGATCAGCACCACCAATAGGCCACCCAATACCACCAGCGCCGCCGGCAGCCCCCAAAGCAGGAATGTGCGGCCCTCGAGCCGAGGGTTGTAGAGCACGTAGTCGCCGAACCGCTGGGTCATGAAATCGAGGATCTCGATGTCCGAACGCCCATCCTGGAGCAATACATAGACGCGCTCGCGCATGTCGGCGGATATCGGTGCATCGGAGTCGTCGATCGCCTGGTTCTCGCACAGCGGACAGCGTAGCGAGGCGGTCAGCGAGCGGTAGCGCTGTTCGAGCACCGGATCATCGAATTCGCGCACTTCGATGGCGGCCTGGGCCAGGCCGGCCATCATCGCCAGCAGCAGCACGGCGAAGGCTCGTTGGATCACTGCCATTTCTGCACCTCCGGCAGGATGTGGTCGCGTACGTCGGCCGGATCGATATAGCCGGTATGGTGATAGCGGATTACCCCATCGCGATCGACCAGGAAGGTTTCCGGTGCGCCATACACCCCCAGCTCGAAACCAAGGTCGCCCTCGGGATCGAAGATGTTGAACTCGAAGGGATTGCCGAACTCCTCGAGAAACTGCAGCCCCTTCTCACGCGTGTCGCGGTAGTTGATGCCCACCATGCGCACACCTCGGCTGGCAAGATCGAGCAGCTGCGGCATCTCCTGCTTGCAGGCCGGACACCACTCGCCCCATACGTTGACCAGCGTCACCTCGCCGGTGAGCAGGGTCTGGTCGACACGCCGTTCAGGGTCCTCCAGGGTGGCCTTTTCGAAGCTCGGGAACTCGCGGGCCAGCAGCGCCGAATCGCGATGAAAGGGGTCCAGCCCCAATCCCTGATAGAGAAATATCGACAGCAATCCGAATCCCAATAGAGGGATCAGCAGCAGCAGACGGCGCTTCATGCCGGCACCTCTCGTGCGCCCATCTCCTGGCGCTGCACCTCATCGGCCTCCTTGCGACGACGGTAGCGACGGTCGGCAACGGCCATCACGCCACCGCCGGCCATCAGCAGGCCACCAAGCCACAGCCAACGCACGAAGGGCTTGTACTGGATACGCATCGCCCAGGAGCCATCGCCCAGATCCTCGCCCATGGCCACGTAGAGATCGCGGAAAAAGCCGGGGCGCAGGGCGACCTGAGTCATCGGCATGCCCCGCGCGATATAGAGGCGCTTCTCCGGTGTCATGATGAAGCTGCGCGAGCTATCCAGCCGGCTCACCTCGATGGTGGCGGTATCGGCCAGGAAGTTGGGGCCGCGGCGGCTGGTCAACTGGGTCATGGTGAATTCGTAGCCGGCCACCTGCACGCTGTCGCCCGGCGACAGGCGCACGTTACGCTCGATGTTGTAGTTGGAGACCATGGCGACGCCGACGATGGTCACCGCGACACCAAGATGGCCAAGCTGCATGCCCCAATAGGAGAGCGATAGCTTGCGCAGGCCGGCAGCGAAGGAGCTGGCATGTCGCGTCTTGTCATAGAGGTCACGCAGCATCGGCAGCACGATCCACAAGGCAGTGACCAGGCCGAGGGCCACCCAGACATTCCAGTGATCGGCGAAGATCAGCGGCAGCAGCATACCGAGCACCAGCGCCGCCACACCGGAAAGTGCCACTCGCTTGCCTAGTTCGCGAGCCGGCATACCCTTCCAGCGTGCGCTCGGACCCAGCCCCATGAATACGCACATCAATACCGTCAGGGGCACGAACAGCGCATTGAAGTAGGGTGGGCCCACGCTGATCTTGCCCAGACCCAGCGCATCGAGAAACAGCGGATAGACGGTACCCAGCAGCACGGTGACGGTAATGATCACCAACATGATGTTGTTGATCAGCAGCAGCGCATCACGCGACACCCAGTTGAAGCCCACCACATGGCGCACGCGGGGGGCGCGAAGAGCGAAGATCAGCAGTGACAGGCCAACGGTGATGCCGAGCAGTACCAGGATAAAAAAGCCACGCGAGGGGTCGTTGGCGAAGGCATGCACGGAGGTGAGCACGCCGGAGCGTACCAGGAAGGTTCCCAGCAGTGACAGCGAGAAGGTCGAGATTGCCAGCAGCACCGTCCAGCTCTTGAACGAGCCGCGCTTTTCGGTCACCGCCAGCGAGTGCATCAATGCGGTGCCGGTGAGCCACGGCAACAGCGAGGCATTCTCCACCGGATCCCAGAACCACCAGCCGCCCCAGCCTAGTTCGTAGTAGGCCCACCAGCTACCCAGGGCGATACCCACGGTAAGAAACGCCCAGGCCAGGTTGGTCCAGGGGCGCGCCCAGCGCGTCCAGGCGGCGTCGAGTCGTCCGCCCAGC
This sequence comes from Halomonas sp. TA22, assembly GCF_013009075.1. Classification (NCBI taxonomy): domain Bacteria; kingdom Pseudomonadati; phylum Pseudomonadota; class Gammaproteobacteria; order Oceanospirillales; family Halomonadaceae; genus Halomonas; species Halomonas sp. TA22. The sequence continues at coordinate 108,012 of NZ_CP053108.1, read as the reverse complement.
AGCGCGGCGATGGCAAAGGCGAAGACCACCGAGAAGCCCACGTAACCCATGTAGAGCATTGGCGGATGGACGATCAGGCCGAAGTCCTGCAGTAGTGGATTGAGGTCGGCGCCATCGGCCGGCATGTTGGGCAACAGACGCTCGAAGGGGTTCGAGGTGACCAGGATGAACAGCAGGAAGCCCAGGCTGACCAGCCCCATCACGCCGGTGACCCGCGCGATCATATCCTCGGGCAGTTGACGCGAGAAGCGGCTGGCAGCATAGCTCCAGCCGGCCAGCATCAGGCTCCATAGCAGTACCGAGCCTTCATGGTTGCCCCATACCGCGCTGAACTTGTAGTACCACGGCAGCATCGAGTTCGAATTGTTGGCGACGTTGGCGACACTGAAGTCGTCGAGCATGTAGCTCGTGGTCAGACACGCGTAGGCGATCGCCACGAACAGAAACTGGCCCGCCGCCATGGGGCGGGCAAAGGCCATCCACAGCGGGCGGCGGAAAGTCGCCCCGGCCAGCGGCATGACCGCCTGAACCAGCGCCATCAACAGCGCCAGCATCAGGGCAAAGTGGCCGATTTCGGGAATCATCTTGATCAGCATGGGGGCTCCGGATCAGTATGCGCTGGTGCCGTTGCTCGAGGCTTCCAGGCGCTTGCCCACCTCCGCGGCCTTGGCTTGAAAATCGGCCGGTGAGTACCCTGCCGCCTCGAGTGCCTCTGCGACTTCGCTGGGCATGTAGTTCTCGTCATGGCGCGCCAGCACCTGATCGGCACGGAACAGGCCGCTCGCGTTCAGCGAGCCCACCACCACCACGCCCTGCCCTTCACGAAACAGGTCCGGCAGGATGCCGCTATAGTGCACGCCAAGATCCTCGACGAAATCGGTGATGGTGAATTCGACATCGAGACTCTCAGGGTTGCGTGACACGCTACCCTCCTTGACCATGCCGCCGGCGCGGATCTGGCGCTCCACCGGCGCCTCGCCGGCGGCGATCTGGATCGGACTGAAGAACAGATTGATGTTGGAGCGCAGTGCGAACAGGGTCAGGCCCACGGCGACCACCGCCAGTGACATCAGGCCGAAAATGATGAAGAGCTTCTGTTTGCGTTTAGGTTTCATTGACTTGTCTCCTCGACATTTCGCTTTCGACACGGCGCTCCCTGCGTTCACGTCGTTGCAGATCACGAATCAAGCGTCGGCGCTCGGCCCGCGCATGTATTACGGCGCCCAGCATCAGCACTGCCGTCATGGCCCAGGCTGACCAAACATAGGGCGCATGACCGCCCATGGCGAAGAACGCTTCCAGCGAATCGAAGGCCATCACGATTCCCCCCCCGCCAATTCACGAACCCAGCGCTTGCGCGACTCGCGGCGCAGTATCTCGCTGCGCGTGCGCATCAGTGTCAGGGCGATGAAGAAACTGTAGAACCCTAGCACCATCAACAGCAGTGGCCACCACATGTCGGCGGGCATGGTCGGGCGCGAGGTCAGGGTAAAGCTGGCGGGCTGATGCAGGGTGTACCACCAGTCCACGGAGTACTTGATGATCGGGATATTGATCACGCCGACCAGCGCCAGCACCGATGCTGCCCGGGAGCCGCTGTCGCGGCTCGCGAAGGCGCCGCGCAAAGCAATCACGCCGAAGAACAGAAACAGCAGGATCAGCATCGAGGTCAGGCGCGCATCCCACATCCACCAGGTACCCCAAGTGGGCACGCCCCACACCGCACCGGAGAACAGCGCGACGAAGGTCATCGCTGCTCCCAGCGGCGCCATGACGGCGGCGACCATATCGGCCACCTTGATCTTCCACACCAAGAAGACCACCGCCGATACCGCCAGGCTGACAAAGATCGATTGCGCCAGGAAGGCCGCCGGCACATGCACGTAGATGATACGGAAGCTGTTGCCCTGCTGGTAATCAGCGGGCGCGAAGGCCAGGCCCCAGATGCTGCCGGCACTGATCAGAATGAGTGCCGCGGCCCAGAACCAGGGCTGCAGGCTTGAGCTGATGCCGTAGAACCACTTGGGCGAGCCGAGCTTATGTATAAAGGACCACATGCCCTTATCCTCTTGATGTCGCTTAACCGTTGATGCTGATGCGCAGCGAGGCGGCGATTGCCCAGGGGGCCAGCATCAGTGCCGTTGCCAGCAGCGCGCCGAGTATCGCCAGATGCGCCGCCACTCCGTCTCCCACGATGACCGCCTCGACTGCACCCGTGCCAAAGATCAGCACCGGTATATAAAGTGGCAGCACCAGCAGTGATAGCAGCACGCCCCCGCGTGCCAGGCCCACCGTCAGGGCCGCACCAATCGCGCCGATCAAACTCAGGCTGGCACTTCCCACCGCAAGCGAGACCGCCAGCACCAGATAGCTTCCCGCCGGCAGCGCCAGCATGATGCCCAGCAGCGGCGCCATCAGTGCAAGTGGCAGACCGGTCAGCAGCCAGTGCACGGCAACCTTGGCCATCACCATCATCGGCAGGGGTTGCGGCGAGAGCAGCAACTGCTCGAGGCTGCCATCCTCGAAATCGGCACGAAACAGCGAATCGAGGGAGAGCAGCGTGGCCAGTAGTGCCGCCACCCACAGCAGCCCCGGCGCGATCGTGGCGAGCAACACCGCTTCAGGTGAGATGCCCAGTGGAAACAGCGTGATCACCAGGGCAAAGAATACCAACGGGTTCATCACCTCGCTGCGCCGTCTGAGCATCAGCGTCAGGTCGCGTCTCAGTGTCGCCGCCAGTGCGACCCCAAGTCCGCCACGGGGTTCCGTGACCACCATCTCTTCAGCCAACTGCTGCATCGCGCCCTCCGTCACCCAGGCGAATCCGCTTGATATCGCCAAGCGGAGCCAGGTCGTGGTGAGTGGTCAGCAGTACGCTGCCACCGCTGCGCGCATGCTTGAGCAGGCGCTGTTCGAGTGCCGCCACACCTTCACGGTCGATGGCCGTGAACGGCTCGTCGAGGACCCAGAGAGGCCGCGCGATCAATGCCATTCTGGCGAGCGCCACGCGACGCTGCTGCCCCGCCGATAGCTGGGCGGCAGGCACATCCTCGAAGCCACTCAGCCCGACACTCGCCAAGGCCGACATGCGCGCCCGTTCACTCCCCGCGTCGCCGGCCAGCGCCTGGTACCAGGCTAGATTCTCAAGGGGCGTCAGCGCGCCCTTGACCCCGGGAGCGTGTCCCATATAGAGGAGGTTGGCCAGAAAGGCGTCACGCACCTCGCGCATGGGCCGGTCGCTCCAGTAGAGCTCGCCCTGGTAGTCGCTCAGCTGCCCGGACAGAATCTTCAGCAACGTGGTCTTGCCGCTACCGTTGGGGCCTTCGATACGCACGATCTGACCGGGTTCAACCTCGAGATCGAGCTGCCGGAACAACCAGCGATCGTCACGTTCACAGGCCAGGTTTCGCGCTTGCAGGCGGAAGTTCACCGCACTCTCCCAGCGTCGAATAATCGCTCGCGACTCTACACGGAAAGACCCAGGCTCGCCAGCGTACACGCTGCGTCAGCCGGTCGCATCCGCCCCTGGCTTGACCTCGGTCATGCTCCCTCCCGAACGTTAACGCTTGCCAGCCTATCTCCCCTTGCTATGATGCCGTTAGCTGTAAAAAACAACAGGGCTTTTGCCCGGCCCCGTCGTGCCCCAGGAGTAGGATATGTCGCATGTCGCTACGCACTATCTCAACCGCTTGCCCAACCTGCCGCTCAACGATGCCTGGGAGAAGATCGATGGCATCGACCTGGTGGAGGTTCCCCTACTGGGCCGGGTCTCGGCGGGCATGCCAATCGAAGCCTGCCCCGACTCCTCGACGGTCTTCATTCCTTCGCGGATGGTGCGGCGCAATACCTATGCGCTGCGGGTCTGCGGCAATTCGATGATCGAGAGCAATATCCATGATGGCGACGTGATCATCATCGAGCGCCAGGAGAGCGCCGAGAATGGCGAGACCGCCGTGGTGATGATCAATGACCATGAAGTGACCTTGAAAAAGCTCTATATCGAGAAGTCCGGCGTGCGCCTGCAACCGGCCAACGAGAGCATGCCGCCCATCTATCTCAAGAACGACGATATCCAGGTGCTGGGCATGGTGATGGGTGTGGTGCGACAGACGGCAAGCGTGGCCTGATGGGGTATCCGATTCCCGCGCTCACGGTGGGCGAGAGGCAGGAGAGCGAAATGGAGGTGGAGCGCAGCCGTTTCATTACCTGGCTCTGCCACGCACCCAAGGTGGCCGATTTTGAGATGCTGCTGACCCAGGCACGCCAGGCACACCCCAGCGCCAGCCACCACTGCAGCGCCTTTATCGCAGGCCCACCGGGGGAGCAGATGGCCATCGGCTTTTCAGACGATGGCGAACCCGGCGGCACCGCCGGTCGCCCGATGTTCCAGGTGCTGGAGGGTGCAGGCCTTGGCCAGGTGGGCTGCGTGGTGACCCGCTACTTCGGCGGCACCAAGCTGGGTACCGGAGGCCTGGCCCGAGCGTATTCCCACGCGGTGGCGCAGGCGCTGGCAGACCTACCGACCCGAGAATACACCCCCCGCGTGCCACTTAAGCTCAAGGTCGACTTCTCCGGCGAGGCCGAGGCGCGCAGCTGGCTTGCGGGAGAGACGATTCCAGTCGAAGCGGTCGACTACGCCTCCGATGGCGTCGTGCTCACCGTGGGCTGGCCCAAGTCACTGCCTGTCGACCTGGCGACCTTGCGCTCGCGCCTCAAAGGACGCATCGACATCTTCCATGGCCTGTGACCTAGCCCATCTCCACGACGAGACTATTTCGCCGTGCAGCTCCCCAGCGCCACTTCGTAGGAGAGCGCTATGTGATGCTCGAGCAGCGTTCTTGCGCCCTTGATATCGCGATCGAGCGCGAGCGCCACCAGCTCGCCATGCTGGACATCCAGAATCTCTCGAATCTCCGGTACTCCTGGTGCCATGCGCCGATAGCGATCGAACTGATCATGCAACTGGTCGATGAAGCGCAGTAGCCATACCGACCCGCAGGGTGCCACCAGGGTGCTGTGGAAGCGCCCATGCAGGCGCTCCCACTCATCGACTTCGGTGGGTGATGCATCGGCACGCTTGAGACGGTGGGCTGCCGCCAGCAGCTCCGACTCCCACTCCGCATCACCGTTGAGAATCGCCCTCTCCAAGGCCATGCCCTCCAGCTCGCGACGCATTTCCGCCACATCGTCAAGTTCGCGACGCTCGAGGCGCGGCACGCGAAAGCCGCGCTGATTCTCCTGGATCAGCAGACCGTAGGCGGACAAGCGATTGAGTGCTTCGCGAAGTGGGCTCAGCCCCACCTGATAGTGATCCTTAAGCGAGTTGATAGCGATCTTCTCGCCCGCCTCGAAGCGCCCGTTGACCAGATCCTGACGCAAGGTATCGAAAATTCGGCTGGCGTTCGTGGCACTGTTTTTCGGTTGTATTGCACCCATCGCAGCTCCTTCGTTTGATACGACCTCGATGATACCTGCCTGATATGAGCTTGACGCAACTTTCTCAAGCAATCTATATTATATTTCAAATAATCGATTTTCTTAAAATAAGACGATTTGTTAAGGAATCTTAATGCACTCTTTTGTGGGCAGGACATGAACACGCCGGTGGCCGCCAGGCAGCAGCATATCTTCTGGGCCTTTCTGCGTATCGGGTTGCTGGGCTTCGGCGGCGGGCCATCGATGATACCGCTGGTGCAGCAGGAGGTCGTCAAGCGCCACCACTGGCTCAGTGACGAGGAGTTCGCTGACATCCTGGCCATCGCCAACACCCTGCCCGGTCCCATCGCCACCAAGATGCCCGGCTATATCGGCTATCGAATAGGCGGTGTCACCGGGTGCATCAATGCCATTCTGGCGGTCATTCTACCCACCATCGTTGCGATGATCCTGCTGCTTGGCGTCTTTAGCCGCTACCGTGACGTGGCCTGGATCCGGGGCATGGGGCAAGGCGTGGTACCGGTGGTCATGGTGATGATGGCGCAACTGACCTGGGATTTCTGGCAAAAGTCCCGTCAGGCGCTGGGTTGGTTGGTCAGCCTGGCGATGGCGGCCATTGCCGGGGCGCTGATCTACTGGCTCGGCGTGCATCCCGGCTGGGTGATAGGCGCCCTGCTGGTGGCCGCCCTGCTTCGCCCAGCATCGCCCCGCACTGCCAAGGAGACGGCGCAATGATCTATTGGCAGCTGTTCATGGCGTTCTTCATTCCCAACATTATCGGCTATGGAGGGGGCCCGGCGATCATTCCGCTGATCGAGACGGAGGTGGTGGGCCGCTACGGATGGATGAGCGGACAGGAGTTCGCCGAGACCCTGGCTCTTGGCAACGCCCTGCCCAGTCCCATCGCCACCAAGATGGCGGGTTACATCGGCTATGACGTGGCCGGCACGGCCGGTGCCATCGTCGCCGTCTTCGCCACCGTCGTGCCGTCGCTACTCTTGATGCTCGGCGCACTGGGACTACTCTATCGCCACCGCGACTCGCCGCGGGTCAAGCGCATGAGCCAGTGGGTGCGCCCGGTCATTGCCATCATGATGGCCTGGCTGACCTGGAGCTTCTTCAGCGAAGGCCTCGACAACGCCGGACCAATCCATACCGTGCTGATCGGTGCCGTGGCAGCCATCGCCCTGGTGCGATTCAAAGTGCATCCCGCCTTCGTGGTTCTCGGTGCCCTGGTCTATGGAGGGCTACTTATCGGCTGAACTCCGGCTCGTGCCGGACATAACAACACTCCCGAAAGGGATCGCGCCACCACTGCCGTTGCTATAGCGGTATCAACTACACCACCACAATATAAAAGGTGTTTCGATATGACGCGTTCAACACTGACCATGGCCACCGCCGTCGCGGCGATCGGCCTCGCCTCGAGCATTGCCTGTAGTCAGCCCGCCCAGGCGGACTACCCCGAGCAGGATATCCGCCTGATCATTCCCTTTGGGCCAGGCGGCGCGACCGACATCATTTTCCGCCTCATCTCCCAACAGGCCGAACAGCACCTAGGCCAGACTATCGTACCGGTCAACATGGCTGGCGCCGGCGCCACCCTTGGCTCTCGCAACGTCAAGGAGGCGCGGCCCGATGGCTATACCCTCCTGGGCAGCCACGACTCCATCGCACTCTCCCAACTGGCCGGCATGGTCGACTACTCCTACGACGCCTTCGAACCCGTCGCCCTGCTGACCCAGACCATCAACATCCCGGCAGCGCACAGCGATCATCCCGTGCAGAGCGCCGACGAGATCGCCGATTACGTCCGCGAAAACCCCGGCCAGGTGCGCTTCAGCATGATCCCTAGCTCCACCGACCATTTCTTCTGGGTGCAGTTCTTCGATGCCGCCGGCATCGACATGGCCGACGTGCGCCTGGTCGGCTATCCGGATACCGGTGAGCAGGTATCGGCGCTGATGGCGCAGGAGATCGATTTCGCCATGTTCAACTTGCCCTCGGGCGGTGCCTTCTTCGAGAACGGCACCTTCCGTCCGCTCGGCGTGGCGCATGAAGAGCGGATCGATGGCCTGCCCGACGTGCCCACCCTTCGCGAGCAGGACATCGAGTTGGACCACTCCACCAGCCGCGGCATCTTCGCCCCCAAGGGCACACCGCAGGAGTATCTGGACACGCTAGCCGACGCCTATGGCCAGGCCCTCGAGAACGAGGCCCTGCAGAGCCGTATCGAGAACGAATTCGGCTCGGTGGTGCGTTTCCTGGCGGGAGAGGAGTATCTCGAATTTCTCGATGAGAACGAGTCGGCCCTGAGCGCCGCTGCCGAGAACATCGACTTCCAGAATTGAACTCTCGAGGATTCGGCAAAACGAAGCGCCACTGTGCAATCAATCGAATCGAGTCAGTGTGCTGCCCGGCTTGCAGTCGGGCAGCACTGGAGATAGCAAAATGCTGACGCTAACCAAGGACCGTGCTCTGGCGCTGGTCATGCTGATCGTGGTGGGCATCATGTGGATGGAGTCCGGCAATATTCGTCCTCCGACCAGTTGGCAGCCCTATGGATCGGCACTCTTCCCACGCATCCTGCTGGTGGTGATCGGTCTGTTGTCGGCCCTGATTCTGCTCCGCTCGCTGCTCTCAAAGCTTCCTTCCCGCACGGCACCCGGTCGCAGCTTTGGGGAGTGGGTAGCTTATAACCGCACGGTTTTATCGCTGTTCGCGCTCTTTGCTGCCTATGCGGCACTACTACCGCTGGTGGGATACATCGTTGCGACACTAGGGTTTCTTGTCGCTTCCTTGGCGCTACTGCTGGGTATCGACTCGTGGCGCAAATGGGCGATCAATCTCGGCATCAGCCTTACCTTGGCGCCGCTGGTATACGCCATCTTCCGTTTCGGCCTCAACGTCTGGCTGCCCTGACCTCTGGAGTGAACCATGGCTGACTTCTTTCTACAGGCCCTCGCCCAGGTCGGCAGCCCTTCGGTGCTAGGACTGATCGTCATCGGCGTGCTGTTCGGCATCATCGGTGGCAGCATCCCCGGCTTTACCGTGACCATGGCGATCCTGGTGGTCTTCCCGTTCACCTTCGCCATGGATCCCGTCAGCGGTGTTTCGCTGATGGTGGGGGTCTTCGTGGGCGGTTATTCCGGTGGCATCGTCTCCGGCGTGATGCTCGGGATTCCCGGCACACCCTCGTCGATCACCACCGTGTACGACGGCTATCCCATGGCCCAGAAGGGCGAACCGGGACGGGCGCTGGGCATCGGCGTTGCGGCCTCCTTTCTCGGCACGCTGATCAGCGTAGCGGTACTGGTGTTCTTCGGCCCGCTGATTGCAAGCTTCAGCATGAACTTCCGCCCCTGGGAGATCACCGCACTGATCGTCTTCGCCTTGACGCTGGTCGCCGGTCTCTCCAGCGGCGCGATGCTCAAGGGGTTGCTTGCCGCCGCACTGGGACTTCTGATCACCACCGTGGGATATGACCGCAACAGCAACCTGCGCTTCGATTTCAGCGTGCCGGCGCTGGGCTCGGGGTTCGAGATCCTGCCGGTGATGATCGGCATCTTCGCCTTCTCCCAGTTGATGGGCAATCTCGAGAAGCTGCGCGACGAGCAGGACAAGGCCAAGGGGGTGGATACCAACGTCGCCATTCCCTACGCCACCATCCTGCGGGACATGGCAAGCCAGAAGCTCAATACCGTGCGCTCCTCGCTAATCGGCAGTCTGGTCGGCGCGCTGCCGGGCACCGGCGGCACCGTGGCCAACTTCATCAGCTACGACCAGGCCAAGAAGTTCTCGCGCCATCCCGAGCGCTTCGGCAAAGGGATTCCCGATGGGATCGTTGCCTCGGAAGCGTCAAACAGCGCCGTGGCCGGCGGCGCCTTTGTTCCCACCCTGGCACTGGGCATCCCGGGCGACTTACCGATGGCGATCATGATGGGGGTGCTGATCCTGCATGGCATCACCCCGGGGCCACTGATGTTCGAGCAGAACCCGATACTGGTGGGCGCCATCTACGCCAGCCTGCTGATCGGGGCGGTGATCATGGTGTTGTGTCAGCTTCTGCTGGTGCGCTGGTTCGCCAAGATCTCGTTGATCCCCCAGGAAATCCTGATTCCCGTGGTACTGATGCTGTGTGCCGTGGGTGCCTATGCGCTGAACAACAACCTCTTCGATATCTGGGTGCTGTTCATCTTCGGCGTGGTGGGTTACCTGCTGTGGAAGGCCGAGGTGCCGCTGACGCCGTTGATCCTGGGCGTGGTGCTTGGCGATAACCTCGAGCGCCAGCTATTCCGGGCACTGGAACTCGACAGCAACTGGATGGCCTTCCTGACTCGCCCACTGTCGGCACTGTTTCTGGCCCTGGCGGTCGCCTCGGTCATCTTCTCGCTCTATCAGAATCACAAGATCCAACGCACCCATCTCAAGGCGCGGCGCGACGACGCCTGAGCCCTCTCAAGGAGCCTATGCATGCAACATGACGCCCTCTACTACCCGAGCCCCTCGCGGCGCATGGCCAGCTTCGGCCGTCGCGGCATGGTCGCCACCTCCCAGCCCCTGGCAGCCCAGGTCGGCATGGATATCCTCAAGCAAGGCGGCAATGCCATCGATGCGGCAATTGCGACGGCCGCAGCATTGACCGTCGTCGAGCCCACCTCCAACGGTATCGGCAGCGACGCCTTTGCCATCGTCTGGATCGACGGCAAGCTGCATGGCCTCAATGCCAGCGGCCCCGCGGCGCAAGCGGCCAGCATCGAGGCGGTCAAGGCGCTGGGGCACGAGAGCATGCCCGAGTATGGCCTGATTCCGGTCACCGTTCCCGGGGCACCGGCGGCCTGGGCAGCGCTCTCCGAGCGCTTCGGCAAGCTGCCCTTCGCGGAGCTGCTGGCACCCGCCATCGCTTTGGCAGAGCAGGGTTTCCCCGTCTCGCCAATCGTCCATCAGATGTGGAACGAGGCCTATCATCGCTACGCCGCCTTCGAGGAGACCGCCTTCGTCCCCTGGTTCGACACCTTCGCACCCGAAGGACGTGCCCCGGTACCAGGTGAAGTGTGGAGATCCTCGGGCCATGCCAGCACCCTGAAAGCGATCGCCGAAACCAGTGCCGAGGCGTTCTACCGGGGTGAACTCGCCGACAAGCTCGACGCCTTCTTCCGCGAGCATGGCGGCCAGCTGCGCAAGGAGGATCTGGCCACGTTCGAGCCGGAGTGGGTCGAGCCCATCTCGACGCGCTACCGCGGCCACGACATCTGGGAGATTCCGCCCAACGGCGCCGGCATGATCGCGCTGCAGGCACTCGGCATGCTCGAGCAGCTGGGCGACGCAGGGCGCGACCCGCTGGAGACGCTGCATCGACGTATCGAGGCCACCAAGCTGGCCTATGTCGATGGCCTGAACTACATCACCGAGCGCGACGCCATGGGCCCCAGCGTCGAGCAGATGCTATCCGCGGATTACCTGGCGCAGCGCGCCGGGCTGATCGGCGAGAAGGCCGTGGAACCGGTACACGGCAACCCGATCATGGGCGGTACCGTCTATCTGGCCACCGCCGATGACGACGGCAACATGGTGTCGCTCATTCAGAGCAACTTCCATGGCTTCGGTTCAGGGATAGTGATTCCGGGTACCGGCATCAGCCTGCAGAATCGCGGCGCTTCCTTCTCGCTCGATGTGAACCACGCCAATGCGCTGGCGCCAGGCAAACGCACCTACCACACCATCATCCCTGGCTTCATCACCCGGGGTGACCAGGCGGTGGGCCCGTTCGGAGTGATGGGCGGCTACATGCAGCCTCAGGGCCATGTGCAGGTGATCACCGCCATGCTCGAGGATCGCCTCAACCCTCAGGCGGCGCTCGACATGCCGCGCTGGAAGTGGGTCAAGGGCAAGACCGTCGAGGTCGAGCCGCACTTCCCGGACCACCTCGCTCAGGCGCTGGCCCGCCGCGGTCACCATATCGTCAAGGCCGCCGACACGATCAGCTTCGGTCGCGGCCAGATCATCCTGCGCGACAGTACCACCGGCGTGCTGTGCGGTGGTACCGAGCCGCGTACCGACGGGGCCGTGCTGCCCTGGTAACCCTGCAGTTCCGGACCCGGCGCCTGCCGGGTCCCTTTGACCACAATCGGAGAAGCAAGATGCCGACAACCAATAACCTCAACGTCGCCTCGCGCCAACCGCTCGCTAAGCGCTTGACTTTGACCTCCGCAACCTTGGCCGGCCTCGGCCTGGTGGTGGGCGGCCTCGCCACCGGTGCCCACGCCAACGACTACCCCGACAGTGCGGTGGAATTCATCGTACCCTGGGCGCCGGGTGGCGGCAGCGACGTACTGATGCGCCTGGTTTCCAACCATATACAGCCCCATCTCGGCCAGCCGCTACCGGTGATCAACATGCCTGGCGTCAGCGGCACGATTGGTCTTGCCGATCTCGCCGAGCGCGACAATGACGGCTACACCATCGGTCAGGTCCACGACGGCTTCATGGTCTCCCACCATACTGGCATGACCCAGTACAATTGGGACGACTACGAGCCGATAGCTGCAATCACCGCCTCGCCGCAGTATCTGACCGTTAGCGCCGACAGCCCTTGGGAAACCTTCGAGGAGTTCGTTGAGTATGCTCAGGAAAACCCCGGCGAGATCCGTTTCGGCGTGACCCTCGGCGGGGTGCCGCATATCCATGGCGCCATGATCGAGGAGGCAGAGGACCTCTCGTTCCGCTACGTTGGCTTCGAAGGTACCGGCGAGCGTATCCGTTCACTGGTCGGCGGGCATATCGACGCCGCCATGGGTGATGTCGCCTCCAGCCTGCAGTTCGTCGAGAATGACGATCTACGTTTCTTGGCCGTAGGCCACACCGAACGCATGACACAAACCCCCGACGTACCGACTTTCGCTGAGCTCGGCTACGAAGACCTCAACCTGTCGATCCTACGCGGTCTGATCGCACCGAAGGGCACTTCACAGGATCGCATCGAGGTACTGGCCACCGCCGTCGAGGCAATGGCAGCGGAAGAGGAGTTCGTGACCCGCGTCAACAATGCCGGCGCCGAGGTACATTTCATGGGCCCGGACGAGTATCGTGAACACCTCGCCTCCCTCGATGCCACCATCGAGCGCCTGGCAGGGTCCCTGCAGCAATGAGCGTGGCCACCTCCGATTCCCGGTCGCAAGGCCGGGATCCCGTCCCTCACGGCGAGCGCGCCAAGGCGGTCGCTCATATCGTCTTCAACCTGGCGCTGCTCGGGATCGCCGCGGTGATGTTCACTCACGCCGGCGGGCTGCCATCCTCGGCCTGGGAGCCGATCGGCTCGGGCAGCTTCCCGCGTCTGATGTTGGCCATCTTGGCGCTGCTCAATGTCATCATGATCGCCAAGGAGTCCGCCAAGCTGAGGCATACCACGGCACTGCCCAACGGCAGCGTAGGCACATGGCTGTGGCGGCATCGACTGGCTTTCGGCGTATTGGGTCTGTTTACCCTATACGCCTTCGCCGTGCCTCTTGTCGGTTTCCGCTGGGCCACACTGCCCTTCGTGCTGGCCTGCCAAGTGTTATTGGGTGCACATCGCCCGCGTCAATTGGCCATCGCCGTGCTCATCGCGCTCTTGATGTCAGTAGGGCTCGACGCTCTGTTCCGCCACGTGTTCACCATTTCCCTACCACGCGGTGCGCTGCTTTAAGACATGCGCTATCCAACAAAATCACTCGCTGACCCAGGAATCCGCACATGATGGAATCCATTCTGGCAGGGGCCGATCAGCTATTTACCCTGCCCACCATACTGACCATGCTGGTAGGCGTGGTGGCCGGTGTAATCACCGCGGCCATTCCCGGCTTCACCATCACCATGGCCATCGTGCTGGCACTGCCGCTGACCTTCACCATGCCGGCGCTGCAGGGGGTCGCTACCCTGCTGGCGGTCTATATCGGCGGCTATACAGGCGGCATGATCAGCGCCGCACTGCTGGGCATCCCCGGTACGCCGTCGGCGCTGGCCACCACCTTCGACGCCTATCCGATGGCTCGTCGCGGCGAGCCCGGCAGGGCGTTGGCGATCGGCATCTGGGCGTCATTCTTCGGCACTCTGATCAGCTCCATCGTACTGATCATCGCCGCCCCGCCGTTGGCCATGATCGCCGTCAAGCTCGGCGCCTGGGAGTATTTTTCGCTGGTGGTGTTCGCCCTCACCATCGTCGCCAGCCTGGTCGGCAAATCGATGCTGCGCGGTCTGCTAGCCGGTGTCATAGGACTGATCATCGCCACGGTGGGCTCGGACCCGCTGATGGGCGTGACACGCTTCTCGTTCGACCTGCGCATGTTGACGGCGGGCATCCCTTTCCTAATCGTGCTGATCGGCATATTCGCGGTCAGCCAGCTACTGCGTGAGGTCGAGGACGCCGAGGAGGTCAAGGCCGGCAAGCAACTGATCGATAGCCACATCAGCTTCAAGCCCTGGGCAGCGATGCGTGAGGTGCTCTCCTATCCGTTCAACCTGATTCGCTCCTCGATGGTCGGGGTGTTCATTGGCGCAGTACCGGGGGCTGGTGGTAGCATCGCCAATCTATTGGCCTACGATCAGGCCAAGCGCAGCTCCAAGCATCCCGAGGCCTTTGGCAAAGGCTCAAGCGAGGGGGTGATCGCCTCGGAATCAGGCAACTCGGCGACCTCCGGCGGAGGTCTGATCCCGATGATCGCACTGGGCATTCCCGGCAGCGCCGTGGACGCGGTATTGATGGCGGCGCTGATGGTGCATGGTATCGGCGTCGGCCCACGCCTGATCATGGATCACGCCGACACCGTCTACGGCATGTTCATGGCGATGTTCCTGGCCGGCGCCATGATGCTGGTAGTGTGCCTTCTCAGTATGCGGCTATTTCTCAAGGTCACCAGCGTGCCCAAGTCGATCATCGTGCCTGTAGTGCTGACCTGTTGCATGGTCGGCGCCTTCGCACTCAACAATCGCATCACCGACATCTACCTGCTGCTGGGCATCGGTGTCTTCGGCTATATCCTGGCCAAGCTCGACTACCCGCTGGCACCGCTGGTGCTGGGGGTGATTCTCGGCCCCATCGCCGAGACCAACCTGCGTCGAGCGCTGATGACCAACGAGGATTGGACACTGTTCTTCACCCGTCCCATCTCGCTGGCACTGCTGACCCTGGCCGCGTTGTCGATCGTGCTGGCCCTGCGCTACCGCTTCAAGCAGCGAGGCCAACCGCTCGCACAGGAGTGAACACTCGTCCAACGGGTTCTCGGGGGCTGACAGCCAACGCACCACGCCCCTCGAGAGCCGAAACCATACCCTCTCGTTGCGCCTCGCACTCGCCGGTGAATGCCTGCTGCCCGCCCCGATGCGGTGCTTGAGCGCCGCACGAATCCTCCCCGACCCTATCATTTCCACACTAGACACCCACCAAAGGTATACCAAAGCCCGCTAATCATCTCTTCTGAAGGAGAGTGCCAGGCGCTACCATGCTCCCCGCATCCCTTTCCCGCATCCTTCCTATTCGCTGGCATCTAGCAAATCCCTTGACACTCCAAGAGAGCATGCTAATCTCACCTTATGGCTCATGGTATACCATGAGCCATTTGAAAAACCGGCCAATGCCCGGAACCACGACGACAAACAACAAGCGCTCGGCCTGTCGGATCAGGCGGCGCACGGTAACGACCAGGAGTCCTCCCCCATGGCACAGTTGATGAATCGCGACGAATTCCGTACCGCTCTGGAAGATGCCATCAAAGGCAAGAGCGCCAACAAGGCCCCGTTCAGCGTGGCCTGGGCCAGCGGCAAGCTGTCCCGCGACCATCTCGCCCGCTGGGCCGAGAACCACTACCACTATGTGGGCCCGTTCGCCGACTATCTGGCCTACATATACGCCAACACCCCGGAGACCTACACCGAGGCCAAGGACTTCCTGCTGCAGAACATGTACGAGGAAGAGCTGGGTGGCGACCGTCACACCGACCTGCTGATTCGCTTCGCCGAGGCCTGTGGCACCACCCGCGAGCGCGTCGAGAATCCGGACAACATGTCGCCCACCACCCGTGGGCTGCAGAGCTGGTGCTATGCCGTGGCCATGCGTGAGCATCCGGTTGTCGCGGTGGCAGCGCTGGTGGTCGGCCTGGAGTCCCAGGTGCCATCGATCTATCGCAAGCAGACCCCGACCCTGCGTGAGAAGTACGGCTTTACCGACGAAGAGGTCGAGTTCTTCGATCTGCACATCGTCTCCGACGAAATCCATGGCGAGCGTGGCTATCAGATCGTGCTGGAGCATGCCGACACCGTCGAGCTGCAGCAGCGCTGCCTGAAGATTTGTGAAATCGGCGCCCAGATGCGCCTGCTTTATACCACCGCGCTGTACTACGACTACGTCGTCGGCGACCTGCCCATCACCGAGCTGGACATGGCCGCCTGATCATTCGGAACGGTCCTTTCATCTGCCGGCCCGTGGCCGGCAGATGACCCGGCTCGAGCACAAACGGACCCGGTCTAGCATCGATAGTCAGCAACAACAGCCAGCGACGACAAAAAGGTAAGCGTCTTGGATAACGCAACCCAGTTTCTCAATTACATCGACGGCCAGTGGGTCGCGGGCGCCTCTGGGGAGACCTTCGAGAACCGCAACCCTGCCGACCAGGACGATCTGCTCGGACGGTTCCAGGCCTCCACGGTGGAAGACGCCCGTCAGGCCATCAGCGCGGCCGACCGCGCCTTCGCCGCCTGGTGCGAGACACCCATTTCGCAGCGCGCCAAGATCCTCAACCGCGCCGCCGATTACCTGATGGAGAACGTCGAGCAGTTTGCCCAGGAGCTAACCCGCGAAGAAGGCAAGCTCTTGGCCAACAGCCTCGACGAAGTGGCCCGTTCGGCACAGACCCTGCGTTTCTACGCGGTGGAAGGCCAGACCATCACCGGCGAAACCTTCCCCCAGGACGACGCCAAGATGATGGTCTATACCCAGCGCGAACCGCTGGGCGTGGCCACCATCATCACGCCTTGGAACTTCCCGATCTCGATTCCGGCGCGCAAGATAGCTCCGGCACTGATCACCGGCAACACCGTGGTATTCAAGCCCTCGTCGGATGCTCCGCTGATCGGCTATCGCCTGGCCGAGGCCCTGCACCACGCCGGCGTGCCGGCAGGCGTGTTCAATTTCGTTACCGGTGCCGCCTCGGCCATCGGCGAGGAGATCACCGCCAATCCGACCGTCAAGGCGATCTCCTTCACCGGCTCCACCGCAGCAGGCGAGCGCATTCATCGCGCCGCGGCCATGACCACCCGCACTCAGATGGAGCTCGGCGGTAAGAATCCGCTGATCGTGCTGGAAGATGCCGATATCGACACCGCGGTGGACCTGACCGTGAAGGGCGGTTTTTCTCTGACCGGCCAGGCCTGCACCGGCACCAGCCGGGTGCTGATCGCTAGTCGTCTCAAAGAAGAGTACCTCACGCGGCTGGTGGAGAAGGTCAAGACGCTGAAGATCGGCAACGGCATGACCGAAGGTACCCAGATCGGCCCACTGGCCACCCGCCAGCAGCTCGACACCGTGCTCGGCTACGTCGAGGCGGGCAAGAAGGAAGCGACCCACGTTCATGGCGGCGAGCACCTCACCGAGGGCGACTACGTCAAGGGCTTCTACGTGGCGCCGGCCATCTTCAGCGACGTAACCCAGGAGATGCGCATCGCCCGCGAAGAGATCTTCGGCCCGGTGGTCGCGGTGATCGAGATCGACGACTACGACGACGCCATCGCCAAGGCCAACGATACGCCCTACGGCCTCGCCGCCGCACTGGTGACCAACGACATCGGCTACATCCAGCGTTTCCCACTCGACATCCAGGCCGGCACGGTCAAGGTCAACCGCACCACCACCGGCAACCTGGTCAACGCCCCCTTCGGCGGGTTGAAGCAGTCGAGCACGTCCACGTTCCGCGAGTCGGGACGCGCCGGGCTGGATTTTTTCACCCAGACCAAGACCGTCTACATCGGCTGCTGAGCACGGCACACATAACTACAACCTGACGACAAGGTGAGACTCATGAAGCAGGTATTTCGACTGGAACTGGAAGAAGCCAAGGTAATGGTGGAGGCCGCCAAGCAGCGCTCCGAGGAGATCGGTGTGCTAGAAAGCATCTGCGTGGTGGATGATGGCGGCTACCCGCTGGCGCTGGAACGCATGAACGGCGCCCGCGTCACCGGCCCGCAGATCGCCTGGAACAAGGCCTTCACCGCGGCCGGCCATAAGCGTTCGACCCATCTCTTCAATACCGCCCCCAATGGCCCCGCTCTACCCGGTAACGAAGCCTTCGGCATCCAATGGAGCTTCGAGGGCAAGTTCGCCGTGTTCGTCGGCGGCTTCCCCATCGTCGTCGATGGCGAGGTGATCGGCGGTGTTGGCCTGAGCGGCGGCAACGGCGAACAGGACACCCAGGCCGGCCTGGCCGCGCTGAAGGCGCTTCAGGATCATCTGCGCGAGTCCGGCCACGAGGTGGTGGTCGAGGCCGACATCAAGAAATAAGCCCGTCCGCACGAGGCGACGTCGGCAAGCGGACGGCTCCCTTGCCGACTCCCCTGACGAATTCAAGCGCCGCTCGCGGCGATGATGACAAGACCCTGACCAGACGGGTGCGCTCAAGGAGGCTGCCATGAGCTACCGTATTACCCTTTCCGACACCTCAGAAAGCTTCGAAGCCCAGACAGGAGAACCGCTGCTCGAGGCCGCCGAGCGAGCCGGTTTCCCACTTGCTCATGACTGCCGCTTCGGCGGCTGCGGGGCCTGTCGCGTCAAGCTGGTGGAAGGCACCGTCGGGTATGACGAGTTCCCCTTCGGCTTGACCGAAGAGGAAGCCGAGGCGGGCTATGCGCTGGCCTGCCAGGCATGCGCCCAGAGCGACCTGACCATCACCGCCAAGCTGCTGCCAGCGGGCCACATTCCGGCCGACTTCCACGTTGCCACCATCGAGCAACTGGAGAAGTTGAGCCACGACGTGACCCACCTGGTGCTGCGCATTCCCAGCGCCAGCGAGGTGGTCTTCCATCCCGGCCAGTATCTCAACGTGATGCTGGACGATGGCAGCCCACGCAGCTTCTCGATGGCCTCACCCCATCGCGGTGAGCTTTTCGACTTCCATATCCGTCACGTGCCAGGCGGCCATTTCACCGGTCGCCTGGAAACTCACTACCAGCCCGGCGACACCCTCGACGTGGAGCTGCCGTTGGGCAACTTCCGCCACGACGCCGATAGCCCGCGCGATCTGCTGATGGTGGGTGGCGGCACCGGCCTGGCGCCGCTCAAAAGCATCATCGAGTCGCTGCTGAACGAGCCCGAGCGACCGGCTATCGCCCTCTATTGGGGGGTGCGCCGCGCCGAGGATCTCTATCTCGACGAGCAGCTCAATGACTGGACCAGGACGCTGCCCAACTTGCGCTACGTACCGGTACTCTCGGAGCCCGACTCCGAGTGGGATGGACGCCGAGGCTTCGTGCATGAGGCCGTGTGTCAAGACTTCAACGACCTGAGCGCTTTCGATGCCTACCTGTGTGGCCCACCGCCGATGATCGCCGCCGCCAAGACGAGCTTTTCCCAGCGCGGCCTCGACGTAGAACGTATCTATGCCGACAGCTTCAATTTCACCCACGAGCTCGAAGGCAGCGTAGCCTAGCCTGAGGCATCACCGGATCTAGCGAGGTAATCGACATGCCGGATATCACTTTCATCACCAACGGCGGCAAGATCATCCGCGCTCCCGAGGACTCCAACCTGCTACGTATCTCGCTGCGCGAAAAGGGTGGCATCCCGTTCAAGTGCGGTGGTGGCCTATGCGGCACCTGCAAATGCCTGATCGAGGAAGGTCGCGAGAATACCGATGCCGTAAAGAAGAAGGAAGAGAAACTGCTCTCGGCCGAAGAGCTCAAGCAGGGTTATCGGCTCGCCTGCCAGACCTTTCTCAAGGGCGACGTCAAGGTCTCCTGGGAGGAGCCCCCCAAAGGGGGTAGTGCAGGTGCTCGCCAGGTCACACCCAAGGCGGAGGCGTGAGCAGCGATATGGCCAGCAGCGAGCATTCGACACGGGTAGGTCTCATCGGCTACGGCACGGCCGGAAAGGACGTCGCCGAGGCCATACTCGGCGGCCAGGCGGGTGATAGTCGCCTGGTCGCCGTGCTGGTACGCGATGTGGCCAAGTATGCCGGCATTACCCTGGACGGCTGCCAATTCACCGACTGCGAGGAGACCTTCTTCGCCTCTGCCCCCGACGTGGTAGTCGAGACGGCGGGCCATGCGGCCGTGATCCGTTACGCCGAAACTTCGCTGGCCCACGGCTGCGACTTCATGATCGTCTCGGTCGGCGCCTTCTGCGACCAGGCGCTGTTCGATCGGGTCATGGCCAGCGCCGGCCGGCACGGCAAACGGGTGCTGGTGCCATCGGCGGCCATTGCCGGCCTCGACCGCATCGCCGCCGCTGCCCAAGGGCCGCTGGAGCGCGTCACCTTGACCACCCGCAAGCCGGTCAAGGCATGGCGCGGCACCTTTGCCGAAGAGGTAGTGGATCTCGACACGATCACGCAGCCGACGGTGATCTTCGAGGGCAACGCCCGTGAGTCGTCCCGCGTGTTCCCGGAGAGCGTCAACGTCTCGGCGGCGCTGAGCCTGGCGGGAGTAGGCTTCGAGTCAACAGACGTTCGCGTGCTGATCGACCCCTCCATCGACAAGAACGTCCACGAGGTATCGGCCAAAGGACGGTTCGGCGAGGTGCGCATCGAGGTGCGGAACACCCCCTCGCCGAGCAACCCCAAGACCGGCCACATCGTCGCCATGAGCGTCGCCAAGACTTTGAAGGACCTGTCTTCGCCGCTGGTCATCAGCTAGTCACGCCGGCCTGGGGCATGACGAGTGCCCCGGGCAGTGTCGCGTCCCCCGTCACTCTGTACCCAAGGAACTCAAGCGATGAAAAAAGCTTACTGGATATCTTGCTATCGCGAAATCACGAATGCCGAGCAGTATGCCAGCTACATTCGGCTTGCCGTTCCTGCCATCACCGCTGGCGGCGGAACTTTCCTGGCAAGAGGTGTCGCAGCCTTCGCCTATGAAAATGGCCGGCGGGAACGCACTATCGTCATCGAGTTTCCCGATCTCGATAGTGCTCGCGCGACCCATGATGGGGAGGCTTACGCGGCTGCGTTGACAGCGCTCGGCAATGGAGCCGTCAGGGATATGCGCATTGTCGAGGGTATGTGAACCACGTCGCCACTGTCAGTTGTGGGAGTGGCTCATGTAGGCCATGCGTGACTTCTCGAGATGGATGCGAGTAAAGCTCTCGGCCAGGTCCTCTTCGCCGCTGCGAATGGCGCTTAGTACATCCTGATGTTCACGCAGGGCTTCCTTGGTACGCCCCGGTAGGGCGCTGCTGAGATTGGAGAAAGCGCGTACGTAATCCTTCAAGTCTACCAGCATCTCATGCAGCTTGGGATTGCCGGAGGCACGGCCAATCAGATCGTTGTATTTGACGTTGAGCTCGACTTCATCACCACCGCCATTGCTCAGCGCCTCTTCGATCTCGGCCAGCAGTTGGTCGATCTCGGCCACGATCTCATCGTTGACCTTTTGCGCGGCCAGGCGTGCCGCCAGTGACTCCAGCGATGCCAGGATCATGAAGACTTCAAGAATCTCCGCCTGGGTGATTTCGTTGACCACGACTCCCTTGCGCGGCACCGTGCGCACGAAGCGCTGGGTCTCGAGACGAAACAGCGCCTCACGGATAGGCGTACGGCTGATATTGAGCTTATCGGCCAGCACCCTCTCGACCAGACGATCACCCGCCTTGTATTCACCCCGCAGAATGGCGTCCTTGAGATGGGCGTACACCTTGTCGCGGATTGGGGAAAGGTCTTCTTGGGACCAAGTGTCGGCCATTGGCTACCTGCGGCTGTCTGGGCGGTGAATCAACTGCGACATTTTACCATACTTAGGGCAATGTAGGAGGTATCTGGTGCACGAAGAACCAGTAGTGACAGGCGCAGGCCCGCACCATCAGGAGCGGGCCCAATACAGAGGGTCGACTTTTTCAGTGCAGCGAAACCTTCTTCAGGCGGGCATCGATACTGCCGAAGGATACCAGTTGCTTGAGTTCGTTGCGTGCCGCCTCGAGCGTGTCGAAGCGCTCGAAGAACTTCAGCGGCACGCTATTGGTTGCCCCACCCTCGCCGGTCTCGACGATGCTAACGCGCCCCTGGAGCCCATCGACCTGGGCAATGGTGAAGTCGGCCTTCTTCTTGCCATAGAAGAAGTACTCGTAGGCTTCGATGGGGGAAACGCCTTGCCCCGGCCTGGCATCGTATTCGTCCAGCTTGCTTGTCAGGATAATAAACATATCGTTGCCCTCTTGTTGTCATGGGTCGTCGTGGCATCGTCAGCCGTGAATGCTGGCAGCAACCACAAACGCAGTATCAGCTGGCCAACTCCCGCTCACTCGGTGAAGCCTGTCTCGATTCGGCGCGCTCATTCAGTAGCGCATGTACTGCTGCAGAAAGCTCCTCAAGTGCCTCTTCCACGATGACCTTGCCAATGGCATAGCTTGCCTGGGTGGCATCGCCTATGCAGCCGTTGCGGGTCATCTCCTCGTAACGGTAGAACCCCTGGATGGGGTTGCCCGGACGCATCCGCTCCCAGCGCCCACCGCTGACAATATCGCCTTTCTCGAGCCGCTCCGGACGCACCAGGTGAGGAGCCATGTAGAGCGCCTCGGACACCTCTCGCTCGCAGCTGTGACCAAATAACGTCGAATGAACATGCTCCTTCATCGCCTTCTTGGCGGACGCCGTGGTCTTGGCGTAGTAGCACACCACTCCCAGTTCTTGGGAAAAGGTGGCGCAGGCCAGGCTAAGCGTTGCCTGGTTGCCACCATGACTGTTGAGAAACAGCACTCTGTCGATGCCGTGGCGCTTGAGGGAGATCACCATGTCGCGCAGTACGGCGATCAGCGTTTCCGGGCGCAGGCTCAGGGTGCCGGGAAAATTCAGGTGATGGGGCGAGACGCCCATGTTGACCGTGGGCGTCACCAGCACATCGGGATGCAAGCGCGCCGCCAGCCGCTTGGCCATCTCGGTGGCCAGCACCGCATCGCAGCTCTCGTTCATGTGCGGGCCGTGCTGTTCGTGGGCGC
Source organism: Halomonas sp. TA22 (assembly GCF_013009075.1). Classification (NCBI taxonomy): domain Bacteria; kingdom Pseudomonadati; phylum Pseudomonadota; class Gammaproteobacteria; order Oceanospirillales; family Halomonadaceae; genus Halomonas; species Halomonas sp. TA22. Next base: position 85,409 of record NZ_CP053108.1, on the reverse strand, counting down.
CCACCGGCACGATGGCCATCCTGACGCGCTGCAACGCCTCCTCGACCTCCGGCCAGGTCATCTCTGTGAGAATGTAGCTTTTCATCCCGTTCTCTCCTTTGGCTCCTGCAGGGAAGCAAGGGGTCGGACGCAGGAGTCGTTTTCGCCAATGGCACTTGGTATACCATAAACTAGCTAAATGTCCTTCCCTTGTAAAGCCCCCCATGAATAATCTCGCCAGCCACGTCGCTTCACCAATCGCCACTTGCCGAATCGGCCCTTCCGCATCGCGCCGCCTCCGGCACCGCGCTAGAGGCAGCTGCGCCTCGCCACTTCGCTGGAAAGCACGATATGCTCCTCGATCACCGCTCTGGCGCGTCTGGCATCCCTCGCCAACGCCAAGTTCACCAGCTCATGATGTTGGCTATTAAGCCGCTGGCGCAGCTCAAGAGCACGAGGCGCAACCCGCCGATAGCGGTCGAACTGATCGTGGAGCTGGGCGATGAAGCGCAGCAGCCATGCTGAGCCGCAGGAGGCGATGAGGGCGTTGTGAAAACGCAAGTGCAATGCCTCCCACTCGCTCAGCGAGGTATGATCGCCAGCGCGCACTAGTCGGTGACAGGCCGCTAACAATTGCGACTCCCACTCCGCATCGCCGTGCCGGATGGCTAGCTCCAATGCCATGCCCTCCAGCCGACGACGCACCTCCGTGATATCGGCAAGCTCATCCCTGGATAGTTCGAGCACGCGGAAGCCTCGTTGACTCTCCTGGCGCAACAGACCATACGCCGCCAGGCGATTTAGCGCCTCGCGCAGCGGGCTCAGCCCCACCTGGTACGCTTCTCTCAAAGACACAATCGACAATCTCTTGCCCGCCTCGAATCTCCCGTTGAGTAGATCCTGGCGCAGGATCTCATAGATACGGCTTGCCACTGTCGCCTCTGGCTTGCTGTTACCGTGTCTCGCCATGCAGAACCTCTACCTTTTGGAATTTGGTATACCTTACTTGACGCCTTCCCTAACAGAGGCATAATCTAAGTCATAATCGATTTTAAAGACAAAAACATATTCAAAATAGATATTTAAGATATTGTTTTTAAACAATAAATGCGAAAGAAGGCCATTAGCTACGCTTGCTAAGCGTCACTATATTTATCCCTCCTTCTTTTATAATGCCAATCAATGAAATCGGGAGACTACCCTTTATGCCCCAATTTGGTACACCAGAAATTGATTTTGCGACATGTTTGAGCGGACGCCAGTTAATCCGACGATTGGCATTCGGGAAATGGAGGCTCTGCGCCACACTGCCTCCAGCCCATGCGGGCGGTTCTAGTCCCGCAGGGAGGAACGTGCCAAGGTTTTTGGACATTCGTCCCGCGACCAGCGAGCGGCGACATTGCGAGCGATTAGGAGGCAGACGATACGAGTGAGCTCATCCTAATCGCCATCTCATGCTTATGAGACGTAAGCACCGCTTCCGGCATACATGGCGCAGCGAAAAAGTTGTAAAGCAGCATCGATAACTACAACCCCCAAGCCTGACGACACGACATGGTGCAACAACATGGAACAATTGGAACAAATACAACTCACGGCATCGCATTGGATATTCCTGCTGGTCATCCTGGCGATATTCGTCTCCATCGGTTTCCGTAAGGGAGTTATCATCCCTTCCATCGCCGGCATCTTCATGCTGGGCATGCTAGCCGAAGCGCCACACGACGGTGCACTCAATCAGACCATATTCGCCACTCAGGTGGTCTTTCGGGCCCTGCTCAACGCCGGGGTCGAACTCTTCGACATCATGCTAGTCATCGCCTTGATGGTGGCCATGCTAAAGTCGCTGCAGCACTCAGGCGCCGACCGCCTCATGGTTGCTCCAATGAAAAGGCTGATGGTCGGCCCCTGGACCGCATTCTTCGTGGTCGGCATCACCATGTATGTTGCGGCAGCCTTCTTCTGGCCCACTCCGGCAGTGGCGCTGGTCGGCACCGTGCTGATTCCGGTCGCGATGCAGGTCGGGCTGCCGGCGATCGGCGCAGCCATGGCGGTCAACCTGTTCGGCCACGGCATGGCCCTGTCGGCCGATCCGGTCATCCAGGGCGCCAGTCGTCTCACCGCTAGCGCCGCCGGCGTCGAAACCACCGCCCTGGTGCCCTATACCATGCTGTTTTCCCTGACCGTAGGCATCGTCGCCGTGACGCTGGCCTGCATCCAGCTGCGCCGCGACATGCGCTCGGGCGTGCTGAAGGCACCGAAGAGCGACGAGATATTCACACCCAAACCGGCAGCGAGCGTGAACGCGGCCGCGGTGCAGCCCGCCACCATTTCGGAGCCCTTCGACGCCAGCCCCTGCGCTCGCTTCTTTGCCGTGGCGGTGCCGACTATACTGATCAGCATCGCGGCCATGATGATCTACCGCGCCCTGTTTCTGCCCGATCAAGCGATTCGCGGCGGCGGCGCCACCGCACTGCTCGGCGGCACGGCCACCGTGCTGCTGGTGCTCTCCTCTCTCGCCTCGCACGGTCACCATGCTCTGGACGGCATCAGCAGCTACACTCGCGATGGTTTTTTCTTTGCCATCAAGATATTCGCACCGATCATTCCTATCGCCGGCTTCTTCTTCTTGGGCCATCCGGAGCATGCCGCGGAGGTAATCGGCGCCGGCTCGGCCGGCTACCTGTTTGACATCGGCAACAACATCGGCCGCCACATTGACGGCAACGCCTTCCTGCTGACATTCGGCATGGCCTTCATCGGCCTGCTCTCGGGAATGGATGGGTCCGGCTTCTCCGGACTACCGCTAGTGGGTTCGCTGTCGGGGGCGCTGGGCACTGGCGCGGATGTCAACGTCCATGTGCTGGCCGCCCTGGGCCAAGTGGCAGCGATCTTCGCCGGTGGCGGCACGTTGGCGGCCTGGGCGTTCGGCGTAGCGGCGGATGCCGGCATTGCAGGGGTCAGCCCGGCAGCCTTGGTGCGTCGCAACTTCGTGCCGGTCATCGCCGGGATTGGCGTGGCTTCCTGCCTGGCCATCCTACTGTTATAGCAGCGCCAGACAGGTCGACAAGACGAGAGTCCATCCTGGCATGGCCTCTCTGACTTTAACAATGGCGACAAACGCGGGCGCCGGCATATCGCTCCCCGCTCAGCAGACAAGCAGGTGATTCATGCCTCTAATCAAGATTCATAAGAATGGCGAAGTTTTCGAAGGAGAAGTCCGGGCCAACACCAACCTGGTTGTACGAGCGGGGATTCGTCAGTTTCCCTATCCCCACCTCGACTACGGATGCGGCATGGGCAAGTGCGCCAAGTGCATGTGTCGAGTCGTCAAAGGGGGCGAAGCCCTACCCGAGCCCAACTGGAAAGAGAAGAAGATGCTGGGCTCGCGTCTCGAGCAGGGTTATCGGCTCGCTTGCCAGCTCTGGGTGGACGAGGATCTTGAGCTAGCCCAGGACATCACGGGCGGTTCGGCTGACCGAAGCCGGCCCGGCACTGCTACTACGACTCTTTGAGCCACTAGGGCTTGAACGAAGAGCAGCAACAGGCCCATTGGCACGCGCCGATGGACCTATTGCTGACCGGAGCATCATCCCAGATACTTGATCATCACCCCGGCTGCCACCGCCGAACCGATCACACCGGCCACGTTGGGTCCCATGGCGTGCATCAACAGGAAGTTGTGCGGGTTGGCCTCGAGCCCCACCTTGTTGGCCACACGTGCCGCCATCGGCACGGCCGAGACGCCAGCCGCCCCGATCAGCGGATTGATCGGCATCTTGCTGACGGCATTCATCAGCTTGGCCATGAGCACCCCCGCCGCGGTCCCGATGGCGAAAGCCACGATACCCAATCCCATGATGCCAAGCGTCTCGACCGCCAGGAACTCGCTGGCAACCAGCTTGGAGCCAACGGCCAGGCCGAGGAAGATGGTGACGATATTGATCAGCGCATTCTGCGCGGTATCGGAGAGCCGCTCGACTACGCCACACTCGCGCATCAGGTTGCCGAAGCAGAACATTCCCAGCAGTGGCGCGGCATCCGGCAGGAACAGGGCTACCAGCAGCAGCAGCACCAGCGGAAAGATGATCTTCTCGATCTTCGATACCGGACGCAGCTGGGTCATGGCGATGGCACGCTCCTTCTTGCTGGTCAGCGCACGCATGATCGGCGGCTGAATCAGCGGAACCAACGCCATGTAGGCGTAGGCAGCCACCGCAATCGCACCCAGCAGCTCAGGCGCCAGTATGCTCGAGACGTAGATCGAGGTCGGGCCATCGGCCCCGCCGATGATGCCGATTGCCGCCGCCTGATTGAGCGAGAAGTCCATCACGCCCATCGCCGAAAGCCCCACCGCACCGAGCACCGTGGCGAAAATGCCGAACTGCGCGGCGGCACCCAGGAACAGGGTTCGCGGGTTGGCCAGCAGTGGGCCGAAGTCGGTCATCGCACCGACCCCCATGAAGATCACCAGCGGCGCGATGCCCGATGAGATGGCCACGCTGTAGAAGGTATACAGCATGCCATCGCCGTAACCGGCCGCTCCCACTACGTCCCGCGCAGCTCGCAACAGCTCCGGGGGCAATCCGTCGTGAGCGACGGCATGCAGCGTTTCGCGCCAGGCATCGGGGCTTGCGAGCGGATTGAGGGTCACCTGCATGACAGCCGCCAGCTGCTGAAGCACCGTCGGTTGTGCCACTTCGATGGCCTGGTCTAACGCCGACAGTGCCAGTCCCGCCTCCGGAATGTTGGCGAGAATTCCCCCAAAGCCGATCGGCACCAGCAGTAACGGCTCGAACTTCTTGTAGATGGCTAGATAGAGCAGGGCCAGGCCAATCACGATCATCACAACCTGGCCCAGGGTCAGGTTGTACAGGCCCGAGCCGTACCAGAGCGTTAACAGCTTATCCATGAATCGATGCCCTTAGAGAACGATCAGCGTATCGCCCACCGATACGCTGTCGCCCTCCTTGATCTTGATCTCGGACACCGTACCGGCACTGGCGGCACGCACTTCAGTTTCCATCTTCATCGCCTCGAGGATGATCACCACGTCATCCTCGGCGACACTGTCGCCCACGCTGACGTTGACCTTGAAGATGTTGCCGGCCAGCGGTGCGGTAATCGACTCCCCCGTGGAGGGGGCGGAAGTCTCGTCACGGGAGACCGCCGTCTGCGTACCGGAGGACGCGCCACTGCCGCTCTGGACCTGGGTGATGTCGCCACCTTCGGCGACCTCGACCACATACTGCTTGCCATTGACGGTGATGGTGTAGGTCTCGGGCCCGGAACTGGCAGGCGCCGGTGCCGTGCTCTTCTGAGACACGGCCGGCAGGTTCGAGGCCTGGGCATCAGGTGCCTGGGGTACCGGCTCGAAGGCATCGGGATTGTCGCGATTCTTGAGGAACTTGAGGCCGATCTGGGGGAACAGTGCGTAGGTCAGCACATCGTCGATCTCGCGCTCTCCCTCCTCGAGCCGAATGCCCTCCTCCTTGGCCTTGGCCTTGAGCTCGGTACGCAAGCGATCCATCTCGTCTTCGAGCATGTCCGCAGGGCGGCAAGTGATCGGCGCCTTGCCCTCGATCACGCGAGCCTGCAGCTCCTGGTTGAACTCGGACGGGGCAGCGCCATACTCGCCCTTGAGCAGCGCCTGAACCTCCTTGGAGATCGACTTGTAGCGCTCACCCATCATCACGTTCATGACCGCCTGGGTACCGACGATCTGCGAGGTCGGCGTGACCAGTGGAATGAAGCCCAGATCCTCGCGCACCTTGGGGATCTCGTCGAGCACCGCGTCGAGCTTGTCGCCGGCCCCCTGCTCCCTGAGCTGATTCTCCATGTTGGTGAGCATGCCCCCCGGCACCTGGGCGACCAGGATGCGTGAATCGATGCCCTTCAGCGAGCCTTCGAAGGCGGCGTATTTCTTGCGTACTTCGCGGAAGTAGGCGGCGATCTCCTCGAGCAGCTCGAGATCGAGCCCGGTATCGCGATCAGTCTCCTTGAGGATCGCCACCACCGACTCGGTGGGGCTGTGGCCATAGGTCATCGACATCGAGGAGATCGCGGTATCGACGTTGTCGATACCCGCCTCAACGGCCTTGAGCGCGGTGGCGGTCGACATGCCGGTGGTCGCGTGGCACTGCATGTGCACCGGAATCGACAAGGTCTTCTTCAGGCGCGACACCAGCTCGAAGGCGGTATAGGGCGTGAGCAAGCCCGCCATGTCCTTGATCGCCACCGAGTGCGAGCCCATGTCTTCAAGCCGCTTGGCGAGATCCACCCAGCCTTCGATGGTGTGCACTGGGCTCACGGTATAGGAGATCGCGCCCTGGGCGTGGCCACCCTGGGCGACCACCGCCTTGATCGGCCGCTCCAGATTGCGCGGATCGTTCATGGCGTCGAAGACGCGAAACACGTCGACACCGTTGGTGCGGGCACGCTCGATGAACCTGTCCACGACGTCATCGGCATAGTGACGATAGCCGAGCAGGTTCTGGGCGCGCAGCAGCATCTGCTGGGGCGTGTTGGGCATCGCCTCCTTGAGGGCGCGAATGCGCGCCCAGGGATCCTCGCCGAGATAACGAATACAGGCATCAAAGGTCGCGCCACCCCAGGACTCCAGTGACCAGAACCCCACCCGGTCGAGCTTCTCGGCAATCGGCAGCATGTCGTCCAGGCGCATACGCGTCGCGAACAGTGACTGATGAGCGTCTCTCAACACCACGTCGGTGATGCCCAGCGGGCGTTTGCTCTCACTCATGACAAAGACCTTCTTCCTTGTATCGTTATATCGCGATCAGCCAATTGCCTCGGCACGGTCTGTCGCGTCGCAGTGGCGGGTTATGCCGTTGTCTCAGCGAGGATGGCGTCTACGGTAGCGATGCAGAGCCGCACTGAGCACGACCATCAGCTCGTCATTTTCCGCGCTCTTGCCTGCGGCGGGCACATGCGTGGATGGCGTCTGTGCCACGGGGACCGGGGCCAGGCGCGTCACCAGCATCGACATGAGCGAGGTTGAAATCACCAGCACCGTCAGAAAAATGAAGACGAAGCCCATACCGAAGGCCATCAAAGCGAGGCCTTCCTGCAACAGCGCTGTATCCCACATCACGGTTCCCCTTGCTCGCCCGGCAGTTAAGCGACGGCACTGCTGCGGGCACTCTCTTGGCTGATACAATAACCTGCCTGAATCTACCAGATTTTCAATGACACCATGGTTGAGCCACAAGTTGTCAATTTACTACACGAGGGGCGTATCGGCTTGGCACCCATGGAGGGCGTCATCGATGCGCATACCCGTGCCCTACTGACGCAGCATCCAGGGATCGACTGGGCAGTCACCGAATTCGTGCGAGTCGTCGATGCTCGCCTGCCGCCCCGGGTATTTCTCAAGCACTGCCCCGAGCTTGCCCAGCCAACGGTCGCAACCCCCAGCGGCGTATCGGTGCATCTGCAGCTGCTTGGCTCCGACCCGGTGGCACTCGCCGAGAATGCTCGCCAGGCGCTCGACCTAGGCGCGACCGGCCTGGACCTCAACTTCGGTTGCCCGGCCAAATTGGTCAACCGTCACGACGGCGGCGCCTCATTGCTGCGCGACCCTGCCCGTGTCGAGCAGGCTGTTGCGGCGGTCCAGCGCGCCGTCGACGGCGCCATTCCGGTGACCGCCAAGATTCGACTGGGCTTCGCCAACCGTCGCCTGGCCCTTGCCTGCGCCCGTGCGGCGGAGAATGGCGGTGCTGTACAGCTCGTCGTACACGCTCGCACGCGTGACGAAGGCTACCGCCCCCCGGCGCACTGGGAGTGGATCGGGCGTATTCGCCAGCACCTTGCCATTCCGGTCGTCGCCAATGGCGACATCTGGACCTTGGAGGAGTATTGGAAAGCCCGCTCGCTCTCCGGCTGCGTCGATGTCATGCTCGGTAGAGGCATCCTTGCCGATCCCTGGCTAGCCAGACGCATTCGCCACTGGCAACGTTATGGCGAACGCCTTGCCGATACGCCCTGGCAGGTGCGCGCCGATACGCTGCTCGCCTATGCTGCATTGCAGCGTAGCACACTTCCTGAACGCGTCGTCGTATCGCTGATTAAACAATGGTTGAACCATATGCGTCACCGCGACCAGGAAGCGGCCCGTCGCTTCCTCTCGTTGCGACGCCTCACGTCGCTCGATGACCTCCTGGCGGGGCTTCGCCAAGAAGTATCACCATCACCGAGCCTGGTATGAACCATAAAAAAGGCGCCACGTGGATAACGTGGCGCCTCGGGAACGCTGACCAGCTCATCATTTGGAGATGCACAAGCCGGTTGATGTGCGCAATACCAATAAAATTCACCGGCTTATTTCTTGCCTTTACACAAACGAAAAACCCGCCCTTCGATCATGAGGACGGGTAACGATATGGCGCGCCCGGGAGGATTCGAACCTCCGACCCCCTGATTCGTAGTCAGGTACTCTATCCAGCGGCGAGGAGTAGAGCCAATGTCGACCCTTCCCACCGTTCCCCACAGGCGTGGGGATGAACCGTTATGGATAAATACTGGCTGGCTAAATATGTCCCGTTCCCCACAGGCGTGGGGATGAACCGGAAATGAGTCAGCGCGAACAAATCATCAGCCTCCGTTCCCCACAGGCGTGGGGATGAACCGTTTGCCCATGATCTGCGTACACATAAACAGGTCCGTTCCCCACAGGCGTGGGGATGAACCGTCATACTGCCGGAATTCGCCCTTCCAGTGGGTCCGTTCCCCACAGGCGTGGGGATGAACCGTGCCAGGAGTACGCCCGGACCTTCCCTGAGCACCGTTCCCCACAGGCGTGGGGATGAACCGCTTGGGGAAGAAAGGGTGGAGTATGCCTTAGACCGTTCCCCACAGGCGTGGGGTCGCACGAAGTCTTGCGTCACGATCTCGCCCCGTTCCCCACAGGCGTGGGGATGAACCCCGAAAGGATTGCTCGAGTATCACGTCCGCTGCCGTTCCCTGCAGGCGCAGGGCTCAACAGGATGGCTGTACCATGGGTGCGGGCGACCACCCCAAGCGCGGGGTTCGCTGCCACCCAGACAGCTCAGGCAGGAGTTCGCTGTCGCCCGGCCAAGCCCAACGACAGCAAACAAGTGGCCTATCTCGTGAGATAAGCCACGTCATTACTTAGAACCTTAGAAAGATTCCCACTCGTCGGCCTGGGTGGTCGGCAGCTTGCGCTTTGCGATAGCGGGCGCTGGAGTCTGGGGAAGCTGCTGTGCGCTGCGTGGGCGCGAGGACTGGCTGGCTAGTGTGGCAAGGTCGTCGGCACCAAGGGTGAAGGTGGCCATCAGCTTTTCGAGTTGCCCGGCCTGGTGGCGCATCTCTTCGGACGCCGCGCTGGACTGCTCGACCACGGCGGCGTTCTGCTGGGTCATGGTATCAAGCTCGGTCACGGCGGTGTTGATCTGCAGGATACCGTCGCTCTGCTCCTTGGCGCCGGCACTGATCTCGCCAATCATGTCGCTGACGCGTTCGACCCCCTGAAGGATCTTCTCCATGGTCTGGGCGGCTCCCTTGACCAGCGTGGCGCCGGACTGGGTATGCACGATCGACTCGTCGACCAGTACCCGGATCTCCTTGGAGGCGTCACTTGAGCGAGTCGCCAGGGTACGCACTTCCTGGGCGACAACGGCAAAGCCGCGGCCGTGCTCGCCCGCGCGAGCGGCCTCCACCGAGGCGTTCAGCGCCAGGATGTTGGTCTGAAAGGCGATCCCGTCGATCAGGGTGATGATCTCGCCGATGCGAGCGGCCGATGCGTTGATGTCGTCCATCGTCGCCTGGGCCTTGTGCATGTCGCTGTTGCCCTGTTTGGCGATATCCGCGGTGCTCTGTACCAGCTGGTTGGCCTGCTGGGCGGAGTGGGCGGTGTTCTGCACGGTGGCGGTGATCTGCTCCATGGAGGCCGAGGTCTCCTGCAGATTGGCGGCCGACTGTTCGGTACGCGACGAAAGGTCCTGGCTGCTCTGGGTGATCTCCTCGGCGGCATGGTTAACGCTGCGGGTGCTGCTGCGCACCTGGCTTACGATATGCGAAAGCCCTTCGCCGATACCGTTCATCGAGGTGATCAGCTTGCCGATCTCATCTTCACGCTGCGTCATGTGGCGCTGCGACAAGTCACCCTTGGCCAGGTTCTGCGCCATGGCGACCGTCCTGTCGAGCGGGCGGCCGATGAGCCGTTTCTGAACGAAATAGAGCAGGCCGGCAACGCCAAGTGCCAGCAGCACGGCCGCGAGCAGGGCCCAGTTGCGCAGCGTGACGATACCCGCTTCCACTTCGTCGTCGAAGACGGTACTAGCGATGATCCAGTCCCACTCCGGGTAGGCCAAGTAGTAGGTGGTGCGCTGGCGAGTGTCGTTGCCAGCCAGGGCGTAGTCGATCTGGCCCGAGGGGGCCGTGAACAGCTCGGTGAAGGCGGGTTCATTGCCGGTCGTCTTCAGCTCCAGCAGCGAGCTTCCTTCATGCGGCCCGCCGACAATCACCTGCCCCTGGCCTTGTGGGCTGGCATTGATCAGCATGGCATAGCCGCTTGCGTAGTAAGTCATGCTGCGCACCCGCTCCTGCAGCATGGCCAGCTCATTGACGATATTGACACCAATGAAGGCGGCGCCGATCACTTCGCCCTGGCGGTTACGCAGCGGCTCGTACTTGGTGATGTAGGGCGTGCCGAACAGCTCGGCAATACCGCTGTAGGCTTCACCCGCCGCCAGGCTTGCATAGGCGCGGCTCTCGCGATCGAGCAGGGTACCCACGACACGCTCGCCACTGGCGTTGGTGAGTGAGGTCGTCACGCGCACGAAATCGTCGCCGTCGCGGACGAAGAACGTGATGGGCGCGCCGGTCTGGGCAGTGAATTGATCGGGAAGGTAGTACTCGCCGTTGAGGGCCTCGCCACCGTTGGTCAATGCCGGGGTCTGCCGCTCGCCCACGGTAATGCGCTGAGTGGGTACCAGGTCGTAGATGGGGACGAGATCGGCAAGAAATATCTGCAGCATGTCGCCGGCTTGCTGCTGCAGGGTCTGGTCGAACAGCGACACCATGTCCGACACTTGCTGCTGCTGACGCTGGATGCCATCACCCACTTCGGTGTTCATCTGTCGGATGCTGGCCTGTGACAGGAAGAACGCCAGGCCGATGAAACCGGTTATTTGCAGTGCGAGAATCAGCAACGAGAGTTTTCCCCCGACGCTGGTGCGGCGGAGAGAACGCGTGATAAATGGCATGTCGGACCTTTTTATGTAGTGCAGGGGGTAATGTCTTATCGGCGCTCTCGGTCATAGACTTTATGCATGTATTCACAATAAGCAGAAAATATTTATTACTGTATATTTCTTCATAGCAACAAAATAAAAAAATCCCTTACAAAGTTATCGGGTCGATAGAATCTCCCGATGCATGCTTGACAGGCGGTTGGGGTATGCCTAAATTCTCTTCTGAAAATGATAATTATTATCATTTAAAAAGACTATCACGGAGGCGGTAATGGCATACCGAATCAATCCTTCCCAGGCGGCTCTTCCTGCACTGCAGATCTGCGATGCGACCTCGGGCTCGGTGCGCATGGCGCTTCAGTATCCGCACCAGGAGCAGGAGGAGGATCAGGATCTACTGGCACTCAAGCGCGAGGAGGCGATCCACAACCGGTTTCGCCGGCTGTTCCTGCGCACCACCGAGCAGTACCTGAAAGGTGAGCTCGAAGCGCAGGAAGCGGTTGCGACCCGCACCGCGCGGTGGCTGGACAAGTAAGGGCCGATGGCGTGTCGCGGCCTAGAGCTGGATGCGCAGTGTCTCGCGGTTCTGGCAAGGTTTGCCGTGCCGCCAGTAGAGCGTGCGCTCGCTCAGGTTCATGACCGTGGAGAAGAGCGTTTCCATCCGCTCGGCTTCGGGGCGTTCATGATCGGTGTGGCAGCAGATCGACATGGGGCTGTGCTCATGGTCGCTGAGGATGTCGAACAGCCCCTCGGGGCTGGCATCGAAGGGCTGCTCCAGGCGCTGGTCGAGCCGGGCCAGGCGGATGTGGGAGTCGGGGCGCGGGTAGTCGGCAACACAGGCAGTCACCGATTCGGCATAGAGATGGTTGGTGTGGGTCACGATGCCGTTGCGGGCGGGCAGCTCTCCCGGTGCGCCGGGGTGCACCTCGAAGCCGCTGGCCTGGCCCTGGCCGCAGGCCAGCAGGAAGTGGGCGGGCGAGGCGACCCGGTCCTCCTCGATGACGCGCCGGGCGGCGGCGTAATCTTCGCTTTCGAGAATCTTGCGCAGGGCGAAGTGAATCGGCAGTCCCTCGCCGCAGGTTTCCGAGCGAATCGCATTGAGACACACGCCGATGCCCTGGGCATTGAGCCCGATCTTGCCGACCATGCCGGCTTCGGTGAGGGTGACCAGCGCGGGTGCGTTGTCAGCCTCGATTCTCAGTGCCACCACGTTGTCGAGCTGATCGGCACGCCAGTCCCAGTTCTGGGCCAGCCATTGGGTGCTCGCGCGCTGAAGGGCGAAGGCGGAGCAGCCGCCGCTGGCCTGGGTCAGCGAGATCTCGCTGCGACAGTTGAGCGCCAGAATGTCGGCAAGCTCGAGCCCTGCGCCCTGGGCGATGCCCTCCACCTCCTCGATGATTGCCGGAAAGCGACGCTCGATGGCCGGTAGAAATGCCAGTGCCCGCTGCGTGGCCGCTGGCCAGTCGCAGCCAACGAAGTCCTGGAAGAGCTGGTCGTAGACGCGGATGCTGCGGTGAATCTTCTCGGCGTGCCGGCGACCATGGGCCAGGCCGATGTCGCCTCGGCTGCCGTGCAGTTCGGTCAGCTCGGTCATGTTGCCTCTCCTTGGTCGTATTGCGTTGAAGCCCCGCTGAGCTGGCAAAAGAAGTGAAAAAAACAGCTTCCTTATCATCCATTTAACAAAGAATAGCCAAATATTAGCGTTGGCACGAACCGCTTGTGTTTTTGCGTGAACGCTTCCAGAGTAATGACGGTACCCATCTAACTGGCAACAACGAGAACAATCATGAAGAAAGCTCTGTTAGCGATGGCGGTGGCTGCCGCCACGACGGCCTTTGCAGGACTGGCGCAGGCCGAGGTCAAGATAGGTTTCCTGGGTGGCTTCACCGGCCCCATCGAAAGCCTGACGCCCCCGATCTACGATGGCGCCCAGCTGGCGGTGGCCCAGGTCAATGAGCAGGGCGGCATCCTCGATGGCCAGACCCTGGCGATGCCCAGCGGCGATACTACCTGTGCCGATGCCTCGGCGGCATCCAACGCCGCGGATCGCATGGTCAATACCGAGAACGTGACCGCCATCGTCGGCGCGCTGTGTACCGGCGCCACGGTGGCGGCAGCCAACAACGCGGCGATTCCCGGCGGGGTGGTGATGGTATCGCCGGCCTCCACGGCCCCGGCGGTCACTGACCTGAACGACAACGACCTGGTATTCCGTACCGTGCCCTCCGACGCCTTCCAGGGCGAGATGCTGGCCAAGCTGGTGCTTGCCAAGGGTTTCGACGAAGCGGCAGTGACCTACGTCAACAACGACTACGGTCGTGGTCTGGCCGATGCCTTCACTGCCACCTTCGAGGCCGAGGGCGGCACGGTCGCCGCCAACGAGGCGCATGAGGATGGCCGTGCCGACTACCGCTCCGAGCTTGGCTCGCTCTCCTCCACCGGCGTCGAGACGCTGGTGGTGCTCGCCTACGCCGATGGCTCCGGACAGACGCTGCTGCGCCAGGCCTACGAGAGCGGCATGTTCACCCAGTACGTGGGGGCCGACGGCATGGTCGGCGACAGCCTGGTCGACGCGGTGGGCGCCGATGTGCTCGAGGGGATGATCGCCACGCGTCCGGGTAGCCCCGAGATGCCCGGCACCGATCGCTTCGCCGAGATGGCCGAGGAAGCGGGTATCGACCCCAGCGCGGTGTTCGCCGCCCAGGCCTACGATGCCGCCTTCCTGCTGGCACTTGCCATCGAGAAGAATGGTAGCGCCGATCGCGAAGGGCTCGCCGAGGCGCTGCGTGACGTGGCAAGCGCACCCGGCGAGGTGATCCTGCCCGGCGAGTGGGAGAAGGCCAAGCAGCTGATCGCCGATGGAGAGGAGATCAACTACGAAGGCGCCTCCGGCACCCAGGACTTCGACGAGAATGGCGACGTGCCCGGCGTGGTGGTGGAAATGGTCGTCGAGGATGGCCGCTTCGTCAGCAAGGGCTTCGTGGATCTGTAAGTTCAGCAAGGCTGGTCCGTAGCAACGAAGGCCCCGGCGGTTACCCGCCGGGGCCTTCGTTCGTCTGCCGGGTGCGTTATCGCAGCCAGGGACACCTCAGTGGTGGTGAGGGACCTTTTCCGGCAGCAGGCCACGTGGCGCGTAGCGCAGCACCAGCGAGATCAGCAGGCCGATCACGAACACCCGCGCCTGCAGCGCACGGCTGGTGATATTGGCCGGCGGCTCCCAGCCGAACCAGCCCTCGCCGATGTAGATGGCGACGTTCATCAGAAACAGCGCCAGCGGCTCGGACATCAACCAGATGATGTAGACCAGCACGGCGCCGAAGATGGTGCCGAGGTTGTTGCCAGGCCCGCCCAGGATCACCATCACCAGCACCAGGAAGGTGTGGTTGAGCGGCAGGAAGCCCTGCGGGTCGAAGATGCCGTTGAAGCTGGTCAACGCCGCCCCGCCGATGCCCATCAGGATGCAGCCGAGCACGAAGATCTCCAGGCGGCGTCGGTTGATGTCCTTGCCCATCGCCGCGGCCGAGACTTCATTGTCGCGAATGGCACGGATCATGCGCCCCCAGGGGGCGTGGTAGGCGCGGTGCAGCAGGAAGAAGATCGCCGCGATCATCACCGCCGTGACCGAGAGGTAAAGCGCGCGCGCCAGCACGAAGCCGAGCTCGCTTGGTCCCGGCGTAGGCCAGGGCAACGGCGAGACGGTGGCGGTGCCGCGGGTCAGCCAGTCGGAGTTCTTGAGAAACGCCTTGATGATCTCGGCGATGCCCAGCGTGGCAATGGCCAGGTAGTCGCTTCTGAGCCCCAGGCAGATATGCCCGATGAAGTAGCCGATGGCGCCGGCCAGCGCCCCGCCGACGATCCAGCCGATCCACGCCGGCAGCCCTAGCCCGCCGATGAAGCCGGCCCGCGACTGGATCTCGTCGGTCACCTCGCGCATGGCACTGATCACCACCAGATAGAGCACCACCGCCAAGGTGACGGCGATGATCGTGCGCAGCCGCCTGGGCACGCCGAGCCGGTCGAGCTTGGTGGCGCCGTACACCACCAGCACCGCCGCCGCCAGGTAGAGCAGCACGCGGCCCAGTTCGCCGGGCAGCTCGGTACCCCAGAAGGCGTCGTTGACAGGGATGCTGAAGAACATCGCACAGAAGCCACCCAGGGCCACGAAGCCCATCACGCCGGCATTGAACTGTCCGGCGTAGCCCCACTGGATGGTCAGGCCCAGCGCGATGATCGCGTAGCAGGCGGCCTCGACCAGCATGCGCGTGCTGTAGGCCGCGCCCATAAAGAAGTAGATTGCCAGGATGGCGACGAACAGACCGATAAACAGCACGGTCTCACGGACAGGAAGCGTTCTTGTCATTAGAGGACCTTCCCTTTGAAGATGCCGGTGGGGCGCCACACCAGAATGGCGATCAAGATGAAGAAGGGCACCACGATCTTGTACTCGGTGCTCACGAAGGCCAGGTTGCGCGGGATCTCCAGCCACTCCGGCAGGCGCTCCTGGAAGGGGCGCAGCAGGATCGCCCAGTTGAACACCGCCAGTGTCTCGGCGAAGCCGACCACGAAGCCCCCGGCGATGGCGCCATAGGGGTGGCCGACGCCGCCGACGATGGCGGCGGCGAAGATCGGCAGCAGCAGGAAGAAGCTCAGGTCGGGCTTGAAGGTGACGTCCAGCGACAGCAGCGTGCCCGCCATGGCGGCAAGCGAGCCGGCGATCACCCAGGTCACCGCGACGATGGTGTTGGTGTTGATGCCGGAGGCCTGGGCCAGGTCGGGGTTGTCGGACATCGCGCGCATCGCCTTGCCCAGCCGCGAGCGGCTCAGAAACAGGTGCAGGCCGACCACCGCCGCCGCCACCAGCACGAACAAAATCACCTGCGGCTCGGTAACGATGATCGGTCGCGTTACCGCCTCGAAGGGCAGCTCGAGGCGGTAGATCTCCTTGCGCTCGGCGATGTAGAGGCTTTGTGGGCTGGTGCCGGCGAACAGCCGCAGCAGCCCCTGCAGCATCAGCGTCACGCCCAGCGAGCCGATCACGATGACGATCGGCTTGACGCCATGCGCGCGCAGCGGCTTGTAGAAGGCGCGGTCGATCCCCACCGCCGCCAGCGCCGTGACCAGCATGGCGATGGGCAGCATGACGATGGCGGTAGGCAGACCCACCATGGCGCCCGCTTCAGGGAACATCAGCGTCAGCAGCAGCACGATGAAGGCGCCCAGCGTCATCATGTCGGCATGCGCGAAGTGGGCAAAGCGCATGATGCTGAACACCAGCGTCACGCCGATCGCCCCCATGGCGTAGATCGAGCCGGTCACGCTGCCGGCCACCACCACGTTATTGATGAAAAATACCAGTTCGTTCAAAGCGACCTCTCCTGCAGATGGCGCAATCGCCAGCGCTTGCCACGGTTGTTGTTGTGCCGGGCGCTCAGCCGCCCAGGAAGCTCTTGGCGACCTCGGGATCGTTGAGCAGGTTCTCGCCGCTGTCGGTGAAGCGGTTCTGTCCGGCGGCCAGCACGAAGCCCTTGTGGGCGATGGCCAGCGCCTGGCGGGCGTGCTGCTCGACCATCAGAATGCCCACACCTGCCGCGTTGATCTTCTTCACCCGCTCGAAGATCTCGCTCATGTAGAGCGGCGAGAGCCCGGCGGTGGGTTCGTCGAGCAGCAGCACGCTGGGCTCGACCATCAGCGCGCGACCCATCGCCACCATCTGGCGCTGGCCGCCGGAGAGCTCGCCAGCCGGCTGCTTGCGCTTCTCCTTGAGCGGCGGGAAGAAGTCGTAGATCTGCTCGAGCATGCGGCGGAAGTTGCCGGGACGGATGAAAGCGCCCATCTCGAGGTTCTCCTCCACCGTGAGGCTCGGGAAGATGTTCTTCTCCTGGGGCACGAAGCCCATGCCCAGGTGCACCAGCCTGTTGGGCGCAAGGTTGGTGATGGGCTCGCCGCGCAGCAGGATCTCGCCCTGGTTGACGTTGAGCAGGCCGAAGATCGCCTTGAGCATGGTCGACTTGCCGGCGCCGTTGGGGCCGACGATGACGCCGATCTGATCGGCCTCGATCGACATCTCGACCCCATTGAGGATGTTCATGCCGCCGTAGCCGCCATGAACGTCCCGTGCATCGAGTAGAGGCATGGATGGTTTCCTGCGAATGCGTTGTCGTTGGTGTTATCGGTCAGGCGCGCTCAGGCGGCGGTAGAGCCAAAGTAGGCCTCGATGACCTCGGGATTGCTGCGTATCTCTTCGATGCTGCCCTCGACCATCACCTGGCCCTGGGCCAGCACGATCACCGGGTCGCAGAGCCTGGCGATCATCTCCATGTCATGCTCGATGACCAGGAAGGTGTAGCCAAGCTCGCGGTTGAGGCGCTCGATATTGGTGATCAGCTCGCCGAGCAGGGTTCGGTTGACCCCGGCGGCGATCTCGTCGAGCAGTACCACCCGTGCGTCGGTCATCATGGTGCGGCCGAGTTCGAGCAGCTTCTTCTGGCCGCCGGAGAGGTTGCCGGCCAGCTCGTTGCGCACATGGTTGAGACCGACGAAATCGATCACCTCGAGCGCACGGCGGCGCACCTCGCTCTCCTGCTCGCGCACGCGCGCCGGCTTGAACCAGGTGGAGAAGAGGTGCTCGCCCTCCTGATGCGGTGGCACCATCATCAGGTTCTCCAGCGCCGTCATCTGCGAGAATTCATGCGCGATCTGGAAGGTGCGCAGCAGCCCCTTATGGAAGAGCCGGTTGGCGGGAAGGTTGGTAATGTCTTCGCCGTCGAGGGTGACATGACCGCTGTCGAGCGGCAAGGCGCCGGCGATGATGTTGAACAGCGTGGACTTGCCGGCACCGTTGGGGCCGATCAGCCCGGTGATCGAGCCTTTTTCCACACTGATGGAGCAGTCGTTGATGACCTTCAGGCCACCGAATGACTTGTGTACGTGACTGACATCGATAATCGCTGACATGGAGTAACCCGCATACAGTTTTTATTATCGTCGCTGGCCCGGCCGACGTGTGGCGGCCGGGCAGGCGGATCAATTATTGCTGCTGTTGACAATGAAGGTGCGTCCCGCGGCGAAGGCACCGACGATCACGGCTGCCCCCAGGGCGGGGATCAGGTAGCCATCGACCTGCGGGATGGTGCGCAGGAACACGAAGGAGACTGCCGCCGGTGCAATGAAGCGTACCAAGAAGCGCCAAGTCTTGAACCACGCCTCCGAGGTGCGCAGCTCCTTCATCACTTCGCTCTGGGTCAGTGCCCAGCCAGCGAACAGCGCGATCAACAGGCCACCCAGCGGCATGAAGATGTTGGTCAGCAGCTCGATGAAGTCGAAGGCGCTACGCCCGAACAGGGTATGGAAGATCGTGCCTTCGGCCCACACGTTGAAGCTGACCACGGTCAACAGCCCCATCATCCAGCTGGCGGCGACCATCAGGCCGACTGCCTTGGGGCGGGTCATGTCGAAGCGCTCGACCAGGAAGGCCGCGACCGGCTCGATCAGCGAGATCGACGAGCTGATCGCCGCCCCCAGCACCAGAATGAAGAACACGCCGCCAACCAGGCCGCCGAAAGGCATCTCTGCGAATGCCAGTGGCAGCGAGACGAACATCAGGCCTGGGCCCTGGCCGGGGCTCAGGTCGGCGCCGAACACCAGCGCGAAGATCGCCAGACCGGCGACCATCGCCACTGCGGTGTCGACGAAGGCCACTGCGATGGCGGTGCGGGTCAGCGATACCTCGCTGGACATGTAGGCGCCATAGGCCATGATCGCGCCCATGCCGAGACTCAAGGTGAAGAACGACTGCCCCATCGCCTGCAACCAGCCTTCGAGGCTCAAATCCTCAAAATTGAAGGTGAACAGGAACGCTGCCGCCGCACCGATATCGCCATTGATCACGCCATAGATCAGCACCACCAGCAGAATCACGAACAGTGCTGGCATCATGATGCGCAGGCCGCCCTCGATGCCCTTGTGGATGCCCATGCCGACGATCAGGGCCGAGGCGATGATGAACAGCGTGTGGTAGAGCACCAGCAGCCACGGCGAGGCGAGCAGGTCATCGAAGCTGGCGCCGATGGTGGCGGCGTCGGCACCACTCAGCGAGCCGGTGAACATCAGCCCGGTGTAGTGCACGGCCCAGCCGGCGATCACCGAATAGAAGCTCAGGATCAGGAATGCCGAGGCGGCGCCCAGCCAGCCGATCGACTCCCAGGCCCGCGAGGTATTGTGTGTCTTGATCAGATGGCGCATGCCCATGATCGGGCTCTGTCGGCTGGTGCGGCCGAGCATGGTTTCGGCGATGAGGATAGGGATACCCACGGCGAAGATGGTCAGCGCGTAGATCAGAATGAAGGCGCCCCCGCCGTTCTCCCCGGTCAGGTAGGGGAAGCGCCACAGGTTGCCAAGGCCCACTGCCGAGCCAACCGCCGCCAGCAGGAAGGTACCCTTGTGCGTCCAGACGTTATGCGTACTCATATTGTGTCCTGAAGATATTGTGTCGGCCTTGTGGGCCTTGCGAAAACCGTACGCGAGTTTACTCGCGCCTAGCGCCGACGTTAAGGCGTGGTATCACCTATCGTCGTCATTATCGTCGGATTCCTCGCTCTTGCCGCGCGGCTCGAAGGCGCGGGACTCATTGGGCAGACGCACGGTATCGCCCAGCGCAAGCTTGTCATGCGATTTGATGCGAGCACCGTCGTCGGGGTCGATCATGGCCACGACATCGCCGATGCTGGTGCCATCCACGTGCGCCGCCACCTTGATGCGCACCACCTTGCCCTTGAAGCGGGCCGACAGAATGTCGCCGGGGCCGGGTTCGGCATGCTGATGGGGATGATGGGCGAAATGGGCGCTCACGCTGTCGCGGCCGGGATCGTCCCACTCGACGTGCTTGTGCATCGTTGTTCTCCGTCGGAAATCCTAGAACGCGCGTTTGACTATAGAGTAGACCGCTTTACGACCCACAAAAAAAGCCTACCGGCCTAGGTAAGCTTCAACGCTTGCATGCATAGGGCACATGAAGACGCGATCCAAGGGAGCCTTTCATATTGATAGATCAAGTAAATAAAGGTCATTTGAATATTCGATAACGATGGATTTTTATATATTTTTGATTTCCAAGATAAATTTCTACACGTATTGAGGCTTTAGGCTTTGGGATGATTGTTCGTCCGTCTGGAGAACTCTAGGCTAGATTCGTATCGCGCATAATTGTACGCCTAGCGAACATGGCCTGTCGGGTCGTCACTGCACAATGCCTTTCCCCGTGTGTGCTCAGGCGCTGTCATGCATAAAAAAGATAACGAGAACTGGAGTTCGTCATGACCCTACCACGTCACTTCACACGCGCGGCGCTCGGCCTCTGCGTCGCTGTTTCCCTCGCCGCATCCCCGCTGTGGGCCGGTGAGGTGCCAGAGACGATACGCATCGGTTACGCCGTCTCGGATACCGGCCCATACGCCGGGGGCGCCGGTACCACCATCACGCCCAATTACAAGCTCTGGGTACATGAGGTCAACGAGGCCGGCGGTATCCGGATTGGTGATCGTCAGGTGCCCATCGAAGTGGTCGCTTACGACGATCGCAGCAGCTCGGAGGAGGCGGTCAGGGCGGTCGAGCGGTTGATCAATCAGGATGAGGTGCACTTCGTGCTGCCTCCCTGGGGCACGGCGCTCAATCTCGCCGTGGCCCCGGTGCTCCACCGTGCCGGTTATCCCCACCTGGCGGTGACGGCGGTCTCCAATCATCAGGAAAACCTGATGTCACGCTGGCCGCGCATCTTCTTCTTCCTGAGCATGTCGAGCCACTACGCTGAGGGCATCGTGGATATGCTCACCGAGTTGCGTGACAGCGGCGAGATCGAGGGCCGGGTGGCGATGGTCAATGTCGCCGACCAGTTCGGTATCGAGTTGGCCAATGCCGCACGCGAGCGCCTGGACGCGGCAGGCTTCGAGGTGGTCTACAACCAGGCCTACCCGCCCGGCACCCAAGACATGCAGAGCATCATCAACAGCGCACGCCAGCGTGATCCCGAGGCTTTCCTCGCCTTCAGCTACCCCCCCGAAACGATCGCCATCACCGACCAGGCGCAAACTCTGGGCTTCAACCCACCACTGTTCTATACCGCGGTAGGTACCGCCTTCCCGCTCTACAAGAGCCGCTTTGGCGACAACGTCGAGGGGGTGATCGGTATCGGCGGGGTGGAGAGTGACAGTGAGGCGATGATGCAGTACATCGAGCGCCATACCGAGGTGATTGGCCAGGCGCCCGATCTGTGGGCCAGCGCCCCGACCTACGCCAGCCTGCAGGTACTGCAGCAGGCGATCGAGCGGGCCGGCAGCATCGATCATGAGACGGTGGTGGCGGAAATGGAGAACGGCACCTTCGAGACGGTGCTCGGTGAGATCACGCTGGATGGGCGCGTCTATTGGGAGGGCTGGCAGGTGGGCCAGTGGCAGGACGGCATGTTCCGTGCCATCGCCCCCATGGATCGCGACGGTGCCAGCGAGCTCCTCCTGCCCAAACCCGACTGGCGTTAACCGCCACTGCACGGCGGGCCAAGTGCCCGTCGTTTCCTCTCACGATAGCTAGACAACCACAGGGACAAGACATGGCGTTTCTCGATGCCCTGCTCAATGGCCTGACGCTGGGCGGTATGTATGCCCTGGTGGCCATGGGACTGACCTTGCAATATGGCGTTGCCCGCATCATGAACCTCTCCTATGGGGAGTTTTTGATCGCGGCGGCCTTTGCCACCTACTGGCTCTTCCAACTGCATGCGATCAATCCGTTGCTGGCGCTGTTTCTGGTCGTCCCGGTGGCGTTCGCGCTCAACTGGCTGATCTATCAGGTGCTGCTCAACCCCTTGGTGAAGCGTTCGCGCACCCGGGGGGAGCTCGAGGTCAACAGTATCCTGGCCACCTTCGGGCTGCTGTTCGTCATCCAGGGGCTCGTGCTGCTGCTCTTCGGCAGCAATTACTTCAGCTACACCTACATCAATACCGTGGTGATGCTGGCGGGCTCGCCGCTGGCCATGGATCGGCTGCTGGCGGTGGGCTTCGCCGTGGTGATCGGCGCCCTGCTCTATCTGGCGCTGATGCGGACACGGCCGGGCACCGCGCTGCGTGCCGTCTCCGTCGACCCCCGGGCAGCCCAGCTTGTCGGCATCAACGTTCGTGCGGCTTCGGCGATGGCCTTTGCGCTTGGCGGTGGCCTGGTCGCCGCCAGCGGCGTGCTGGTCAGCATGTTCACTACCTTCAATGCATCGATGGGCGTGGTCTTTACCATGAAGGCGCTCATCGTGGTGATCATGGGGGGGGCTGGCAACCTGCTCGGCGCCCTGGCCGCCGGGTTGATCCTGGGATTGGCGGAGAGCTTCGTCTCGACCTACGTGGCACCGGGACTGACGCTTGCCGTCACCTTCGCGCTGTTCCTGCTGGTATTGCTGGTGCGGCCTACCGGCATGATGGGGAGGGCCGAGGCATGATGGCACGTTCGGAAATCGCCGGGGCACTGCTCCTCTGCGCGGGTATCGCCTTTTTCGCCCTTCTGCCGGGGTATGTGGGGGGTTATGGCCTCTCCATGGCCATCAACTTCCTGATGTTCGCCATCCTGGCTACCGCCTGGGCCCTCTTCTCGGGACCGACCGGCTATGTCTCGCTGGCGACCGTGGCCTTCTTCGGCATCGGTGCCTATAGCATGGCGGTACTGGGCGAGACACTGCCCTGGGCCGCGGTGATCGCCATCTCTGCCACGATTGCCTTTGTGATAGCGCTGCTGGTGGGACTCTCCACATTGCGCCTGCGTGGCGTCTATTTCGTCATCTTCAGCTTCGGTCTGGCAGAATTGATCCGCCAGCTGGTGAACTGGTACGAGTCGACTCACGCGGGCTCGGTGGGGCGCTACGTGTTTCTGGATATCAGCCAGCAGCAGATCGTCTGGCAGCTCACGGCAGTGCTGGCGCTGGTGCTGATCGTCGGATGGCTGATCGGGCGCTCGCGGGTCGGCTTCGCCCTGCGCATGATCGGTGATGACGAAACCGTGGCACTGCACTGCGGCATCAATATCACGCTGATCAAGGTGATGGTATTTGCGCTGAGCGCCACCTTCATGGCCGTGGTGGGCGCCATTCTGGCCCCGCGCTGGACCTACCTCGACCCCAGTATCGCCTTCAATCCCAACATCTCGTTCCAGGTGCTGATCATGGCGTTGCTGGGCGGGGCGCGGCGCCTCTATGGCCCAATCCTGGGTGTCATCCCCATGGTACTGCTGTTTGAATACCTGTCGGCCAACTTCCCGCACCTGTTCAGCGTATTGCTGGGTATCACCTTCCTGGCCATCGTCTACCTGGTGCCCAATGGGGTTGCCGGGCTGTACGACACCTACCGGCGAAAATGGCGTGAGCGTGGCGTGGCTCAACCCGCAAGGGAGGGCAGCGCATGAATAGGTCGACAACGCTACTGTCCGTGCACTCCGTCACACGCAGCTTCGGCAGCCTGCGCGCGGTGAATGAGCTGAGTTTCGAGGTCGCAGAGGGGGAAATCGTGGGTTTGCTTGGACCCAACGGCTCGGGCAAGACGACCATGATGAATCTTGTCTCGGGGGCGCTCAAGCCCGATTCGGGTAGCATTCGCCTAGGCGACGATGAGATATCGGGACTTGCGCCGAATCGTATCGCTCGTCAGGGAATCGCGCGAACTTTCCAGCTGGTGCGTGTGCTTGCCTCGATGGACTGTCTCGACAACGTCAAGGCCGGCATGGCATTCGGCAATACCCCGCTGTGGGGGGCGGCGGCCGATGCCCGTGCTACTGAGCTGCTCGGCCTGGTAGGAATTTCGCATCACGTCGATACCCTGGGCCAAGATCTCACCTACATGAATCAGAAGCGGCTCGAGCTTGCCCGGGCGCTGGCCCTGCAGCCGCGTCTGCTGCTGCTCGACGAGTGGCTGGCGGGACTCAACCCCTCCGAACTGGTCGAGGCTATCGCACTGCTACGCAAGGTGCGCGACGAAGGCGTCACCATGGTGATGGTCGAGCATGTCATGGATGCGATCCGCTCGCTCTGCGGGCGCTGCGTGATCATGAATGCCGGCAGCAAGATCGCCGAGGGCACCCCAACTCAGGCGCTGGCCGAGCCGGAGGTGATTCGCGCCTACCTGGGAGACGATGACGATGCTTGAGGTACGCAATGTGTCAGCCGCCTACGGACAGCACCTTGCACTGCAGGGAGTCGATCTGTCGGTGGGTGAGAGCGAAATGGTGGTGATGTTGGGGGCCAACGGGGCGGGTAAATCTACCTTGCTCTCGGTGATCGCCGGCCTGGTGCCGCCTCGTGCCGGGAGTGAGGTGCGCCTGGCGGGAGTCGACCTGTTGAGCCTGCCCGCTCACCAGATCGTCGAGGCCGGGGTGGCGCTGGTACCTGAGGGGCGGGGCATCTTCGGAGCCATGACAGTACGCGAGAACCTTCTGCTCGGGGCCTATCCGCGCCGCGCGCGCACCGAGGAGGGTGCCAGTTTGGAGCGGGTCATGGCGCTCTTTCCCAAGCTCAAGGAGCGTCTGGGGCAGGTGGCAGGCAGCATGAGCGGTGGCGAGCAGCAGATGGTGGCGATCGGCCGGGCGCTGATGTCGGCCCCCAGGCTATTGTTGCTCGACGAGCCCTCGCTGGGCCTCTCACCGCTGATGGCCAGTGAGCTGTTCAAGGCACTGGAGCGAATCCGCGAGATCGAAGTCAGCGTGCTGTTCGTCGAGCAGAACGCACGCAAGAGTCTGGCGATCGCCGACCGTGGCTACCTGATAGAGACGGGCAGAGTGGTGGGCGAAGGGAGCGCCGAGACGCTGCGCTCCGACGAGTCGGTGCAACAGGCCTATCTGGGATTGTCCAAACGCGCCTGAGCTTACCGCCACCGGCAGCGCCTCGCTTGGGCGGGGCGCACGCCTTCTCAACGGAACAGATGCCGGTCCACGCCTGCGGCTTCGAACAGATAGTCGCGTGAGGCGGTCAACTCGTCACGCAGCCGGGGAATGTCCGCCTCGAGCAATTCTCCGCGCCATTTGCGAATCCTTCCCGCGACCAGCACCGTCTCGACGTTGTTGCGCTCCATCAGCGTCACCACCGCGCCGGGGACGTTGTTCAGCGGTGCGACGTTGATCGCCTCGGCATCGAGCAGGAGGATGTCGGCTTCCTTGCCCGGCGTCAGCGAGCCCACCTTGTGCTCCAGGCGCAGCCCCTTGGCCCCGCCCATGGTTGCGTAGCGAATCACCTCGCGCGGGGTTAGCAAGGAGGGTCTCTCCTCCTCGCCCTGCAGCGCCAGCTCGTTGACGAACATGCGCTGCAGCGTCAGCGTCGAGCGCATCTGGGTGAAGAAGTCGGCGGTCATGGTGCACTCCACGTCGCTGGAAAGCGAAGGCAGAATGCCCAGCTCCGAGGTCTTCATCAGCGGCGGCGTGCCGTGGCGCATGGTCATCTCGATGGGGACCGCGAGCGAGACATGCGCCCCGGCATCACGTACCGCCCGCCAGGCCATGTCGCTCATCCCCGTCATGTGGATCAGGATGTGGCGCTCGTCGATCTGGCCGCTGGCGGCAATTTCGTCGAATGTCTCTGCCATGTCCAGGCCACCGACCACGTGGTAGGCGAGCGGTAGGTCCAGCTCGCGAGCGAGTGCCCAGGAGGTCTCGTGGTCGGGCAGGTAGATCTCGCCGCCCATCACCATGCTCATCAGGCCGTCGGCCGAGAGCCCCTCGCCTGCTGAGAAGTACTGCTGGCGAATGCGCCGCGCGTCCTGGGGGTATTGCGTGCGCTCTCCTTGCCCCTCGAAGTAGCCGAATACGCTGCGTCGCACGGAGTCGCGCAAGCCCTCGATGGCGGCATCGGAGTGCTCGGGGCTGTGGTGGATCTGACTGGTGTCCATCACCGTCGTGACCCCGGCGTCGAGCTGGCTGAGCGAGCCGAACAGCTCGCTGATATAGACGTCCTCGGGACGGTACACCGGCGTCAGCTGGCCCAGGATGTCGTCCATGTAATTGGGCGATCCTTCCAGCGTGCCATCGTCGAACATGATGCCGTCGGCCAGGAAGCTGCGCAGCGCGGTCTCGAACAGGTGGTGATGCGTGTCGATGAAGCCCGGCATGACGATGCGCCCCGCCGCATCGATGACCTCGGCATCGCCGGCGTCGAGGTTGACGCCGACAGCGACAATGCGGCTGCCTTCGATCAGTACATCGCCGCGCTCGAAATCGCCCACCGTGTCATCCATGGAGAGGACATGGCCGCCGCGGATCAGGACGCGTCGCCCAGGCTCGCCGCTGTGATTCGGCATGTCCCGCTGCGTCTGCGTGGAGGTGTGCGTCGACGCGGAGGCAGAAGAGAGCAGCCCTCCACCGGCAATCGCTCCCGCCCCGGTCAAGGCGCCCTTCAGAAAATCCCGCCGAGTGGCTCCCGCACGCGCTCTACAGATGTCGCACATCATGTTTCCCCAGTGAAGTCTCGTTAACGGCAAGCTTGGATGATTTACCCTAGGCCTTATCCGGGCATCTGGCCAAGTCACTGGACAATCCGGCATGGCGAAAATTAAAAAACCGGTGCCAGATACTGGCACCGGTTTTTCGGGTCTATCCGCTACGCCGTACAAGATCGCATGGCGACAAGCGAGCGGGAAAGCGCTTACTTCTTGCTGGCGCGCTTACGCTCGTTCTCGGTCAGATGCTTCTTGCGCAGGCGGATGTGGTTGGGCGTGATCTCGACCAGCTCGTCGGAGTCGAGGAACTCGATGGCCTGCTCCAGTGAGAACTTCACCGGCGGGGTCAGCACGATGTTCTCGTCGTTCCCCGTGGAACGCATGTTGTCGAGCTTCTTGCCCTTGGTCGGGTTGACCACCATGTCGTTGGCGCGGTTGTTGATACCGATCAGCATGCCTTCGTAGACCTCGGTGGCGTGATCGATGATCAGCTTGCCGCGCTCCTGCAGGGCATATAGGGCATAGGCCAGTGCCTTGCCTGGCACCATCGAGACCAGCACGCCATTGCGCCGTTCGATGGAGGCGTCGGGCTTGAGCGGGCCGTAGTGATCGAAGCGGCTGGTGAGGATGCCGGTGCCCGAGGTCATCGTCAGGAACTGGCCGCGGAAGCCAATCAGCCCACGCGCGGGGATGATGAAGTCCAGGCGTACACGACCCTTGCCGTCGGGGTTCATGTTGGTCAGCTCGCCCTTGCGGTAGCCGAGCTCCTCCATGACGGCACCCTGGTGCTGCTCCTCGCAGTCGATGATCACCTCTTCGTACGGCTCCTGCTTGACGCCGTCGATCTCCTTGATGATCACCTCGGGACGGCCCACGGCCAGCTCGAAGCCTTCGCGACGCATGGTCTCGATCAGCACCGAGAGGTGCAGCTCGCCACGTCCGGAGACCTTGAACTTTTCGGGAGTTTCGCCCGGCTCGACACGCAGCGCGACGTTGTGGATCAACTCCTGCTCGAGGCGCTCCTTGATGTTGCGGCTGGTGACGTACTTGCCGTCACGCCCGGCGAATGGCGAGTCGTTGACCTGGAAGGTCATCGAGACGGTGGGTTCGTCGACCGACAGCGGCGGCAGTGCCTCGACGGCGGCTGGGTCGCACAGGGTGTCGGAGATGGAGAGATTGTCGATACCGGTGATGCAGACGATATCGCCAGCATCAGCCTGTTCGGTCTGCACGCGCTCCAGGCCCATGTGGGTCATCACCTGACCGATCTTGCCCTTGCGGGTCGCGCCATCGACGCCGACCACCACCACCTGCTGGTTGGGCTTGACGCTACCGCGCTTGATGCGGCCAAGGCCGATGACGCCGACGTAGCTGTTGTAGTCGAGCGCCGAGATCTGCATCTGGAAGGGGCCGTCGAGCTCGACCTTGGGCGGTTCGACGATGTCGACGATGGACTGCAGCATGGGCGTCATGTCGTCGGCCAGCGATTCCGGATCCATGCCGGCAATGCCGTTGAGCGCCGAGCAATAGATGATCGGGAAGTCGAGCTGCTCGTCGGAGGCACCGAGATTGTCGAACAGATCGAAGATTTGATCGATGACCCAGTCGGGGCGAGCGCCGGGACGGTCGATCTTGTTGACCACGACGATCGGCTTGAGGCCCTGGGCAAACGCTTTCTGAGTCACGAAGCGGGTCTGCGGCATGGGACCGTCGACGGCGTCGACCAGCAGCAGCACGGAATCGACCATCGACATCACGCGCTCGACCTCGCCACCGAAGTCGGCGTGTCCAGGAGTGTCGACGATATTGATGTGGTAGACCTCGTCGGAACCGGGAGCCTGCCAGCGGATCGCCGTGTTCTTGGCCAGGATGGTGATGCCGCGTTCCTTCTCCTGGTCGTTGGAGTCCATGATGCGCTCCTGACCCTCGGCCTTGCGGTCCAGCGTACCGGACTGGCTCAAGAGCTTGTCGACCAGCGTAGTCTTGCCATGGTCAACGTGGGCGATGATGGCGATGTTGCGAAGTTTCTCGATCACGACGGGATCCTGCAGCGAAAATTGGGGCGCATTATAGTATCTAGCTCGCAACCCCTACCAGCATTGTGGCCAGAAATCTGCACCTTTCGTCGCGTATCCTGCTAATTCAACGGCCTGGAAGCGTCATGATCTGCATAAAAAATGCCCGCCCCTGCTTCGGACGGGCATTTGCCCAGCGATTGCGCGGTATTCGAGTGAGCGTGGGTGGTTTACGCGTCGTCGGGAACGCCACCCATCTCCTCGAGCAGCGTGCGGTAGCCCTCGGACTGTTCGTTGAGCCTCTCGGTCACCTCATCTTCGGGAACATAGGTCACCGGCATCAGGATCCGCTCTTCGGTGATCTCGATGAAGCGCTCATCCTGGGTGGCAGCTTCCAGCGCTTCGGCCAAGCGCTCGACATGGCTGTCGGGGGTATTGCTCGGCACCATGATGACGCGAATCTCGCCGGTATTGATGTCATAGCCGGCTTCGCGCAGCGAGGGGGCGTCCGGGAAGGCCACCAGGCGTTCATTGTCCAGGCCGAGCAGCACTGGCATCTCGCCGGTTTCGGCGTAGCCGGAGTGAGTGCCGCCGCTATAGCCGAAGTCGACATCGCCGGAGAGGATCAGCGGCGCCATGCCGGCGCCGCCAGAAGTTGGCACGATGCGCAGATCGAGCTCCTCCTGCTTGGCGATGTATTCGATGACCAGCCGGTCCAGCGCGGTCTGGGTGGCGTAGCTGGTACCGGGGTTCTCACGTGCATACTCGACCACCTCTTCCCAGCTGGCGCTGAAGGGACGATCTTCGCCGGTGACGATCGCGGCCTGGCCGACGGTAATGCCGGCGACATAACGGAAGTCGTCCAGCGCGAAGCTGGTTTCGGTGGCATGCGGGCCGAAGGTCACCGTACTGGAGGTACCGAAGGCAAAGGTATAGCCTTCGTCACGATTGTTGGCCAGGCGTGCCAGGGCGACGGCACCGCCGGCGCCGGGCTGGTTGACGACATTGACCGGCTGTCCCAGCTCCTCTTCCAGCACATTGGCGAGCACCCGGGCCTGAATGTCGGTACTGCCGCCAGCGCCGAAGCCGACCACCATGGACAGCGGCTGGCTGGGGAAATCGTCGGCCTGGAGTTGCCCGGCGATGCCCAGGCTCATGGTGGCGGAAATTACCGCCGTGGTAAGCAGTTTCATTCGCATGGTGTAGTCCTCTTGTTGATTGTCGTTAATGGCGGTTGAAAGGGGCCCTCAAGCGGCACGTAGCTCCGCTCGCTTGCGATAACCACTCCAGCTCAGGTGAAGGGCCATCAGCACGGTAGCGATGCAGAAGGTAAGGGCGATGGGGCGCTGCAGCAGAATCGAGATCTCGCCTCCCGACAGGATGATCGACTGACGCAGGTTCATCTCGAGCATCGGGGTGACGATGAACGCCACCAGGAAGGTCACGAAGGAGTAGTCAAATTTCTTGAGGAAGTAGCCAAACAGGGCAAAGCCGAATACCACCAGCATGCCGAAGGTACCGTAGCCTTGGACCTGAATGCCGGCCAAGCACAGGAAGATCACCACTGGGATCACGATATGCGACGGTACGCTGGTGACCTTGGCGAACAACCGCAGGCCATACCAGCCTACGCCAAGCATCAGGATACTGGCCACGATCATTCCCGAGAACAGCGTGAAGAGCATTTCCGGATGGTCGCGCAGCATCAACGGGCCGACCTGAATGCCGTGGATCATGAAGGCACCCACCAGCAGCGCCGCCGAGACGCTGCCGGGAATGCCCAGACCGAAGAGCGGGATGTAGCTTGCGGGGATCACCGCATTGTCGGCCGATTCCGAGGCGGCGATGCCTCGTGGGTTGCCCTTGCCGAAGCTCTCGGGATCCTTGGCCGAGCGCTTGGCCAGGCCATAGGACATGAACGAGCCCACCGATGGGCCAAGGCCCGGCAGGGCGCCCACGAAGGCGCCGATGCCGGTGCCGCGAAGAATGGTCGGCAGGATGGTCTTGAACTCCTGCCAGCTCAAGTCATCCTGTTTGCGGTCCTTGCCGAGGCCTATCGGCTTCTCGTCGCGATTGCGGCGATAGTGATCGAGCTGCACGAACATCTCCGACAGTGCCAGGGTGCCGATCACCAACGGCAGGATCGGGACCCCCTCCATCAGCTCGGCGAAGCCGAACGTCAACCGCATGGCGCCGGTTTCCGGGTCTAGCCCCACCGTGCCGAGAATGATGCCCATACCGCCGGCGGCCAGTCCCTTGAGGAAGGAGCCCCCCGCCATGCCGGCGATGAAGACCAGGGCGAATAGCAGGATGGCGGTGAGTTCGTAAGGGCCGAACTTGAGCGCCACGGCGGCGAAGGGAATCGCGACGGCGATCAGCAGCAGGGTGGCCAGCAGGTCGCCGATCACCGAGGCGAGCAGGCCGATCTTGAGCGCCTTGCGCGGCTTCCCTGCCCGCGCCATGGGGTAGCCATCAAGACAGGTCGCCGCCGAGGAGGCCTCGCCTGGGGTGTTGAGCAGAATCGCCGAGACGGCACTGCCGGCAGCGGTTCCCTTGGAGAGACCGATAAGAAAGGCAATGGCGGCGTAGGCGGACATGTAGAAGGTCAGCGGGATGGCGATGGCGATCGCCACCGAGCGGTTAAGACCGGGAATCACACCCACCAAATAGCCCAGTACCACCCCGCCCAGCACTACCATGATGGCATTGAAGCCCAGGGCGGCAACGAAGGCATTGAGAATCGCATCAAATCCAATCATCTCACACCACCCCGATACGCATCAGATAGACGGTTAGCACATAGAGTCCCGCCGTCGGTAACATGGCGCTCAACGTCAGCACGTACCAGCGTCGCTCGCCAAGGATCAGGAGCAGGGCGCCGATCAGCAGGGGAGCGATGTAAGTCAGAGGGAGGAGGATCGACAGCAGGATGAATGTCAGCACGTACAGGAACGGCCAGAGGAGTTGCCAGAGCTGCTCTGCGCCCGGCATGTTGAACAGAGGTTCTTGCGAGCGACGTAACTGAATACCGCTCAGCACTGTGAGTGCAAGCGCGCAACCGAGCATCAGCCAGGCGCCGAGTGTGGCGAGCAGCTGTGGAGGCAGACCGAAGGCGGCGCCACTGCCACCATAGAGAGGGATTATCCAAGCGAGTAGCACAAGAGCGAGCAGGCTGACACCTAACCCTGACCAGAAATTCATGCGTATCATGTTGAGGCTGTCCCGATCCGTCGGCTGGTGCTGCGCAGCGATAAGGAGTACATGGGCGAAGGGTGGCTGAGACGCTGAATCACGAGCACCTATAATTATTCGTTATTTAGTTAAGCGCCCTGCAAAACTATCGGGATGATTTCGTCGCCTCAAGGAGAAGAGTCTACGAAATTTAAACGGAATGGGGTCAGTTTGCGGACGGCGCTTGCCAGCGGCCCAGCAACCAGTCGTAGAGCCGCCCAGGGCTTTGTGCCACTGGCTGGCTGATTGGAATGCGCGGAATGGCCAGAGGGTCCTGGTCGGGAGTCAACCAGCCGCCGCTGCCGGCCAGGGCGAGCTGCACACCGCAGCGGTGGGCCAGGCGTCTGAGGCGAGGCGAAGGCGTGCTGTCAGGAAACGCGAATGCCTCCAGAGGAGAGTGGCAGAGCCGCTTGAGATCCTCTCTCGAGCGGCGGATATGCCAGCAGATGCGTTCATCACTGAGTGGCTCAAGCGACTCCGGCAATACCCCATGCGCCCCGAAGCGCATCAGACCGCCGTTTTCCAAGCGTCTGACGCTGAAGGGATCGAGACCGTGAGGTGGCTGATCGAGAA
The DNA here is from genome assembly GCF_013009075.1 of Halomonas sp. TA22. Lineage (NCBI taxonomy): Bacteria > Pseudomonadati > Pseudomonadota > Gammaproteobacteria > Oceanospirillales > Halomonadaceae > Halomonas > Halomonas sp. TA22. The sequence continues at coordinate 52,934 of NZ_CP053108.1, read as the reverse complement.
GCGCGTGAAGTGTTTCTGCGACCTGGTTGAGCAGGATGGGGTCGGCTTGGCGCAGTTGCGTCATGTACCCAAGCAGCGCACTGCTGTAAGCGTGGTCGGGGTGAGGCGGCGGCATCGGTGGCAGCGGCAGGCCATTGTCGCCCAAGGCATCACGAATGCGCTCAGGGTTTTGGCGTGACCAAAGACCCTCGCCGATCACCTCCCACCAGAAGCCCCGTGGGCGGCCCAGCAGGCCGGTGGTCACGAAGATGCTGGCGGGCAGGGCATAGTGATCCAGTAACGGGGCGGCAACCTCGGCATTGTCTCGCCAGCCATCGTCGAAGGTCAGCGCGATACATGCCTGAGGATCGTGATGGGGTTTGAGGGCGGTGTTCAAGCTGACGATCCGCGACACTTCCACCAGGCTCATCAGCAGATGATGGAAGCTCTCCGGCCCCAGGCAATAAGGGGCCCGGTGTGGCAAGCGGGCCGCCTCCTCGTCAGGCAGCACACGATGCAGTACCAGAATGGCGCTGCGGCCCTGGAGCGGCTCCGCCAAGCTGCGTCGCCAATGACCGCGCAGGCGTTGCGCGATATCCCTGACCAATCCCTCTCCTTTCATCAAGCCTCCTTTCCCGGGGCATGCCCCTTTCGTGCATCCGCGGGATGGCATTCCTTGCCAGTGTTTCCTTATAAGGCGCCATCCTATTATAGCGGCTTATGACATTTATAATTCCAGCTCGAGAACGCGTGCCTGGCAGGCGCGCAGGCGCGTCACGAGATCCTGATGCGCGGTATCGTCAAGGGCAGGGTCAAAGCCGCCGATCCGCTCGAACCATTCATAAGCGACACACAACACGCCGGGGCGTGGCGGCATCGGCCACAGTCGTCTCAAGCCGCGTGTCAGGCCTTGTGTGGCGATCTTCCGCTTCGGGCGTAGGATCACTGCATCCCAGGAAGTTTTGCTCAGCCACTGGTCGGCTTTGATGATCCAGTCATTGCTCAGCCTGGCGCGGGGGGTAGCGAAGACCAGGTGGCGTCCTCGGCTGCGCCGAGCGATCTCATTGCTGCGTGCGCCTATCGAGGGAAGCGCAATCGTGGAAAAGCGAGCGCCGTAGCGTCGACTCAGGGAGGAGAGATAAGTGTTCTCGCTGATGGCGACGACTTGTACTTCGATGATGCCTGGATAGCTACTGGTGGCGTTTTGCAGCATGGCCAGGCTGCGAGGCAAACGAGATGCCATCCAGTGAGAATCGATAATGACAAAGTAGGCATCCATCGATGCGCTTGTCCCTTGGTCGTGCTCTACACAAGACCTGGAAGCGATGGCCATTTACATTTCCTGTCGGTCTGATGACGAGTGCTTGCATGGGTAGCGAGGGAAAACAGAGCGGTCTCCCGATTTGTAATTAAGAGTATCGTTTCGGTGTGTCAAAGTATCAATGGTTTACATTGATGATTTTAGCCATGCTGCGATTGAGTCCGATTCTCCTGTGGCAATCATGGGGAGCACCATGCTGCTTCAAGTGAGAAGTGACATGGCAATCTTGCACCAATAAGGATCATTCATGATTTTTTATGCACTTTTGAGGTGCTTTGGAAGGTAGTGAGCACCATTTTGCGGCATGGTTATGGACTTATATCGATCTTGACATGGCTAAAAAACATTAATATTTCATATATTTAGCTTTTAGTTTCCATGGTCTTGCGCCATTTTGGCACGTTGTCTGCATTAAAGAGTGCAGAGTGTAAAAGTATCCATTCGTTAATGCTGCCATGGGCAATGTTGCCGGGGCATGCTAAAAACGGTGCTGGACACGCAAGCCAACGATTCGAGCAAAATGCTCATATAGTGGAGGACATCATGTCTGAGAAGACCCTCGCCCTGATTGAAGAACACGACATCAAATGGGTTGATCTGCGCTTTACCGACACCAAGGGCAAGGAGCAGCACGTTACGATTCCGGCTCGCACTGTCGACGAGGAATTCTTCGAAAACGGTCAGATGTTCGATGGTTCCTCCATTGAGGGCTGGAAGGGCATCAACGAGTCCGACATGATCCTGCGTCCGGAAGACGGTACCGCCTTCCTCGACCCGTTCACCGAAGATGCCACCTTGGTGCTGCGCTGCGACATCATCGAACCTGCCACCATGCAGGGCTACGAACGCGATCCTCGCTCCATCGCCAAGCGTGCCGAAGCCTATCTGCAGTCCACTGGCCTTGGCGACACCGCCTTCTTCGGCCCGGAGCCCGAATTCTTCATCTTCGACGAAGTGCACTGGAAGGCCGACATCGAAGGCGCCATGTACAAGATCTCCTCCGAAGAGGGTGCCTGGTCGACCGACCGTGCCGTCGAAGGAGGCAACCTGGCCCACCGTCCGCGCGTCAAGGGCGGCTACTTCCCGGTTCCGCCAGTGGATAGCTTTCATGACATCCGCAGCGCGATGTGCAACACCCTGGAAGCGATCGGCCAGAGCGTCGAAGTGCATCACCACGAAGTGGCTAACGCCGGCCAGAACGAGATCGGCGTCAAGTTCAACACCCTGGTGAAGAAGGCCGACGAAGTTCAGGAAATGAAGTACGTCATCCACAACGTGGCTCATGCCTACGGCAAGACTGCGACCTTCATGCCCAAGCCGCTGGTGGGTGACAACGGTTCCGGTATGCACGTACACCAGTCGTTCTGGAAGGATGGTGCCAACCAGTTCGCCGGCGACCAGTACGCGGGCCTGTCGGAAATGGCGCTCTACTATATCGGCGGCATCATCAAGCATGCACGTGCCCTGAACGCCTTCACCAACGCTTCTACCAACTCCTACAAGCGTCTGGTGCCAGGCTTCGAAGCGCCGGTCATGCTCGCCTACAGTGCGCGTAACCGCTCCGCCTCCATCCGTATCCCTTACACCGCGAGCCCCAAGGGCAAGCGTGTCGAGTGTCGCTTCCCCGATCCGACCGCCAATCCCTACCTGGCATTCTCGGCGATGTTGATGGCCGGTATCGACGGCATCAAGAACAAGATTCATCCTGGCGATGCCATGGACAAGAACCTCTATGACCTGCCGCCGGAAGAGGGCAAGAAGGTGCCGACCGTGGCCGTCAGCCTCGACCAGGCGCTGGATGCACTGGACAAGGATCGTGCCTTCCTCACCGAGGGTGGCGTGTTCACCGACGACATGATCGATGCCTACATCGAGCTCAAGGGCGAGGACGTGGAGCGCATGCGCATGACCACCCACCCCATCGAGTTCGACATGTACTACAGCTGCTGATACGTCGCAGCCAGTACGAGACGGCAGTAGCAAAGGGTTCCGCCATGGCGGAACCCTTTTTTGCGTGTCACTATTCATCTTGATATGACACATGGCCATATCTGTTCTTGCCTGGCGCTCATGCCGCCTTTTCCATGGCCTTTCCGCAAGGAGCGGTGATGTCGATACGTATGCTCGTGATACTCGTGATGCTGATCTGCCCGGTGGTATCTCAGGCGACGTCCATCTATCGCTCCACCGATGCCCAGGGTAACGTGATCTTCAGCGACCAGCCCAGGCAAGGTGGCGAGCGCATCGAGCTCAATCCGCTGACGGTGATCCCGACACGCCAGCCGGAATTGCGTCCAGCGCCGGCACAGCTACAGGCGCCCGCCGCCTCTCGGCAGGGCGCGGTATCGGCCCCATTCATGCCATACTCCAGCTTTCGTATCGTGACTCCCCGCAACGAAGAGACGCTGCAGACCGGGCATGCTGGTAACGTCCAGGTGCAAGTGGGTATCGAGCCTGCGCTACGCGACGATCATCAGATCCGGCTGCTGGTGAACGATCAGGTGAGCCAATCGGCACTACATAGCGATGTCTTCATGCTCACCAATCTGGATCGTGGCGAGCACATTCTCGAGGCTGAACTACTTGATGGTCGCGGCCAGGTGCGCCATCGCAGTGCGCCCGTGACCCTCTACGTGCAGCGTGCCAGCGTCAACCTGCCGCAGAACCCCAATAACCCCAATAACCCCAACTAGCCTCTCCCCTGTTGTCTTCGCCCACTTCATTGACCTCGCTTCTTGGCACTGAACCTCGGCGATGTAATGACGGTGATGAAGTCACATTTGCACTCCAATGATTGCCCTTCTCCCCGCTTAAGCACCAAAATAGTGCGTTCAGGGTTTCTGCACCCCCCTGGAACGTCAGTGCCACGCATTGAGCCGCTTGGCGCGCTTCTTGCACATGAATAGTGAAAATCGCGAGTGTGGGCTGCACCATGTATCAACGATTGCTGGAACATCTGACCACGGCGGTGCTGCTGCTCGACGGTACCCTGCGTTTGAGGTGGATGAACCCCGCCGCCGAGGCGCTGCTGGCGGTGAGTCTTGGCCGAGTCCAGGGGACGCGCCTGGAGACGCTGGAGGGGATCGATGGCGCGGTGGCTGAGGTGCTGATCAAGGCGCGTGTCGAGTTTCATCCCTTCACCCAGCGTGAGGCGCTGCTGCCGGTGCCGGGGGGCGAGACCATTACCGTCGACTTTACCGTGACGCCGCTTTCAGACGATGAGCTGCTGCTCGAGATCGAGCCGCGTGACCGGCTGCTGCGAATCTCCCGCGAAGAGGCATTGGTGGCGCGCCAGGAGACGATCAAGACCCTGACCCGAGGACTCGCCCACGAAATCAAGAATCCCCTGGGGGGAATTCGAGGCGCGGCACAACTTCTTGAGCGCGACCTGCCCAACCCCCAGCTCGTCGAGTTCACCCGCATCATCGTCGAGGAGGCCGACCGGCTGCGCGATCTGGTCGATCGCATGCTTGGACCCAATCAAGTGGCGCGCCATGCACCGCTCAACGTTCACCGTGTGCTCGAGCGAGTACGCACCCTGTTGATCGCCGAGCAGAGCAGTGTCGAGATCGTGCGCGACTACGACCCCAGCCTGCCCGACTTGATCGGTGATGAGCCGCGCATGATCCAGGCGGTGCTCAATGTGGCGCGCAATGCGGTCGAGGCGATGACCGAGAGCGGCACCGAGGCCCCGCAGCTGGTGTTTCGCACCCGCGCCCGTCGCCAGTTCACCCTGGGGGCCGATCGCCATCGGCTGGTCTGCGAAGTGGCAATCATCGACAACGGGCCGGGTATTCCCCCTGCGCTGCGCGAGACCCTGTTCTATCCGATGGTCTCTGGACGCGCCGAAGGCAGCGGTTTGGGACTCTCCATCGCCCAGTCGATACTGTATCAACATCATGGATTGATCGAGTGCGACTCAGAACCTGGGCGTACCGAATTTCGCCTGCTCACGCCGCTGGAGGTCACCTGATGTCCAGCGCCATTCGCTATCTCGCCATTACCTATCTTGACGCCCGCAGGAGGCCCGCATGACTGATCCCGCGCGTATCGTTATCGTCGACGACGACCGTGCCATTCGCTGGGTACTGGAGCGCGCCCTGGCGCAGCCGGATCTCGAGGTGGAGAGTTTCGAGCGCGCCGACAGCGCGCTGGATAGCCTGATCAAGCGGCCTCCCGATGTGTTGGTGACCGACATCCGCATGCCCGGGCTCGATGGCCTGGACCTGATGGCCAAAGTGCGCGAGGCGCATCCCGACCTGCCGGTGATCGTGATGACCGCGCACTCGGACCTCGACAGTGCGGTGGCTTCCTATCAGGGCGGCGCCTTCGAATACCTGCCCAAGCCATTCGATGTCGACGAGGCGCTGGCACTGGTGCGCCGCGCCGTGGCCCATGCCCGCGAGCGGCAGAGTCCGGCGGTGGCACCGGAGGGGCTGTCGGCGGAGATCATCGGCGAGGCGCCGGCCATGCAGGAGGTGTTCCGCGCCATTGGGCGCCTGGCCCAGTCGCACATCACCGTGCTGATCAACGGCGAGTCGGGGACCGGCAAGGAGCGGGTGGCCCAGGCGCTGCATCAGCACAGCCCGCGCTCCGGCAAGCCGTTCATCGCGCTCAACATGGCGGCGATCCCCAAGGATCTCATGGAGTCCGAGCTGTTCGGCCACGAGAAGGGCGCCTTCACTGGCGCCACCGCCCAACGCCGCGGACGTTTCGAGCAGGCCGATGGGGGAACCCTTTTCCTCGACGAGATCGGCGACATGCCGCCGGATACCCAGACACGCCTGCTGCGCGTGCTGGCCGATGGCGAGTTCTACCGTGTGGGGGGACATGTCTCGGTCAGAGCCGACGTGCGTATCATCGCTGCCACCCACCAGAACCTCGAGTCGCTGGTCCAGGATGGGCGCTTTCGCGAGGACCTCTTCCACCGCCTCAACGTGATCCGTATCCACCTGCCGCGTCTCTCCGAGCGCCGCGAGGACATTCCGCGCCTAGCCCAGCACTTCCTGGCCGAGGCCGCCCGCGAGCTCTCCACCGAAGGCAAGGTGCTGACCAAGGAGGCCGAACAGCACCTGACCCGCATGCCCTGGCCGGGCAACGTGCGCCAGCTGGAGAATACCTGCCGCTGGCTGACGGTGATGGCCTCCGGACGCGAGATCCTGGTCGACGACCTGCCGCCGGAGCTGCGCAGCACCGAAGGCACCGAGAGTGCCTCCGGTGACTGGCGCGCGGCCTTCCGCGACTGGGCCGATCGCGCCCTGGCGGCCGGCCATACCCACCTGCTGGAGGAGGCGGTGCCGGATTTCGAACGCATCCTGATCGAGACGGCGCTGAAGCACACCGGGGGGCGCAAGGGCGAGGCGGCGGAGCTGCTGGGCTGGGGGCGCAACACCCTGACCCGCAAGGTCAAGGTGCTGCTGCCGGCGCTGGCGGAAGATTGAGGGCTGCCGTCAGTGTCTCGATAGCCAGCTGTCGAGCTGGGCACGCGACAGCTCACCGACATGCTGCTCAAGTACCCGGCCGTTGGTGTCGAACAGCAGAGTGGTGGGCAGGCCGGGCGACTCGGTGAGCACCATCAGCTCTTGGCGAGGATCGAGCAGCGCATAGCGAAAATCGAGACCCTGCTCGTCAAGGTAACGGGCCGCCTGGAGAAGATCCTCGCCCTGGTTGACGATCACCACGGCCACGTCGTCACGCTGGTCGGCCTCGGCCAGTAGCGGCATCTCGCGCAGGCAGGGCGGGCACCAGGTGGCCCAGAGGTTGATCAGTACCCGCTCGCCGGTCAGCTCGCGCAGGTTGATCGATTCGCCGTCGAGGTTCTCAAGCGTCAGGTCGGGCAGCTCCTGCAGGGCGGCACCGCTGCCCAGCGGGGCAAGGGTGACCAGGGCCAGCCACAGCGCCGAGACCCCGATCAGCAAGCCCATGGCGCTGACCATCTTGAGCAGATGCTCGCGCAGCGCCCAGCCGGTCCAGATCAGCGCCGCCAGTAGCCCCCACAGCCCGTGGTAACCGGGTTGCCAGAGCTTGACGATATCCAGTGGTGCGGCGGCATAGGCCTCGAAATGGGTGAACACGTGGCCTAGACGTGCACCCAGCAACCAGACGATCAGCAGGGTGTTGAACCAGCGCGCATGGGTACTGCGCGGCAGGCCGAGCAGGGCGAGGCTTACCAGTAACAGCGTCAAGGCCGCGGCAAAGGTATACAGCCGAGGTAGCGAAATCAGGACCGGGCCGAGGGCAATCGCATCCATTGGGTATCGGGGCTCCACTGTGACGGGCTCGGCGGCCGAGGCTGGCCGCGTTACACTAGGCTCCAAGCCTACTGTTACGGCCTTGGGCTGTCACCTGATTGCCTGCCGTAAGCCATAGACGTTGGGGAGCCTGCATGGCCAAGCCTGCCTTCGATACGCTGCGTGCCCTGGCCATTGCCAGTCAGGCGCTGGGGTTCATCGCGATCATTACTCTGGAAACCGTGCTGGGCGATGCCGCCCGGCCCTGGCAGGGCATGACACTGGCACTGATGATTGCATCGGCGCTGGCTATCGCCCTGGTGCGGCTCTATCGTCGCAACAAGCAGCGCAAGGTATCTCGCGGCGAGTGACTGAACGTCGAGCACGAACCCGCGGTCATTGCCAGGCCGCCAGCAGGCGCAAATGCCTTTCGCGGGCCTGCGAAGGGGTGATGGCGCGTAGCCTTACCTCATGTCCTGGCAAGCATTGCGCCAGGCTGGCGCAGGCCTCGGGGGTCAATGCACCGAGCCGCGGGTAGCCACCGATCGTCTGGCGGTCGTTGAGCAGCACGATGGGCTGGCCGTCGGGGGGCACCTGAACGGCCCCCAGCGGGATGCCTTCGGAGACCATGCTGCGCTGTTTGCTGCGCAGCATCGGGCCCAGCAGCCTGACCCCCATGCGGTCGGCGCGGTTGTCGACCTGCCATGTGCGGTTGAAGGCCAGAAACAGGCTGTGACCGGGGAACCGGCCGATCTGCGAGCCAGGTACCAGAGAGAGTGCCACGCCTGGTGAGGGCATGGTGAAAGGGGCCCTTGGCAGGTGGCGCTGTGGTGTCTCGCCGCCTCGCCAGGCGAGGCCGTCGCCCGCCTTCAGCGGGCTGCCATCCTCATGCAAGCCACCCAGCTGTTCACGTACCACGGTGGATGCACTGTCCAGCACCGTGGGGGCGTGAAGGCCGCCGGGAAAGGCCAGGTAGGCGCGCAGCCCGAATACCGGCTGGCGGAAGGTGAGCCGCTGCCCCGGCACCACCTGGAAGCTGGTGCCGGGGGTGAGGGGGGTGTCATCCAGCGTCGCTTCCAGGTCCGCGCCGGTAAGCGCCAGGCGTGCTTGGCGCTCTACGCGCAGGGTCAGCCCGCCGCCGAGCACGATCTCAAGCCCGGCGCTACCGACGGGGTTGCCAAGCAGCCAGTTGGCCCAGCCCAACGAGATCCAGTCGGCCGCGCCGCCTTGGGTCACGCCCATGTGCCGAACCCCTTGCCGGCCGCCATCCTGCACCAGGGCGAGGGGGCCGGCGCGCTCGACCACCATGCCTATCAATGAAGTGCCGCTCATCCGCGCTCTCCCAGCGGCGCGGTGTCGCCACCCAGCGCTTCGAATTCGTGGCGCGAAATGGCCGTGAAGCGAACCCGGTCGCCGGGGCGCATCAGGCTCTCTCCCCGGGTGCGATCGAACAGCACCACCGGCGAGCGGCCGAGGATGTTCCACCCCCCCGGCGAGCGCAGCGGATAGATCGCCGTCTGGCGGTCGGCGATGCCCACGCTGCCGGCGGCCACCTTCTGGCGTGGCGTCTTGAGGCGTGGAGTGGCCAGTGCCTCCTCGACCAATCCCATGAAGGCGTAGCCCGGTGCGAAGCCCAGCGCGAAGACATGGTAGTCGTGAGCGCAGTGGCGGGCGATCAGCTCATCGGTGGTGATCCCGATGCGCTTGGCCAGGCGGGGCAGCTCGGGCCCCACGCTCTCGTGGTACCAGACCGGTACGTCGTGGCATTGCCCCTCGCTGGTGTCGGCAGGGGTGAGCCCCTCGAGGGAGCGTTCGATGCGTGCCCTGGCCTCGCCATGAGAGAGTTGCCGGCAGTCGTAATGGACGAGTAGCGTAGTGTAAGAGGGCACCAGATCGATCAGGGTATCGCCGAGCGCCTCCCGCAAGGCGCTGTCGGCGGCCAGTATCCACGGCATGTTGTCCTCGTCGATGGTATCGAAAAGCCGTACCATCAGGTTATCCATGGCGGCGGTTTCGAGGCGTACCTTCACGCGCCGTCGAGCTCGGCAAATGCCTGGCGGATCGCCTGTACCGAGGCCACCGATTCGGCATTGTCGCCATGCACGCAGATGCTGTCCGAAGGCAGGGTCAGCAGGCTGCCGTCGCTTGCCAGCAGCGGCTCGCCTCGGGCCAGCTTCACGGCTTGCGCCACGATCACGTTCTGGTCGTGGTGCACGGCACCGGGCAAGCGGCGGGAGACGAGATGGCCGTCAGCATCGTAGGCACGGTCGGCAAACGTCTCGAACCAGATGTCGATCCCCACCCTGGCGGCTAGTTGTCGCACCGGCTCGGGTTCGGCGGTGGACATCAGCATCAGCGGTAGCGAAGCGTCGTAGAGCCTGACCGCACGCATGACCGCCTCGAGCAGCTGTGGGTCGCGGGCCATGTCGTTGTACAGCGCGCCATGCGGCTTGACGTAGCTCAGCTGGGATCCCTGGGCCTGGCAGATGCCGGCCAGCGCGCCGATCTGATAGAGCACCATATCCTCGACTTCGGCGGGGGAGCAGGCCATCGAGCGGCGGCCGAAGCCTACCAGGTCGGGGTAGGCGGGGTGAGCGCCGATTTTCACTTGGTGTTCGACAGCAAGCGCGACGGTGCGGCGCATCACATGGGGGTCAGAGGCGTGGAAGCCGCAGGCGATATTGGCGCAATCGACAAATGGCATGACCGCTTCATCGAGGCCGATCGTCCAGTTGCCGAAGCTTTCGCCCATATCGCAATTCAATAGGGGAATGGACATTGCTGCTCCTGTTTGGCAAAGCCATGTTTTTCTTATCGTGGATTAACAATATAAGAAGCGCTCCGGCAAGTTCCAATCGTTTTTGGCGATATTGAAAATCGGCCAGCCCGATCGAATCTAAAGGCACCGGGAAAACGGTTGACTGTGACAAGCGGGAGGCTTATCAAGTTATTTAGATGGTCTTACATAAATTCAACGAAGGAGTGACCATGAGCGTATCCGACCCGTTCCATCTTGCCGTTCAGGTAAGAGATATCGACGAAGCCCGAGAGTTCTATGGCAATTTCCTTGGCTGTCCTGAAGGGCGTTCATCGGAAAGCTGGGTAGATTTCAACCTCTTCGGTCACCAGTTCGTTTGTCACTTGAATCCGAAGCTCAAAGAGAGCTCGGTCGAGAATCACAAGAACCCGGTCGATGGCCATGGGGTTCCCGTGCCCCATTTCGGTGTGGTGCTCAAGATGGAGGCCTGGGAGGCGCTGGCCGACAAGCTGCGCGCCCACCATGTGCCGTTCGAGATCGAGCCTTACATCCGCTTCAAGGGCGAGCCCGGCGAACAGGCCACCATGTTCTTCTACGACCCCTCCGGCAATGCGCTGGAGTTCAAGGCGTTCAAGAACCGGGACGAGCAGCTCTTCAAGAAGTGATGGCCAAGGCTTGCAAGCCATGGCCTGAGCGGGCCATGGCGTGACGTCATGCTAGATTTCAAGGAACTCGAGGCCTTCGTGTGGGCGGTGCGGTTGGGGTCGTTTCGCAAGGCCGCCGTGCGCCTGCACCTCACCCAGCCGTCGGTTTCAGAGCGAATCTCGCGCCTGGAGAGTACGGTGGGCGAGCTGCTCCTGGAGCGCTCAGCCCGTCCGATACAGCCGACCATGCGTGGCCGCGAGTTCTTCGTGCATGCCGAACGGATGAATTGCGTCGCCATGAGCTTTCGCGCATCGAGCTCGAACGGCCACTGCCGGCCATGCACTACGACGTGATATGGCGCGTGGCCAACCACCCCCGCTTCTGTCGTGGCGTGGCCGCCATCGCCAGGGAGTGTTCGAGACACTACATGCAGGAACGTACCGTCCAGATGGCCGTAGCTGAGCTTGAAGCCACCTGGTTCCGGCTGAGCGGTTCACCCTCCGCCGAGTAATGTCAGTTTGAACTTACAACACCAATAACGAGGTAATACCACCATGCGCACTCCCTTTTCTCCTCTGCTGCTGGTCGCTGCCTGCTCTCTGGCCGCTGCGGCAACGGCACAGGCCGCCGAATGGAACATGGCCACTCCCTATGGCGATGCCAGCTTCCACACCCAGAATACCCGTCAGTTTGCCGAGGATGTCGCCGCGGCGACAGATGGCGAGCTGACCATCAATGTGCATAGCGGTGGTTCGCTGGTCGCGCACGGCGAGATCAAGCCCTCCGTGCGTCGCGGCACCATCGACGCCGGCGAAGTGTTCATGTCGGTACTCTCCAATGACGATCCGATCTTCGAGGTCGATACCCTGCCAGGGGTGGCGGGCAGCTACGAGGAGGCCTTCGCGCTGTGGCAGGCCACCAAGCCACTGATCACCGAACTTTTCGCCGCGGAGGGCTTGATGCCGCTGTATGCGGTGACCTGGCCATCTCAGGGCATCTATACCGACTTCGAACTGAGCGACCCCGATCAGTTCGAGGGACTGCGAGTCAGGGCGCCCAACATCAATACCCAGCGCTTCGTGCGCAATCTCGGCGGCAACCCCACCGAGACGGAGGAGTCCGATATTCCCACCGCCTTCAGTACCGGCCGCGTGGACGCCATGATCACCTCCGTCTCCACCGGCAACTCCATGACCGCCTGGGACTACGTTTCGCACTTCACCGATGCCAACCTGTGGCTACCCAAGAACATCATCTTCATCAACCGGCGCTCCTTCGACCGGCTCGACGAGGCGACCCAGGAGGCGCTGCTTGACGCTGCCGCGCGTGCCGAAGAGCGCGGCTGGCAGATGAGCCGCGACGACAGCGAGGCGAGTCGCCAGGCGCTGGAGGAGAACGGCATTACCGTCTCCGAGTCCAACGAGGAGGTCGCCGTAGCGCTGCAGGCCGCAGGCGATACGCTCTACGAGGAGTGGCAAGAGCGTGCCGGTGACGAGGCCAAGCAGGTGCTGGAGGAGTATCGCGCGCAGACGTCTGCCGAGTAGGGCATGACGCGCTTGCCGTGACCCGATGGTGCGGTGGCTGTCAGCCACCGCACCTCCCCGCTCAAGCCCTCCGCGAGACTGCGTCATGACCTTCAAATTCGACAAGCTCTATCGCCTCGGCGCCTGGGGCGCGGCCGCCTGCATGATCATCATCTGCGCGCTGATCGCCCTGCAGGTGACCTTTCGCGTGGTGGATGCGGCGCTGGTGCTGGTCGGCCTGCGCCGCCTGGGCCTCAGCATCACCGGGGTCTCCGAAATCGCCGCCTATCTGCTGGTGGGCGCCACCTTTCTGGGCCTGGCCTACACCTTCGTGCACCACGCCCATATCCGCGTCACGCTGTTGATCTCGCGCCTGCCTTCGGCCATCCGGGCGTGGTTCGAGGTGTTCACCCTGCTCATCGGTCTGGTGATCAGCCTGCTGCTCGGCTATGGCCTGATCGAGCTGGCTCGCGAGAGCCTGCAATACAACGACGTCTCCTCCGGATTTCTGTCGATTCCGCTGTGGATCCCCCAGACCGTGTTGGCCACCGGGGTGGCTCTGCTGTGCCTGGCGCTGGTCGAAGCGCTGCTCATGACCCTGCGCATCGCCATCCGCGACCCATCGAGCTTCCGCGAAGCCGCGGCGGTGGACGATTCCGAGCCACGCTGAGCCCTGTTCCAGCCCCTACCGCCTCTTGGAGACACTCACGTGCTGATACTGAGTCTGGCCACCGTCATTACCCTGGCCCTGCTGCTCGGCAGCGGCGTATGGATCGCCTTCGCGCTGATCGGTACCGCCTGGGTCGCCCTGCAGTTCTTCACGCCCTTCTCGCCGGGGCCTATCCTCGCCTCGGACTTCTGGAGCGCGAGTTACGGCTGGGATCTCACTGCCCTGCCGATGTTCATCTGGATGGGCGAGATCCTGTTCCGCTCGGGACTTGCCGACAACATGTTCCGCGGCCTCTCGCCCTGGCTCAACCGCCTTCCCGGGCGGCTGCTGCACACCAACATCATCGGCAGCGGCATGTTCGCCGCCGTTTGCGGCTCCTCGGCCGCGACTTGCGCCACCGTCGGCAAGATGACCCTGCCGGAGCTCGAGCGGCGCGGTTACGACAGCAACATGGCGATCGGCACCCTGGCCAGCGCCTCGACTCTGGGGCTGCTGATTCCGCCGTCGATCGTGCTGATCGTTTACGGCGTGGTCACCGAACAGTCGATCTCGCGCCTGTTCATGGCCGGCATCGGTCCGGGACTGATGATCCTTGCGCTGTTCATGAGCTACCTGATCGTCTGGGCGCTGCTCAAGGGTAATCGCGATGGGCTCACCGGCCAGGACGAGTCCTCGATGCCGATCGGCGAGAAGCTGCGCAACACCTTGGCGCTGGTGCCGATCCTGCTGCTGATCGGCGGCATCATCACCTCGATCTATGGCGGGCTGGCCTCGCCCACCGAGGCCGCCGCGGTGGGGGTGGTGCTGTCGATGGCAATCGCCCGGTGGAACGGCAGCTTCGGTCTCGCCATCTTCCGCGAATCGCTGTTCGCGGCGGTACGCACCGCCTGCATGATCGCTTTCATCATCGCCGGGGCCTCGTTTCTGACCTCGGCGATGGGCTTCACCCAGGTGCCGATGCAGCTCGCCCGGGCGATTGGCGAGCTGGGGCTGTCGCCCATGCTGCTGTTGGTCGCGCTCACCCTGCTGCTGCTGGTGATGGGCTGCTTCCTCGACGGGATTTCGCTGATCCTGCTGGTCACGGCGATCATCATGCCGCTGGTTAGCGCTGCGGGCTTCGACCTGATCTGGTTCGGTATCTATCTGGTGATCGTGGTCGAGATGTCGCAGATCACGCCACCGGTGGGCTTCAACCTGTTCGTCATCCAGGGGCTGACCGGCAAGGATATCCTCACCATCACCAAGGCGACGCTACCGTTCTTCCTGCTGATGCTGCTCTCGATTGCGCTGATGTACTGGTTCCCGGAGATCGCGCTCTACCTGCCCCAGGCGATGTCGCGCTGACAGGAGCAATGAGCGAGCAGGACGACAGGAAGGCGCTGCGCTGAGGGCCGAAGCCCTCGCCGATTAGGTGATGGAGCTCGTAGAGCTCCATGGCGATGAAGGCCGCGCCCAGCGCGAAGGTGACGCACAGCCAGAGGTTGAGCTGGCGTACCCGGGGCAGGAGCTAGGCAGCACACTTGTGAATGGATAATATTTAGCCTGCTAAAAATTATCCATTAGCATTTGCCGGAAAAGTGATGTTTGCCGTAGGGGCGGGGCTGGTGCGTCAGGACGGCGCAGCCGAGCTGTTGCAGGAAGAGGTGGATACCGGGCGGCAATTACGGTTCTTGCGCGCTCCCTTGTGCCAGGGCGTGCAGGGCACGCTCCAGCCCGTCAAGATCGCAGCTGGTGATCACATCGGCGGGGAAGGGGGAGATCGCTAGGTCAGCGGCAATGCCCACGAAGCGGGTGCCATTGCCGCTGGCGGTGCGGTAGTCGTTGTAGGAGTCGCCGATCATCACCGTATGGCGCGCAGCGTGGCCGCGGCGAGCCAGGAGGTTGCGCATGCCGGTCACCTTGTCCGGCGGTGCGCCGATCACCTCATCGAAGCGCGGGGCCAGTTGACGTTTTTCGACGATGTCACGCAGCTCCGCCTCGGGCGTGGCGGAGAGCAGATAGAGCGGCAGGCGGCCATGCCAGCGTTCCAGGAACGCGCGGGCGCCGGCGATCTCGGGTGCCTCGAGGATGCGTGCCTCGACGGAGTGCTTGAAGCGTCGGCACAGCTCGGCGATATCCTTGTCGCTCACGCTTCGTCCCAGGATATGTCCTTCGATGTGCCGGAACTTGACCTCGCGGGGTTGGCCGCCACGGCGGCCCAGATAGGCGCGAATCGCCTGCCGATCGGCGCTCGGGTAATCATCGTATAGCGCGGCGAACGCCTCGCGCTTGAGGCTCGCCGAGTCGAGGATCACGCCGTCGAAATCGAATACCAAGGCATGAAAGGGGGGAAAGACCGTCACATCAGGGCTCCAGATAATGCCTCGCCCCACCATGGCGGAGGGGCAGGCTCTCCCGTTAGCTGCGTCCCACTCTTGCCTTGATCCACCCCTTGAGTGGCGTATTGCCGAGCAGCACCAGCACGATCACGCTGGTCAATATGAGCGACAAGGGGTTGGTGACCAATGCCGAGAGGAAACTGGTGGCATTGTCGCCGACCGAGGACATCGCCTGGCGGTAGGATTCGTCCAGCAGCGGGCCAAGGATCACACCGAGGATGATCGGCCCCATCTGGAAACCGAATACCTTGAGCCAGTAGCCGAGTATGCCGAAGCCGAGCATCCAGTAGACTTCCATCATATTGCTGTTGATCGAGTAGGTCCCCACCACACACAGCACCAGGATCAGCGGGATCAGTATCGCCTTGGGCACCTCGACGATCTTGGAAAAGATCTTGATGCCGGTCAGGCCGAAGACCAGCAGGAAGATGTTGGCCAGCGCCAGGTTGCCGACGGTGAACCAGAAGATATGCGGCGTCTCGATCATCAGCATCGGGCCGGGATTGAGGCCGTGAATCACCAGCGCCCCGATGATCACCGCCGTCACGGCGTCACCCGGCATGCCTAGCGTCAGCATCGGCACGTAGGCGCCGCCGACCGCGGCATTGTTGGCAGTCTCCGGGGCCACCAGCCCCTCGTAGGCGCCTTCGCCGAACGGACTGCTGGGATTCTTGACCGTGCGCTTGGCGTGGTCGTAGGCGAACAGCGAGGCGATGTCGCCGCCGGTGCCAGGGAGCGCGCCGACCACGACCCCGATCAATGAGGTGCGAATCGAGAGCGGCAGGAACTTCAGCACCATGCTCAGCGGCGGCAGGATCTTGCTGACCTTCTGCTTGACCGGGACCTTGGTCATGTTATGCAGCTGATAGAACGCCTCGGCCACCCCGAACAGCCCGATCATCACCACCACGTAGTGAATGCCGCCGAGCAGCTCCATGTTGCCAAGCGTCAGGCGTCCTTGGGCGGTGATCGGATCCATGCCCACCAGGCCGATGATGGCACCCAGTGCCACGGCGAAGATGCCGCGCGCCAACGACTTGCCGGAGAGCGAGCTGACCAGCAGCAGGCCGAGTATGGCGATCAGGAAGTAGTCACGAGGGGCGAACTGCAGCGCGAGATCCGAGAGGTAGGGCGCGGTGCCGGCGAGTACCGCCACCCCGATCAGCCCGCCGATCACCGACATGATGGTGCTCAGGCCGATGGCGCGACCCGCTTCGCCACGCAGGGCCAGGGGGTAGCCGTCGAAGGCCGTGGTCACCGCCGATGGAGCACCGGGAATGTTGAGCAGGATGGCGGTGCGCGAGCCGCCGTAGACCCCGCCCACGTAGATTCCCACCATCAGCGCCAGGGCACTGTCGATGTTCCACGAGAAGGTAAAGGAGATCAGGATCGAGACGGCCATGGTCACGGAGAGACCCGGTATCGCACCGATGTAGATGCCGGCCAGGACGCCGAGTGCCGTCAGGCCAAGCAGGCCCGGGTCCAGCCAGGCCATGAGCAGATAGGAGAGCGTATCACTCATTGGGTGCCTCGAAGGTCAGGGAAGATAGACGCGGAATACCATGGTGAACAGCACATAGATCACCGCGATGGCCACGCCGGTGATGACCAGCGAGCTGAGTATCTTGCCACCGCGGTAGTAGATGAAGAGCACCGCCAGGAAGATGAAGGTGCTGACGAAGAAGCTGAACCAGTTGATGGCGGCCAGGTAGGCCATCGACACGAGCGAGAAGACCACGATGTGTGGCTTGAAGTGCTCCTTGAGGAACACCTTGGTTTCCTGAGTGAACGAGGTGATCTCGGGATCGCGCCGCTTGCGGCGGTGGCTGACCAGAATGACCGCCGAGGCGGCCAGCATGATCAGGGCCAGCCCGGTCGGAAAGGAGCCGCCGGAGTTGAGCCTGAAGGCACCATCGATACGGTAGGCCTCGATGAGCACCCCGATACTGAAGAGACAGAGCAACCAGTCGAATAGCTTCTCACCCGCCTGGACTCGTTCGAATCGCTTGTTCATGCAAGACTCCAAGGCGCGAGGGACAGCATGCCCTTCGCGCCTTGTGGCAATTAGTGACTTAGGGGCGTGGAATGCCCAGCTCTTCCGGCGATACCTCGACGGCACCTGCGTCGAACATCGACCAGGCGGACACCGACTGCCAGCTATTTAGATACTCCTGCGCCTCTTCGCCGCGCAGGTTCAGCGACGCGGCGCCGAAGTTATCGAGAAACGACTGGAACTCGTCTGTCGCCACGGCATTCTGGTAGGCCTCCTCGAGGCGCGTCTTGATCTCGTCAGGCGTGTCCTGATGCACGAAGACGCCCCAGAACGGCCCCCAGGGCAGAAAGGATTCGATCGCCGGCAGCGCCTCGGTGATCGGCGCCACGCCAGGCAGCTCCTCGATTTCCTCGCTATTGATCACGGCCAGGCCCTTGAGGCGGCCACCACGGATCTGCTCGGCGACAGCGGAGAGGCTCAGTGGCATGAAGTCGATATGCTCGCCGAGCATGGCGGTAACGCCTGGGCCATCGCCCCCGAAGGTGACGGTACGCACGTCGAGCTCGTCCACCGCGTTGATCATGGCGTGAATGGTGCTTGGCAAGCCACCGGCACCGGTACCCCCCATGCGCAACTCACCCGGATTCTCATGGGCGTACTCGAGCAACTCGGCAAAGGTGTCGAAGGGGCTGTTCGGATGGGTAGCGATCACCACCAGGCCCTGGCCGATGATATTGACGGTATGCATGTCGTCATAGGTGAAATCGGCCAGCTCCATCACCGGATAGAGCTGGGGATTCTCGGCGCCGAACAGCAGGTTGTAGCCATCCGACCGCTGGCGCATCACGTGATTCATGCCGATCACGCCGGTGCCACCGGGGCGGTTGGTCAGTACCAGGGTGGTGCCGAGTTCCTCCTCCACATGCGGGGTCAGGCTGCGGATGATGTTGTCGGTGGCGCCACCGGCACCCCACTGGATGGTGCCTTGGATGTTGCGTTGCGGATAGTCGGCCATGGCACTGCCCGCCATGCCTAGCGAGGCGATGGCGAGCGTCAGGCCGGTAAGAGTCAATCTTGGCATAGTGTCCTCCGGGGGCGTCTGGTTATTGTCTGATTAAGCCGATCTTGACCGATTGTCGACGCCTTTTGGTATTGAATTGTGCAGTGATTCTGTTCGGCTAACGAACTTGCGTGCTGATAGCGAACAAACTAGAATTCCTTTCCAAAACTGTCAATGCATCATTGTCCCGTTGCGACCAAGGTAGTAAGGCTCTATTGGCTTCGAGCAGAGCCGAGGTCTACTCCAACGGCTTAGCCGGGACGCGCTAGTGTAATAGGAGAGCCTCGCAAGGTGGTAACCGTCAGCAGCGACGCTGCCAAGCGGGTCGGCCGGGACGGGGTTGGCAAAATAAATAGAACAGCCTCGCTACGCTGGGTGTCTCGACAAGGGCGCCCCTCATCAACATGCTCCATGCGGAGAACAATATGCGCGCCATTGCCACCGTCTCCCTGAGTGGGGATCTGAGATCCAAGTTGGAAGCCATTTCACGTGCCGGCTTCGAGGGCGTGGAGATATTCGAGAACGACCTGCTCTCCTTCGGTGGCCCCCCCGCGGAGCTGCGCGAGCTGTGCAAGTCACTCAATCTGGCGATCATCGCCTTCCAGCCATTTCGCGATTTCGAAGCGATGCCGGAGCCCCAGCGCAGCCGCAACATGCAACGTGCCGAGCGCAAGTTCGACCTGATGGAGGAGCTCGGCACCGATTTCTTGCTAGTGTGCAGCAACGTCTCGCCACAGTGCATCGATAGCCTGGACCGGGCCGCCGAGGACCTGCGCGAACTGGCCGAACGCGCGGCCAAGCGCGGCATTCGCATCGGTTTCGAGGCGCTGGCCTGGGGGCGGCATATTTCCGATTACCGCGACGCCTGGGAGGTCGTGCGCAGGGCCGACCATCCCTCCTTGGGCATCGTGCTCGACAGTTTCCATATCCTCTCGCGTGGCCACGATCTCTCCACCATCGCCAAAATCCCGCGCGAGAAGCTGTTCTTCGTGCAGGTTGCCGATGCGCCGCAACTCGACATGGATATTCTGCAGTGGAGCAGGCACTTCCGCTGCTTTCCGGGCCAGGGGCGCCTGCCGCTCAAGGCCTTCATGACCGAGCTCTCCAAGACCGGCTATGACGGCCCGCTATCGCTCGAGATATTCAACGACGCCTTCCGCGCCGGGCCCGCCCAGGCCACCGCTCGCGACGGCCTGCGCTCGCTGATCCTGCTCGAGAATCTGGTGGAGGAGGGCCGCTGGGCGGGCGAGATTCCCCCGCCGCCGCACTATGCCGGCATCCACTTCATCGAGTTCACCCTCGACGAGGAGAGCGCCGCGCCGCTTGGCGAATTCATCGGGGCATTGGGCTTTCGCCACGTCGGCCGTCACCGCTCCAAGAATGTCGAGCTGTGGAAACAGGGCGCCATCCACCTGGTGCTCAACTTCGAGACCGACAGCTTCGCGCACACCTTTCGTCTGCTGCACGGCACCTCGGTGTGTGCGGTGGGCTTCCAGGTCGACAATCTGCAGACCTCCCTGGCGCGTGCCAAGGCTTTTCAGGCCCAGACCTTCCGCAGCCAGATCGGCGAGGGCGAGATGGAGATCCCGGCGCTGCGTGGTATCGAGGGCAGCCTGGTCTACCTGGTCGACAAGGAGGCCGCCAGCGACCTGCAGTGGCGCACCGATTTCGAGCTGTTCGATCAGGCGAGCCGCGACGAGGCTGGGCTCAAGCGGGTCGACCATCTCTCCTACGTGCTGCCGGCGACTCAGATGCTGGGCTGGCAGCTCTTTTACCGCACGGTGTTCGGCTTCGATGCCGAGGCGGAGCACGAGATCGTCGATCCACGCGGCTTGATGGTCAGCCAGGCGGTGACCAGCCCGGATGGCTCGATCCGCATTCCACTGACCATCTCCCAGGCCAGCGAGACGCTGCCGGGACGCTTCCTCAGCCAGTTTCAGGGCGGCGTGCAACAGATTGCCTTCGAGAGCGATGATATCTTCGCCTCCGTCGATACCTTGCTGGCCCGCGGGCTGCCGCTGCTCAAGATTCCGCGCAACTACTACGACGATCTGGAGGCGCGCTACGGGCTCGATGAGGCGCTGCTGGAGGCGCTGCGCACGCGTAACATCCTGTATGACCGCAGCGACGAGGGCGAATTCTTCCACGCCTATACCGAAACCTTCTCGGGACGCTTTTTCTTCGAGATCGTCGAGAGACGTGGCGGTTACCACCAGTTCGGCGCCGCCAATGCCGGCATTCGCCTGGCTGCGCAAGCAACCCAGCGTTAGCCATTGCTGACATGACAGCACAGAGCAGACAAGGAGAACCCCATGCGTCTTGGCTTGATCGGTAAGGCCATCATGAACTCAAGCTCGCCCGACCTGCACGTGCGGCTCGGCAAGCTCACCGGCATTCCCGCCACCTACGACTTGTTCGATGCCAACGAACAGCCCATCGAGTCACTGGAAAGCCAGGTGCGCAAAGTGATCAGTGAGGGGTATCGCGGCGTCAATGTCACCTTCCCCTGGAAGGAGGAGGCGGTGAAGCTCGCCGATCGTCCCTCCGAAGGGGCGCGCATGGTTGGCGCCGCCAATACCCTGGTGTTCGAACGTGATGGCATCGTCGCCGAGAATACCGACTATACCGGCTTCATGAGTGGGTTTCGTGCCACGTTCGGCGAGCGCCAGCCCGGATGTGTGCTGCTGATCGGCACCGGCGGCGTGGGCAAGGCGGCAGCCTTTGGCCTCGGCAAGCTGGGGGCCGACGAGGTGATCCTGATGGATCTCGATGAGACCAAGTCGCGACAGCTCGCCGATGAACTCAAGGCGCAAGGGTTCAAGGCCTCGGCCATTTCCCACGCTCAACTGGCCGAGACCATTCCCACGTGCGACGGTCTGGTCAACTGCACGCCGATCGGGCATGAGAAAAGCCCCGGCTGTCCGCTGCCCAAGGCGCTGATCCAGTCACACCACTGGATATTCGATGCCGTCTACGTGCCGGCAGTGACCGAGTTCGTCGCCGCCGCCAAGGCGGCAGGGGCGAGCGTGATGAGCGGCGTCAGCCTGTTCGTGTTCCAGGGCGTGGACGCCTTCAAGCTGTTCTGCGAGGATGCCGACAAGCGCGCTGCGGCAGAGCAACAGTCGGCGACGCTGTTTGCCCACTACAAGCGCGAACTGCTCAAGGAGAACGACGCATGAGTTCAGGCAAGGTGCTGGTGCTGCATGGCCCCAACCTCAACCTGCTGGGCACGCGCCAGCCGGAAATCTACGGCTACGAGACGCTCAATGACATCAACAACAGCCTCTACGAGAAAGCGGCGATCAATGGCTGGGACATCACATCGCGGCAGAGCAACCATGAGGGTGAGCTGATCGACGCCATTCATGCCGCGCGTCTCGACGGCACCGTGGCGATCATCATCAACCCCGCGGCCTATACCCACACCTCGGTGGCGATCCTCGACGCACTCAACGCCTTTGAGGGCAAGGTGATAGAAGTGCATCTCTCCAACGTGCACAAGCGCGAGAGCTTTCGCCATCACTCCTACGTCTCGCTGCGTGCCGATGGCGTGATCGCCGGGCTTGGCAGCCAAGGCTACCAAGCCGCACTGGATGCCGTGATAAAGGCGAGCCGATAATCGTCAGTCCGCTATCCGAAGGCCCTCCTCGCGAGGGCCTTTGTCGTTCATGAAGCCGCTCAAGGGGCGTGCTTGCGGGTCGCCAGGAAGATTCCCGCAGCGATGATCAGTACGGCGCCCAGGTAGGTCGTGAGTTGCGGCGCATCGCCGAACACCAGGTAGCCGGCGGCCGACGCCCAGACGATCTGCAGATAGAGAAACGGCGAGACCAGCGAGGCCGGCGCGCAGCGCATCGCCATGATCAGCGCCAGTTGGCTGACCGCGCCCAGCACGCCCACGGCCAGGAACAGTGGCGCATCGCCGAGGGCAATGGGCGTCCAGAACCAGGGTACGACGGCGCAGCTCACCAGAGCGCCGGCCAGGCCTGCGTAGAACAGCGAGGTGAGCGGGTGGTCGGCACGCCCGAAGCGTCGCGTGCAGAGTTGGTAGAGGGCGAAGCACAGGGCCATGCCGAACGGCAGCAACGCGGCGGGCTGGGCTCGCCAGTCGATCGGCCCCACGGCGATGATGACGCCGACGAAACCGATCGCCACGGCCATGCCCCGGGCCGGGCTGACCCGCTCCTTGAGCAGGGGAATGGCCAGCAGGGTGACCAGCAGGGGAGCACTGAAATTGACCACATAGACCTGCAGCAGCGGCAGGTCGCGCAGTGCCAGGTAGGCGAAGGTGCTGGCGGCGAACAGCAGCAAGCCCCGCAGCACCTGGCCGGCGAGCGACTCCGTTACCATCAGCGCACGACAGCGCGGCAGCCCTAGTGTGGCAAGATACCCCCCCAGCAGCACCATGTGCCCGGCATAGCGCGCCCAGACCACCTGCACCGGCGAATAGCCCTGGCCAAGCAGCTTGACGCCGGTATCGAGCATCACGAACAGAATCCCGGCGGCCAGCATGAAGGCAATGCCATGTAGCGGGCGGTCGCCGGGCAGCGGTGCGCTGAGGCTGGAGGGTGTCGCCATGAGGCTCCCGGTTAAGAAGTGAGGGAAGTGAGGTTTAACCCTAGCAGACTAACGATATGTCGACTAATGCGCTACTCCCACCAGACGCTGTGCCGCCTCTAGCGCTCGGCTGGCCCGCTGCAGGGCACTGACGCCGCGCTCGCGCAGCGCCTGGGTAGGGATCTCAAGGCTGTGGGGAATGTCGCGCGGCATTGCTGCCAGCATTGCGGTGAGGTCGATATCGCCCTGGCCGGGAAAGCAGCGGGCCTGGCGCGCCTGATGCAAGATCTCATCCATGTCGTCGGGTACCGGGCCCGCCACGTCGCACAGCTGCAGGTAGCGCAGCCAGGCGTGGGGCACCTCGGTGAGGTCTTCCAGGCGGCTGCGCGAGCGGTTGAAGTGGAAGGCATCGACCAGCAGGCAGGCGTTGTCGTGCCCCGCCTCGCGGGCTGCGGCGACCAGCTGCTGGACCTGGGGCAGGTCCTTGACGCCGGTCCAGGGCATGAACTCAAGGTGCGGATGCAGACCCAGCGGGCGGGCCAGCTCGCACAGCGCCATGAAGTTGTCGAGGGTGCGTACGGCATCGTCATCGTTGCCGGCCACCAGAACCTCGCTGGCGCCCAGCTCGGCGCCGACCTCCAGCACCCGCTGGAAGTCGCGAGTCACCTCGCTATTCGGCGTGAGGCGCAGAATCTCGATATCCACCACCTTGAGGCCGGTGTCGCTGAGGCGCTGGCGGGTCCGGCGCAGCAGGCCGGCATCGCTGGCCAGCGGATAGTGGTGCTCCTCCGACGTGGCGGGGATCAGCCGCAGGCCCACCCCGTCATAGCCGACACGGGCGGCGACCTCGACCATCTCCACGGGCGATAGCTCGAGCACGGTGAGAGCGGCGAGAGAAAACGGCGGGGTCATCGGTCAGGCCTCGCTGACAGGGATGTCTGGGCGGCGTGGCGCCCGGCGATAAAGCCGAAGGTCATGGCCGGGCCGAGATTGATGCCGCCAGCCGGGTAGTGGCCGCCCATGATGCTGGCCATGTCGCTGCCCGCCGCATAGAGGCCGACGATCGGCTGGCCCTGGGCATCCAGCACCTGGGCGTGCTCGTTGGTCCTTAGGCCGGCGAAGGTGCCGAAGCAGCCGGGCACCACCTTGACGGCGTAGAACGGCCCGCGCTCAAGGGGTGCCACGCAGGGATTGGGGCCGTGGGCCGGGTCGCCCTGCTTGCGGTTATAAGGGGTCGTGCCGCGGCCGAATTCGGGATCCTCGCCGTGTCGGGCTGATGCATTGTAGGCCGCCACGGTCCGCTCGAGTCCTGCGGGGTCGATACCGCATGCCTGGGCCAGCTCGGCAAGCGTTCGGCCGCGCTTGAGATAGCCCTTGCGGACCCAGTGCCGGAAGGGCAGCGGTGCCGGGCGGCTGATGCCGAGGCCGTAGCGGCGCTGGAAGCGGTGGCTGCAGATCAGCCAGGAGCAGACCTCCTCATCTTCCGGCACCGCCTTGAGCATGGCATCGATGTAGTCATAGTAGCCGCTGGCCTCGTTGACGAAGCGCTGGCCGTTGCTGAGCACGCCGATGATGCCGGGCTTGCCGCGGTCGATGATGTGGGGGAAGTGGCCGATCCGACCATCACGCCACGGCACCAGTGACACCGGTGCCCAGGCCACTGGCGAGTAGAGGCTGGTATCGACGCTGGCGCCGACGGCTTCGCCCAGGCGCAGGCCGTCGCCGCTGGCGGAGCTCGGCGGCAGCGGCCAGTGCTCCTCACCGGTGGGCGTGCGCGGGAAGAGCTCGCGGCGGCGCTCGACGTCCCAGGGGAAGCCGCCGGCGGCCAATACCACGCCACGCCGGGCGTTGAGGATCAGCTCGCCGTCCGAGGCTTCCACCACCACGCCGCTGACCCGCTCGCCATCATGGAGCAGCCGTTTCGCCGGCGAGGCCACGCGCAGCTCTACGCCCAGCGCGGCGGCGGATTTGGCTAGCCGGCCGATCAGCGCCACGCCGTTGACTAGCTGCATGGCGCGGCCGTAGCGGGCCAGGTCATACAGGTGGCGGCTGACGCGCCTGGCGACATGGATGAAGGAACTCAGCGAGCGGCTGACGTTGAGAAACGCTGCAAGGTCCGGCCCAGCCTGGATCGGCATGCCGATCCAGGCGGTCTCGGGCATGGTCCGGCGCAGCTTGGCCAGCGTCGCGCGGTCCAGCTCGCGGGCATCGAAGGGGGCGGCGATCACCGAGCGCCCGCCGGTGCCGGCGCCGGGGGTGTCGCCGTGGATATCGGCGATGGCGTTGCCGTCGGCAAACTGCAGGGCGGTATTGTCGTGAAAGAACGCGACCATCTGCGGCGCGGTGGCGAGGAAGGCGTCGATCTTGGCCGGATCATAACGTTCGCCCAGCTCATGGCGCAGATAGGTGCGTACCGTCTCAGGGTCCTCCTTGATGCCGGCGGCACGGGCCAGGGGATTGAGCGGGGCCCACATCCAGCCACCGGACCAAGCGGTGGCACCGCCCAGGGTCTCGGCCTTCTCCACCACTGCGACCTCTAGCCCCTGGTGGGCGGCGCTGACAGCGGCGGCAAGCCCGGCGGCGCCGGAGCCCACTACCACCAAATCAAAAGTGCATGTCTGCGTGGTCATGCCAAGCGTCTCCCAGTGCAGTAGGCGTCACGCATTGGCCGCTATCGGCTGCGCGTGCCACGGCATCGACCAATGCCAGGGTGCGCCCGGCATCCAGGGCGCTGACTCTGGGGGCAGAGGTGCCATGCGCGACATCGATGAAATGCTCCAGTTGGTGGTCCATTGCCCCGGCACCGATCACGTCAATAGCGAGTGAGGGCATGCTGATTTCATTTTTGGAACTTTGTTCTAATAAATTATGGCAGTCGCGCCATGTTTGCAAGCCGTACAGAAGTTCGCACTATAATTGACCGTTCTCTTCGATCAGGCGCAGTGCAGCCTCGACCGCTGTGTGATAGCCGAGCGGCCCCAACTCTGCAAGCTGCCGGGCGCCCTGCTCGGTGGGCGCTGGGTGGACCAGCTGGGCCCGGTGCGCCTAGCAAGACTCTATCTACTGCCTTATGCCCTCGCCATCCTGCCGGCGCTTGCCCTGGGTGGCGACGTCGCCATCTGGGCACTGTTCGTGGGAGCAGGGCTCGGCACGTGAAACCGGCCGGATACCCTAAACGACAAGCCCCGGCGCCTGTCGACGCCGAGTCTTGCCTTAAGTGCTTCCGCTCTTGCCGAGCTTTCGCGATCAGGGAATGAGCTTCTCGGCACGCAGGCGATCGAACAGGTCGAAGAACGCACCGCGGGTCTCGCGGAAATGGTCGAAACCGAAATCGCGTGACTTGGTGGTGTCGTTGACGCACTCCTGGTCGCGACCCAGGTCGGCATCGGTGTGCCACCAGGAGGCGAGCTTGGCGACGTCCGGCTCGACCAGATCATGCGTCTCGGCAATTTCACGCCAGGTCACGTCGACCCCGGACATCTGTGTTTCCAGCGGCTGGGGCGTGTCGGGGCAGTCCGCCACGTCGAGACCGAAGTATTCGCCGATCTCGCGCCACATGCGGCGCCAGCGAAAGACGTCACCGTTGACCGTGTTGAATGCCTGGTTTGCCGCCCCCGGCGTCGTCGCGGCCCACTCCATCTGGCGCGCCAGCACCAGCGCGTCGGTCATATCGGTCAGCGCGTTCCACTGAATCTGCGAGCCTGGGAACACGAAGGGCTTGCCGGTCGCCTTGCAGATCGATGCGTAGACGGCAAGCGTGGTGCCCATGTTCATGGCGTTGCCGCGGGCGTAGCCGATCACCGTATGCGGACGATGCACGTTCCAGGCAAAGCCTTGACGCTCAGCGGTTTCGAACAGGACATCCTCCAGCGCATAGTAGAAGTTGTCGCCGGGGACGCGAGGCTCGGATTCACGGAACGGCGTCTCGGTGCGCCCGCTGCCGTAGGCTTCGAACGAACCGAGATACTGCTTGGTTCCCGTGACCAGCGAGGCGTGCTGCAGATCGGCGTCACTGAGCGCCGCGAAGAGATTGCGCATCATGGCGCTGTTGGCCTCGACGTTGGCTTTCTCGTTGTCGCGACGGATCCAGGTGCAGTAGAAGACATGGGTGATCGGCAGGCCGGCCAGCGCCTCTCGGGTCGCCGACTCGTCAAGCAGATCCGCGGCAACCGGCATCACGCCGCTCTGCTCGGTCGCGCGGCGAGAAAGCCCGTAGACCGTCCAACCACTGGCCACCAGGTAGGACGCCAGATTGCCACCGGTAATCCCGGTGGCGCCGACGACCAGTGCGGTACCTTTGCGCATGTACTGTCTCCTTTCGTGAGTGCTGTCTGGCTCCCAAAGCGAGTAGCCGATGCAGGCATTCTGGTCACGCTCGTTCATTGCTACAATCGAAAAGAGTGCAAATCTTTATTGCATGAAACGCAACTCAAGGGATATCAGTTCGATGGACCTCAACGCCCTGCGCGTCTTCGAGCGGGTCGCCGCCACGGGAAGCTTCACTGCCGCCGGCCGCCACTTCCAGCGCGCCGTCTCCTCCATTTCCCGGCAGATTCGAGGGTTGGAAGAGGCCGTGGGCCAGCCGCTGCTCTATCGACATACCCGTGCCGTGACGCTCACCGAGGCGGGCTGGCGCTATTACGAGGAGGTCCGCGATATCCTGGAGCGGCTCGACTTCGCCACGGAGGCGCTGGCGCATCCAGACGCCGAGCCCAGCGGCATGCTGCGCATCAACGCGCCGGTGGCTTTCGGCCAGCGCCAGATCGTGCCACTGCTGCACCGCTTTCAGTGTCGCTATCCCTCGCTCAAGACCGAACTGCAGCTTGACGACCGCGTGATCGATCCGGTTCGCGAAGGGCACGACGTCACCTTCCGCGTGGGGGATCTCCCGGATTCGTCGCTGGTTGCGCGCCGCCTGGCGCCGATGAACTACGTCACCGCCGCGGCGCCGAGCTATCTTCAGGCGCATGGCGAGCCCGAGTCGCCGCAGGCGCTCGCCAATCACAACTGTCTACTCTATCAGGGCGAGATGGGCCGCCAGCGCTGGTACTTTCAGGCACCGGATCAATCCAGTGCCACGCCTTTCGAGGTCTCCGGCAATCTCTATAGCAACGATGCCTTAAGCCTGGCCCAGGCCGCCCTGCTGGGTCAGGGGCTGGTGATGTTTCCGACCTGGCTGATTGCCGACGAGCTTGAGTCCGGCGCGCTGGTCGCGCTGCTCGAATCCTGGCGTTGCGAGGTCATGCCGGGGCGCCGCGACATCCACGTGCTGACCACCGAACGGCGTCTTCGCTCACGCAAGGTCCGCGCGTTTCTCGACTACCTGTTCGAGTCGCTGGATCCTGTTCCGCCCTGGGATCGCTGGCGAGAGGCGCTGCCGGAGTAATCCGGATTCGAGGAAAGCAACGGGGCTCAGCCTGGCAGCAGGCGGGCAAGGCTCATCAGCCAGATTGCCAGGCTCAGGGAAAAGAAGGAGCCCAGCGTGGCGACCATCAGTGCGGCGGCGCTGATCTCACCGACGCCGTAACGCTGGCCGAACAGTGGATAGACGCTGATCATCGGAGCGCAGGCGAAGAGCAGCGCACCGGCCATCAGCAGCGGGTCCATCGGCGGCAGTATCAGCAGCATTGCAAGCACGGCCAGCGGATGGAGGATCAGCTTACCGATGACGATCAAGCCGACATCGCTTGCCATGCCGCGTGTCTTCAAGCCATACAGCGAGCCACCGATGACGAACAGCGCGGCCGGGGCCGCGGCGGTGGCCAGCATGCCGATGGTCTGGGCGATCGGCCCGGGCAGGCTCAGATCGCTCAACGACAGGCCTACCCCGACCAGCAGGCCGAGAATGATCGGGTTCCTGGCCAGCCGTGAGGCGGTTTGCTGCAGCGTGGCACGCAGTGTGGCACCGCGCTGACTGCCAAGCTCGGCAAGGATCAGCGCGGCGGGAATGATCAACAGGTTCTCGACCAGCATGTTCAAGGCAAGGAAGATGGCCGCCGGTGAGCCAAGCACCATGAAGGCCACCGGGTAGCCGACGAAGCCGCTATTGGAGGCGGCCATGCCCAGGGCATACAGCGCGCCGGCATTGAGTGGCTTGCGCTGCCAGCGAGTGATGGCCAGGGCCAGCAGGAAGACCGCCAGCGAGCCCAGGCCATAGGCGAGCAGATAGCCAAGGTGCATGACCTCATCCAGCGGGTGCTCGCTCAGGGCGCGTATGACCAGGGCGGGGAGCGCGAAATACATCACGAAGCTGCCGACGCCTTGCAGCTGCTCGCGGGTGGTGAGGCGCAGGCGCATCGCCAGGTAGCCCAGGCCGATCAACAGAAAGATTGGCGTGGTAATGCCGAGAATCTCTAGCAACCGAGCCTCCTTGCGATGTAGCGGGCAGCGATCATGGCCGACTCACGAGAAGACCTTCGATGCCTGGCTGGTCTGGGAGAGTTCCGCCGCGGCATTGAGCAATAGCGGCGCCAGGGTGTGCATCTGCGTCTTGGTGAGGCGCACGCTGGGGCCGGCGATGCTCAATACACCGATGACATGCCCATCGCGTGGATGGCGCACGACAGCCGCCAGCGCCGAGGTGCCTGCCGCGGCATTGTCCACCTGCCAGCTGTAGCCGTTGGTCCGGGCCTGCTCGAGACGCTCGAGCAGCTCGGCATGGCTGCGTACGGCATTGGGCCCATAGTCATCGGGATTGCCGACACCCTGCGCCTCGACCAGGTCGATGGCCTCTTCATCGCTTAGGCTTGCCAGCCAGGCATGGCCCGATGCGGTGTAGTTGAGCGGTGCCTCGCGCCCCATGTCGGGGTCGTAGCGCAGTCCGCTGCGCGCGCCCTGTGCCTTGGCGATCCAGATCTGCCGGTTACCTTCGATGACGCCCAGGCGGACCATCTCGCCGCTTTCGGCTGCGAGGTGGTCGAGGATCGGCTGGACGATGTCGCTGGTCCCGCTGATCGCCATGTAGTGAAAGCCCATGGCCATCAGCCGAGTGGAGAGCAGATAGTAGTGACTGGCGGGATCCTGACGCACGTAACCCAAGCGAATCAGCTCGTTGCAGATACGGTGTGCGGCACTTTTGGGGATCTCCAGACGCTCGGCGATGCTCTGCAGCGGTAGCCCGCGGGCATCGCTGGAGAGCGCTTCCAGAACGCCGAGAGTGCGCTCGATCAAGCTGCGAGCCATGGTAAAATCCTGTGCTGAGAGTGGTAGGACGCACCGGCAAGGAGTCTTCTCACCGGCCAGGTCAACTGATATGCGTGCGGATCAGCTGCGCCTTCTGCTGAAGCAGCGGCAGGAAGCTGCCGGTCAGGGTGTCGAGGTCGATACGCGCGGCATTGGTGCTGATATTGATCGCGCCAAGCAGCCTTCCGTTGGCATCGAAGGCGGGCACCGCCAGCGATCGCAGCCCGGAGTCGAGTTCCTGATCGGAGATCGCGTAGCCCTGCTTGCGCACCTTGAGGATGCACTTGTGCAGCGCCTGCTTGTCGGCCACGGTCTTGTCGGTATAGCGCTCCAGAACCACGCGCTCGAGGTAGGCGTCGAGTTCTGCATCGGTGAGCTGTGCCAGCAATACCCGCCCCATGGAGGTGTGCGCCGCTGGCAGGCGGGTGCCGACCGATAGGGAGATCGCCATCAGCCGGTGACTCGCCGCCGAGCGCGCCACATAGATCACATCGTCGCCATCGAGCACGCCGAGCGACGAGGATTCGCCGATCTCGGCAGTGATGTCCTCGAGATACTGCTGGATCACGCTGCGGTAGTTGTTGGCCGAGAGGAAGGCGTAACCGAGTTGCAGCACCTTGGGGGCCAGCTCGAAGTGGCGGTTCTGCTTGCGTACATAGCCCAAGGCATGCAACGTCAGCAGAAAACGCCTGGCCCGGGCGCGGTTCATGCCGGTACGGGTGGCTACCTCGCTCAGCGTCATGCGCGGGTTGGCGCCATCGAAGGCCAGGATCACCTCAAGGCCGCTCGCCAGGGCGGTGACGAAGTCGCGATCATCCGGGCTCAGTGTCTCTTCCTGCACGGGGACTTCCATTGAGTCTTTATCCTTGCCGAGTTGCATCTCTGAATGCGTAGAATCTAGCATAATGTTCGAAGTGCGAACAATTGTGCGACTTAAGACGAAGGCCTTACCGGCCATAGGGAGATTCCGCGATGCCTGCCGAGCTTATCCAGTACCCCTTCATGAGCCAGGGGGGGCTTGCCGAATGTAACGCCGAAGCGATGGTCGAGGCGATGCTGAATTTCGAGTTGGGCCTTGCCGAGGTACAGGAAGCTCGCGGCGCGCTGCCTGAGGGCGTCAGCCTGCGCATGGCCGAGTACCTGCGTGGCCATGCGTTCGATATCGATGCCATCGCGCACGGCATCGCCAGTGGCGGCAATGCCGCCATCCCCTTCGTCAAGCAGGGCCGTGCGGCGCTACCCGACGAGCTCAAGCGCTACTGGCATCAGGGGGCGACCAGTCAGGACGTGGTCGACAGCGCGCTGATGCTGCTGCTCAAGCCGCGCCTGGCGACGCTCGACGCGCTGGCCGGACGCTGTCGCCAGGCGGCGGTGACTCTCATGCAGACCCACGCCGGCACCGTGATGGTGGGGCGCACCCTGATGCAGCAGGCGCTGCCGACCACCTTCGGCGTCAAGGTGGCGCAGTGGGCGTTGGGGCTCGAGCAGGCACGTCGACGTCTCGCGCCACTCAAGCTCTCCGGCCTGCCGGTACAGTTTGGTGGCGCCGTGGGGGTGCACTCTGGTTGGGACGAGCTGGGGCTCGAGTTCATGGACGACCTGGCCGAACGTCTCGAGCTGGCCTCCCCAGTGCTGCCCTGGCACACCGATCGGCAGCCCATCCATGCACTGATGACGGCGCTGGACGCCATGGCTGGTGCCACTGAAAAACTGGCGCTGGACCTCTCGCTGCTGACCCAGACGGAGGTCGGTGAGGTCGCCGAGCCCGGCGGCGAGGGCATGGGCGAGTCCTCCTCGATGCCCCATAAACGTAACCCGGTGCGCTGCGCGCTGATCCGGGGCGCCTGTCGCCAGATCCATGGCCACACCACGGTGATCCTCAACGCCGCCGCCCAGCCGCTGGAGCGTGGCCTGGGGGAATGGCATGCCGAGTGGGCGCCGCTCGTCGATAGCGTCCTGCTGCTCGAGGGGGCGCTCGAGCAGGCGGCGGTACTGCTCGAGGGACTTGAAGTCAATCCCGACGCCATGCGCCGTAACCTGGACATCACCGGCGGAGCGATCATGGCCGAGCCGGTATCGCGGCTGCTGGCACCCATCGTCGGGCAGGACGCCGCCAAGCGCATCAGCGCCGAGGCTGCCGAGACGGCACGCCTCGAGCGTCGGCCCTATGCCGAAGTACTGGCGGGACATGCGGAGTTGAAGGGGAGAGTCGAGCCCAGCGCATTGGAGCAGGCATCGGAGCCCGCCTTATACATTGGTAGTGCCAGGCAGCAGGTGGAGCGTGCCGAGGCGTGGCTGATAGGCGGCTAAGTGATTGTTATTAAAATCTGTCTTTGGTATGCCAAGAGGGGAGCGCAATGCGCTCCTTTTTTTCTTGGTTTGACGAGCCGTTGTGCGCGAATTACTGTTGTTCGTATCACAAACCTATGTTCACATGACGAACAAATGGTAAGACACATGCAACAGGAGAGGCAGACCGATGGCCGAGTTCCTCAGCCTGCATGACGCAGTGGCGCGCTACGTCGAAGACGGCGCCACCGTGGCCATGGAAGGCTTTACCCACCTGATCCCCTTTGCGGCGGGTCATGAAGTGATCCGCCAGGGCAAGCGCGACCTGACGCTGATTCGCATGACGCCTGACTTGATCTACGACCAGATGATCGGCGCCGGCTGCGCCAGCAAGCTGATCTTCTCGTGGGGCGGCAACCCGGGCGTGGGTTCGCTGCACCGCCTGCGCGATGCCGTCGAGAAGGGCTGGCCGCACAAGATCGAGATTCTCGAGCACAGCCACGCAACCATGGCCTGCGCCTTCGAGGCCGGTGCCGCCGGCCTGCCGCTGGCCGTGCTGCGCGGCTACGTGGGCAGCGACCTGCCCAAGGTCAACGATCAGATCAAGTTCATCGAGTGCCCCTTCACCGGCGAGCGTCTCGCTGCGGTGCCCTCGATCCGTCCCGATGTCAGCATCATCCACGCCCAGAAGGCCGACCGCGCCGGCAACGTGCTGGTGGAGGGCATCGTGGGCGTGCAGAAGGAGGCGGTGCTGGCCGCCAGGCACAGCATCGTCACCGTCGAGGAGATCGTCGACGACCTGACCACGCAGCAGGACTACCACCCCAATGCCTGCGTGATCCCCGGCTGGGCGATCAGCGCCGTGGCGGTGGCCGAGAAGGGCGCCTTCCCCTCCTACACGCACGGCTACTACCCGCGCAGCAACCGCTTCTACAAGGAGTGGGACACCATCGCCCGGGATCGCGAGGCCTTCAATGCCTGGCTCGACAAGAACGTCTACAACGCAGGAGGCGCCGCCTGATGAGCACCGACTACACTTCCTCGGAGATGATGACCGTCACCGCCGCCCGCGCGCTGGAGAACGGCATGACCTGCTTTGTCGGCATCGGCCTGCCCTCGGAGGCCGCCAACCTGGCGCGCCTGACCCATGCCCCCGAGGTAGTGCTGATCTACGAGTCCGGCACCCTGCAGACCAAGCCCGACGTGCTGCCGCTCTCCATCGGCGACGGCGAGCTGTGCGAATCGGCGCTGACCACCGTCTCGGTTCCGGAGATGTTTCGCTACTGGCTACAGGGCGGCAAGGTCAGCGTGGGATTCCTGGGCACCGCCCAGATCGACCGCTACGCTAACCTCAATACCACCCTGATCGGCGATTACGAATCGCCCAAGGTGCGCCTGCCGGGCGGTGGCGGGGCGCCTGAGATCGCCACCAATGCCGGTGAGGTGTTCATCACCCTCAAGCACTCCAAGCGCACCTTCGTGAAGGATGTCGACTTCATCACCACTCTGGGTTTCGGCCGTGACGGCAAGGGCCGCGATGGCGTGCCCAACATCGGTCGCGGGCCGACCCGGGTGATCACCGATCTGTGCGTGATGAAACCCGATCCCGAGACCCGGGAGCTCGTCGTGACCTCGCTGCATCCGGGGGTCACCCTCGAGCAGGTACAGGAAGCCACCGGCTGGGAGATCCGCTTTGCCGAGTCGCTCGAAAGCACGCCGGAGCCCAACGCTCGGGAGCTTGAGGTGCTGCGTGAATTGAAAGCACGCACCGATCGCCACCACGCCGGTGAATAAGGGAGAAGCGCAATGAACGATGTCTATCTGTGTCATCCGGTCCGCTCGGCGATCGGCAAATTCGGCGGTGCGCTCTCGAGCATGCGCCCCGACGATCTCGCCGCGCGCATCTTCGAAGCGCTACTGGCGCGCACGCCGGATCTCGACCCGGCGGCCATCGATGACGTGATCATGGGCTGCGCCAACCAGGCCGGCGAGGACAACCGCAACGTGGCGCGCATGGCGCTGCTGCTGGCGGGCCTGCCGACCAGCGTGCCGGGCACCACCATCAACCGCCTGTGCGGCTCGAGTATGGACGCCATCGGTACGGCGGCGCGTGCCGTGCGTGCAGGCGAAGCCGAGCTGATGATCGCCGGCGGTGTGGAGTCGATGTCGCGGGCACCCTATGTACTGGGCAAGGCCGGCACGGCGTTTTCACGCACCCAGACCATGGAAGACACCACCATCGGCTGGCGCTTCATCAACCCGCTATTGCGCGAGCGCTACGGGGTCGACTCGATGCCGGAAACCGCCGAGAACGTCGCCGAGCAGTTCAAGATTTCCCGCGAGGATCAGGACCAGTTCGCCTACGACTCGCAGGTCAAGACCAAGCGTGCTCAACAGAGCGGCCGCCTGGCCCGTGAGATCGTGCCGATCGAGATTCCGCGCCGCAAGCAGGAGCCGCTGGTCTTCGATATCGACGAGCATCCCCGCGAGACCACTCTGGAGAAGCTCTCAAGCCTACCCACGCCGTTCCGCGCCGCCGGTTCCAGCGTGATGGGCTCGGTTACCGCAGGCAACGCCTCCGGCGTCAACGACGGTGGGGCGGCGATGATCGTCGCAAGCGAAGCAGCGGTGAAGCGCTACAACCTCACCCCGATGGCACGCATCCACGGCATGGCCACCGCCGGCGTCGAGCCACGCATCATGGGCATCGGCCCCGTGCCGGCCTCGCAGAAGCTGCTAAAGCGTCTTGGCATGAGCGTTGACCAGCTCGACCATATCGAGCTCAACGAGGCGTTTGCTGCCCAGGCACTGGCCTGCCTGCGCGAACTCGGCATCAAGGACGACGACCCGCGCGTCAATCCCAACGGTGGCGCCATCGCGCTGGGGCACCCGCTCGGCATGTCCGGAGCGCGCATCATCACCAGCGCCATGCATGAACTCGAGATCAAGCAGGGGCGCTACGCACTGTGCACCATGTGCATCGGCGTGGGGCAGGGGATCGCGACGCTGATCGAGCGCGTCTGACGGAGGGCTTTATGGCATTTATCGAATACAACGGTCGCAGCGTCGCCTATCGTCTGCTGGGCGCCGAGGCGTTGCCGCTGGTCGTGCTGGCCCATCCCTTGGGTATGACCCAGGCGGTATGGGACGACATCCTGTCGGCGCTGCTGCCGCGCTATCGTGTACTGACCTGGGACCTGCCCGGCCACGGCGCTAGCCAGGCCTGGCCAGTGGAGGGCGGCGAGATCACTCCCGCTACACTCGCCCATGAGGCGCTGGCACTGGCCGATCAGGCCGGGGCGTCGCGCTTTCACTTCGTCGGCACCTCGATCGGCGGGGTGGTCGGCCAGCACCTGATCGCCGAGCATGCCGAGCGCCTCTACTCGGCGACGTTGACCAATACCGGGGCGGTGATCGGCAACGCCGATCTGTGGACGACCCGTGCCGGGCGCGTGCGCAGCGAAGGGCTTGCGGCAATGGCCGGCGAGATCGTGCCGCGCTGGTTCGCCCCCGCGCTGATCGAGGCGCAGCCGGCGCTGGCGGCGGGCTGGAAGGTGCAGATGGCGCGCACCGACGGAGAATCCTACGCGCGGCTGTGCGAGATGCTCGGCACGACCGATTTTTGCGGCAAGCTCAAGGCGTCGTTGGCTCAGCACCCGGACGTCAAGGTGCACCTGCTGGGCGGCAGCGAGGACCTGGCCACGCCGCCGGATACCCTGGCCGCCCTTGCCAAGGAGTGCAACGGCGCACCGCTGGAGATTCTCGAGGGGATCGCCCACGTGCCCTCGGTGGAAGCTCCCCAGGCGCTGGCCAAGCGCCTGCTGCTGTGGATGACCAAGGATGGAGTGGCGGTCGGCGAGCAAGGGGTGAGCTACGCCGAAGGCCTCGAGACGCGCAAGCAGGTACTTGGCGAAGAGCATGTCGAGCGTGCCTCGAAGTCTGCCACCAGCCTGGATGCGCCCTTCCAGCAGATGATCACCCGCCTGGCGTGGGGCGAGCTGTGGAGCAACGACGACCTGACTCGCCGTGAGCGCAGCATGATCACCACCGCCGTCCTGGCAGCGCTGGGTCGCGAGGAGCTCGAGCTGCACCTCAAGACCGCCAAGCGCATCGGGCTTTCCGAGGCCGAATTGCGTCAGGTGCTGATGCATGTTGCTATCTATGGAGGCGTTCCCGCAGCCAATCACGCCTTCGCACTAGCCAAGAAGCTCGGCTGGGGAGAGTGAAAGATCGTTCTGGGATGGATTGAATAACGCAACATCAATAATAAGCCACTCAAGGAGAGGAAATCGTCATGACGCCAGTTCAGTTATTGATCGGGGGGCAGGAGTGCCCGGCGACGGGCAATGCAACGGCCATACGCTACAACCCGTTCAGTGGTGAGGCCGTGACCGAAGCGGCAGCGGCAACCGTTGAAGATGCCAACCGGGCTGCCGAAGCCGCCCACAAGGCCTTCGCCGCCTGGTCGCAGACCGGCCCGGGCGAGCGTCGCGCCAAGCTGCTCAAGGCCGCCGAGTTGATGGAGTCGCGTCAGCAGGAGTTCATCGACTCGATGGTCGACGAGACCGGCGCCACGCTGGGCTGGGCCGGCTTCAACGTGATGGTGGCAGCCGGCCTGCTGCGCGAGTCGGCGTCGCTGACGACCCAGATCCAAGGCGACATCATCCCCTCCAACGTACCCCACAGCCTGGCCATGGGGGTGCGCGTACCGTGCGGGGTGGTGGTGGGTATCGCCCCATGGAACGCCCCGATCATCCTTGGCACCCGAGCCATCGCCGGGCCGCTGGCATGTGGCAATAGTGTGATTCTCAAGGCCTCGGAGATGTGTCCCAACACCCATGGCCTGATTGGCCGCGTGTTGATCGAGGCGGGTCTTGGCGATGGCATCGTCAATGTGATCCACAACGGCCCCGACAATGCCCCTGAGGTAGTGGCGGCGCTGGTCGAGCATCCCGCGGTACGGCGTATCAACTTCACCGGCTCCACCACGGTAGGGCGGATCATCGCCGAGAAGGCCGCCACGCAGCTCAAGCCGGTGCTGCTCGAGCTCGGCGGCAAGGCACCGTTCCTGGTGCTCGACGATGCCGATATCGACGCTGCAGTAGAAGCGGCCGCCTTCGGCGCCTTCTTCAACCAGGGCCAGATCTGCATGTCCACCGAGCGGCTGATCGTCGATGCGTCGGTGGCTGACGAGTTCGCCGAGAAGCTCGCCGTCAAGGCCAGCACACTCAAGGCCGGCAACCCACGCGAGCAGGACAATGCGCTGGGCACGCTGGTCAATCGCGAATCCGGCGAGAAGCTCAGTGCACTGATCGACGATGCGCTGAGCAAGGGGGCGCGGCTCGCCTCGGGTGGCAAGGCCGATGGCATGGTGATGCAGGCGACTCTGATCGATGGCGTGACCGAGGAGATGCGCCTCTACCGCGAGGAGTCGTTCGGACCGGTGGTGGCGATGATTCGCGTCAACGGCGAGGAGGAGGCGATCCGTGTGGCCAACGACAGCGAATACGGGCTCTCCTCGGCGGTATTCACCCGCGACAGCGCGCGCGGCCTGCGCGTGGCCGGGCGTATCGAGGCGGGAATCTGCCATATCAACGCCCCCACCGTGCACGACGAGCCGCAGATGCCCTTCGGCGGCGTCAAGAATAGCGGCTACGGGCGCTTCGGCGGCAAGGCGGTGATCGACGAGTTCACCGAGCTGCGCTGGATGACGCTGCAGACCGGGCCGCGCCACTA
Organism: Halomonas sp. TA22; assembly: GCF_013009075.1. Classification (NCBI taxonomy): domain Bacteria; kingdom Pseudomonadati; phylum Pseudomonadota; class Gammaproteobacteria; order Oceanospirillales; family Halomonadaceae; genus Halomonas; species Halomonas sp. TA22. The sequence goes on along the minus strand of NZ_CP053108.1, from coordinate 14,616 downwards.
TCCCATTTAACGCACCACTGACCGATCTGACGCGACACGCGATATCGCGATTGAGATGAGCATGACACCGGGGGCCGATCCCTCCGGTGTTTTGCGTGTGCCATTTCTGCGTATGTCCTGCTAGGCGGTGGCCACCGCCTCGATGATGGTGTCGCAGAACCAGCGCTGGGAGGGCGAGCGGCAGGCCTGCGCCTGCCAGTAGAGGGCGACATCGAACTCGGGCACGGCGAAGGGCAGCTCGCACCACTCGAGGGGTGCCTCGGCGAAGGCGGTGGTGATCTGCCAGGGCAGAATTGCCAGCAGGTCGCTGCCGTGAAGGATGCGCGGCAGGATCGAGAAGTGCGAGACCTCGAGGCTGATCTTACGCGGCACCTCGAGGCGATTGAGCACCTCTTCTGCAAGTCCGTGACCCGACGATGAGGCGACCATGGCGTGCCGCCCTGCCGTGAAGCGCTCCATGGTCAATTTACCGTCACCGAAACGTGTGCGATCGAACAGGCAGACGTAGCGGTCCTTGAGAATGATGCGCCGCTCGATCCCCGGGGTATCGATAGGACGACTGCAGATCACTGCATTGACCGTGCCGCTGGTCAACCACTCCTCCGCCCTGGCGATCTCGAGCGGCACCACTTCCAGTTCGAGGCCCGGCGCCTGGGCATGTAGCCGGTGTAGGATCGCCGGCAGCAGCGACATCTCGCCGAGATCCGTCAGGGCCAGGCGGAAACGCCTCTGGCAGCTGGCCGGGTCGAAGTCGCGACCGCTCTCGATGGTAGCTTCCAGCTGCCGCAACGCATCGCGAAGCGACGGGTAGAGCTGGCGCGCAGTCATGGTCGGCTCCATGCCCTGGCGGGAGCGCACGAACAGGCGATCGTCGAACAGCTCGCGTAGCTTGCTCAACGCGTAGCTCACCGAGGGCTGGGTGACGAACAGGCGATCGGCGGTCAGCGTCACGCTGCGTGTCTCGAACAGCAGCACGAAGGCGCGCAGCAGATTGAGGTCGACATGCGCCATATAAGCCTCATCTATTTTTTATAGAGATAGTATTTATTTGATCGATTATAGCAGGGGCGACTAGCGTGTGGGCTAACCAGATACCACAAGGAACCCGCATGGCCAGCGTTCACGCCGTCACCTATTCGCTCCTGCGCCGCCAGGGAATGACCACCATCTTCGGCAACCCCGGCTCCAATGAGCTGCCTTTCCTTAAGGGGTTCCCCGAGGACTTCCGCTACATCCTCGGCCTCCATGAGGGGGTGGTGGCGGGTATGGCGGACGGTTATGCACTGGCCACGGGACACCCCGCCTTCGTCAACCTGCATGCCGCGGCGGGCACCGGCAATGCCATGGGGGCGCTGACCAACGCCTGGTACTCCCACTCGCCGCTGGTGATCACCGCCGGCCAGCAGGCGCGCTCGATGATCGGCGTCGAATCGATGCTGGCCAATGTCGATGCCCCGCAGCTGCCGAGGCCCTTGGTCAAGTGGAGCTATGAGCCGGCCTGCCCGGAGGACGTGCCGCGGGCGCTGAGCCAGGCGATCCACAGCGCCAGCCTGCCGCCGCGGGGGCCGGTCTATGTCTCGATTCCGCATGACGACTGGGATCGCGAGGCCGGGGAGGATGCCGAACTGGTGATCGAGCGCGAGATCGTGCACGCTGGCCTCCCCTCAGCGGCGCAACTCGAACGACTCGCCGAGCGCCTCAACGGCGCCTCGAGTCCGGTATTGGTGCTGGGGCCGGAGGTCGATGCGCGCGGTGCCAACGCCCTTGCCGTCGAGCTGGCCGAACGGCTGCGCATGCCGGTGTGGGTGGCGCCCTCGGCCTCGCGCTGCCCGTTCCCCAACCGTCACCCCTGTTTTCGCGGCGTGCTGCCGGCGGCGATCGCCGGAATCACCGCGCAGCTCGAGGGGCACGACCTGATCGTGGTGATCGGTGCACCGGTATTTCGCTACCACAAGTATGCGCCGGGACGTTACCTGCCGGCGGGGGCGCGCCTGGTGCACGTCACCGGCGATGCCAACGAGGCGGCCCGTGCGCCGATGGGCGACGCCCTGGTGGGTGATGTGCACGCCACGCTCGCCGCCCTGGTGCCGCAGATCGCACAGAGCGACCGAGCGATGCCCGAGACGTCGCCGAGGCCCGGTCCGGTGGAGGATGGCGAGGGGATGCTGGCCCCGGCCAATGTGTTCGAGACGCTCGATGCGCTGGCCCCGGAGGATGCCATCTACGTCAAGGAGTCCACTTCGACCGTGGAGATCTTCTGGGAGCGCGTCGAGATGCGTCATCCCGGCAGCTACTTCTTTCCGGCCGCCGGCGGGCTCGGCTTCGGCCTGCCGGCGGCGCTCGGCGTGCAGCTCGCGCAGCCCGGCCGCCAAGTGATCGGGGTGATCGGAGACGGCTCGGCCAACTATGCGATCACTGCGCTGTGGAGCGCCGCCCAGTACCGTATCCCGGCGATCCTGATCATCCTCAAGAACGGCACCTATGGTGCCCTGCGCGGCTTCGCCCGTCACATGGCGGTGGACGACGCGCCGGGGCTCGATGTGCCCGGCATGGACTTCTGCGCCCTGGCCCAAGGCTATGGCGTCGAGGCACGACTGGCCGATACCCGCGAGCGCCTGGAGGCCGCCCTGCGCGAGGGCCTCGAGAGTGATCGACCGCTGCTGATCGAGGTACCCACCCTGCAGACCTGAAGCGCAAGCAATGCTAGATGACATAACGACAACGAGGTCACCCCCATGAAACACGCCATCTCTCGCTGTATGCTCGCCGCCTGTGTAGCGAGCCTGCCCCTCTCGGCCCTGGCCGAGACCACCCTGCGCATGGCGCACTTCTGGCCGGCGGGGTCGAGCAACAACAAGGATATCTTCGAAGCCTGGGCCCAGAGCGTGGAGGAGGCCTCCGGCGGCGAGCTCAATGTGCAGAATTTCCCATCGGAGACCCTCGGCAAGGCCGACCAGGCCTACCAAGGAGCGATCAATGGCATCTCCGACATCGCCATCACCATGCAGGGCTACACCTCGGGGCGCTTCCCGCTCTCCGAGATCGTCCAGCTGCCCGGCGTCTCGGGCAGCTCGCCGCAGGGCTCCTGCATCCTGCAGACGCTGTTCGACGAAGGGCACATCAGCCACGAGTATGACGACGTCAAGGTGCTCTATCTGTTCGCCACCGGCCCGGCCTACCTGCATACCCGCGAACACGACCTGCAGTCGCCGGACGACCTGCGTGGCCTGCGTATCCGCCGGCCCAGCGACGTGGCGGGGGAGATGCTCGCCAGCATGGGAGCCCAGCCGATGGGCATGCCGGCACCCGATATCTATACCTCGCTGCAGCGTGGGGTGATGGATGGTCTGAGCTTCCCCTGGCAGGCGATGAAGGTCTTCGGCATCAACGAACTGGCCAACTACCATCTCGAGCTGCCCTACTACAGCGGCGTGGCGGTGGCGGTGATGAGCCGGCGCTCCTATGAGCGTCTTTCCGAAGAGATGCAGGCGGTGATCGATTCCCACTCGGGCATGGCCTGGGCACAGCGTGCCGGCGAGGTCTACGACCGGCTCGACCGGGAGGGGCGCGAGGAGGCCCTGGCCCAGGGCGGCACCATCCGCCAGGTGGAGGATGCACTGAACGATCCCGCCTGGTCGGCGCCATTGCGGGAGGGCACCGAGCGCTACCTGGCGCGTCTCGAGGCACGCGGCATCGACAATGCCCGGGAGGTGTACGAGCGCGCCCTTGCGCTGCGCGAGCAGTGCCGAGGCTAGCGCAGCGGTTCCGTTTTGGCCGCCAATGAGCGAAGGTAGAGCCAACCCGCTGCCGACCGAACGCCATGCTCAATCCCAGAATCAAGCTGCGCCACTTGCAGGCCTTTCTCGAGGTCGCCAAGCGGCGCAGCTTTGCCCGCGCCGCCGAGGCCCTGGCGATTACCCAGCCGGGCATGTCCAAGACCATTCGTGAGCTCGAGGAGACCTTGGGCACTTCGCTGTTCGAACGTATGCCGCAAGGGGTGGCGCTGACCCAGACGGGGCTGACACTGCTGCGTCATGCCGGGCCGGCGATTCGCGCGCTGGATGAGGGGATCATGGCGGTGGGCGATGCCCACCAGGGGGCGCAGTGGCTGCGCATCGGTGCGCTCTCCACGGTGGAGAGCCGGCTGCTGCCCGAATCGATTCGGCGCTGGCAGGATGCCTGGCCGGCGGCCGGCGTGGGGGTGAACGTGATGACCGGCTCAAGCGCCTTCCTGCTCTCCCGGCTGCGCGCAGGGGAGCTCGATCTGGTGGTAGGGCGCATGACCGAGGCTCGCGAGATCCGCGATCTCAACTTCGAGCATCTCTATTATGAGCCGCTGGTCATCGTGGCGCGCAAAGGCCACCCGCTGGCCAACGTCTCGCCGCTTGCTGCCGCACGGATGGAGGCATTTCCCTGGGCACTGCCACCACCCCAGACCACCCTGCGCCAACAGGTCGACAGCTTCTGCGTGCGTCACTCCCTGGCGCTGCCCACCACTTTGCTGGAGACGCTCTCGCTGCCGATCAGCCTCCACTATGCCCGGCACAGCGACGCGCTGTGGTTCGCTCCCCGCGAAGCGGCACTCGACGGCCTCGCGCGTGGCGAGCTTGTCGAGCTTTCCCTGCCACTGGAAGCCCAGGGGGGCTCGGTGGGCATCTGTACCAACGCCAGCATGCAGCCCTCGCTGGCGTTAGAGGCCTTCTGCGAGTCCCTGCGCGAGGTTGCCGCAGAGCGCTAGACTAACGTCGTATTAGGTATAACCATTTGGTTATGCCAGATAGACGACTCTTCACTTGGCGGGCCTGAGGCAACTCGCCACACTCGGGGCACCTGAAGGCTCCCTATTGGCGACAAGAGACCTCATCGATGACACACGATAACAAGCGCTTCGTGCAGCGCGACCGTGACTGGCACCCCCCCGCCTACGCTCCCGGCTACAAGACCACCGTGGCGCGCTCGCCTCAGCAGGCACTGGTCAGCCTGATGAAGCCCAGCGCCTCCGAGCTCACCGGCCCGGATTTCAGCCACTTGCGCATGGGCCCCCACGATAACGATCTGCTGCTCAACTTCCGCGGCGATCCCGAGCGGGTCAGCCTGCCGATCGGCGAGCGCATCATCATGTTCGGCCGCGTGATCGACCAGTTCGGCAAGCCCGTGCCGCATACCCTGGTGGAGATGTGGCAGGCCAACGCCGGCGGCCGCTATCGTCACAAGAACGACAGTTACCTGGCGCCGCTCGACCCCAACTTCGGTGGCGTGGGCCGCTGCCTGACAGACGAGCAGGGCTGGTACCGCTTCCGCACCATCAAGCCCGGCCCGTACCCCTGGCCCAACGATGTCAACAGCTGGCGTCCCGCGCATATCCACGTCTCGGTGATGGGACCGGCGATCTCCACCCGCCTGATCACCCAGATGTACTTCGAGGGCGACCCGCTGATTCCGATCTGCCCGATCGTCCAGACGCTGCGCAACCCCGAGGCCGTCGAGACCATGATCGGTCGCCTGGACATCGCGCGCAGCAACTCCATGGATTGCCTGGCCTACCGCTTCGACCTGGTGGTGCGCGGCGAGCTGCAGACCTTTTTTGAAAACCAGTAAGCGGGTTCGAGAATCAGTGAGGAGGGAATAAAGATGAAACAGCCCAACACCGTTCCCATGAGCGAGATGATCCTGCGCGAGACCGCTTCCCAGACCGCCGGCCCCTATGTGCACATCGGCCTGGCCCTGGCCGCCGCCGGCAACCCGACCCGCGACGAGGAGATCTGGAACGAGATGGCCAAGGCGGACGCCGAGGGTGAGCGCATCGAGGTGGTCGGCACCGTGATCGACGGCAACGGCGACCTGGTGCGCGACGCCTTCATCGAGGCGTGGCAGGCCGACAGCCGCGGCGAGTATCAGCTCGAGTACGATCTGCACAAGCCGTTCAACAGCTTCGGGCGTACCGCTACCACCTTCGATCACGGCAGCGAGTTCACGCTCAAGACCGTCAAGCCGGGCGTGGTCAAAACCGCCGATGGCCAGGCCATGGCGCCGCACATCAACCTGACGATCTTCGCCCGTGGCGTGAACATCCACCTCAACACACGCCTCTACTTCGAAGATGAAGCGCAGGCCAACGCCGACTGCCCGGTACTCAAGCGCGTCGAATCGCCGGCGCGCCGACAGACCTTGATCGCCAAGCGCGAGGAGGCCGACGGCAAGGTACGCTACCGTCTTGATATCCGCCTGCAGGGTGAAGGCGAGACGGTATTCTTCGATTTCTGAATCGTCATCACGACAGCGGATTTTTCGGCCTCGTCAATGCGGGGCCGAGCGTTTCTCCTAGTGGATGACCTCGAGACTGCATAAGGGGACGAGGGCGAGGCTCACTCTTCGGCAAACATCTCGAAAATCTGACGGCGCAGCCACTGGTTGCCGGGGTCGCGATGAAAACGCCGATGCCAGAAAAGATTGATGGGCACCTGAGGGAGTTCCAGGGGGGGAGGACGCATGCATAGCCCGAATCGCTCCCGGGTCACCTCGGCCAGTTTGTGCGTCACCGTCACGATCAAGTCGCTATCGGCGACGAGATAGGGTACGGCGGCGAAATTAGGTACTTCGAGTCGCACGGGGCGGCTCACCCCAGCCTTGGACAGCCAAGTCTCGACCTGGCCGTGCCCCGTTCCCTTGGCTACTACCACTGCATGCCGAGCGGCTTGGAACGCTTCCAGGGTGAAGGAGACTTGGCTGCAGGGGTGCCCCTCGCGCATCAGGCAGACATAGCGTTGATCGAACAGCCGCTGCTGGTAGAAACCGGCGCCGAGCTGAGGGATCAGACCGATCGCCAGGTCGATTCGGCCCTCCTCCATCTCCTGCTTCAGTTTCTCGTTGTGATTGCGCACCGTGCTCAGCGAGATGCCTGGAGCCTCTTGGGCCAGTCGCTCGAGCAGACGGGGCAGGAAGACGATCTCACCGATGTCGGTCATGGCGAAATTGAAGGTGCGGTTACTGGTTGTTGGTTCAAAATCCTCGGCCTGGTTAAGCGTTTCCTGTAGCTGCGTGAGAGCCTGGTGTACGGGAATATGGAGACGAGTGGCCAGAGGAGTCGGCATCAGCCCTTGAGAGGTGCGCTCGAATAGTTCATCTCCAAGGAGGGTGCGTAACCGCTTCAGAGAGTGGCTGACCGCGGGCTGAGTGAGGCCGAGGCGGAGGGCCACTCGTTGGGTGTTCATCTCCTGATAGAGGAGGTCGAACACCACTAGCAGGTTCACGTCGATCTCCGAGAGTTTGATCATGGCATTCTTATCCGTTTGGGGTGTTTCCCGCCCATCGGCACATGGGACATAGGTCGAGTGTCGATAGGCGAGAAACTCTTTAAATAATTGTTTTGTAATCTTATTAGCCCTGCTTATGCAGTGAATGCAGGGAGTTGTGTGGTCGCCGACAAGTCGCGTGCCTAGCGTGAGGGCACATCCTCCGGCCAGTTCACGGGAGCACGACCATGGTATCCGACCCTCAACCAGAACGCTTTTCTATCGGCATCATCGGCGGCGGCATTGGGGGCGTGGCCTTCGCCGTTGCCCTCTCTCGGGATCCGAGGCTCGATGTGCAACTTTTCGAAGCGGCACCGCATTTTTCCGAGATTGGCGCCGGTGTCTCCTTCGGACCTAACGCCGTTCGGGCTATTCAACTGCTCGGTCTGGAGCGTTCATATCGCCACATCGCCGATTCCTCCCCGCCCCCCTACGAGGACGTCTGGTTCGAGTGGCGTCGCTGGCATGACGATGCCTATCTGACTGCCTCGCTGGCGCCGGGTTGCGGTCAGTCCTCGGTGCACCGAGCTGATTTCCTGGATGCTATCGTAGCCAACCTGCCTGAAGGGATTGCTCAGTTCGGGAAGCGCTGTATCGAGGTCCAGCAGGATGCAGACGGCGTCGAGGTGGCTTTCGAGGATGGTAGCCGCCATCGCTGCGATATCCTGATTGGCTTCGACGGCATCAAGTCGGCGGCTCGGGAGCATGTGCTGCCTCCGGCGCAGTACGGTGACCTCGGCCCGTTGTGGAGCGGCACCTATGCCTATCGCGGGATGATTCCCACCGAGCAGCTGGAGGCGGCCATGGCGGCCAAGGGCGCTGACAAGCGCCTGGCTCTGGTACCGCAGATGTACCTTGGTCCTGATCGCCACATCCTGACCTTCCCGGTCAAGCAGTCCGAGCTGATCAATGTGGTGGCTTTTATCACAGACCGCTCCACCGCCACCCCTACGCTTCCTGAAGGCGAAGCGTGGGTCAAGCCTGTGAGCCAAGAGGAGATGCTGGGTGTATTCGAGGGTTGGGGCGCTGCCTCTCAGGCGATCTTGGAGTGCATTCCCGAGCCTACCCGTTGGGCGCTGCATGAACTGCCGGAACTGCCTCGCTATCACCGCGATCGAGTGCTGATCGTGGGGGATGCGGCCCATGCGATGGTACCCCACCAAGGGGCGGGGGCCGGCCAAGCCCTAGAAGACGCCTACGTACTGGCTAGTCTGCTCACCGATCAAGCCTGCACCCGGCACAACTCCCAGCAAGTTTTGGCGTCCTTCGAGGCGGTTCGTCATGAGCGTACCTGCAAGGTACAGCGCACCTCCCACGAAGCGGGGGACCTCTATGAGCTCAGCGCCCCCGGTATTGGCGATGACGAAGAAAAAGTAGCTTCCGAGTTGGAGACCCGCTTCGACTGGCTGTGGAACCACGATCCGCAAGATGACGTACTCGCCGCGAAAGTGCGGCTGGCCTGGGAGTCTACGTCTCTCACTGCTTTTGCCTGATAGCTTTCAGCAATTCACAGCACTGAAGGATTATTCCTAATAAAACCCACCATGGAATATACGCAATGACGATTAAAATTTTCGATACCCCTGAAGTGCAGGAATTCCTGAAGAGCGTTGCCGGTTTCGACCAGGAGGGTGCGTCCGCGAGCCAAGGAAGACGAGCAGGACCAGGCCAGCCAGCTGGCCGCTACCGCCAGGGTTTGACGCACGAACGAACCTCGTGACTTCATCCGAGTCATCAATGCCGATAACCTTGACGCCGGTAATTTAAGCCATAATTCGATGTTTTCCTGAAGAATACGAAAGGAGCGATACCCATGACAATGACAATTACTGCAGCTGTTGCCCGTGATACCGGCGCGCCTCTCTCTGTCGAAACGCTTGAGCTGGATGCTCTTCAAGATAACGAAGTTCGGGTAGAAATGGTGGCGACAGGAATCTGCCACACTGATGCCGTCGTGAGAGATGGTATTTATCCAACCCCATTGCCGGCTGTGTTAGGCCACGAAGGGGCCGGTGTCGTTACAGCAGTAGGGCGTACGGTAAGCAACATTGAAGTGGGCGACCATGTCGTGCTATCGGCCGCATACTGTGGAAAATGCAAGCAATGTAGAGCAGGGGAAATGGCATATTGCGAAAACCTGTTTGCGGAGGACTTTGGGGGGCGGCGTCGAGATGGCACAACATCACTGTCATGTCACGGCGAATCTATATCATCTCACTTTTTTGGGCAGTCATCATTTGCGACGCACGCCAATGTAGTGCAGGAGAGCGTCGTGGTTATTGATAAAGACGTCCCTTTAGAAATGATGGGGCCTTTGGGATGTGGTTTTCAAACTGGGGCTGGTGCTGTTCTTAACGAAATTAGACCAGAAGCGGGTACATCACTAGTGGTGTTTGGTGTTGGGGCAGTAGGGTCAGCGGCTATAATGGCTGCTAAGATTGCAGGCTGTACCACAGTCATTGCTGTAGATATTCATGACTCCCGGCTTAATGTTGCGCGAGAAATTGGAGCCACGCATACAGTAAACTCCAGTGGGTTAGATGTTGTAGAGGAGATTAAAAAAATTACGCGAGGAGACGGTGTTAAGTATGCTGTCGATACAACAGCCATTCCTGAAGTTACCAAGAAAGCTGCTGAAGCATTGGGGATTCGTGGAACATTGGTAATGGTTGGAGCGGCGGCGCCCGGAACAGAAGTTCCCTTTGAAGTAGGACTCTCTCTTGTAAAAGGCTGGACTTTCAAAACTGTGGTCCAAGGGAGCGCAATTCCTCAAGAGTTTATTCCTCGTTTGGTGAGCCTGTGGAAGCAGGGGAGATTTCCTTTTGATAAGCTTGTCAAATTTTATTCTATTGATGAGATAAATAAAGGCTTCGAGGATTCTAAAGATGGCTCTGTCATTAAGCCGATTGTAAGGCTTAAGTAGAGGATATTAACGTGATGCTGGCAGTGATTTGTCTTAGGTGATACTGAAAATGCCTGGCACAGCATATCGGCTTTTGCATGCGAAACTGTGATGTCTGATGCTAATTAAGGAGTTTTACATGCTTTCTGTAAAAAATGATGTTGTGAAGATTGGTCATTTAATTGCTGGTGATGTTGTGGAGACTAGCAAATATCGAGACCATATAGATCCGGGAAAACTCTCGGATGTTGTGGCTAAAGTGGCTGTGGGTACCGCCGAAGATGCTGATAGAGCCATCCACGCAGCGCATCAAGCTTACCTTTCATGGAGAAAGATTGAACCAAAGACTCGGGTCGATCTTATGATGAAAGCAGGTGAAGTTCTCGGTGACTGTGCTGAAGAACTGGCTCCACTTTTGGTTCGTGAGCATGGAGGCTTGCTTTGGGAAGCTCAGACTGACTTTGCTCTTGGAAAAGGAGTGTTACAGCACACGGCTAGCCTTGCCGAGAAATTTCTTGAGCCTATCAATATCGACGATGAACAGTGCACAATTCGTATCGAAAAACAGCCACGCGGGGTTGTGGCGGCCATAGTGCCTTGGAACATGCCGGTAGTTCTCACCATGATGAAGTTGGCGCCTGCGTTGGCGACTGGCAATACTTTGGTACTCAAGCCATCGCCATTCGCGTCTGCTGCGCTGACTATTGCCTTGCAGCGTATGGCGGCTCTGTTTCCTCCGGGTGTCATCAATGTTGTCCATGGTGATGCAGAAGTAGGCGAGGCCCTGACAACTCATCCGCTGGTACGCAAAGTTGGGTTCACGGGAGGGACGACAACCGCTCGTTCGGTGATGGCTAGCGCCTCTGGCACAATCAAGAACGTCACTCTTGAATTGGGAGGAAATGATCCGGCAATTGTGCTTGACGATGCCGATATCGAAAATACGTTGGATCGTATGATCCCGGGTATCTTTACACGTTCTGGGCAAATCTGCTTTGCGGTCAAGAGAATTTATGTGCCAGCGTCGATGCATGACCGCTTTGTCGACGCCCTATGCAGCCGGGTCGAAGAATTTGTGGTCGGCCATGGCTTGATGGAGGGAGTCAAGTTCGGGCCGCTTGCAACTGAGGCTCAATACCGCAATGTTTGCAAGCTGATTGATTCCACCAAGGCGTCGGGTGCCCGTGTTGTTGAACTGGGTCGCTTGGCAGAGGGGGTAGATAAAAATGATGGTTATTATGTGCTCCCGCATGTCGTTATAGGTGCGTCCCATAGCGACGAAGTGAGTTGCTGTGAGCAGTTTGGACCTATCATTCCAGTGATCCCTTACGATAATGAGGATCAAGTCGTCGAGTGGGCAAATGATACTGACTATGGCCTTGGATCGTCTATCTGGACGACTAATCATGAGCGTGGGATGAAGCTGGCCTCTCGCATCGAGGCAGGAAGCACTTTTGTCAACACCCACTCCTTTGAGTCCCTGGACCTTCGAATGCCATTTGGCGGCATCAAACTTAGCGGCATAGGGCGTGAGTTCGGGGAGGCGGGGCTTTCTGAGTATGTTGAAGATCATGCCATTCGCCTACTTAAATAAACAGGGAGGCGCCGTGGTTATCGGCTGATCCCACTGCTCGGTGTATGCACAGCCATTACCGATCTGGATGATCAGGCTTCGCTTCCTAACGACCACCGCCATGAAATTTCCAATGAACTCAACAGGGATGAGTTTTAAATGAGGTGAAAAATTTCATGATCTCAAAGTTAACAAGGATTGAAAGCTAGAAAAGAGACACTCTATAACGACAGCTTGAAGAAGCTCTGATAATGCCCCTTCACGGATAACGCCCCGTTCGCCGATTCTCCACCAGCACCTCCAAGATGGCATTCGCCTGGTGCATGATCGGCGAAGGTTGCTCGCCTTTGCGCCGGCTGCAGATCACCGGCGAGGTGATGCTGCGGTCGTCGAGGTAGGTGAATACGATGCCATCGCGCTGCACGCGCTTGACCTGCTCCGGCACCAGAGTGATACCGATTTCCGACGCCACCAGGCTCAGCGCGGTCTGCAGCTCGTTGGCTTCCTGGGCCACGCTGACCTTGAGGCCCTGGCGGCGGAATAGCCCCAGGGTGATGTCGGCCAGGCTAGGGCGTGGTTTAGCCGGAAACAGCACCAGCGGGTAGTCGGCGAGCTCGGCAAGGGTCGGGCGGATGTTGGCCAGCGGGTGGTCGCTGGGCAATGCCGCCATCAGCGGCTCGTCGAACAGCACTTCCTGCTCCACGTCGGGGTCGTCGATGCGCAGGCGACCGAAGCCGATATCGATACGTCCCGCCTTGAGCGCCTGGATCTGCTGCACGGTAGTCAGCTCGGCGAGGGTCAGCTCGACATCATCCTTTTGTCGTAAATCGCGCACCAGCAGCGGCAGCTGGCCATAGAACACCGAGGGCACGAAGCCGATGCCGAACAGGCGGCGCTTGCTGCGTGCCATGCGGCGTGTCGCGGCGGTGGTGACCTCGACCTTCTCCAGTATCTGCAGGGTATGCTCATAAAAGAACTGACCCGCCGCAGTAAGGCGCAGTCCGCGCGGGCTGCGATGAAAAAGGTCGGCACCTAATTCAGACTCCAATTGCTTGATTTGACGCGATAAAGGCGGTTGCGCCATGTGCAGTTTGGCGGCTGCGCGGGTGAGGTTGAGCTCCTCGGCGACGATGCAGAAGTAGCGCAAGTGGCGAAGCTCCATGATACCTCCTGAGTATGGCTGAGCACTCAAACGATATTGGTTGTACAGGCCAGACGCAATCAGACTGCCCTTCAGTCACCGCCAACCGATTGCTGGAGCGCCATCTCTCATGTCCGCCGTCATCGCCGCCATCGACACGCTGCTGGTCGACCTGCCGACCATCCGCCCGCACAAGCTCTCCATGACCACCATGGCCTGTCAGACCATGGTCATCGTGCGGCTGCGCGACAGCGACGGCGTTGAGGGCTTGGGAGAGGGTACCACCATCGGTGGCCTGGCCTACGGGCCTGAGAGTCCCGAGAGCATCAAGCGCAATATCGATGCCTACCTGGCGCCGCTACTGATCGGCCAGCCGGCCAGCAACGTCAACGTCCTAAGGGCGCGACTCAATCGCCATGCGCGTGGTAACACGATCGCCAAGTCGGCGCTGGAAACCGCGCTGCTGGATGCCCAGGGCAAGCGTCTGGGCTTGCCGGTCGCCGAGCTGCTGGGGGGGGCGCGCCACGATCATTTGCCGGTGTTGTGGACCCTGGCCAGCGGCGATACCCAGCGCGATATCGACGAGGCCTTCCAGCGCCTGAGTGACCGTCGTCACTGCGACTTCAAGCTCAAGATCGGTGCCAACCCGGTCGACCACGACGTCAAGCACGTGGCGGCCATCAAGGAAGCCTTGGGTGACCGGGCCAGTGTACGCGTCGACGTCAACCAGGCTTGGGACGAGTCCACCGCGGTACGTGGCATCCAGGCCCTGCAGGACGCCGGCATCGATTTGATCGAACAGGCGCTTCCCGCTCGCGAGCATGATGGCCTGATCCGCCTGGCCAACCGCTTCAACGTGCCGATGCTGGCCGACGAGGCGGTACAGGATGCCCGCGATGGCTTCGAACTGGCGGCGGGCGGCTTCAGCGGCGCCTATGCACTGAAGATCGCCAAGTCCGGAGGCCTCTACGGTGCGCTGGAGCTGGCCCACCTGGCCCAGGCCGCAGGGATTGGACTCTATGGCGGCACCCTGCTGGAAGGGACCATCGGCACCGCCGCCTCGCTGCACGCCTGGGCGACCCTCGGCGAGATGACCTGGGGCACCGAGATGTTCGGCCCGCTGCTGCTCAAGGACGACATCGTCACCCAGCCGCTCAACTATCGCGAGTTCGGTGTCGATCTGCCGAAAGGTCCCGGGCTCGGCATCACCTTGGATGAAGACAAGCTGGCGCATTACGTCCGCAAGGACTGATGCCCGAACGAGGAGGAGCATCACATGCTGTTTCAGGTGGAAATGACCGTCAAACTGCCGCCAGACATGCCGGCCGAGCAGGCCGCCAAGATCAAGGCGACCGAGAAAGCCTACTCCCAGGAGCTACAGCGCGCCGGCAAGTGGCGCCACCTGTGGCGGGTCGCCGGCAGCTACGCCAACGTCAGCGTGTTTGACGTCGAGGATAACGCCGAGCTGCAGGAGATCATCTCCAACCTGCCCCTTTTTCCCTACATGGAGATCAGCGTCAAGCCGCTGTGTCGCCATCCGTCGTCCATCCGTGAGGACGACACCTGAGTTGCATCATCACGCCAATTCTCGCCCCAGGCGGGACACAACGACAAAACGATTGAGGAAATCGCCATGACCGTGAAGATTTTCGATACCCCTGAAGTGCAGGAATTCCTGAAGAGCGTTGCCGGTTTCGACCAGGAGGGT